>JADJOH010000008.1:0-600000 GCA_016713925.1 Bacteroidota bacterium
CGTTTTGAAAGTGAGGACTATTCTAGTGTACTCTAAGCTTCCGGTAGAGGGTTGTGGGGCAATGTTCAAAGTTCAGCCGCCTTGGTTTTATTGCCGTTGGTATAATTCAATACTTTTGAATGTGAATTTTTTTCGGCACTGGCTAAGTCGAAAGCTGAAAGTACTTACCATTCCCGGAAGAGGGACTACTTATTTTAAGTTCAAAGGGGCCCAGACTCTCGGTTTTAACTCTGCAACAACGGTTGTAACATTCCTCTGCGCTCACAATACACTTTTCAGTTCACGGATATTCCCTTTCAGGGATGATGTTTTAAGGCTTCAATAAATTTCCGGCGCAATACACGACACCTTTTTTTGTTTTAAGGGCAAAGTATGCATAAAGTGAATGGCCAGGGGTTCAATGTCCAACTATCCTATCACGCAGTGGTGGTAAATGAATTTGTGGAGATGCGGTAGAACAGATCTTTTTCTCTGGGAAGGTTGATCTGGAAATGTCTCGCTGACTCCATTTTCTTTTTGTAAATCTCTGTTGGTGCGCAATGATACGAACATTCACACGGGTAGATTACTATCTCCTACCCGAATAATTCACCTGTTTCAATAACACGTAATAATTTCCTTTTGTAGTCCGCAGCCATTTCTCCGATTTCATCAGGAAGATTGTTCCGTGGATGGCTTCTTCAAAGAGGCCTTTCTGGTCCCTGGTTGCCCCTGTAAATGCACTCCGGCTTTATCTCCGAACATTTCCCTCTCGAGTAATTCTTTGCTGAATGCAGAACAATTGATCGCCACAAAAATTATTTTTACTTCTCGTACTTTCCTGATGGAATAGCCTATGCGAAGACTCCTTTCCGGTACCGGTTTCTCCCCGTCAATAAAACAGTGGTAGCTGTTGGTGCTACCTCAGCCAGATCAATGGCTTTCTGTAAGTTTAGATTTAACTGTTATTTTATCAAAGGAGTGTTCCACCCAACTGCTTTTTCCGGGAATTGCTGCACCCGCCTTACAATTTACTTTTCCAATGGCGCGATGTAGGGAAAGGATGATTATTGTTATCATCTCCTTTTGTAATATAATCAAAAGTCCGTTCTTATGGCTTGACCCATCAGGATATTAACATAAGCATCGTAAAATAATTTCCAGCATTGGATAGGTTTCCTTCATCTTTTTGAGAGATGTCATTGCCATTGATTACCGGTATTCATCGCAAAAGGACCACATCAATGTTACCCTGTTCCAGTTTCTTCCAGAGCGTTTTGCGGTCAAAGCCTTGCACAACTGTATATCCTTCCAGACTAACAATTTTTACAGTAAGGTTCTTAATTTCCTCTTCGTCATCAATGATAAAATAGTTCTCACTTTTCGCTGGCTGTCCATTGGGGTACAACTTTGTATTATTAATGGGGAGAGATGGGGAGTACTTTAAGAGATGTGCGGAAGTCATGATCGGAAAGGCCCGAAACATTCCTATCCAGGACTATTCTGATCATTAAAAGGTAGAAAATTATGGCGAAGGGGACAGTAGGTTTAATTCATTTTTAATGAAAGAGTATTCTTACTTTCAAAGAAAACCATCTTCCCCTTTCACGGAGAAACTATTGAACAACTATCTTTTACAATGCTGTTCACCCCATTGCTAATTTTCACAAAAATACATTCCTTTCGGTTGTGAGGTGATATTATCGACTGTTAATGTACCAGGAGAAGAGCTTGTGAAAAAACAATTTTTGCCTTTTACATCCGTCACTCAATAAAGCTAAAGATGCCGCACTCATGTCGGTGGAGGAAACAGAATATTCCCAAAGAGGGATTGAAGAAATCGATGGTTTCTGCACTATTCTCTGCCATTCTGTTGGAGTAGAAATGGGTTGGTAGCGGGAACTTGAGGTTCCGGTTCCATCTACTGTGTAACCTGAAATAAGAAGCGGTTGTTGAATGGAATCTAAGCAATAGACATAATCATCTTCTATCAGATAATCGATAATGGGTATGCCGATCAGATAGACCTTAATATGAAAATTCTCTACTACACGCACACGCAATACATTTGTAAATTACCGGTGGGAAGGATTATTGGGTACCCTGCATATCCGCATTGATAGTAACGTTGCCCGATTCAATTTTTACGGAATCTTCACCCACATTAAGGGAGAATAGCGACCGGTAGCGGTAGAATTAAAAGTTTGTCCGGAGGTGATGGAAACTGAAACTCTTTAGCAACAGTGCCATTCTCATAAATCCCGAAATTAGTAGCACTGCTAAACAGCCCAAACGATTGACTTCAGTAGGCGTATTTTGATAATAAAAATAGCCGGGAGCACCACTTTCTCCACGCGATAGACGCAGCAGGGAATGAATCCTTTCCGGGGTTAGCCGGAATTGTTGCGGATCGACATAGCCAAAATCATAGGATGTTCCGGTGAGAATAACCCTCCGATTGATCCCATAGTTTATTCGTCACCGGACCGGTGCCGTTGGGATCAAAGCCAAAGAATTGCATTCCATAATGAACGGTATCACCGATTGCAGGCAGTTGGTTTCGTTTCAGGAAATTGTAATCAGCTGCGCGCTGGTAGTCGATGCCAAGAGAAGAGAGAGAAGCAGGGTAAACAATCGGTTCATAGAGGGGGGTTTTTGTTGGATAAGGATGTTCCATTGGAGCAGAGATTGTTATTGCAATATACACTAATTTCACATACAATATTAAAGATATTTTCAATGAAGAGATGAAATGGGTATAAATAAATGTTTTTAATTGATTAAATTCGTTGGTCCGTTATGGATACTGAAATCAGCTCCTCCTGCACTACAGGAAAAGTAACTACCGTTAGTGGTTAGAAGCAAAGGATAGGTCCATTCATTAACCAAAATAATAATTTCAATTACGTCTATGGGAAACAAAAAAGCAAATATCCCCTTCAACAAGAAACGAGCTTTTTTGAAAAATTGAAAGTTCGTTTTGAGAAAAACCTCATCGACATAAAGGAATAGAATGGGCTAAAAGTACAAACCGCGCTGGAAGCATCGGGCTCCAAACTTTGGTCATTGCAGGAGATGGAAAGAACAGGGGCGAGCCGGATGTAGTCGGCTTCGATAAGAAGACCGGGGAGTATCTCTTTTTGATTGCTCCTCTGAAAGTCCGGCAGGCCGCAGAAGTACTGCTTCGACCGGGAAGGGTTGGAGTCGAGGAGGGAGCATCCCCCACAAAACACGGCGATGGATATGGCTGCTGAAATGGGCATCGAACTATTATCAGAAGAACAATACCGGACCTTGCAACAACTTGGACCTTTTGATAGGAAAACGTCGAGCTGGATTCAAACACCTGCAGCTATCAGAAAACTCGGCGGAGCACTCTTCGCGGATTACCGTTATGGCCATGTCTTCGTGTATCACAATGGTGCACAATCTTATTATGCGGCGAGAGGGTTTAGGGGATTGGTGAGGGTGTGATTAATGATGAAGGGCCTGATGGCCTCTTGTGTAAATTTCTTAAATTTGAATTGAAAATATCATACCACTCAACCTTCAAGATACATCTTTGTTCATAGATTGTTATTGTAAAAAGCAATTACTAAAGATCCAAAACCATGAAAGAATACAAATTATGTCAAAGCTGTGGTTTTCCCTTAAAGAAGGATAAAAAAGGAGGTGGCACTGAAAAAGACGGATCAGTTAGTAAGAAGTATTGTTCCATGTGCTTTGAAAACGGAAAATTTCTGACTCCACCTGAAATAGACACTCCTGAAAAAATGCAGAAGTTTTGTATACAGGAAATGGAAAAAGTGGAATCAACGGTTTTCTTTGCTGGTTGGGAACGCGGCCTATTCCCAATCTTGAAAGATGGAAAAAATAGCCTTTACAAAAAAGTAATTTACGGAAATAAATGGTGCCAAATGCACCTTTAATGATGATATGAACACTGACCCCATCCTTGACTGGTTGCTCGAAGGTGACGTCTCTATTCAATATCAGGTCTGGAGGGATTTGCTGGGCTTTGATAATAAGAAACTACAGACCAAAATTGCGGTGGAAGGATGGGGAAAGGAGTTTTATCCCGACGAAATGCAAATAGTCATTGGGGCTATAGTTTTTATCAGCCCAAATGGATATCTACACATTATACATTGCTTGACCTTCGCAATTTGAATCTGCGTGCCGATAATAAAATAGTACATGAGACGATTGAATTGGTTTTAAAAACCAGTAGGGCCGGTGACGGCGGAATAAGATTGGGCCCATCCACTTCTTTCTACAGTGATGTGTGTGTAAACGGGATGTTTTTAAATTATGCTTCCTATTTCAAAACACATGAAAAGAAATTACATACCGTTGTGGATAGTATTTTAAATGAAAGAATGCCGGATGGAGGTTTCAACTGCAGATCAACGAGGAGTGGGCGTGCACAGCTCCCTGCATAGTTCACTGTCCGTACTGGAGGGATTTACGACATTTCAAAAAGCAGGGAACAGATATCAGTCAGTTCACATCCAACAAGCAATAAATAGTGCAATTGAATTTATCCTGCAGCACAGGCTGTTTTTGTCTGACCGCACGGGGAAAATTATTAGTAATGACTTTTTGAAGTTCACCTATCCCTGCAGGTGGAAGTACGATATTCTGCGGGCATTGGATTATTTTCAATTTGCAGGAGTTAAATGGGACAGCCGAATGGAACCCGCCATCAATGTGCTCTTAAGTAAGCGAAATAAACGGGGTACCTGGAATATGCAGGCGGCTCATGCGGGTCAGGTTCATTTCAAAATGGAAGAGGCAGGTAAACCAAGCAGATGGAATACTTTGAGAGCATTAAGAATACTCAGGCATTTTAAGATGGATTAATTTACGTCTGCCGTAGCTAATAAGAGAATGTGCGATTTGCACATGATCTAATTTTATTTTAGTTTTACTTCATCAAAACTAAATCATATGAAGTACAAACGATTTTTAACTATTTACTTCCTTTTACTATTCTCCTCCATCGCTCCTGCCCAAATCCCTGAACTCTGGGGCACATTGTCTGTGGGTGGAAGCTTTGGCATCGGTGGTATTATTAAAATTAATGGAGATGGCACCGGCTTTGCCAATGAGTACGTTTGCATGGGAGGTGCTGCAGGCGGGAGTATGCAAAGTAATTTATTGCCGGTAAGCAGTACCTTAATCTATGGCAATTCGGTTTCCGGTGGGCTGAATGCACTGGGAGATATTTTCAGTTATAATCCTGCAACCAATGTGTATACGATGTTATACAGCATGGATTCCTTATCCGGGTATTACCCGCGTGGAACGGTGATCAAGGCGACCAACAATAAGCTGTATGGATTAACCAATAACGGCGGGACATTTAACAAAGGTGTTCTCTATAGCTTTGATCTCTCCACAAGTCAATACACCAAGTTGCATGAGTTTGACGGTCCCACAGGCCAACTTCCAAATGGAACGGTCATGCAAGCCGCCAATGGTAAATTATACGGAATGACCACTACCGGCGGACAAGGAGGAGCCGGAGTGATTTTTAGCTATGATATTTCTACAAGTACTTATGCCATCGTTCACGATTTCAATTTTACCACCGGGTTTAGCCCTTTTGGAAATCTTATGCAGGGTGCGAATGGTTTGCTATACGGAATGGCTTTTGGAGGCGGCACTACGGGTAATGGAGTCCTGTTCAGTTTTAATACTGCTACTAATGGGCATAGTGTGCTCCATAATTTTGATGGAGTCAACGGTTCAGCACCCATGGGAACAGTGATGGAGAATGCGGGAGTTTTTTATGGAAATACTTCGCAGGGCGGAACAAATAACAAAGGAGTAATATTTAGTTTTAACCCATCGTCCGGTACTTTTATAAAGTTACATGATTTCGCAGTAGCAACAGGATGTACTCCCTTCGGTAATGTGATGATGGCCAGCGACGGTAAACTCTATGGCATGACCTTGAATGGCGGAGTAAATAATTTAGGAGCGATATTTTCTTATACCCTTTCCTCCGGTGTCTATACAAAAATTTACGATGGAAGTTTTCCTACAGGTGGTTTGCCCTATGGGGATCTGATAGAGTATTCAGGTCTGACAGCGATAAACAATCCGGAGGAAGAAAATAAAATGATCAATTTTACCCAAATCCTTCCAACGGAAATGTTACGATTGACATTGCTGACTTCAAAGAGAGTACTCTCCTAACAATTATAAATCCGATCGGTCAGAAATGTCTGGAAGTACAACTCACTGCCGCTTCAACAAAGTTACAGTTGGATTTACCTACGGGTGTTTATTTTTATGCGGTTACTAAAAGTAGTGGTTTGCTCACCGGGAAAATATTAATCGATTAAATTTTCCTTATATCGTTTTTATAAACTTAAAAGATAAAATTCATTGGAACAAGTATCTCTAAAAAATATACAGGATGAATCCTATTCTTAAAAATGTTCTGGCTGTCCTGGCCGGACTTATCGGTGGTAGTATTGTGAATATGTCTATCATTATGATCAGCGGCTCTGTCATTCCTCCGCCCGCTGGAGCGGATGTCACTACTGAAGAAGGATTAAAAGCTTCCATGCATTTATTTGAAGCGAAGCATTTCATTATGCCTTTTCTGGCGCATGCTCTTGGAACGCTAGCCGGGGCCTTTCTCGCAGCCCTCATCGCGGCAACGCATAAAGCGAAGTTTGCACTGGCGATAGGTTTTGTTTTTCTCGCGGGAGGTATTGCGAATGTAATGATGCTCCCGTCTCCGCTCTGGTTTACTGTTGTAGATCTCGGTTTTGCCTATCTGCCCATGGCATTTATAGGGGGAAGGTTGGGAATGCGGAAAATAAATTGTCCTTCCATTGGGAGGTGGAATTTCAAACAGCCGGTTGATATTTACAAGTTAATTATTAAGGAAATTTATTTTAATCAAATTGATATGAATAAAGAAATACTTAAAATCAATAAAAACGGAGAGACGCTAATCATCACAGGATCATCGATTGAATCTAAGGGCACAATTACTACTTTTGAAGGCATGGAGGAGCCGGGTATTGGTCCACCCATGCATGTTCATTTTAAGCAGGAAGAGATGGTGAAAGTCATCAAGGGAAAGATGCGTATTAAGACGTTGACGAAAGAGTTTTCACTTCTACCGGGTGAGGAATACATTTTTTTACCGGGTGAGGCACATCAGTTTTGGAATGAGGGTGATGACTTGCTTCATTATGCCGGACATGTAAAACCTTCTCATAATTATGAATATTTTATACGTCAACTCTACCGTTCATGCAATGAGGCTAATGATGATAAGCCCAATCCATTTGATGGAGCATTCTTATTAACGGTATAAAGCAGAAATGGATATGCTTACTATTCCCAAGCCGGTGAAGAAATTTGTTTTCCCACTATTGTTGGTTATTGGTAAGCTGATCGGTAAGTTTAAAAAATTTGCCGACGCTCCTCCTCCTGTGAAATAATAGCTCGTTGGGGAGACGGGTAATTTTAGGATGTGCTTGTGCGTTAGAGAATAATCATACGAATGTAGTATACTATTTTAAATGTAATCGCTTTCACAAAAGAGGAAGCCTATATTGCAATGTTGTTTCAATTGTATCTGTTGTGGCTTCATATAGTTTGGCAGCATTTTGTATTTTTCCTTAGTTGCAGGGCTTAAGTTGGAGCCGGATGGATAATACTGTAACTTTACAGCATGGATGATCAGGACCCAAAACGTGTTCGCCGCGAGCGTTACAAGGGCACGCACCCCAAATCCTTTAAGGAGAAGTACAAGGAGTTACAGCCGGAGCAGTATGCGGAAGATGTAGCGAAAGTCTTACAGCAAGGTCGTACACCTGCAGGAACTCACCGTTCAATTTGTGTAGACGAGATTTTGGAAGTACTGCAAATTACTCCCGGCCAAATTGGCCTCGATGCCACACTGGGTTATGGCGGGCATAGTTTAGAGATGTTGAAATGTCTCCTGCCCGGCGGACGTCTGTATGCGATGGATGTTGATCCGATAGAATTACCAAAGACACGTGACCGTTTGGCGGCATTGGGCTTTGGCCCCGATGTGATTGTAATTAAGAAAATGAATTTTTCAGGGATTGATCAGTTGACAGCGGAATCAGGTCTACTAAATTTTATATTGGCGGATTTGGGTGTCTCCTCTATGCAGATTGATAATCCGGACAGAGGTTTTTCATTCAAAGTAGATGGACCACTGGATCTGAGATTGAATCCGAAGAGTGGAAAATCAGCAGCAACACTTTTAAAAACTATTTCTGTAGATGAATTGGAAGCCATCTTTCAGGAAAATGCTGATGAACCCCATGCAACGCCAATCGCTCACGCTATCGTGACATTCCGCTCGAAAGGAGGAATCATCTCCACCACTTTTAAGTTAAAAGAAGTGATAGAGAAAGCACTTTCGTTTCTTCCCGAAGCAGATCGAAAAGAGGTAGTGAAGAAATCTTGTCAGCGCTGTTTTCAGGCATTACGCATTGCAGTGAATGATGAATTTGGCGTGTTGGAGAAATTCCTGGAAAAGATTCCTTTTGCCCTCGCTCCCGGTGGCAGAGTCGCCCTGCTTACCTTTCATTCAGGAGAAGACCGCCGCGTAAAGAAGTCCTTTCAGCATTTCCTCCGTGAAGGGATCTACAGTGAAATTACCGCGGAACCTATACGACCCTCTGCAGCCGAATGTCATAGCAATCCCAGAGCGAAATCGGCGAAATTGCGATGGGCAGTCAGGAGTGATCTTGGATAAACTTTGTATGTTTTGCAATCATAAGGTGTTTCCGATTTAAATTAATCCCGTACTTCTCAATGGAATTGAAGTGTTTAAACTTCTTTAGCTAAAGTTTGAATAGGTGTTTCAATTTTGTCTATCTTTCGCATTCAACCTATTCAAACAATACTAAACCTATGATGAAAATGAAATTTAATCTCACCACCCTCTTCGGAGCACTTGCCCTTCTCTTTACTTCTTGTTCACAGCCTGCAGAAGCACCAAAAGAGGCTGCATTGGACATGGATAAACTCAAAGTTGAAATCCAGGCCATGGAAGATGCGTACGCAGCCGCAGAGAAGGCGAAGGATGCCGATGGAGTTGTAGCCTACTACAGCGATGATGCCAACAGTTATGGTCGCAACAATGAACCGACGATGGGTAAAGCAGCTATCAGAGATAGTACAAAAGCACGCATGGAAAAAGACACCACCAATAGCGTGAATGTTTATAAAGTGGTTGACCTGTTTGCCGCGGGTAACATGGCTGTGGAAATTGGTTCATGGACAGAGCTCAATGCGGCAGGTGATGCCACTAGCAAAGGGTATTACATGTCTTATTTCGAAAAGCGCGATGGAAAGTATCTTTGTGTGAGAGATATGAATGTGACCACTAAGTCAAAGAAAGACGATAATTAATAGCATACGTTTCTCTTTTCAAGAGGAATTTAAAGTGGAGTCGGTGTAGATCGGCTCCACTTTTTATTTGATAAAAGATGAAGGAGATGAATCTCTATTTTCATTTCATTCTTATTATTTATATTGTTCGAGTCTGTATGTACGATATTCGTCTTTTGTTAAAATTGCATTTTACCATTTTGGTTTTTGTTTCGATCTACATTGTATTTTTCATTTTAATCAACTCAAAGCGGATTTTGTTCTAAATGGTGTGAATAATGTAACACATACTTTTAATTGTATAATGATTTTCATTTTGAATCCATCCACCTTTAGCTTCGCTTGAAGCGCATGAAATATACCCAATGGGTAACGATATCATGTCGTGTCAATTTTAGAGGCTTCTAATAGCTATAGAAGGCTATTGGGATTTTCAGCGAAATAATTTACCAATCCAAACCACAACAATCAAAACACATTAGCATGAAACACACATTTACCACAAGCTCATCGCGGACCAAATCACCCGATCGAGCCCATCTTGGAAATCGAAATATGAATTTCCCTTCCTTGTTATTATTTAGCTGCATATTTTTCCTGTCACTATCAGACTTCCGGGCTAATGCACAAACCTATCCTTCGGGATTTACAGAAGTACAAGTCGCTACAGGACTTTCAAATCCAACCGTGATGACCGCTGCACCTGATGGACGTATTTTTATTGCCAGACAAAACGGTACCTTACGCATATTTAAGAACGGAAGTATGCTAAGCCAATCCTTCGTTACATTAAGTGTAAATTCTTCGGGCGAGAGAGGTTTACTGGGCATTGCATTCGATCCTGCATTTGCCACCAATCAATACATCTATCTTTACTATACTGTTTCTTCGGGAGCCAATAATCGCATTAGTCGTTTTACGGCAAATGGAGATGTAGCCGTTGCCGGGAGTGAAGTAGTACTCTTAAATCTTGATCCGTTAACCAGTGCAACCAATCACAACGGAGGAACGATGCAGTTTGGTCCGGATGGAAAGTTGTATGTGGGAATTGGTGAGAATGCAAATTCTGCCAATGCACAGAATCTCGATACCTATCACGGAAAAATACTGCGATTGAATACAGATGGTACCCCTGCTGCAGGAAACCCTTACAGTACAGGTTCTGTTCAGCGTAGAAGTGTATGGTCTTATGGATTACGAAATCCTTACACCTTGACTTTTCAACCCGGAACAGGTAAATTATTTGTGAATGATGTCGGACAAAACACCTGGGAGGAAATTAACAATGCTACATCAGGAGGATTGAATTTCGGATGGCCTGCAGCAGAAGGTACGAGTTCAAATAGTGCGTATGCAAATCCGGTGTATAGTTATGCACATGGATCCGGAGGAGGTCAGGGTTGTGCGATTACAGGAGGTGCGTTCTTTAATCCTTCTGCTACCAATTATCCTGCTACGTATACCGGAAATTATTTTTATATTGATTATTGCAGCAATTGGATCGACAGGCTATCTATTTCAGGGAATACTGCCACACGTTCAAATTTTGCAAGCAATATCGGAGGAAATCCTGTAGGATTGATAACAGGTACGGACGGAAATCTGTATTTTCTATCACGGTCAAGTAGCAGTCTGAATAAGATTGTATATGCTTCCGGCACTTCTCCGGTCATCACGACTCAACCTCAATCCACTACTGTTGCTCAGGGCAATTCCGCTTCATTTTCGGTGGCTGTTTCCGGATCAAGTCCATTTACCTTTCAATGGAGGAAGAATGGAACAAGCATTAATGGCGCGACAGGGTCTACCTATACCATTGCTACTGCTTCTACCGCTGATGGCGGAACGTATACAGTAGTGATCACAAATAGTGCAGGAACAACTACCAGTAACGGAGCATCGTTAACAGTGTCGGCGGTCAATCAATTTCCGACAGCTACGATTCAAACACCCACCTCAGGCACTACCTACACTGCAGGAACATCTATCAGTTTCAGCGGGAGCGGGAATGATCCGGAAAATGGAGTGCTGGGAGCAAGTGCCTTTGAATGGTATGTGATCTTTCATCACGATATTCATACACATCCCGGACCTACGGCCACTGATGGAGTTACAAGCGGATCTTTTGCTATTCCTGATATCGGCGAAACAGCAGCGAACGTTTACTATAGATTGTATTTAGTGGTGACCGACCTGCAAGGTGCAAAAGATACCACCTACACCGACATCCTCCCCAACACCTCTACCATGACATTTAATACTACTCCCCAAGGTTTGGAAATTACATTGGATGGACAACCGTTCGTTACACCTTTTACAGTGACAGGCGTAGAGGGCGTCTTGAGAACCATCGGAACATCATCACCTCAGGTATTGAATTCGGTAAATTATGTTTTCAGCAACTGGTCGCAGGGAGGAGCTCAATCGCAATCTATAACCACACCTGTGAATAATACTTCTTATAAGGCTACATTTACTACTACTTTGCGTTCTCCTGAGAATCCTGCAGGAACAGTCAATGGATTGAACTATGCGTATTATCACGGGACATGGAGTACATTACCCGCATTTGCTGCATTGACTCCTGTTTCAACGGGTATTGTTTCGAATCTTGATTTAACTCCGCGCACACAGAATGATAATTTCGGATTTAGTTTTAATGGTTATATTGAAATTCCTGCTGATGGAATCTATACCTTTTATACTTCATCGGATGATGGCAGTAAAATGTATATTGGATCAACATTGGTAGTGAGCAATGATGGCTTGCATGCGAACACAGAAGCTTCCGGACAGATCGGTTTGTTAGCAGGTAAGCATGCCATTACTGTTGACTTTTTTGAACGCAGTGGACAGGAGATTCTTACTTTAAATTATGAGGGGCCCGGCATTTCCAAAAAACCTGTTCCATCTGCAGCTTTCTTTATACAACAGCCTTCAACCATGGTGAACCCGATTGCCGACAGTTATGTGCGTGGGGGTAGCTATTCGAATTCCAATTATGGAACATTACCACAACTTTACTCCAGAAAAGGAATGAACAACGGCTCCTTCGAATCCTATTTGCGATTTGATATTTCCGGTTTTGCGACTAATGTTTCATCAGCAACGGTCAGATTATACGGACGAGTGAACAATACAAATGTCGCTTCCATTCCTGTTGAGATCTACTTTGTAACAGATAATTCGTGGCTGGAAACTGCAATTACCTATACTAATAAACCTGTTGTATCGGGAAGCCCAATAGCTACAGTAACCATCACCGGTACTTCCAACCAGTATTATGAATGGGATATTACGCAACAACTGAATGCACTAAAAGCCTCCGGCATAACGGTAATTTCTTTGTTGGTACGAGAAGCAATTGTGACAAATAACAGCCGTTTTGTTTTCAGATCAAGAGAGTCCACCACAAATAAACCCGAGCTCACCATCAATGCTTCTGTAGCTAAACCAATGGTTATGGATGAAGCGGAAACACCCATTTCACTCCGCAAATTGGATGACATTGGGTTCAAAATTTATCCACAGCCTGCAAAGGATTTGATTACATTAGAACTGCCGGAGCAATTTATGAATGCTACATTGAATATCATCAGCATGAACGGACAAAATGTTTACTCAGCTAAACTCAATGGAAATACTATTCAAAGGATTCCCGTAAATCAATTGGAGACCGGACTGTATATCATCACTATTCATAACGGGGAAGAAATGATGAAGAAAAGATTGCTTATTCAGAAATAGCATTTCAATACCAAGAAGCCATCAGCAGGGAATAGAATTTTCACCTGTTGATGGCTTTTTTGCTTAAGAAATCACTTCACGTTTCTCCATTCTATTTGCAACCCGATAAAGCGAAATCACATTTTTCCTATCAAATTTCATTTTTAACCCCACCTACGCTAACTGTGTGCGCCAAAGCTTTAGCGACGGAGTAAGCTTCGGTCGGCAGGCACAGAGGCACACGGGGCACAGAGGTTCACAGAGGATTTTTCTGTAATCATTAAACCTTTACTCAAAATAGTTTTCATCATTTCGATTCAACTGTATTTTAATAAATCATAACAAATCTCTCCTTCGCTAACTGTGTGCGCCAAAGCTTAAGCGACGGCGTAAGCTACGGAGGACAAGTCTGCGGCCCATCAAATTATTATTGTGACTGATCATAAATTTGTGGTTTCATACAATAAATAGCAGGCTAAAATATTTTATGAGAATCAAATTTCATGGGTGTCGCGCGGAGTCGCTGAGGCGCAGAGAAAAAGAGATATGGAGTATGATATTTTCAGACTCCTAAATATATTTTAGTTCGAAAGAAAAATTATTTGATCTGCTATATGCATAGAATTGTTTTTTCTGACGTCGAAGCTTTAGCGAAGAAGTCTTTGCGTCTCCTCTGCGACTCCGCGACTCTGCGAGAACCCCCTTAAGTTGCTTTACGGTATAGATAATCAATGTATCCTAACAAATCCTAATAATCTTAATAGATCTGCGGCCTATCAAATTAGTATTGTGAGTATGGTTTAAATGCCCGGCAATCAGCAGGAACTATTAAGAGCGATTAAACTTATTCAGAATTTGTTTGTTTATTGTGATTGATCGTAAATTTGTAGCTTCATACAACAATTAGCAGACTAAAACATCTATGAAATTTAATAGCAAGTTGTTGAATATTCTTCCTTTGACGGTAATTTTATTTTATGCGATGCTATATTCCGTTTCAGCACAACCCTCCGGGCCGGGTACCTGGCTCATTTATTTTGGAAACCAGTCGCTCAGTAAAAAATGGAACTGGCACAATGAAGTGCAATACAGAAGTTATGATTTCAAAGGGGATCTCCAGCAATTGCTAATAAGAACCGGACTTGGATATAACCTTAGTGAAAGCAATAACAATCTTTTGGCGGGATATGGTTTTATACGTACCGAGAATTATATCCCCGGAACAGAGAGTAAAACCGGTATTGACGAGCATAGAATCTTTCAGCAATTTATCACCCGTCAGCAATTTGGTCGGGTATTTCTTCAGCACCGCTACAGGGTAGAAGAGCGTATTTTTAAAGATGATTTTCGCATGCGTTTCCGGTATTTTCTTGCCGTGAATATACCTCTCAATCGCAACACCATGTCAGCAGGTACTTTATATTTGTCGGGCTATAATGAAGGCTTTTTGAACGCGGAATCTCCCATCTTCGACAGAAATCGCTTGTACGGGGCATTGGGTTATGTGATCAATAAAAATATTAAGCTGGAAGCTGGTTTTATGAATCAATCACAGGAAAACGTATCGGTCAATCAATTTCAAATAGTATTATTTAATAATTTGCCGTTTTATAAAGATTGATTTTACGATAGGAAATTGTAAAAGCTACATTATTTTCAATGATCTGTTACTTGATTTTACAAAAAGGTATATGTGACAATTGGGCAGCTGTATGACGAATATCATCAGGGGGTTTCTGGACATATAGTATTTTTAGAAATAATTTCAGAACATTCCAATAAAAAGATTTAACATGAATATTAAACAAATGCACACCAATGATAAGGCGGTTTCAGCGGTCTCTATTTTAAAAAGTGAAACGGGTAATGCCACAGCTATCCAAATTTTAGCCAACGAAAAACTCAAAGAGCATGTGACCAAAGTTCCGGCACTATTGATTTGCATAGCGGGGAATGCTGTTTTCGAAAACGAGAAAGGCGTTCGGGAAACCCTGTTAAGCGGAGACTATGTATTGATAGAACCGGAAGTGAAGCATTGGGTAGAGGGAATCGTGGATAGTCAGTTGCTATTAGTTAAATAGTTTTTAGATCTCATTTAATTAATTCTTCTTAAGTTGCCTCCGGATCATTGCGCTATAAATTAAATATTCATTCCGATGAAGAACAAAAATATCCAAACTGAAATCGACGCTTCGTATCTCTATCAGAAATTGGCCGAAAAGGAATCTGATGAAACGATTGCCAACGTGTTTCGTCAAATGAGTGCCATTGAAAGGAGTCATGCGGAGGCATTTGCCCGAAAGGAGAAGCTGAGTTTAACGGACCTGATGATTCCTTCATGGAGAGCGAAAACGTTGAATACAATTGGAAAAATATTCGGGTATGATTATGTGTTAGGGGCATTGATGGATACCGAGAAAAGTATTTCCACTGCTATTATCAGTCAGAAGCAAAAGAGCAATCAATCTTTAACGGGTACTGAAACGACGCATGTGAAAATACTTCGGTCGATTCTGGAGAAAGAGAAGAAGGTAACCGGCATTCAACTATCAAAATTTGAGAGCAGGCATCGTTCTGTCGGAGGCAATGCGATCAGAGCTGCCGTATTGGGTGGCAATGATGGACTGGTTTCTAATTTTAGTTTGGTGATGGGTATTGCCGGAGCCACTGCGGCGCAAGAAGGCGTTTTACTAGCAGGCCTTGCCGGTTTGCTTGCGGGTTCTTTGTCCATGTCGCTCGGAGAGTGGATTTCTGTAAAGAGTTCACAGGAATTATACGAAAATCAAATGCAGATAGAAATGGAAGAGCTGGAAACGAATCCCGAAGGAGAAATGAAGGAACTGGCTTTGATTTATATCGCAAAAGGTATTCCTGAAGAACAGGCGAACCAAATGGCAAAAGATATCATGAGTGACAAGAGTCTCGCGCATGAAATTTTAGTAAAAGAAGAACTGGGAATAAATGCAGAGGAGTTGAAAGGCTCAGCCGTGGAAGCTGCTGTCTATTCTTTCATTTTATTTGCCATTGGCGCTGTAATACCTGTGCTTCCTTTCATGTTTACTGACGGAATGAAAGCCGTTTTGTTCAGTGTATCCCTCAGTGCAGTAGGCCTGTTCCTGATTGGTGCAGCCATTACGCTCTTTACGGGAAGAAATGTTTGGTTTTCCGGTTTCCGTCAAGTCCTGTTTGGATTGGCTGCTGCAGCCATCACTTTTGGAATTGGTAAGCTGATAGGTGTTTCTGTAAGTTAAAGTGGAATAGGAGCAATGAAAAAGGAGGTGGCCACTGTATAGCGACGACCTCTTTTTATTATTATCTATATAGCTTTGAAATGAAAACTATTCTTTCCTGTTCTCGTCGAAGGGACACCCGAAAATCATATATAAATATGGCATTTGTACCATAACCATAGTGCTGAAATAAATCATCAAGAAAAGTGTCGAAAACAGGAAAGATGTCTCACCGCTTATAAAATTCTTTAGTCAAATGAATTGATGTCCCGAAGCCTCGGGATAAAGAATGTATATAAGTTATATCTTTTCTTTTTTTATGAAAGGTCCTCCGTGATTCCTTAGTGATCTTTGTGCCGTGGTAAAAATTGACAATAATTTTGAAGACGAGATCTTTATTTACCCAAAATTTCAACAATATTTTTTCCATTAGCTGATTATTTCAAATAGAAAACCACATATAAAGTTTCTCGCAGCCTACTTCGCTAATGCTACTGAGCTCAATGGAAGGAGTCGCGGAGTCGCAGATTAGTTTTCGGAAAGCGCAGTAAATTGAATTTAATCTTTCAATTTTAAATCCTTTCCTGTTTTCGTTGCTGAGACACCCAATAATCATCTATAAATATTACATTTATTTCATAACCATGGTGTTGAAAAATATCATAAAGAAAAGTGTCGAAAACAGGAGGTCGTCACTATATAGCGACGACCTCTTTTTATTATTATCTATATAGCTTTGAAATGAAAACTATTCTTTCACCAATTGCTTTGTATCTGCCACTATTCCATCTACTTTTAAGCTGAGCGTATAAATACCCGCGGCCAGACCCGCAATCGGAATTTCGATTTTATGGGATTTCATATTTATAACTTGTGTAGAAAGAAGAATTTTTCCTTTCATATCAGTAATCGTAATTTCTGCCTGCGAAAACGCTCTTTCACCTTGTAACTCTACTACCGCCATATCGGAGGCAGGATTGGGATAAATCTGCGCAATGGTAAATTTATCCTGGTTCTGTGCGGGGCTCAAACTCTTTTGTCCGGATTGATGTTCCAGAGTACTGAGCCGCTGCTGTAGCGCATTATTTTCGCTCTTTAAATCTTCAATCATCTTTTGTTGCTCCTGCACCGCTTTGATGAGAGGCATCATCAACTCCGTATAACGGATAGCATAAGTTTCTTTATCATTGGCCGGAATATCAATTCCCGTGAACGCATAGCCACTCTCGTTCATCGCTTTCTCCACATCCTGAGCGATGAGTCCGGTGTAGCGTACCTGTTCCGTTTCGCTATGGTTGATGCGATTAACCAGAGAGTCCGGTGTGCCCCATATTTTATGAAGTTCCAGAGGGCGGACGTTGTATGAAACCGGTTTTAATCGCGTAATGAAATCCAGCCCTTTCACATCTTCTTTCACATTGGTCTTATATCGGGCATCGGAGTAAGCCGTTATCCCTGTTACCTGAGCGCGAATTTGTTGAAGTGAAGTATTTCCAAGAAGCAACTGATTGTTACCGGTTGCCTGCGCATTTACTATAGCCGATCCGATTAAAGTAACATTCGTTCTTGATGTGGTAAGGTAAGAGGTGGAACCAAGAAAATTGCATAACGAGAAATTGATACCGGTAGCTCCAAATCCGGCGTATCTTCCAAGAGCAACATTATCTGTGCCTGTCTGATTATGATAAAGACTATAGGGCCCCATGCCCACATTAAAAAAGCCGGTTGTATTACTATAAAGCGATCTATAGCCAACCGATGTGTTTTCATCGCCCAGTGTATTGGTATATTGGGCTTCATAACCAATTGCGGTATTTAATTGCGAATGAAAACTAGCGGATTGACCTGTTCCATTGTTTCGCAGCGCATTATATCCAATGGCTACATTCCCTAATTTGGTGGTATTAGCACTTAGTGCATAGGCCCCTATAGCAACAGTACCGGAATTAAGATTGGATCCTAATGCGGCAAAACCAATCGCTACATTTTCGTTACCGGTTACATTAGAAGTTAATGTTCCTGCACCAAGAGCTGTGTTTCCGGTACCATTGTCATTGGCAAGCAATGCCTGATCTCCTACTGCTATATTATACGCACCAAACGAATTACTGAAGCCGGCTCCCCGACCGATAAAGGTGTTAAATTTTCCCTCTGAAGTAAGTGTGGAAGCATTATTGGATTGGCCCGCTCCCGAGCCAAAGAAACTATTGGTAGGATGATCACTATGAATGGATAAATAGTTCGTGCCGTCATTACCGCGAAGTAAAATCAACGGATTGGCATTGGTTTGTCCTGCTGCAGCGTCAACGATCAATTGTGATTCATTGTTCTTCCCCTTGATGTGAAACCAACCGGAAGGTGTGGCAGAGCCGGTTCCAAAGCCGAGTTTACCCGAATTCGTAATGGATAACCGCACACTGTTATTGGTCCGAAAGCGCAAAGCCTTGGCATCGGTAGTTCCAATAAATTGTGTGGTGGGATTGGTACCCGCATTACCGGATAAATTCCAGGATTGCGAATGCGCAGTTACCGAAAGCAGCAACAGGCAAATGGTGGTGGTAATTTTGTTCTTCATTCTATAGTATTTGAATGTTTATTAAGAGTGATTTAATTGCTTAGGATAGGATTAAATTGCAGCAATAAATTTAGGGAATCTAAAAGTACCCCGCAAGAAAAAAGTGTTATAATCAGATTACATGCAGGAAGTTGCATTTATAGGGCAGCATTACCGTCTGGAAAGCAATAAATAGGCGGGTAAAATGCTTAAATTTGTGAATTCTATTCTACTACACGCTTTAAAATTATATCCATTGAAAATGTTGAATTGTACATATTTCTTTCTGCTCCTCTCCTTCCTTCCCATATCCGGCAAAGCGCAATGGATTCCCCAGGCAAGTGGTTCTTCAGCGATGTTGCAATCCGTATTTTTTACAGATCCTATGACAGGATATTGTTCGGGTAACGGTGGCGTGATTCTAAAAACTACCAACGGTGGGGCGAATTGGATTTCTCAAAATTCCGGGACTACTAACGATCTTTTCGAAGTGTATTTCCCTGCCCCGGATACCGGTTATGCGGTGGGTTATCTGGGCACAATCATCAAGACAACGAATGGAGGGCAAAACTGGGATACGCTTTCATCCGGAACCACACTCCAGTTCAATTGTTTGTTTTTTACTGATGTCAATACAGGTTATGCGGTGGGGGGGTCAGGGTCACAGAGTATAGAACTTATTCTGAAAACGACGGATGGCGGGCAAAACTGGTCACAACAAACCAATGGCAATTACAAGCAGTTGTCGGGGGTACATTTCCCGGCCATGGATACAGGGTATGCCGTAGGAAATACAGGTACTATTCTCAAGACGGTAGATGGTGGTAATGTATGGTCTCCTCAAACAAGCGGGACAACAAGCCTCCTTCGCTCTGTACAGTTTATTGATACAGACACCGGGTATACCGTAGGTGCTTCCGGAAAAATTTTGAAAACCATCAATGGCGGTCAGACATGGTCTTCACAAATCAGTGGAACCTTTAACACGCTTTTCTCTGTTTATTTCATCGATGCACAAAACGGAATTATCGTTGGGGACAATGGAACAATTCTTCAAACAACAAATGGTGGTGGCAATTGGATTCCTCAAACCAGTGGAACAGGAAACTTATTACTCTATGTCCATTTCATAGGGAATACCGGATTTGCTGTCGGGGAAAGTGGTACAATTTTAAAAACGATGCTTTCGGTAGATCTCCCCGAACTTTCTCAAACTACATTCTCGCTTTACCCTAATCCCACATCGAATGGATTCACCCTACAATCGGATCAGAAACTCATAAGTAACGCGGTGCTTTATATTTATAGCAGGGATGGTAAGCAAATACAGGAAGAACATTTTTCATCGGAAAGCCCATACACGGACATCCGCAACCTGGAGAATGGTCTCTATCTGGTGGAACTGAGGTGGGAGAATGGAAGTATACGTCAACGTTTAATTGTAAACAGATAAACAGAATCCGGTTGGGTTGAAATTAATGCTATATTTGTAATGAATGCTAAGAAAAGTACAACATCAACGACTATGACTGACGAAACTACCTCCAGACGAAATTTCCTGCAGAACTTAGGTTTAACAGCAGGCTCAGTGCTATTGGCTACATCAGGTCTGGCAAAATCTATAGATCCTGAAAGCATAAAAAAATTAAATCCCGAGCAGCAGGCTTTTATGAATCGCTACGGACTTTGGATGGATGACTTCATTGAAGTGATTCGCATCCAGAAGACGGATAGAAATAATGAAGAGAACAATAAGAAAATGATTATCCTGACCGAAGAAGCCGAGAAATTCAAACCAGAACTGGCTGTACACATGAAAGATGAAACATTTTCATTGATTTATATTGCCTCTGTACAACGAATGAGCAACGAGATTTGAAGAGTGTAATTCATCTTTTGTGTTTTTTAATCATTTTCTAAGGTTTGTCAATCTGATAAAATTGGTTGCTTAGTATAGTATTGTTTGTAACTTTACCGGGGAAGATCACGGACATTAGGGTGCAAATGTTTTTTTATTCATGCTAAGAAGCTATGAATGTTGTAACATTTTTCCAAAATTATGTAAGAAGAACTCCGTTTTTACTTGTCATTTTTGCAGGTCAATACTTTTGTTAAAACCATACCTGGAAAATGTATAAAAATCATAGCGATAGTAGCTACCGAAAAGTTGAAGATAAATCAGATCCGAAAACAAACGAAGATTTTAATAGAAAGAAACCACATCCGTCAGATCCTAATCAAAAGGATCAGGACCCGGAGGAGGGCGATGCGGAGATCAATAAAAAGGAGATAGATGAGCGAATTGCTGAAAGGGCTATACGAGAACCTCTCCTTGACACTGACCCCGGAATCTCCGGCAAAAAAACAGATAAGGAAGTTGATCCTGACGGTATCGAGGATACAGTAGCATTTTAAGTATTTGCGATTGATTGCATGGATCACCACTTTTTTACTTGCCACTTAAAGTCAGGGGAAATTTTCAAAACTCATTTTCATTGGATAGGCAGTAGTTTATTCGATTGACGAGGATTGAAGAAGATAAAATCAAATCATGAATTTATTTAAGGAGTTGAAAAAAGCATGAATTAGAAGTACGTTAAAAGTGAAAATTAAAAATATACTTAACCTGTTTAAACTCGCATTGAAGGAATGGTGGGCGAAAGATCCTTTTAAAGAAAGTGCCGTTATCGCCTATTATGCAATTTTTTCATTGCCGGGATTGTTGATGGTTATATTAACGATTGCCGGATATTTTTTTGGACAAGATGCAGTGAGTGGAAGAATTGCATCGCAAATCACATCCACGTTGGGTGCGGATACGGCGCACCAGGTGGAGGATATAATTGCCAACGGATTCAAATCCAGAAATTCGATGTTTGCAACAATCATCGGAATCCTTACGATTTTAATAGGTGCCACCGGTGTATTTGTAGAGTTTCAGAAATCCCTGAACAGCATTTGGGGAGTGAAGCACGATGTCACGAAGGCCGGTTTTCTACGTTTAGTGAAGGAGCGGGTTTTTTCTTTCGGACTCATCATTTCTGTAGCTTTTATTTTGATTGTTTCCCTTGTCATATCGGCCACCATCGCCGCATTGAGCAGCTGGGTGGTGAGTAATTTTTCAGAAACCGTGCTCACTATTTTACAATTTGTTAATGCCGTTTTATCCTTGTGTATTCTGGCCGGATTGTTTGCGCTCATGTTCAAAATAATTCCCGATGCCAAGATAAAATGGAGTCATGTAGGAATAGGGTCCATTGTTACGGCATTGTTATTCGAGCTGGGTAAGTTTACATTAGGTATATATTTCAGCAGTGCAGATCCCGGTTCCGGTTATGGCGCTGCAGGATCGGTCATCTTAATTTTGCTATGGGTTTCCTATTCATCTATGATCGTTTTTTATGGAGCAGAATTTACTTATGCTTATGCATTGTGGAAAGAAGGTAAAATAGTGCCGGCCGCATATGCTGAAAAGGTACCCGCTAAGTTGAACACTTAAGACCATTTTAATGCAACTTTCAAATCCATTTGCCCTTCGAAATTATGTGTGAATTGTATAAGTAATTTTTTGAATTGTGTAATGCATAATTAGGAGATGTTTCGACCTTTGTACTTCAATATTTAACAAAATAATTAAAACTATAAACACATGAGCACAGGAAAAATAGTATTAGGCATATTGGCCGGCGCTGCTGCAGGAGCAACAATCGCTATATTATTTGCACCCGATAAAGGTTCAAATACACGAAAGAAAATTGCATCAAAGACAACAGATCTGAAAGATGAATTGGTTGATAAGTTCAACGGTTATGTTCAGGGGATGACCAATCATGTAGAGTCCGCTGCAAATGGTGTTAATAAAATCGTGGAAAAAGGAAAAACTACGATGGAAGAAGCTGACAGAAAGTTTACGGGTTATACGAAGTAATTTCTGTATGGTAAACAGAGCGCCGGAGTGAGTCCAGCGTTCTGCTTTTTTTATTTAAAAAGAGCACTTGGAATTGGTTTTTTCAGAAAAAGTATAAATACATTTAGAATCATAAACTTTCAATGAACAACATATTTAAAGGACTCATTGCAGGATACGGAGCTACGAAGTTAGGGGGTGGTTGCTTGGGCACCATAGTGGTTTTCGTTATTATCTGGCTTTTGCTCGGACAGTGTAATTAATAATTATAATGTGAGTGAGCGGAAGAACAGATTTCTTTGTATAGGTTGATAACGGGTTCTTCTTCATATCATTTGAAGAAGGGCCTGTTTTTTGCTATTTAAAAGACATTGGGCGGAAGTAAGTTGTCCCGGGTTCATGCTTCTGAAATATCATCGTCTGAACGTATTATTACTTTTCAGACATCACGGATCGATTGCACCTTCCATTATTTTCAGAAAAACAGATAAATTTAACATCTGGTGTATATTATTTGCAAATGACCTGCTAATTTCGAAAAATAATGCTTATCTTTTCAAGATATCGGTAAGTACATTAGAAAAACGGAAGAAGTATTTAGCTTCGGCAGTGAAAACTTCAAAATTATCCTTATTTTTATACTAACTTATGATGAATGCAAAATCAAGCCTATTCAATGCGAAAAGGCATTGATTTAGCGAGGCGGTTTAAGATGAAATGGATCGTTCCATTTCTTTATGAGTTTTACTGAAATATTAAAACAGAAGAAATGCAGACCGGAATGGAAAAAAATTTTCACTTTTTAAAACTATGGGATTTTAAAGTGATCAGTATTAAAAATAGCTGAGTAACAGTAATTGTTAAAATGTGCAGGGTAAATAATGAAAGCTAAATCAACGAGTACTAAAAGAAAAACTCCTGCAAAAAATGAGAGCAACGGCTCTGTTTTTCCTGTTGTTGCGATAGGGGCCTCTGCCGGTGGACTCGAAGCAGTAACTGAACTCCTTAGGAATCTATCTTCTAAAACCGGAATGGCTTTCATCTATGTGCAACATCTGAGCCCGGACCATAAAAGTATGCTAACCTCATTGCTGGCGAAGGTAACGGCAATGAAAGTGCAGGAAGTGGTGAATAAAGTTGAAATGGAGCCCGATAATTTATATATTATTCCTCCGGATAAGGAAATCAATGTCACCAATGGCCATATTAAATTATCACCTCGTCCGGATAGCCCACGAATTAATCTGCCCATTAATATTTTATTTTCATCACTGGCAGAAACGCATAAAGCAAATACTATAGGCGTCATTTTAAGCGGTAGTGCAAATGATGGCACTATTGGAATGAAGTCCATCAAGCAGGAAGGAGGTATAACATTTGCTCAGGATGACTCTGCAAAATTTAAAAGTATGCCGCTTTCAGCCATTGCTGCAGGAGTGGTTGATTTTATTTTATCTCCAAAGGAAATTGCAAAGGAATTGACCCGGCTGAGTACTCACGCCAGTTCCGTGAAGACCGGATGGATTCAAAGACCGGAAGACAGTATCGATAATAACGATGCGGATCTGAAGAGTATTCTTGTCCATTTACAGCAAACAACAACTGTAGACTTTAGTGCCTATAAAATGAAGACGATTAAGCGACGTATCCTGCGCCGTATGCTGATGCATAAAATGAAGACACTGAAGAACTATGCTTTGTATTTAAATGAACATTCAGAGGAATTGGACATATTGCACCAGGATTTGTTGATCAATGTAACCTCATTTTTTAGAGATACTGAAGTGCATAAATATTTAAAAACTTCTTTATTGACTAAACTGCTTAAAGAGAAGAAAGCGGGTGAAGCCTTACGCATTTGGGTACCTGCCTGCTCTACCGGAGAAGAGGCCTATTCTATTGCCATGATGTTGTTGGAAATATCCGATACGCTTAATTCTCAAACCAAAATTCAGATTTTTGCAACCGACCTGAGTAATGCAGCTATTAAAAAGGCCCGTATTGGATCCTATTCCAAAGAGGAATTGGAAACAGTTACTCCAAAACGTATTCAACGTTTCTTTACGCGAAGTGAGGGTGGCTTTCGTATTGCTAAGATGGTGCGCGATATTTGCGTATTTGCTCAACATAATATCTTACAGGATCCTCCTTTTTCGCGACTTGATTTTATCAGTTGCCGTAATTTATTTATTTATCTAGATACTCCTGCTCAGAGGAGAGCTACAACCACTTTCCATTATGCCTTGAAGGAAAAGGGATATTTGATGCTTGGAAAATCAGAAGCCATTACATCGTCCACCCAATTATTTGCGCCCTACAATTCGAAGTTTAAAGTGTTCTTACGTAAAAATAGTGTTGGTGAATATTCACTACCTTTTATTTCAGGAAACCCGGCAACGGCGCTGTTGAAGGAAGAACCGGGTTCAAATGGGACCATAGGGGTGAAGGGTGCTTCCAAAAAAGGAATACAGGTTTCCAATCATGATTTGGATAAAGCAATAGATGAAGTGCTGGTTGCTGATTTTATGCCTGCCAGTGTGGTGATTAATCATCAAATGGAAATACTTCAATTTCGTGGTTCAACAGATTTATACCTTACACATGCGCCGGGAAAAGCTACTTTTAGTATTCTGAAGATGGCACGATTGGGGATTAATTTCGCTCTTCGTCATGCCATTGCAAAAGTGATTAAAACCAATCATAATGTAAAGGATAAAACAAGGGTAGTGAGTTTTGAAGTGGTTCCCCTCAAAATTACCTGGGAAGAGCCCTTGTTATTGATCATTTTTTCGGAGCAGGAACAAGTCGCTGCTGTGAGTATATCCGGAAATTCAAGTAAAAGAAGTGCTTTGTTAAAGGATAAAAGAATAAAGAAATTGGAAGAAGAACTTACTATAGCACACGCTGATGCCCTGGCCTTTTCACAGGAGCAGGAGGCTTTTATTGAGGAATTGCAAAGTGCAAATGAAGAAATTGTTTCCAGCAACGAAGAATTGCAAACAGTAAATGAAGAACTTGAAACCTCTAAGGAAGAGATTGAATCTACCAATGAAGAACTGACTACATCCAATCAGGAGCTGCAAACACGTAATGATCTTTTGAATGAGTCTTATGAATATTCTAAGGCCATCATTTCCACCTTGCACGAGCCGATGATTGTTATGGACAGGAACCTGCGGGTAAAAACTGCTAACAAATCTTTTTATAAGGCATTCGGCGTGAAGGAAGAGGAAACAGAGGGTATACTGTTGTATGATTTAGGAAACGGGCAATGGAATATTCCGCGCCTGAGAGAACTGATGGAAGATATTGTTCCAAAAAATAACTTCTTTTATGATTTTGAAGTCAGACATGTGTTTCCTGTGATCGGTGAAAAAGTATTGCAACTCAATGCAAATAAAGTATTTCAAAAAAGTATTGGTGAAGAATTGATTTTATTGTCAATTAATGATATTACAGATTTGGTGATGTTACAGGAAAAAGATAAGGAGGTATTAAAGAAAGATATTCAGGAAAGTAAAAAGAGTAATAGAGCTCTTGAGAAGGCAGTAAAGGAGCGAACAATGGAATTGAGGTTAGCAAATAGTGTGCTGGCCGAAAAAAACATAGAGCTGGAGAAAATGAATAATGAATTGCAGGCGTTTACTTTTGTATCAAGTCATGATTTGCAAGAGCCATTACGTAAAATTCAAACTTTCGCCGACAGAATACTTGAAACAGAGAATAAGAATTTGACCGACAGCGGGAAGAATTATTTTCGTTATTTGCAGACTTCAGCTGAGCGGATGCAAGCGCTTATTTTAGATTTACTCACCTTTTCCCGTATCAATTCCACTGATCGTAAATTTAAAAATACACAGTTGAGTAAACTAGTGGATGAAGTAGTTGCTGATCTGCAGGAGCAAATAGAAGAGCACAAGGCTGTAATAGAAGTAAATGAAAACTGCGAAGTGTATATTATTCCTTTTTTATTCCGTCAGGTTTTACATAACCTTTTAACTAACGCTTTGAAATTTTCAAAAGAAGAATGTACCTCAACATATCGTAATAAAATGCCAGAAGGTACACTCCGGTGAAGTGGTAGAATTGCATTCATTATCACAAGGCAATTATAGTCATATCAGTATTACAGATAATGGTATAGGCTTTAAAAATGAATTCAGGGAAAAGATATTTGAAGTGTTTCAGAAGCTTCATAGTAAGGACGAGTACGCGGGGACAGGCATTGGTCTCGCTATCGTAAAAAAGATTGTAGAAAATCACAATGGTGTTATTTTCGCCAGAGGTGAAATCAATAAAGGATCAACATTTGATATTTATATACCGGTAAAATGATGAGCAACGAACCCCTCCGTATTCTGTTAGCTGATGATGATGAAGCTGACCGCCTTCTCTTTAAGGAAGCCATTAGTGAATTAAAAATTAAAACGGTTGTGCATTCTGTCAATGATGGGGTAGACCTTATGGAAGCTCTGGCTGTGGAGAACCAGCCATTACCCCAGCTTCTCTTTCTTGACCTGAACATGCCCCGAAAGGATGGGATGGAATGTTTGAAGGAGATTAGGGCCAACGATAAGTACAATGACATTTCAATCGCTATCTTTTCCACCTCGGGAGCAGATGATGACATGGAAGAAACCTTCCTGAACGGGGCTAATGTGTATATTCATAAACCCAATGATTTTGGATCATTAAAGAAATTATTGGAAAGGGCGGTGCAGGTGACCTATATTTATCAGGAACCTCCATTTAGTAAGGAAAACTTTTTGATGAAAGTAGAATAGAATTTTTAGTGTAAGACTTGTACTAAGTACTTTATCCTTAAAATGAGATTATTTATCTCGTTATTGGGATGAATATAGTTTTTTGATGTTTTTTTAAATTCTTCAACTTTATCACCAAATACTGATTATTTATGGTGATTATCCGTGAATGATGTAACTTTTTCTACTAGTTGTGTAATCATTTTGGGAATTAAGTTATCCATCTTTGAAGGGTATGAATTTAATCAATCATAAAGTGAAAGAAGCCAAATCATTTGATCGCAATTACAATATAAGTAGAAAAGGGACCATGCATACTAGTGTGAAGGTCATAGATGAGTTGGTAGAAAAATCTATAGCTCATATCGTTGCCGAGATCATTGAGTATGTACCCCACTCCGTGGTGAGTAGAACAATTGTATCGAGAACCACAGGCAATATAACGCTTCTCGCTTTTGATCAGGGAGAGGAATCAGCGGAACGCATTTCTCCCTTTGATATTTATATTCAAATTATTGACGGCACCGCGGCTTTTCTGATTAATGGGGATCCTCATGAACTTCACACAGGGGCAGGAATCATTATCCCTGCACATGCACGTCATTGTTTTATTGCCCATGAGCCCTTTAAAATGATTTCCACGGTCATAAAAAGTGGTTATGAGGATTAACCGGTTTATCTGGCCCTATTTGATATCAAAATTTGCACTGTTATTAATAAGTACTCTTCTTCAACAGTTATTTTCTAAAGTATGTGAATTATATAAATCTTTCAGAAGTTATGTAATGTTTTTGAATGGGCTACTTCTAACCTTTGCAGCATAAAAGTTAACCATAATCAACGAGAAAGATGTTAAACGAGCAGAATGAATACCACGATCAAAAAACGACTCATGGTGAGAACGATGATAAGAATACATTGGAACTCGTTAATGAGGAATACTATTTAATAAATACTATCGGTGATGATAATACAAAACCCGATACATTGAGTATTTATCTCAAATCAAAGGATGATAGCATTCGTCCCGTAAGGTGGAATATGGAGGATGAATTCTTTCCTATAAATATTGACGCTATACCCGATTTGATTTCGGGACTGACACGAATAGCCAATCTCGATAAGAATTATTTGAATTATAAATAGTAGAGTCTTTTTTTCCTGATAGAAACTATACTTACTATTAATGGGAATAAACTGAATTATGGAAAAGACAATAATGACTATTGAAGCGCTGGCTAAAAAAGTCAGGGAGATGAGATATAAGGCAGAAATGGAAATGATTCTTCCCTTAGACCATGAGGAGGTTGAACCCGGAAAGGATCAGGGTTTGGTTTTGTCAAATTATTTTCAATAGGTGGGAATAGCGTCCTAGCTCCAACATTGGAAGGTGAAGTGTCTGATCTACTTACCATTTTTCTATAATTCTTATAATGGGATTATATTGCAGTAAAAACCGCAACCTATAAAGAGGACGTTATACTATGAAGGTTAAATCCAAAGTTACTTTCAGAGAATACGTAAATTTACTCTTCGGTTTAACTTACCAACGACCTATAATGAGGTTTCTTGCAGGAGTGGCCGCTCTTCTCTTGCTTTGGATATTTTTCTATTTTTTAAAAATATTCAGCCTGCCGGAACCAACTATTTATCAATATATCACTTTGGCTTTAATGGTTATAGTGCAACCTATAGTCATTTACACTACTATTCGAAGGGTGTATTATTCCGGTAACCATATATGCGAGGATTTAGAAATAGAAATATTGCCGGAAGAAATCAGGATTCAAGGTAAATCTTTTTACATGGAAGTTACATGGCAAAAAATGTTTAAGATCGTGGAAAAACCCGGGTGGTTTCTGATCTATCATAATAGTCTATCAGCTATAATTATTCCTAATGTGGATCTGCGTCCGGATGAAGTAAATTATTTCAGGAAAATTTTGAGGGACATAAGGAATGTACCGGTGAATTTGCAAGAATAGAACATTTTAAAATTGAAACGCTGTAGATAACTATTCAAATGAGTGAAAGTTGTAACTTTTTATAATAGTCATGTAATGTTTCGGCTCCACAAGCCTCCCATCTTTGTGCAGGATAGTATGTTGATTATCGTATAAGCACCAAACTTGAACTATCCACGTTATATGTTGTAGATGCATAGTAGTGGAGAGGGTTGAATAAATTAGAAAGTAGAAGATAATTATAAATAGAGTTTAATTTAAAAACAAAATCGTATGAAAAAGACAGTATTGATATTAATTGCCGTTATGAGTTCCCTGTTTGTACAAGCTCAAACAGATTCCTCAAGACGAACAACGAGTCCTTCGGACATCATTATCCATGCGGATAGTGTAAAAAGTGCTAATGATGAGTTTAACAAGTCACAGGAGCGAATGGAAAACTATCCGGATTCAACGCGGAAAAATAATCAATTAAATACTGCCTCAAGGGATGGTGTTTTTATGAAAGATGGTAAGTTGATGATGATTCATGACGGAAAAGTGGAGATGATGAATCATACCATGACGATGAGTAATGGAACAAAAGTCATGATAGATGGCTCTATGATCAGTAAGGCTGGATCAAAGTCAAAGATCACGGAAGGCCAGCATATTGATAGTGCCGGTAAGTTGACTACTTTGAAGAAATCGGATGAATTGATGTATGTAAAATGAGTTAGGCTATGCTCTAATAAAGACAGAGCGTATAAATAATTGCATAACATCATGACAACATTGGCGGGGAAACAGGGGATGTAAATCATTAAAGTATCTGGGCTGAACTAAAAATTCATGCATCAACGAAATTTGATTTATATCCCTTTCTCTCCATTTATAGAGGCAAGAGTGAAAGTTAAGTTTAACTTATAAAATTTATAACGGGTCACCCGTATAATCCGATCCTTAAACTTTAAAACTACAGAACAATTAATTAGCCCTGATACTAACAACCATGCAGGTAATGGAACTTATGAAAAGCAAAGCAACCAGAATTTCTTCGTTGTACAGCGTTCAGCAACAGGCAGCACAATTAGCGCTACACGCCAAATCGGATGCCGCACAAGGGTTGCACGATTTATTATTGGATGAATTGAAGGACATGTTTTGTGCGGAGAAAGCACTCATAAAAGCGCTGCCTAAAATGATTAAAAATGCTACGGCCGGTGAGTTGATTGAAGCATTAACACTTCACCTCCATATGTCGAAAGAGCATCTTACCCGGATCGAATATGCCTTTATTTTGATTGGTGAAAAGGCGGTAGCCGTCCGATGTGAAGCGATGGAAGGATTGATTCTGGATGCGGAAGAAATTGTTTCCCGAACCGAACAAGGTATGGTGAGAGATGCAGCCATCATTGCTGCCGCCAGAAAGGTGCTCAATTTTCAACTTGCAGGATACGACTCCCTTTGCTCATTTTCCAAAACACTGGGCGAACCGGAAGCTGCTAAGGTCTTTCAACATTCTATCAATGAAAAGGTGGAGCTGGAAATGAAGATGAAGATGGAGAGTATTGGAAAAGCTATTAATCTTGAAACCGTGATGTTAATCATGGAGCGATAACAGCTTTTTTCAAAAGCGTTACTTTAAAATAACCAATTTTTATTTGATGAGTATTTTTGTAAGGGAAGCCTGCTTTTCGTAGGAGGGATTCGTTTCATTTATTATTTTTGAACTTCCCATAATTCGTTAGTCAAAATTAGAAACGTATATGAAAATTTATCAGGTCATTAATTTTACCCTGTCAATTGTATTGATGGGAATTGTTTCATGCACAGAGCCCGCAACAACAGTACAGAAGGAGGACAATATTTATTTTTTGAATCCCGATACCGGTGTGCAGACAGGAGGCGTTCGAATGGTTTCTATTGAAACACCAAAAGGAAAATATAATATCTGGACCAGGAGAATAGGCAATCACCCCACTATCAAACTTCTCCTTTTAAATGGTGGCCCCGGAGCTACTCACGAGTATTTCGAGTGCATGGAAAGTTTTTGCCTGCTAACAATATCGAGTTTATCTATTATGATCAGTTGGGTTGTGGTAATTCTGACAATCCTAATGATACTTCGCTGTGGGATTTACCCCGTTATGTGGAGGAAGTAGAACAAGTTCGAATAGCATTAAATCTTTCAAAGGATAATTTCTTTTTACTTGGTCATTCCTGGGGTGGTATTCTTGCAATGGAATATGCACTAAAGTATCAGCAAAATTTGAAAGGATTAATTATTTCGAATATGATGAGCAGTGGTCCGGAGTATGGAAAATATGCTGCTGATGTCCTCGCCAAACAGATGAATCCCGATGTTCTGGCGGAAATACGAAATTTGGAAGCGAAGAAGGATTTTGCTAACCCGCGATACATGGAGTTGTTGTACGAGCATTTTTATACTGCACATATTCTCCGCTTTCCCCTGTCGCAATGGCCGGAGCCGGTAAACCGTTCTTTTTCGAAGATGAATCAGTCGTTGTATGTTACTATGCAAGGACCCAGTGAATTTGGAATCTCCGGTAAACTGGAAAAATGGGATGTAAAAAATCTTTTGAAGAACATTTCAGTGCCTACCTTGGTTATAGGAGCTAAATATGATACCATGGATCCTGAACATATGAAATGGATGTCGAAGGAAGTGCAAAACGGTTCCTTTTTGTTTTGTGCGAACGGGAGCCATATGTGTATGTACGATGATCAAAAAACATATATGGACGGATTGATCAGATTTTTGAAACGGTCATCATCGTAGTGACAGGTCGCGACCTGTCACCCATCCCCTCCGCCATCGTAATGACAGGTCGCGACCTGTCACCCATCCCCTCCGCCATCGTAATGACAGGTCGCGACCTGTCATTACACACCGACCTGTCACTACTGCTTTATTAGTTTTTTTGTAGCTAGATACTCTTTATTTCTTGCCTCAATCATGTACACTCCCGCAGGAATTTCGCTCAAATCCAGGCTGTGACTTTTTTGGAAGGAAGGAATATCCAATATTTTTTCGCCGAGTGCATTGTAGAGTTGAATAGATATCATTTCTTTATTACTGCTAATGGTCACCGCATCCTGCGCCGGATTTGGATAGACAAAAATCTCATTTTCCATCGCCGCATTTTCTTCAATGGATAGTGGTTGCTGACTAAGTTTTAGAACAAATACATCAGTGAAGCCTGCAGAAATTAAATTGTAGACTCCTGTCTCCGGATTAAAATCAGCAGTGTCGTTGAAGTTACCCGATAAATAAATGTTCCCGGACACATCCACAGCAAGACCCTTACAGCCGTCTGCTCCGGTTCCTCCAAATTGTTTTGCCCAAACAAAATTACCTGCCGGATCCATCTTGGCGATAAAGGCATCTGCATTTCCAAAAGAAGTCAGACTGATATTGCCGTAGGAAGATGTTCCTGCAAATCCACCGGCGATGTAAATAAATCCAAGATCATCTAACACAATCTCCGACGAAGTATCATTCCCTGTTCCGCCTGCCCGTCGAGCCCAGACAAAATTACCTCCTGCATCTAATTTTGAAACGAAAACATCTCTCGCTCCTGCAGAGGTAAGAAAGAAAGTATCGCTGGCTCCAAAACCCGGATTGAAATCAACGGTGCTATTGAAAAATCCGAATGTATACACATTCCCCGAGTCATCTACGGCAAGGCTGTTTCCAAAATCCTGATTAGGTCCTCCCATAGTTTTTGCCCAAAGCAAATTACCATCTGTGTCATATTTAATAATAAAAATATCGGTGTTCCCCTGATTGGGAAATAAATTTAATCCCCAATGGTATCCGGTTATATACACATTTCCTGCTGCATCGGTAGTAACTGCATAGCCGGGATTTATAAATTGAGTGGCAGCATATCTTCTTGTCCACAGGGTATCGCCCAGGTTATTGGTTTTATAAAGAAAGAGATCGTTGAACCATGTACCCACGGCATAGCAATTTCCCGCCTGATCTACTGTGGCATCATAACAACCCTGACTACCTCCATCACCCACTTGTTTGGCCCAAACAAAATTACCGGCAGCATCTGATTTTGTAAGAAAGAAATCAGCGCTTCCCGCAGAAGTAAGATTAAATGTGTTGCCCGGCGAAGGATCAAAATCTGCTGTAGCATGAAAATATCCTCCTGTATATACATTGTTTTGTGGATCAGTGGCGATGCCATAACCTATATCCTGAGCGCCCATTCCGCCGAACCAATACGCATTACCGAAGTTTCCCGCGGCCGTTATTTTGGCAACAAAACAATCACCATAGTTCGTGTCGGGTGAGATGACATTGTAAATTCCCGGACCCGGATCAAAATCGACGGTATCAATAAAGGATCCGGTAGTATAGACATCACCGTTAGTATTTACAGCCAGACTTGTACCGACCGATGATCCTGATCCTTTAAAAGATACTGCCCACTGCAAGTATAAAGCCTGTGCAGCGCAATTCGTTTTTGAAAGGATTGAAGCCATTAAAATTAAATAGATAAATTTTGTTTTCATGATCATATATGTTTGTGTAAATTTTTAATTGATAGGCATCGTTATCATTTCAAATGGCTGGGCCGGCTTATTAACGATCAGCGTCCTAATTGAAGTCCGTTGAATAGTTAAAATACAGTCCTGTGAAATCAGGAACAACTATTGATTTCAATAACAAATGTATATGAAATTTACTCAACAGGCAAAGGATGTTGCTGCGGATGGTTACCCAAAATGTAGTTTGGTAGAATTTAAAGCAGTTAAAAGCAGATCGAACTGATCGGACTTCTATGTAAATGTATTCATCAGCTGTGCTCTATAGCAGGGAGCTGTAGTTGAAATTCGTAAATGGTGTCTGTAATTGGTTTCCTCAGCGGGTGTATGTAGCCGCGTTACATGTAACGCGGCTACATACACCCGGTACAGTATCCGCATATACACTACACTCAATCATTATCAATATGCGTCCATATAACATCCTGCCAGATCCCGGAAATAGAGTAGAAATCTATCGGCTGAAGTTTATCTTCTGTCAGGAAATAGGGTTTATAGCCACAACCTGTCAGTAATGTAGCCATCTCCATGTTCATGTTTTTATGGGTATCGTAGAAACAAGTCTCCACCAGGATATAGTCAATCTTTTTCTTCGCCAACATGCCTGTAGCGCCTTTCAATGAAATCAGTTCAGCACCCTCTACATCCAATTTGAGATAACGAACTTTTTCAATGTTATTCTTTTTACACAACGTATCGACGGTAATCGTTTCGATCAGATATTCATTGTCTTCATCATTCTTCGTACCCACTTCTGAGAGGAAGGAATAGCCGCGGGAAATTACCCGGGGAGTATCAACAAAATAGGCGGTACCATCCTGACTCGAAAGCGCCATATTCATCAACACAATATTGGAACAATTCAGATACGATGTTATTTTATTGTAACAGGTCATAGAAGGTTCGAGGCCGTAGATCTTACCCGTATCACCCACCAGACCTTGCAATACTGCCGTCACATAACCTACATTCACACCGGGTTCGATGATGATATCACCTTCACGCACCACTTTTTTCAAGTGACTCACAAATCGTTCTTCATATACACCGTAATACATATAGCGGTAAAATTCCACCTGATGATCTACGGGAAAGTATACATCATTTAACTTTATAATTTCTACATCTTTCGGAGCAAGCATCAAACCGAGCTTATCGGATAAACGGTGTCTGCCTTTGAAGGTGTAATTGCTGAAGATATAACGTAATGAACTTCGTAATAATTTCATTGTTGGTTTTAGGGTTTACTGGTTTATAATAAAAAGTGGATAAGTCAGCAATTTATAAAAAAATCCCGGATATTAGACTTAAAATAATAAAATAGTTGATAAGTATTCATTTTTAGATGACATATTACCCGTTTTATTTTCTGTTAAATCATATAAAATCAATATTTTAGATGTATTCACGACATGTTCGTCCGGCTGAAAAGAATTCCCCGTCCTTGAATAAATTGTCGTCATATGCCCTTGAAAAAGCACCTTTCACCTACGATTTTTATACCTTCAGCGGATAGAAATTTCCAGAAAAGTGCAGTCCGGATGTATTCATTGTAGCCCTGTTTTTCATCTTTTTTGAAGATGAGAGTTGCCGTATAGACTATAAACACTATCGCTTATCTACATTGAGATTTTTAATCAAAGTGTAAGTACAAATTCATTTTTTCCGTTTCAAAACTCCTGTGTCCTTTATTCCAGTGCAGAATCTATCACCAATTCTGGTGAAAAACACATCCGTTTTCTTTAAACTTTTTTCCGGCACAGCCTTAAGTCTTTTCAATTTCTCACTCCCTATCTTGATAGCAACACCTCTAAAGATGGAGCTTTTTCATATTTTATTCTGCTGTATTTCGCACTTTCATACACCTATCGCCCCGTCCGGAATGCCAGTTTCGTACTTCCGTACCTGCTTGCCGGCAGTCAGGTTTCATACTCTTTTCGTAACTTTCGTAACTTTCGTATTTCGTACTTTCGCACCCTTTTCGTATTTCGTATTTCGTAATTTCGCACCCTTTTCGTATTTCGTATTTCGTACTTTCACACTTTTCGTAACTTTCGTATTTCGTACTTTCGCACCCTTTTCGTATTTCGTATTTCGTACTATAATACCACCCATCTTAAATTTTAGTTGGAAGTATGATACATTTTATTATTTTTGCTCATAGTCGGTACCGCTTAGGCTGTATTTAAATTGAACTATACTATGCAAATATTATCGTCGCAATTTCTTTCATTGAAAAATGTTTTCACAGTAATAGTGATGATTACCTTTTATTCGCCAGGAATATTTGCGCAGGAAAATGCTTCTTTAAATGAATTATTTTCAATATGTAAGAAGGCACAATCTCAAACAGAGGATAACGGAAAAACACTCATTATGTTTGTCCAGCAAAGTGATCCCCGCTATTTCGATGGAGTAAAATTGTACAATGAGGCCCGTTCCTCCTTTGAAGAATGGATCGAATACTATACATTGGAAATGGAGGATCTCATTAACCGCAGAGATAAAAAAGTAGATGAAGCGGGTTTAAAGAATAAAATTACGACCGCCCTGGAAGCAGTGCAATCATTTGATCGTTTTGCAGTTTCGCTAAAACCTATGAATACATCCAACCCTTCTGTTGCACGAAACTATACACCCGGCATTGGCGAAATAAATACTTGCTTTAATTCGGCCGTTGGTTTTATGAAGATAATAATGGATGCCAAAAGGGAGAAGCAGTTGACCATGAAGAAGGATCTCGTCGACCGCTTAAGTCGTTATCATATTATGCCATTTAGTTCTCTGAAATAATCACCCATAAAAAGTAATGAAATGAAAAAGTATTTACTATCTGCTGTTTTAGTTCTGGTTGGCGCCGGAATGCTTGGTTACCAGAATTTTTTCTCGGGAAGTATAGATGATCTGGAAATTAAAATCGAAAACACGCCGGTTATCATGCCCGCTTGCTATAAAGTATATGGCAATGAGGAAGCACTGGATGGCCGCTATTTTCTTTTTAAGATGATGCTTACCAATAACGGTTCACGTCCCATTAAAAACGTAAAGGCTTCGTATGAGATCCCAAAATTTGTAGACGAAACGGAGCTGGGAAAAATATCGGTGATTAATCCCGGTCAGTCTATTGTGATCGCTTGTTATCCTGCTTTCAAGGATAATATCATTGAGAAAACTACTTCTTCCAAAGAGAAAGCTAAGATTACTATTTCATCTTCCGGTGGTGATCAGGAGCAGGAATTCGGATTTGAAATGAAAGGAAGAAATGAATTTTTGTACACCTGTATCAATCCGGAGGAAATTCGTAGTTATAGTGATGTTTACGATAATAATGATTTATTGGCATGTTATGTTACACCTGAAGATCCCATCATCAAATATTATACACAACAGTTGAAGGAGAAAGTGCTGAAAGGTGAAACCGCTTCGGTTACCAATGATCCCAAGGAGGCTGTTCGGTTTCTGTTAGGTGTTTATCAGGGGACCTTTTTAAGTCATATGGTGTATAGCGGTACTTCCGGCGTTCCTTCCCGTTTTGATGATTTGCAGTCCATGGTACAAAGCCTTCGTCTCCCTCGTGAAGTGGTGACAGGAAATACAGGACTATGTATTGAACTTTCTTTGTTTTATGCATCGGTATTAATGGCAGCAGGTCTTGAACCCATCATTTATCTGATCCCCGGTCATGCGTATCCCGGCATTAAAGTGAATGGGCAGTATTTTGCGATTGAAGCAACGTGTATTGGAGGTGAAGGTATGGGAGGAAGAGAAGATGCGGAGACGGCTTTTAAGAAAGGAATGAAGTCGCTGGATGATTTTATCAAAGCGGCGCAGATGGGAGATGAACGTTACAGTATTGTAAATGTGCGTGAGTTGATTGCAAAACAAGTTACACCCATGGAGTTGAAAGATGATCAATTCCTGCGTCAGAAGGTGGAGAAAATTGCGGAAGGCTGGGCAGGTGGAGCATTGCCTTCCGGTGCCGGTGGAAATATGGTGGCAGTAAGTAATCAGGATGGTGGTAATACCGGTGGTGGGAATGATGGCGGCGGTGGTGGAGGAAATGGTGGCGGTGGCTCTTCTTCAGGGATGGCTACGTATACAGGGGCCGTTAGTTTTAATTATCCTTCGCATTGGAGTCGTGTAAATAGACCCTTTCCAAATTTACCACAAGTCATCACGGCCATGGTTCCTCCCGATCAGATGGCCACCATTCAGGTGTATCAGATTCCCGGTGCCAACAATGCCAATGAGGCTTTGCAGATTATTCAACAGCAGTTATATGCTTCCGGACAAGAAGTGCAATACCAGCAAGCGGGTAGCCGTGGCAGTTATCAGGTATTCAATGGTGTTACCAATAGTATGAACGGTTCATTGCAATGGCAGGCCTTTTTGAAGAGAGGCAGCGGCGGAGTGGTTGGAGTGATAATGGGCACAGCAGAAGGAGCGGAAAGTTACAACGGCGTGTTGAATCAGGTGAAATCTTCCATCAAATAATTAAATTTTATAAAAAGAAAGATCATGTTATATTCAAAAATAAAATCAATGATGAACCAAAGGAACAGATGTTCTGTTATGCGTTTAATGTGTTTGACAGTGCTGCTTTCGCTTAGCAGCCTTGTATTATTTGCGCAGGAAATTAAACCGTTCAAAGTGAGCATAGAGTTTAAGCTGGACGAGAAAGGGAATGCCCAGGTAACCTATGGATCGAAAATGAATGCCGGTCAATGGGATAATTTTAAACGGAGCATGGGGAATAATCAGTCCTTACTGAAGCGTCAGATCGAGCGTGGCCTCCCTGCTTATTTCCTTTCCGATTTTGAATATAAAGAAGATGCCATGGATCGCGCCTATACCCTTACCTTTAATGCCTATGGTGTTTGTAAAGTGAATTCCACCGGTAAATGGGTGATTGATCTGGATACAAAGAATCCGGATGTAACAAAGGTTTCAGATAATGTCTATATGATGATTTCAGAAGCTAGTGCCGGAGGACAATTGATTCAAACCAATCAGAAAATTATTTTCCCGGAATCCGCTTCTGATATCAAAGAGGAGAAGGATGCTTTTGGAAAAGCACATTTTACCTTTAGCATGGGCAACACTTCCATGTCAGGAAAGGTCATGCAGTATGGTGGAATTTTATTGATCATTTCAGGTCTGTTCCTGGGATGGAAAAAATCAAAACAAGCTTAATCGTTATGGTTAATCGAAAAATGGTTAACGGCTTTTCCATGAAAATAGTAGCTGCTTGTATTCTTCTCCATTTTTTCAGCCCAGTTGCTGTAGCTCAAACATCAAACCCCAATTATGATTCCACATTGGCAAACAAACTGAGTGCCGATGATTATGGAATGAAAAAATATGTGTTTGTAGTTTTGAAGACCGGTTCCAATACCACAACAGATAAATCATTTATCGATAGCTGCTTTTCCGGACATATGAGTAATATGACCCGAATGGTAGATATCGGAAAGCTCATCGTCGCCGGACCCTTTATGAAAAATGCTGATGCTTTCCGTGGCCTCTTTATCCTAAATGTTGAAACGATAGAAGAAGCCAATGAACTTTTAATTACCGATCCTGCAATCAATGCGAAATTGCTGGAGCCCGTTTTGTATAAATGGTATGGTTCAGCGGCATTACCGGAGTATCTGGAAGCGGCAGATAAAATCTGGAAGTCGAAACCTTAAACAGTTTTGATAGGATTTCATTTTACGGTTCAACCGAAGTGAACCAAATGAAAAATCCGGCAATGCACCCGAAAGAGTACATTGCCGGTGGAAAGTGATAAATGGAAATTAGTTTTTTACTATTTTAATGGCTTTGCCATCATTCAGACTTATGAAATAGATCCCGGGGGCCTGATTCCCTATCGATAATTGCAACGTGTAAGTGTCTTCAGTATTTACACCGGAAGAAATAGTTCTTCCTTGCAAATCAAACAAGCGATACTGCTGGATCAATTGATCGCTGCTGATGTTTACGAAATCATTTGTCGGATTGGGATAGGCAGAGACGGTGGCTGCTGCGGTTTCATCTCCAAGTCTGGTGATGATGGGGGAATAAATGCGGGTGAACATTTTATAGTCGGATAGTTGAAATGCATTACTGGTTTTATCCTGATAGCCGGTTATGGCAAAGAGATTTGAAGGAAGCAAGGTGATTCTGTTTCCGCAAGCATTGTTGTTTACAATGGAATCTCTGTAGAAGTTGGAACCACCTGTTAATGCATAGAATCCGGCAACAAACATATTTTTCTTTGAGCCATTGGTTTTGATGCCCGTTAAATAGGTCGTTCCGTAGGTATTGGAAACGGCATCAACGAGGACGGATGTGTATGGTAAGGAAGTTCCATAGTAGGAGGCAAGGTTAAGTAAGTCTGCAGAATATTTACCCACCTGGTAATTGTACACACTTGTTGTTGCATCTTTGGCATAACCTGCTACAAGGATATCGGTGGCAGTGGCAAGTGTTATTTTAACCGCTTCGGAGTAAAAAGTAGTTCCGGGATTAAAAGTTCTGGAGTTCACTGTTGCTCCATTTGATTTATTCAGACGACGAATAACCCAGCTATGTTTGTTGTTCGGATTGTTACGCATACTGCCGGCTACATAAACATGACTGCTGTTAAGCGCTACTGAATTGTAAATATTTTGACCAAAATCCAGTGTGCCGGCAATGGAATATACTGATGCCAGATTTGTTCCCAGACGAATAATGAGATGGGCAGTTTTGTTGGTAGTAGTATCGGTTATGCCACCGGCAACATATACCGCCTGATCCGTTTGACTGTACAAAATATCTTTGGGCGTTTCACGGAATTGATCAGAGGTGTTTAAATAGTTGTACAAATAGAAATATTGTATGTATAAAGAGTTGACCAACGAACTTTTTGTTAAGCGAACCACTGCCAGTGAACTCGCATTTCCGTTTGATTTGTTGCAGGCAATAAACAGAATTCCTGAGTTTCCGGATCCGGCAATCGTTGCATCAACAGGATTGTAATATCCGGTGAAAAAATTTGTACTTATAGGAGTAGTGAAATTGGTAGCACTGTATTTGAGAACAAGTAATGAAGAAACACCGGTCGTTACATGCACAGCATTGCAAACCACATAAAAGTAGGTTGAACCGTCATAAATTATTTTTTTCACATACTCCCTGTAGCTGGTATTGTTGTAAACGCCTTCTGTAGTAACTGAACCGCCGCTATTGTATTTGATGACTTTAACGCCTTGCGTCGACATCTCCTTCATCTGTTCACCGGCAACAAACATATTGCCGTTTGCATCGGCAACAATGTCTTCAGCTACATCGTTTGCATAAAGCAATTGGGGGTTGGAGAAGTAATCATAATAAACAGTGGAGTGGCCGATGCCTTGTGCATGCGTTGATCCGTTCATCAGAACGAGGGCTAATAGAATAGTAATTGTTTTCATGGTTTTCATTTTATTTTTTTGGTTTATATGTTAGAACGGTTCAAAAGTAGATGCAGGTGAAGGCCCGGACTGCCGTTGTTTTAGAAATGGCATTTATTAAAATGTAAATGGTCGGAATCAAAACATTTTCGGTAGAAGTATTTATTAGTAGAATGTCATTTGCTTTTATGGCATTCTATTTTAAAAGTCGAGTCGACTATTTTGCCAATTAAAAAATGAAGCGAATGACGTAAGCAGTATACGTCCCAAAATACTTATAAAGAAACTATACTCGAAATTGTACTTTGACTAATAAAAGGAGATGAAAACAAAAAACCCCTGAAGTAATCATGTAATGACCGATCGCGACCTGCCATTACATGATGACTTCAGAGGTAATAAAAAATTTAATGGAAGAAGAATTATTGTATAATCAACTTTTCAGTTTGGATCAATTCATTTTGAAGGAGCAATTGAACAAGATAGGTGCCTTTATTTAAAGAAGCAGTATTCATATCATAAACAGAATTGCCATTTGCTGAGATAGAGTGAACTGTTTTACCGGCCACATCTATCACATGAATCGTATACGCTTGCTTTTTATCGGTGTCCCCCATCGTAATTTTTACAATACTACTTGCAGGATTTGGTGATAGACTGAATAAAGGAGCCTGGTTGATACCCGTTGAGCCTTGCATTTTCATCTGATTTTCGCAAACCGTCTGGAGACATTCCTGCATTTGCTTTAATGTGGCTCTTAATTCGGCATTTTCTTTTTCCAGTTTTGACAACCGATCGGTTGTTTGTGCATTCGCTGCAGAAAGTTCCTGTACCGCTTTTACCAGAGGAACTGTAAATTCAGCATAACGTAAGCCATACAAGCTGCCATCATTCTGTGGCTTATCTACTCCGCTGAAGTCATAGCCGCTTTCCTGTGCCGCACGTTCTACGTCCTGAGCAATGAATCCGGAGTAAAGTACTTTTTCTTTTTCAGTAATGCCTTTCTCCACTCTTTCCTTATGGGCAGCATCAGTCGCAGCAGATCCTTCGCTTCCGTTTTTATCTTCATTTAAAAATGAACGCAGACCTCTGACATCTAAATGATAAGTTACCGGTTTCAGCTTATTGATGAAATCCAGGCCGGGAACATTCTCTTTTACTTCTTTTTTATAACGTCCGTCACTTACATTGGTGTAGTTAACAAAACCACCTATTGAACCAACAGATGAATTTCCAAGTCGCACTTGTGCATTTCCGGTTGTACGGGAGAAAGCACCAATTGCGGTGGCATTGATATAAGAAGTCGTACCGGTTTGGTTAGCATCATATCCAAAGAAAGAACATTCGGAACTGAAAGTTACGAAATCACCGGATTCTGCGCCTACTGCAGTATTAAAGCTGCTCTTATTCGCGAAAAGAGAAGAGGTCCCGACAGCAGTACAAAAGTTAGCAAATTCATTGGAATACGCTGCATTATATCCTACTGATACATTATCATTTCCTGTATTACTTCTATAGGAACTGTATGACCCCACACTGGCATTTCTTGCACCGGTAGTATTGAAACGCAAAGATTTTGTTCCAATGGATGTATTGTAATAAGCTTGATTACCGATAGAACCCACACCGGTTAAAAATTGAGATGAATCTCCAATGGCAATATTTTCTATGCGATCCACATTACTATATAGAGTTGCACGTCCAAACCCGATATTTCCGGAACTGGTAGGATTTGAGAAACCCGCCGTTGCTCCAATGAAAATATTATTGCTCAGCCCCGATATGGCATTACTGGAAACAGCCTTCCAGGTAGTTCCATTGTAATAATAGAATCCTTTTACCCCATTGGTTTGGTAAATCAATAAGCCGCTCGCGGGGGATACAATGGCGTTTCTTTGTGCTTGCGTCATTCTTGGCATAAGGAAACCCTTATTGGTGGAGTTGATGTCCAGCAGACTGGAGGCATTCGGCGTTGTTGGTCCGTTACCTGGTGCTCCGGAAGCGGGAAAGGTGTTTTGCCCTATCGCTTGTTGAGTGAGTGCAATAAGCATTACTCCCATAATGGCTTTGTTAAATGTGATGTTCATTTTAAATATTATTTTTAGGTTACAAAACAAACCTACAATTATATAAGTTATAAAGCAATACCTTTTTAATCCAGTTTATAAATGGCAGGTTTTCTTTGTAAATGGTCATCTATCTCCATGATTTTAGGAAAATGAAGAGGTGTTATATAAATCTGCTCCTGTTGAAAATGACGAATTGAAAAATGATGGAATTTAAGGGATTGATGGTATATGGTAATGTATTGTTATTGATGTATCAGAAAATTTTCTCTGAAAACACAGAAGCACTAACCTTACAATAGAGAAATAGAATGGAGGGTTTAAAAGTTTAGATATGAGGAGTAGGGTATGCTTACCATATGGTACTCCCGTACTATTAATAATCTATTTCCTGCACTCAATAGCCACCGCATTTTCAAAGCGCTCTGCATTTTCTACATGCTTAAACATCGCATCTTCGCTGTCGTTGAACTTGCAGGCTCTTATTGCTGTAAATCCCGCTTTGCGAAGTTCTTCCGCCAGAGATTTGGTGTCCCACATCCACATATGATGGGCATTGCCTAAAAATGTATTGATGAGCCCTTTCACACCGCGTTGTCGCTCTGTGATGCCCATGAGGGTGTTGTTGATGAACTTCACGCTGGCCTGATTGTCTCCGCTATCCAGATCTTTGATGTACTGTCTGCTGATATGCTCAAGGTCGGGTACTATACATCTAAAGATGCCGCCCTTCTTTAGTATTTTATATGAATTTTTCAGCGCCTCTCTGAAATCCAAAAGTGAAAGGTGTTCTAAAGTATGTGAACAATACAATCCATCGCAGGAGTTGTCCGCTATCGGTAATCCCTTGGTAATATCACCGTATTTTACATTGGAAGGAAATGATGTATTTAACTGGCTCTTTAAAAGGGAACCAATCAACGGAGTTTTTTGCACTCTTAATGTTGGGGATACATCAAAGTTGATCCATTCCTGAGGAGCTGATAATCCACATCCGTATTGTACATAAAGTTTTTCCATAGTCATTGAAGCGTATTAAATATGCAAATCGAAGTTTTTCGTTTAAACCAATTATACAGCAATTCTGATATTTTGTTCAGTTTAAATTACTCTACGAATATATTTAAGTTTTTGTTCTTATTTGTTCACCGGGTGACTGAAGTAACTGTAGGCATACGTTAAAAATTTTTAGAGGTTTCAGTCTACGGTGGAATGCAACAAAGGGCAAGTATATATAAAAGCGGAATAATCGTAGGCAAAGTTGGTCTATAAGTTTAACTATCAAATATATAACACACTGTTTTATGAGAATAGTTTAGCTTTTCGGATGGAAGAATAGCCGGTATTTTCATTCATAAATTCCGACAAGATAGCTACGGGTATGATTTTCTTTTAAATAATATGTACTAACCTGCATTCATTTGGAGGGTTTGTATGAAGAATAATTATCACCGCGATTATTTATTCAACTACATTTACAGGATTATCGTAACATCGAAGTGGATCGTGCTACTATTGCCGGATTTCTTTTTTCGATAAATGCAAACAGAACAGAGTTTAAAAAAGGAGGACGTCTATGTGTTTTTCATCTACGGCCAGCTTCATTGCCGGGTCAGTGCTGGCGGTAGCAGGAGCCGCATCGCTTCGTGTAATACATCACACTGATCAGCGTCCATTGGCAATGATTCCGTTTATTTTTTCTATCCAACAATTTTTAGAAGGTTTTTTATGGATGGCACATACAAATCACTCCTATTCCGATTGGGAGATGCCTTTTACCTATTCTTTTTTGTTTTTTGCACAAGTGATTTGGCCTTTCTGGGTGCCCTTCGCTTTTTATAAAGAAGAGCAAAATAGCAATCATAAGAAAATTTTGAAAGGGTTGCTCTATGCAGGATGTTTATCCTCACTTTATTTGTTGTTTTGCCTGCTTCGTTTTCCCGTTCACTCAAATGTGATTTCAGGTCATATGCAGTATACGCTGTCTTTTCCGGAATACCCATCATTATTTATCCAATTCGTTTATTTTATTGCTACAGTGATGCCGCCTTTTATTGCAAGTAAAAAGAAGAGAAGTGCGATCGGTTCATTATTGTTTATTTCTTTTGCTGTTACCTTCCTGTTCTTCCCTGATTATTTAATTTCAGTATGGTGTTATTTTGCCGCATTGATTAGCATTACTGTTTATTTAGTCTTGCAGGATGAGTTCAAAAATGTATTGTATAAGAAAGTGGTCCCTGAATAATTTATTGGGAGTTTTGGTCAGACATATGCTATCGAGAGTTTTTTAACAGACAATGGTGTGTATGTATTTCTAAATTATATTTGCTTCTATGAAAACAAAAATAACGGTCGATACTCTGGTGAATGCCCCCATGGAAAAAGTTTGGCAGATGTGGACAGCACCGGAGCATATCGTCAACTGGTATCATGCTTCTGATGACTGGCATGCCCCTGCGGCGGAGAATGATCTGAGAACTGACGGTAACTTTAAAACGACTATGGCAGCCGTGGATGGCTCCGTGAGTTTCGATTTTGAAGGGCAGTATACAATGGTCGCTCCATTTGAAAAGATCAGCTATATTCTCGGAGATGAAAGAACGGTTGACATCGACTTCCTGAAGCAAGGGGATGCTATCAAAATCACGGAGACGTTTGTAGCAGAAGACATAAATTCCATCGAATTGCAGCGAAGCGGATGGCAGGCGATTCTGGATAATTTCAAGAAGTATGTGGAAGGAAATTCATAAAATGCAAATTGTTTTACCACTATGATCGCGTTTTGAATTGGAGTGATCCCGTGGAGTGAAAATTATATGTAATAGCAATCTGTTGATGGAAAAGGAACTTGATTTATTGTTACCACCCGAGATGGCCCAAAAGGCCGAAGAAGTGGGTGTTGCAAAAGCAGGTATGAGTACAACCAAAACGCTGATGCTAGCTATTCTTGCCGGAGCCTTCATCGCCCTGGGTGCTATGTTTTCTACAGTAGTGACTGCAGGTACAGGTTTGCCTTATGGTGTTGCGAAGTTATTAGGAGGACTGGTCTTTAGTTTGGGTTTGATATTGGTGATTCTGGGGGGTGCGGAATTGTTTACCGGGAATAGTTTGATCATCATGGCCTGGGCGAACAGAAAGGTGAGTTCAAAGCAAGTGTTACGGAATTGGTTGTTGGTGTATTTCGGAAATTTATTTGGTGCATTGTCCATGGTAGTATTGATACTTTTATCCGGTCATTTTTTGGCCGGAGATGGGGCTGTAGGCTTGAATATGCTTAAAATTGCTAAGGCGAAATGCGAGCTTCATTTTATCAATGCGATTGCGCTGGGAATACTTTGTAATATTCTTGTTTGCCTGGCCGTTTGGCTCTGCTTCAGCGCAAAGGATGTGACCGGAAAGATTATGGCGATCTTGTTTCCGGTAACCGCGTTTGTTGCTGCCGGCTTTGAACACAGTATCGCGAATATGTACTTTGTCCCGCTGGGAATACTACTCAAAAATTTTGGCGAGCCGGGCTTTTGGTCACTGGTGAATTCATCGCCGGAATTGTTCGAGTCCCTTACCCTGCACAATTTTCTACTCCACAATCTCCTTCCGGTTACCATTGGGAATATTATCGGCGGCGCAGGACTGGTGGGTGGGGTGTACTGGTTTGTGTTTTTGAAGAAGGAGGATGGAGAGGGGTAACCGTATTGAAGGTGAAAGCATTTAAAAATTTTATGGCGGATTGACTTTCCGGAGGGGTTTATCCCTTCTTATTTGAATTTTGAAGGTAGACCTGATAATTAGTATATTTGATTAAAATTGGATGGTAATCGAATTGTTTGAATAAGTCAGGATGAAATACAAGAAATCAGCAGTTCCCGGTATTTTATTCTTATATCAATTAATTGGCGGCAAAATGAAGGGTATGAATAGAAATCTTGTGAAAAAGAGAAGTTTCAAAGAGCCATTTATTTTTATCATTATTTTTATTTTTAGTTCAAAAAGTATTTTAGCGCAGTCCACATCAAAAGTCGACTCCTTAAAATACGAACTATCTTTTTTACAAGATGATTCCATAAAGGTAAATAAGTATAATAGTCTTGGGCAACTATTTTATAAAATTAATGACTATAGTGAATCAAAGAAGACTGCTCAACAATCCCTCGTACTTTCCAAAAAACTGAATTATCAAAGAGGAATGGCAACGGCGTATGATATTCTTGGCCAGGCAGAAGAAAAGCTTGGCAACTACCCTGAATCTGAACAAAGCTATATGGCCGCAATAGAGATTAAGAAAGGGCTGGATAATAAATTATTATTAGCCTCTACTTATAATAATCTCGGTAATTTGTATAATCTTCAGGGAGAGTATTCGGAGGCACTAAAGTATCATTATAAAGCACTCAATATAAAAATGGAATTAAACGATTCCACTACTTTACCTGCTTCCTATAACAACATTGGATTGATTAGCACAGATCTCAATTATTTTGATGATGCCATTGAAAATTATAAAAAATCAATTAGTATTTGCAACCTCACAGGGAATAAAGAAGTAAGGCCGTTGCACTAAATAATTTAGGAAGTGTTTATAGAAATATTGGAAAATATGACATCGCGCTGGAGTGTTTCAAGAAAGCAGTGCAAATTAATCTGGAGATCGGGAATGAGGATTTTCTTGCCAGAAATTATGATAATATGGGAATGACGTATCTAACCATTGCCGATTCATTGTTGAATGAGAATAAGGATGCAGAAGCAAATCAGTATTTTAAAGATGCAAAATCAATTCTAATTTCCGCCATTGGATTACAAGAGAAAAAGGGGGCCAAAACAAGTTTGGCAAAAGCAAGTACCACTATGGGACGGGTGTGTACGAAATTGAAGGAATATGCAGATGCTGAAACTTATTTAACTAACAGTATAGCAACTTTAATAGAGGTGGGTGTTCCCAAGTATTTGAAAGATGCTTACATGTATTTGGCAGAGCTGTACTTCAAGATGGCTTCTGAAAGAGGTATTTCAGATTCAATAAGGGTAGTGCACATGGAGAAAGGCCTTGCTAACTTAAAATTGCAACATCTTTTAAAGGACTCATTGTCAAATGCAATTAAAGCTAAAGAAATCGATCAGTTAAAAGTGAAATATGAGACGGGAAAGAAGAACGATGAAATTGTTTTGTTGAGCAGGGAGCGAAGCCTTCAACAACTCCAAATGAAAGAGCAACTATCTGCATTGCTGGTGGCTAAACTTCGGGAGGAACGAAATGAGAAGGAATTGGAATTATTGTCTAAGTCAAATGCAATCGGCGAATTACAGTTAGCCGGCTCACGTCACGATCTGGAAGCGGAAATGCTTAAAGCCAAAGCAAAATCGGATGAGTTGGAACTTGCTAAAAAAACGCAGGAATTAAAGGATAGAAATCATGCAGAGGAGAAAAAAATGCGGGATGTAACTATTGCAGGATCGTTTGCATTACTGTTGGTAGGTGCATTAATGTTTAATCGGTTTAAATTGAGAAAACAACTGGAACATCAACAAACATTAATCAATCAACGTAAAAACATCAGTGCCGATTTACACGATGATGTGGGCAGTACCCTTAGCAGTATTAGTATCTATAGCGAAGCCATTAAAAATAAATTGATCCACAATGAACCTGAACGTGTAATGGAATTGGTTCATAAAATCGGTGATAATGCCAGGGAAACCATCACGAACCTGAGCGATATTGTCTGGAGTATCAATCCTGCAAACGACCGGGGAGAAGTGGTATTTAGCCGAATGGAGTCATTTGCCTCTTTTCTTTTATCCTCTAAAAACATTCAATTGAACTTCACCTGTGATGACACGTTAAGAGAAATGGATTTCAACATGGAAACGCGTCAGCACCTCTTCCTCATTTTTAAAGAAGCCATTAACAATGCGGCGAAGTATTCGAATGCAAATCAAGTGAACGTTTCGGTGAATTTGATGAATGGAAAAATAAAGATGAGTATTGCCGATAACGGCGTCGGATTTTCGGTTCCCGGGATGAGTGAAAATGGAAAAAGTAACGGTTCAATACACAACGGAGGAAATGGTTTAAATAATATTAGGTTACGTACTGACCAACTCAAGGGAAAGCTCGACATCCGGAGTTCCAAGGAAGGCACTACCCTCGAATTTGTCCTGCCCTTGACTTAATTCTACATTCCGGTACTTATCCTCCTCCCCGAATTAGGGGATGTAACCAATAGTTGAACGGTGTAGTTTTGTATTGAATTAATAATGGAATAAGGGTATTTCCCCAAAAACACATAACTATGGCTATCCGCGTCTCTATATTTGATGATAATAAGAAATTACTGGATTCTCTGTCCGTTTTGATTGATGGAAGCCCCGGCTTTCAGATTGGGGGTACTTTTCTGGACTGCACCGATCTTGAAAGTAAAATTGAGAAAAGCCAACCCGATGTTATTCTCATGGATATTGAGATGCCGGGAATCAATGGAATCGAAGCCGTAAAAATAGTGAAACAGCTTTTTCCACGAATAAATGTGCTGATGCAAACAGCATTTGAAAGCGATGAAAATGTTTTTGAAGCCATCTGCGCCGGAGCTTCCGGATATATCTTAAAAAATACCCCACCGGCAAGAATTCTGGAGTTTATTGTGGATGTTTACCAGGGAGGAAGTCCGATGAGTCCCAGCGTCGCCCGACGCGTATTAGGGTTTTTACAGAAAGAGAAGGATGTTGAAAAAAAGGCTGCTGTTGCGATCGATTATAATCTTACAGCCCGGGAGAAGGAAGTTCTGGGATGTCTGGTGAATGGAATGAGTTATAAAATGATCGCCGATAACTGCAATATTACCTATGAAACAGTGCGTTCGCATATGAAGAATATCTATGAAAAATTGCATGTGGCCAGCATGACTGAAGCGGTGGCCATAGCGATTAATCAGAAACTTGTTCCCTAGAATAAATCCGGTTTTCTGTAAGAACTTGACCGTGAATCATTCGTTTTACTTGAAATTATTTTCCTCGTTTTATAGATAGGATTAAGTTTTTCATCTGTTCTTTTGATAAATAGTTTTTGCTTCTCCCCGAATTTGGGTAGATCGTCCATTATTCACCGTAATACATTTGCAGCATCTCAAATAAGAAAATGAAATACCTTCTTCAAATTGTCGTCTTCGCATTATTTGTGAATGGACAAGTCTCAGCAGCTATCGAGGAAATTATCATCGATGAAGTAAATGGTAACACGAATTATCCCCGGCCGCTTTATGGAGCTACCGGTGATGTTACCTTTAAGGCTACGAATGGCAACTGGAACAATAACAATTTTGGCAATAAATTACCGGTGCAGGCCGGCAATAATTATAAGATCATTGTGATAGGTGACTGGATGGATACCTGGGATAGAATGGAACTGAAGCAATCCGATGGTGTCACGGATGCTAAAAATGTTTCTATTTCCAATAAGGTCAAAAGCGTGGTTGGAGGAAAAGGCCGGACAACTTTTACCCTCACTTTAGACAATCAATTTAAGGAGGGAAATACGTTCGTGATTCGTTTCCGATATCTGGTAGAGGTAAATTCCGGATTTATGTCAGGGGAGAACATAGCATTTGAAGCAGTGGCAAAACCGGTCATTACGAATGTATCTATTGATCCTCAGCCTGTGCGCGAAGGGTCGACACTCTATCTGAGAAAAAATGTAACCTATACACTCACTTTTACAGTTGCTAATATTCAAGGATGCATGATTTATTATACCGGAGGGGATTTTATAAGTACACTAACCGGTGGTGGAATAATGAAAATGAAATATTTAACAAGTAACTCGTTTGCTAACCCTTTTATTTCTGCTTGCAATGGTTTCTTTTTATCGCCGGGTAACACATTCAAAATGCAGATAAAGGCCTACGAAAATGACTCGCGCAATGAATGTAATTTACTGGATCTGCACAATCTGTTGTTTAAGTTTATTGATGGAAATGTGGATGAACCATTCAGAAAATTTCAAAGTCTTCATGTGTCTGCCAAAATTGGTAATTTGAGTAATGTTGCCCCGAACACAAATTTAAGTTCTGTCTTTGCGGGTGAGAAGTTGCCGGATATTGTTCCTGCAAAACTTGAAAATGTTACAAGAGGAACCACCTTTAAATTTGAAAATGTTACCGTAACCGATGCGCTTGGAAATATTTATAAGGCATTGGCTGTGGATCAAAATAATACCAATGACCTGGGCCACCAGCTCACGAACCTTAATTTAGGTTCTAACTCATCTCGCCTGGTAACAAAAAGTATGGGTAGTGATCCAACATTAGGCCAAATTGAATTGATGGAAATTTCAATGGGAACGTATGTGTTGCCGATAGCAAATATTGGAACTGCCGATGCTAAGATTCCTTTCACCAATCGATTTACTGGAAATATGGTGACTGGAAGTATTAAATTACCCACAAAGGAAGACCTAAAACAAAAAATAGCTTTTCCTTTCACCTCAACCTTTGATTATGTCCTGCCCAGCCTGGCTACAGGTATAACCAATAATTGTGTGGTGAACAAAGCGAACATTCAGGTTTTCACTTTTTCAAATCGTCCCTTTAAATTTTATTGCGACAATCGTTGGCCTGTTGAATCACAGGTGGAGTTGAATGTGGACTTTTATAATACTATTGATGAACTGGAAGATGGAATTAATTTTAATTATAGAAAATATTGAATACTGAAGTTCCGGATTGACCGAGACTACTTACAAATTTTTAATCAGGGCATGCTTACATAAGGGTATGCCTTTCTTTTTGTCCCCCAAGCAGGGTATAGCCCTGACCGAATTAAAGGATGGTGTGTCGAAAAATAAAGAAACGTTCAATCCGCCAAAATAATGGTATAGTCGCTGTCTAATGGAGTGCCCTACCGAAAAGAATCTCCCAAAAGTTTAAATTAAGGAGAAGTACGGAATAAGCAATAATGGGCAATAACAGGAGCATCATGAAATGCAAAATAAAGCACTCCTGAAGGGGAATGAAGAGGAAAAGAGCCGTAACAGCATTGTACGGCTCTTTTTCAATTTGATATAGAATGTATGATAATTATCAATAAATACGATAATATTTTTATTTAAATTTACATATGCGAAATGCCTCGTATTAAACTATTGAAGGCTTTTCTACTCCTAAAGCTATAAATTCCCTCCATGACTACACGAAATATTAAATTCATTGTATTACTGTTCATTGCTTTTTTTTCGGCTTTTTCAGGCAATGCTCAAACAGATGATGCTACTGAAAAACTCAATCTCCCCGGTGATAATCTGAATCTCGCCGCTGTATTGGACGTCTTTCAACGTTCACCTACTTTGGAAGATTTTGAGGCTGTACTTAATGCGGACACCAGTAAAATTAATAATCTCGATCTGAATAACGATAATCAGATCGACTACATTAAAGTATTGGATAAGCAGGAAGGTACTTTACATTCGATCATTTTACAGGTGGATATCAATGAAACGGAGTCGCAGGATGTGGCAGTGATATTTGTAGAGAAGAAAGGTGAGGATGTGCAGATTCAGCTTGTAGGCGATGAAGATCTCTATGGCAAGGATTATATCCTGGAGCCCGCCGCAGATCAACGCAGCAGGGCTACAGGCAATCCGGGATACACGGGAGACGGCACTACTATCAATACTACCAATAATTACTATTACAATACTGAGAATTATGGTTACGCAAGTCGTCCTGACTATTGTCCTCCGCCCTCTTCATGGGTAATAATTGGTTTTATCTACGGTCCCGTGTATGTGCAATGGAATTCTCCATGGCATTGGGGCTATTATCCCGGATATTGGAGGCCATGGCGCCCCTATTATTGGGATGTCTATTATGGTCACTGGTATTATCATCATCATTGGCATGGCTGGTGGTATTGGCGTGCCCCTCATCATCATTTTGATCGTTACTACGCAGGTTACAGGACCAGCAGAAGGCATTCGGGTGTGGTGATGAATTACAAATCTCAGGGCGTTTACCGGAAAACGTATGAGAATCCAAAGCCTTCACCAAGACCTGACAGCAAGCCGAATTTTCCAAGTCATGCCATTGCTGTTGATAAGAATCCGGCTATCGTGAAGCCCACAGGTATCGCGAAGCCCGGGGTTGCTCCAGCGAAAGAGGATAGGCAAAAGCCAACCGTGAAACCTGCACCACCTGCAAAAGGAACCGTGAAGCCGTCTACGCCGTCAAAAGTACAACCGGGAGTGAAGCCGGCTACTCCATCAAAAGTACAACCGGATAATAAATCAAAGACACCCGTAAAAGTGCAGCCAAAAGTTGTTCCTGTGAAACCTTCAAAGAAGCCTTCCGGTACCGGAACCGTTGCTCCTCCTAAATCTACAACTCCTCCAAATGAAAGGGAGAAGAAGTAGAATAGAGAGGATCATGAGGTTATAATTCTCTTGATTATTTACGGCAAAACTAAATTAAGTCCTGTTTGAGCATTTTTCTCATGATATATCGGGATTTATTACATTTATTCTTAAAAGCTGTCGATATTCTTTAAAACTTAGATATTTTTTGTCTATCTTTAGAACATATTGCAAATTTGTGATAGGTTTGTTCCTGTACATTAGTTCTTATATGAACAGTTGTCCATCTTGTTTATTGCTGAAAAATGGAATGAACGCTCAAATAAGATAAGTGTAACGAATATCTAAAAAGAAAACTTGAAGTTATATATTAAATACATGGTGAGTATCCGTTGCAAGATGATTGTAAAGGACGAGCTACAGAAACTTGGTTTCCGTAATGTGAATGTTAAATTGGGAGAAGCCGATATTTTAGAAGATGTTTCACATGAAAAGCTGGAGCAAATCAAAATTGCCTTGCATAGATCAGGCCTTGAACTGATGGAAGATAAGAAGGCGATGTTGATTGAAAAAATCAAGAATGTAATCGTGGAGATGGTCCATTATTCCGATGAATTCCCCAAAGTTAATTTTTCAGATTATCTGAGCGAAAAATTAGGATATGACTATACCTATCTTGCTAATCTGTTCTCAGAAACGGAGGGTGTTACCATCGAGCAATATATCATGAATCATAAGATTGAGCGGGTGAAAGAATTGATCATTTACGATGAATTGAATCTGACAGAAATCGCTTTTAAACTTCATTATAGCAGTGTGGCTCACCTTTCTAATCAATTTAAAAAAATTACCGGATTAACACCTTCTTTTTTCAAAGCTTTAAAAAACAAGAAGCGTACTGCTAAAGAAAATGTGGGAATATTATAAATTATTTTTACAATTGTGTAATTAAAATTTATTGTTTTCATCCCACCTTTGCATAGTAAAATTGATCTTAATCAGATATCTTATTATGAAAAAGCTTACTACTGGAATTCTATCCGTATTGATGCTCCTATCGAGCACTACGATGCAGTTAACTGCCGGAACAAAAGCAGAAAACGCGCCTGTTACTACTACTAAGAACGTGGAAGCTGCACGTCTCGCTGCATCCGTTGCCAGAGTAAATGAAATCAAGGCAATGGATAAATCAAAGTTGAGTTCCGATGAAAGGAAATCACTGAGAAAGGAATTGAGAGTTATTAAAAAAGATATTAAGGATAACGACAATAAAGGGATTTATCTTTCTGTAGGAGCTATCATTATCATTATTCTTTTGTTGATTTTATTGCTCTAGTTCTTAATTCAAAATATGAATCTTCGTTCAAATTCGGAAATCATTTAAAACTTAAAAATAAAAATCATGGGAAACTTACTTTATATTATTGCAGTATTGCTGGTTATCGGTTGGTTAATTGGTGTGATCGGTTATAGTGCCGGCGGACTTATTCACATTTTATTGGTCATTGCAGCTGTTGTGATTTTGCTGAGAATTATTTCAGGAAAGAAACCTGTTTAATTAAAGAATACCATCTTTAGTTGTAATCATTAGCGATTGATTGTGCCAAAAGAATTTATCGCCTAACGGATACGTTGTAAATAATTTAAATAATTTAAAATAGAAATCAAGATGAAAGCAGGAAAAGTTCTTTTAGGAGTGCTCACAGGAGTGGCAGCCGGAGCATTATTGGGTATTTTATTTGCACCGGACAAAGGTTCAAGAACACGGAGAAAAATTCTCGATAAAGGAGAAGATTTTACGGATGCTTTGAGGGAAGATTATGATGAATTTATTGATAATGTTACCCGTAAGTATGAAAACGTTAAGCACAATGCTGAAGATATGGTTTCCAAAGGGAAGTCAAAATTCAATGAAGTGAAAAAAGACGTTTATAATGCCAATAGCTGATTTGCCGGATGGCAGAAAAGTATTTATTAAAGCTATTGATAAATAATCATCATGAATAACAATGACACTCCTATAGAATTGCTGTTTGAAAGAGCAGAAGACTATACCAAAACGACCCTGGAGCTATTTAAATTAAGGGCCATAAGTAAATCAGCAGATGCGACATCCTACATGGTGGCCGCAGTGGTGATTTCCGTTTTTGTTGTCTTGTTTTCAATAATGCTCAGTTGTGGAGTGGCGATATGGTTGGGTCAACTGATGGGTGATTTGTTCCTGGGATTTTTTATTGTGGCCGGAGTGTATGCCATCATTATTACATTATTATTTCTCTTTCGGAAGCAGTGGATTGGTTTGCCGGTTGCTAATGCTGTTATTAATAGTTTTTTAAAATAAAGATCATGTCAGTTAAAATTGAGAAGGAGGATTTGGATCAGTTGATCAGTTTGGTTGAAGAACGCCAGACTGCTGAATTATTAGCGTTGAGGCAACAATTTCATTTGACCTACGATAGTCTGAAGCCACTTTCCATAATAAAAAGTACGATCGCTGAAGTAGTTTCCTCACCGGATATAAAGGAAAATTTATTGGATAATGTTATTGGATTTGCCAGTGGAATGGTTTCAAAGAAATTATTCATAGGAGGATCACATAATCCCATTAAGAAGGTTCTGGGGATCCTTTTACAACTTGCTGTGTCAAATATGGTAGCAAAAAATCCTGTAACGATCAAAAACGGAACGAAGAGTTTCTTTAAACAGTTGTTTACTAAAAAGTCTGACTCCAATGATGCAATGACAGTGAATACCACTTTGAATGGTGCAGGTTAAGTTTTGTCAGGTTACCGTTGAGGGGAATGGAATTTTGTAGACACGTACTTATCTTTTAGTTGTTATAACGTTAACCTTATAACGCAATAATTTTATTCCGTGATGGATAGTGTATAAACTATTTTAATATTAATTCTTAATTATCATTTAAATTGTTCAAAATATTATGGGTAAGTTAGACGGAAAGACGGTGTTTATAACAGGTGGTTTGTCGGGTATTGGAAAAGCCTGTGCGCTCCATGCTGCAGAGGAAGGAGCTAATGTTGTTATTGCTGATTTGAAGGGCGGAGAAATGGAGTCAACAATGGAAGTTTTGAAAAAAATAAATTCAAAAGCCATTTTTGTGGAATGTGATGTTGCTGTTTTTAAACAAGTCCATGAAGCCGTACAAAAAACAATTTCCATATTTGGAACGCTCGATATAGCTTTGAATAATGCCGGTATTGGGGGCGAAGCAGGTAGAGTAGGGGAGTTGTCGGAAGAAGCCTGGTTAAAAGTAATTGGAGTGAATCTGAATGGTGTTTTTAATTGTATTAAACACGAATTGGAAATAATGGTAAGGCATAAGAAAGGTGTAATCATTAATATGTCTTCCATTTTAGGTAAAGTCGGCTTTGCCGGATCGTCTCATTATACCGCTGCCAAGCACGCCGTCCTCGGACTTACCCAAACTGCAGCGCTAGAGTATGCAACAGAAGGTATTCGAGTCAATGCGATTTGTCCGGGATTTATTGAAACTCCACTTTTGACAAAGGCCGGTATTGATAGTGATGCCACCATTAAACAAATGATCGTGGATAAGCACCCGATGAAACGTTTAGGAAAGTCAGAGGAAATTGCTAAGGGCTTTCTATTTCTGGCTTCTGATGATAGCTCGTTTATGACAGGTACGGCACTGGAAATTGATGGTGGCTATCTGGCTGTTTAATTAGCACTGCTATTCCATATAAGTTCAATTAGTACTCCACATTTATTTTTATTTACCGGTATTCCAATGCCTCAGGTTTCCCAAGTTCAAAAACCCGAAAATCGAAATCGGTTGTTTTTAGTGAATTGAACTGGATTGAATTTTGTTCATTGTTGTTGATAAATGTGTAGAAGGAAATGGATAATTGAAATGTATTCAAAACTAAGTTTTCATTTTTGATTAGCATTCCAACCCCTAGTTGTGAATATACTTTACTGCGCGCAAAGTCCGTATGCGCATTGCTCAGCATGCCCAGTGATCCAATAAGATAGGGGCCAAAACGGAATCCAAGCACATTCCAGGGCGCATAGGACTGCGATTGAAGCTTGAGCAATATCCGACTTTCTCCCGTCAGTTCAGAGTTCGTGAAGCCATCTAATCCAAAGCCATCATTAATCGAAAGCGCTTCACCCGGATTGCGTTTAATCCCTATAGTGATCGTCGGTTTTACAAATTGTCGGAAACGCCATTTTCTGATTTCTAATAGTGGAGTAAAGTAAGTGATTCCAGCCGCTAGTAAACCCTGACTGACTTTTGACCGTTGTAGAAATGTACCGAATGCAATTCCTGAACTCAGATACCCCCACTTGTAATAATTCCCATGGGAGATACTGCTTCCTATATAAACATTTCCGGTTTTATTCTTTTCCAGATAGCCGGCAGTAAGGTTTATAGCCCGTCCGACAGGAACATCTTCTCTTAAGCCATAATTAAAAATGTATTTATCCTGAATATATTTTCTGGTAGTAATACCAATGCTTCCCATATAGAAATGCGAGTCAGTAAATTGAAAAAGTGAATCTTCAGCTTCAGGTGGAGGTGAAGTGTAGTTAATATTTAGATAGCGAAGTGATGTGATGAGTAAAGTGCTACGGGCATTTTGAGATCTTCCTCTTAAAATAGGGGTGCCTTTTCCTATCCAATAATCTTGTGTTGTAAATTTATATTGCCGGGAAATAATTAAAGAATCGATGGTTTGAAAAGTATCTTTTCGAAGTTGTTGTGAAAAAGTAATTCCTCCTGCCCATCTGGTAAATGATGAATAGAAAGTACGATCTACAGAAATACTCTTTATAAAATTTTGAAATTCATCGCTACCATATTGCAATGTTGTTCTTATATACGTGTTGTAAATATTAGGATTATGGTATTTTGCATAAAAGTAATGGTGACTGTTTATTTTAGATATGGAATAGGAGCCTTGTATTTCCTGACCCAGGCCAAAAAGGTTGGTTTCTGTTAACCGGTAGTTGGAATAGTTATCAGTAAATGCCAGTTTTGGAATTATTGTCCATTTGTCAATTAAACGAACGATGATATCTACTGAATCTGAATTTGCTGAAGTGAATGAAGTATAAAATCTAACATCAATTACATATCCATTCCTTCGTACTAAACGCTCCGACTCTTTCACCAGTAATGAATCGAACACATCATTTGGTCGGATCAAGAGAAGATGCTGAATGGTAAGTTCCTTAGACCTGGAATGCAGCCTGTTGCCTGCCCTTGTGAGTAGATTTGAATTGGCAATACCGGTATCGGCGATAATGTATCCAAAGGGATCCAAAGACTCGATCAGAATATGCCGGATGATTTTACCCTCAAAGGGAGTAAGTCTGTTTTGGATGATATAAACCGATTCATTTTCCGGTGAATCTACGGGATGAAGCAGGAGTGATGAGGTGGAAGATGAATGGATCGAATTTGAGAATGCAGAGTTATACATAGGAGCATGCGCGGTTTGATCCCGGGTTGGAAAGAATGCATCAGCCGTTATGGCATTCACCGTCATACATACGTGAACTTGAGAAAATAAGCTGGTAAGGAAGAGCATTAAATATCTACATTTCCATGGTTGCATTATTTGAATTTGAACAAGATGAGAAAATTATTTTCGGTCAAGGGACGTTTGGTTTTCATTCGTCACATCAATGGATGGGTTTACATTCAAACTATTAAGAAAATCAAGTAAAAGATGGTTAAATGTATCCGGTTGATCGAGATTCGAAAGATGACCGGCTGTATCAATATAATGTAAAGTGGATAGGCGAATATTGTCTTTGAGATATTCAGCCTTTGCCGATGAGATGATGAGATCATCAGCACCGTTAATGATCATACAGGGGATATTGATTTCCTGCAACGTTGAACAGGTTTCGGTGCGTTCGGCAAGTGCACGTAAAGTTTCTGTAAGTGATGAAGTCGTAGTTGAAATAATAATTTCCTGTTGGCTTGCTACCAGACTTTGGTTTTTATTCATAGTTTCAGGATGAAAGCATTTTTTTATAAACTCACCCGCCCATGTGTTTTTACCGCCGCTGATTATTTTGGAGATGGTCTGGTTCCTGTTTTCAATCGCCTCAGGGGTGTCTGCATTGCATTGCGTATCACATAAAACAACAGCTTCAAACCGATCCGGAAAGCGTTGTATGGCGTTTAATGCAATATATCCACCCATCGACAGCCCGCAAAGGATGACTTTTACAATCCGGAGTTTATCCATAAAGGCAATTAAATCATCAGCAAATAAACCCATGCTTACCGATTCCATTGGCCCTGTAGATCTTCCAAACCCACGGATGTCATAACTGATAACACGGTGTGTAGTCTTTAAAAAATCCATTTGAGGTTGCCAGGATGATTTATCAAAAGGAAAACCATGAATGAAAATCACAGGAACTGTACCGATCCCCATGTCGTTGTAGCAATATACAGAATCATTGATTTCAACGCTTATATCCGTCCCGCTTGTATGTTGTTGTTCCATTTTTATATTTTATTTTATACTAGTTACAATTTAAATATTTTCTTCTACTATATCCGTCTAAATATCCGTTGCTTAGTCTGATTTTTCTGAGCATGTTACTTCCATATTCAACCCCGTTGGGGTTGGGTGATAGGTTATCTGTAACTCCGGGTTGCACCCGGAGTTGAGTACGTTGAACCCCTTTGGGGTTCGTATTCCGATCTACATTTCCTCTTTCAACCAAATTCTCACCTGCTCTACAATCCCCGCGACTTTCACCCCAGTGAAGCGATCCCCTGGTCTCGTCAGAAATAAATCGTCGCAGACGAATTAAGAATGACGAGACGTTCTCCTTTATTTCTTCTTCTCCTTTTCCTCAGCCGCTTTTTTCAACTTTTCCTCCGCTTCCCTTTTTTGCTTGGCAGCGGCCTTCTCCTTTTTATTGAAATATCCTTTCAAAAGTATATTGCTTTTCGCAGCTTTCATATTTTCATCAAGCCCCTTCGAACTGTTTTTAAGATTTTTCATGGTTTGATTCAGGTTCTCTGCAATAGTCGAGTCCTGAATTAATTTCCCAAGCGTTCCTTCTCCACTGTTAATTTTAATCATGATTTCTGCAAGCTGTTCGGAGATAATTTCAGCATTGCCCGCAGTAATTTGCAAACTGGCCATGATCGCATCTGTTTCAACCGGCTCCGAAGAAAGGAGCTCTTCACCATCTTTCGCCAAAGGAGAATCGGCACCTCCCTGAGAGATGACTAGAATCCGGTCTCCTATCAAACCTTCCGAACCAATGGCTACCTCACAATCCGATTTAATGAACGGCATGACTTCCTTTTTTATGATCATATCTACTTTCACGGTGGAGTCGTTGATAATGCTGATATTATCTACAGTTCCTACATTGATTCCGGAGAAGCGTATGTTATTGCCGACCTGAAGCCCGCTCACATTGTAGAAAGTAGAGCTAAGTTTAAAGACGGGATTAAAAAGATTACGTTGCTTCCCTATGATGAAGATGGCCAGGACAAATAACGCCAGCCCGCCTGCAATAAATAATCCAAGTCGGAATTTAAATTTATCTGAATAAGTATCATTCATGATGTATGTTTTGTATAGTGTGGTTAAGAATACTTTATTTAATTTTTAAAGAAGGATTGAATCATGGGATCCGTAGATTTCTCAAATTCATCAATCGATCCGGTCGCATATACTATTCCATCATTCAGCATAAGCACACGATTGCCGGTTGCCCTGGCGCATTTTATATCGTGTGTGATGATGATGGAAGAGGTTTTATATTTCTTTTGTACATCCATGATCAGTTCGCTGATTTCGTCAGATGTTACCGGGTCTAATCCCGTAGTAGGTTCATCGTAAAGCATGATCAAGGGATCTACAATGATGGTACGGGCAAGGCTGATTCTTTTGCGCATACCACCGGATAACTGGGAGGGCATCTTGTTCAAAGCATCTACTAATCCAACATTTTCGAGTACTTCATTTACTTTCAAGGCAACTTCTTTATCATCGAGCTCTTTTTTAATTCTTCGCAAGGGGAATTCCAGATTTTGTCTAACGGTCATGGAGTCGTATAAAGCTCCGCTCTGAAACAGGAAACCTATTTTTGCTCTTATATCAGCCAGTTCTTTTCGATTCATGGTAAGCGTATCCTTCCCAAATACATTTATACTTCCGCTATCAGCATGAAGAAGGCCTACTATACATTTGATCAGAACTGATTTTCCCGAGCCCGATTTGCCCAGAACAACCAGATTTTCTCCTTCAAAGAGTTCCAGCGATAAATCTTTAAGCACTGCCTGACTTCCGAAGGATTTGGTCAATGACTTGATTTCTATCACCGTTTTACCCGTAGCGGATTCAATCCCACTTGTTTCTTTTATGAATGTTTGTTCATCGTTCATATCAGCATATCGGTTATCTGTACTGCAATCATATCTACTATTATTACCAGAAGTGAGGAAAGGACAACGGCGGAGTTCGCAGCTAAACCTACACTCTCGGTTCCTCTGCCGGCATTGTACCCCTTATAGCAACCTACTAACCCAATAACCGCTCCGAAGAAGAAAGATTTGATGACGGCAGGAATGAAATCAATAAACTCAACAGAACTGAAAGCTTGCGACATAAACAAAACAAGCGTAACATCTCCTTTTATATTTGCACCCACCCAACTGCCAAGTATACCGAGCAGATCGGCGTAAAGAATAAGCAAGGGAATCATCAACGTAGCTGCCAGTATCCGGGTGACTAATAAATATTTCATAGGATTCGCAGAAGATACTTCCATAGCATCTATTTGTTCGGTAACTTTCATAGAGCCCAATTCTGCACCCATTCCGGAACCAATTTTTCCGGCGCAGATCAATGCCGTAATTACAGGCCCCATCTCACGAATGAGTGAAACTGCAACCATGCCCGGAAGCATTGTGACCGCACCGAAGTCTACCAAAACAGGTCGTGATTGTATCGTGAGAACAAGTCCCATGATGGTGCCGGTGATGGAGATAAGTGGAAGTGATTTATTCCCGATCTGATAGCATTGCCGCAGGAATTCTTTAAATTCAAAGGGCGGGGAAAAAGTCTCTCTGATAATTTGGAGAATAAAAAGCGTTACGTTGCCTGTATCTTTTAGTATATTGTTCGCGGCTGTCTTTTTTCTCCAAAGCTTTTTCACTCAGCTTTACAGAATTGGCTTTGGCATAACCTTTTACTGTTTCTGCCGATTTGTTAATTTTCATTTTGGCTGTGAATTATTTGAACAACTAATGTATTGAATGTATTTTCTCCGATTAATTATTCGTATCCCTTTTGAGCTTGTATTTAAACGAAAGAATGCGATGACGAATACCTTTCTTGTTAGGTTCTTCCGAAGCCATATTTCCAATAAGAAATCCCCAGGGGTGTAATGAATCGATATGATCAAATATTATTTTAAGCGTAGCGAGGATGGGAATGGAGAGAAACATTCCCGCAAGTCCCCACAAAGCTGCCCCAATAAAAATTACGATCAGGGAGGCCAGTGCATTGAGTTTTACTTTTGATCCAACAATGCGCGGTACGAGGTAATTGTTATCAATGAATTGAATGATGGTGTACATGGCCATAACGTAGAGCGCATAGATGGAAGATTTGGTCGCAAGCGCGATGATAACAAATATGGCTACACTTATTAACCCACCGAGGTAGGGAATTACATTTAGAATCGCTCCTAAAGTCCCAAGTAGTAAAGCATAATTGATACCCAAAATGAATAATCCCAGCGAATTTAAAACCGCAACGATACCAATTTCAGCAAAGAGTCCTACTAAATAACTTTGTATAATGGTTTTTGTTTCGGAAAGTACAGACCTGACTTCGATATTATTGCTTGCGCCAAATAGTTTGTGGAGGAAGGTAATTATATGTGGCTGGTAGTAAAGTATCATGAAGACATATACCGGTAGCAGGAAGATCATAGCAAGTATATTCCCCATACCGGTCAGCGTGGAACCAATGGCACCACTGCCATTCTTCATTAATTCTGATTTCGCATTATCAATAAGTGAATTTGATTTTTGAGGACTTAGATTGAAAGTTTCCGAAAGCCATTTGATAACTTCATTTAGCAATTCCCGGAATTTGCCTTCAAGAGTGGGCCATGCTTCAATGAGCAGTGTAGCCTGAGAAGTAATGATAGAAATAGCAGTAATAACCAGAAGCAAGGTCGCTGTTAATATGATAGCAATGGAAAGCGTACGATGAACTCCCTTTTTTACAAGGAAGTTCACTGCAGGATTGACGAGTATGGCTATTAGAATGGAGAAAACTATTGGTAGCATTATACTCTTACCAATAGATAGAATAACGAATACCAGCGATAAACCAATAAGAATGATAGTAACTTTGAAGTAAGTGGGGAAGTTCACGGTAGTATTCATGATGAAGTAGATATTATGAAATATGTTTCATACTAATGATCTACCTTGTCTTACAAATTTATTAATAATGTGCACGGAAAGTGTTATACAACATTTTGAGTATGTTATATAATTCACACATTCGGATGTAGAAGCCTTATTTTGTTTCCCTGAATTAAGGTTAATCAAAATTCAGAGATATTTTATTCCTCTTTCTTTCCCGTTCTTCCTTGAATTGTTTACGCGGTGATTCTGCATTAAGCATATTCATTTCCCTATAGGCTTTCAATAACGATTCGGGTAGCTCACCCTTATAATCGATCTTATAAATGGAGTATCCGTTGAAAGGTACAGTACTGATGGTCTTAGAAAAAACTAACCGTTCTTTTGATTTGATATTTTTAAAATAGGATTTGAAATTTTCTTCACGCTCCTTTCTTAACTCCGATATTCGGGTGTTAATAAGGGACGACGGAATAATTCTTCTGCATTTATCCTGTATCGTAAATAGCAAGGAATCTTTTACCATATTGTCCAGATAGTTAACAAATGATGGGTCTTTTATGGACATTTTTTCAATTTTTCGGATATCTCCCGGAGTCAGGGCAGTAGGCTCTATTTTTTGCCTTGTCAGATAGTATTTTTTCCTGGCTTCAAAGAGTAGTATATTTTCCCTTTCCTTTTCACTGTACTCTTCCGGATAAATGGTTATGGATGCCGAGGGTGTCTCTTCCATAAATTCAGCCATTCTTTGAACGAATTTTTGCTCATCTGAACCTATTGTCCCTTCTAAAATATCCCATTTCATTGTTAGAGAATTTTCAATGGTGGTCTCTACTTTTTTAATTTTCATCCTGTAAGGAGTATTCACCGGTTTGATAAAAATATTTTCAAGCAGATCAAATAAGGCATCCCGTAGATGAAATACGGGATTCTTTAAATCACCACTAATGGGTATTTCGTAATCAATTACATTTCCATTTTCTCTTACAAGAGCCATAACTAGTGGTAATGGTAACCACTTTGTATCTTTACCCTTCTCCCGGTCTGTTAGACGGGGATCAATAATGACTAAATGATTTTCACTTTTGATGATGCCATGTCGCACGCTCCAGTCGCCGTTCAGCTCTACACTTCCCCGATCAAAAGGAGACGAGGTATAAGCTTTACTGTAGGGATTGAAAGCGGCAAGGGGTAACTTTTGAAATTTAAAGTTTAAATCAAATTCACCACTGTCTTTTGGATTGATACTCAAATTTACAGATACATTACCGTGAGGCTTGATGCCGGAGTACAGGGCCATTTGTACACGCCGGTGATCTTTGTCGATGGAATCGGAGATGATGGAGATAGGGTCAAGGGCAAGACTAAAACGTTCTCCTAATGAATAATCAACATATCGTATATCACCGTTATAAAGCGCAAGCCTGTCAATTTTATAATGACTCTGAAAGAAGCGCTGTGAGATCAGTTTTATGTAGTTGGCAATTTCTATAATAAGATTGAATTTTGCGGGGTCTGCTTTTGCCGCATCAATATTACTTCCACCCTCTCCAAAAATGGTTTGGATATTGTCCAGCTTATCGTATTTTTCGTATTTAAAATAGGGTTTATTTAAGGATATAGAGTCATAGAAGAAGATAAGTTTTTTAGGGCTTAATTCATGAATGGCTATCACCAGACGGTCAAAGGAAGCGTAATCAGTCAATGAATCTTTACCGAAATGAAAGTCATGGACAGAAATATTTCCGGATAATGTTGTATTGATTCGTTCTTCAAAGTCACCTTGCGATTTAATATCAGCATTCAGGATGGCAGAGAATTTACCAAAGTTGGTAAGGTCTTTCAAATACTGGTCTATAATATCTAATGTAAATTCATGAATCACTAAGGCCAAACGATACGTGTTTTTCTTTATATTGATGCGTAGATCACCCTTCATATCCCCACTCCCGATACCCGCAAAAAGTCAAATTTAAAACCTACTGTATCTTTATCCCACCTGTAGCCATCGCTCTTTATATTTACTTTATTTATGGAGTAGCTGACAGCAGTCAAACTATCTGAATAGTGGAATTCCCCATCCTGAATTTCGACATCGAGAAGATTGAAGTTCATTCCATCTTTTGCAAGAGAGTCTATTATAGTGGAATCAGCTTTACTGAATTTATTAATGATATCAGTAAAGTTGAAAGTGTTCTTGGTTTGTATAATATTACCTTTCGGTTGAACTAATGTAAGTTCACTGATTTCAAAGGTGTTATTAAATAATTTTAAAAGCGAAATATTTATGCTGAGATTTTTCGTTTCAAGGAAAATACTGTCACTTTCCAACTCATGGATGTTGAAGTTATGCGCATTCAGATATCCGGTGAATGGATTAACATAAACCCAGTCTAAAGTAATATTGCGTCCGGTATATTTTTCGTCGTATTTTTCAATTGCATATTTGGTTAAAGGGGATATTAATAGTATAATTAAAATGAGTAATGAAAGGATTACAATTATGGTCTTGAAAACAGGGCGGTTTATTTTTAGCATAAAGTGAATTAAAGAATCAGTTTAATAAAGGAAATTAGTTTAGAATTAAAAATAACACAGTCAAGTTGGCGGATGCATGTTGAAGATCATAGGATAACGCAGAATTATGATATTCAATGTGTCAATGTCAAAGATGAGTTTAAAAGACCGAATTAATATTATATAATTTCAACTTATTCTTACAATATTCACACTTTTCACCACTTTATATCCATTTATCTCCATTATATCCATTTATATCAAGGTATATCAAGGTATATCAAGGTATATCAAGGTATATCAAAGTATACCAATTTTTACCGGTATTGATAGGATAGAATTGAAGTAAATGAAATGATGACGGAGAGAGTGTGTAATGAATGATTTTGCAGCCATAAGTGTGAATTTTATAACTTAAAATAATTATAGTGTAACCTGCCGGTATTTTAATAGTGGATATTTGTATGCAGAGATCATGCTTCTGGTTAGTGCCAATATTGATGTAGGGCTAACAAGTACATAACGAAATAAATTACGATCTCACCGGATGTTATGATAAATGTTAAAAAGGAAGGTGTAATACTTACGAAGTCAGCAACAGGATTTGATCACGATGGGGTTTTAAATCCTGCCGTTATTATGGAAGACGGTTTAATACACCTGTTTTATAGAGCCGTTAGAAAGGGAAACTATTCCAGTATCGGTTATTGTAATATGATTAGTCCATTGGTTATTAATGAACGTAGTAACACACCTGTATTGTATCCTCAGTTTGACTATGAATCGCATGGGGTGGAAGATCCCCGGATAGTTAAAATTGAGGATATGTATTATATGTCTTATACAGCTTATGATGGCGTAAATGCGCTTGGGGCTTTAGCTGTATCTAAAGATTTGTTGCACTTCGATAAACTTGGACTTATTGCTCCACAATTTACCTATGAGGAATTTAGCCATCTCGCAGAGGCCAAAGGAGCGATCAATGAGAAATATCTTAGATACAATGAACATGAACAAGTGAAGGAAAAGGATGGTAAGAAAATCTTTATATGGGTAAAGAATCTTATTTTTTTTCCAAGAAAAATTAATGATAAGTTCTATTTTCTGCACAGAGTAAGACCCGATATCCAACTGGTTTGTGTGGATGAACTGTCCGACCTCAATACTGATTTCTGGCAAAAATATTTTTTACATTTGGACGAACATATTGTGCTAAAGCCAAAGCATGAACACGAAGTAAGTTATATCGGAGGCGGATGTCCTCCAATTGAGACGGATCACGGCTGGCTCTTGATCTACCATGGTGTTCACGATACTGTTAAAGGCTATGTCTATACCGCTTGTGCTGCCCTTTTGGATCTTGAAGACCCGCTTAAAGAAATTTCCAGATTACCTTATGCGCTGTTTCAACCGGAGTTTAGTTGGGAATTGAAAGGAGAAGTGAACAATGTTTGTTTTCCTACAGGTACTGTTTTAATAGAAGACACGTTGTATATTTATTATGGAGCAGCGGATGAACAAATAGCCTGCGCTTCAGTAAGTATCAGTGAGTTGTTAGACGAATTATTATTATTTAAGAAGAAAACATGAGCTATAACGATCTATTGATTGCAGAAGATACTTCTTTCCAGGATGTCATACAGGAATTGCTTTTCACTGAGAGTATTCCTGAAGTGAAAAAGGTATTACCGGAAATCCTTATGGTATCCTCTTATTGGCCCCGGGAATGTGGTATTGCCACGTACAGCCAGGACCTTATTACCGCCATAAGAAAAAAGTATGGTGATTCCTTTAAAATGACTGTATGCGCATTGGAAGCTGACAATCATCAGCATCATTATAGTGAGGATGTGAAGTACGTTTTTAATACAGGGGATTCAAATAAGTATTTACCGATGGCACATGCAATTAATAGAGATACAGCTATTAATTTGATCTTGATACAACATGAGTTTGGGTTTTATTCAAAACATGAAGAACACTTTTCTGAATTTATTGATACTATTGTTAAGCCTGTTGTCGTCGTATTTCATACAGTCTTACCTCGCCCTGATGAAAGAAGGAGGATACATGTTCAGAAAATTGTAAGTATTGCTCAATCAATTATAGTGATGACTAATTCTTCAGCAGAAATATTAATCAGGGATTATAATACAGCCAAAGAGAAAATTACAGTAATTCCGCATGGTACACATTTGGTTCCACATGCGGATAAAGAGACATTGAAAATAAAATTAAATCTTGCCGGCAGGAAAGTCTTAAGCACTTTTGGCTTACTGGGTTCAGGAAAGAATATTGAAACGTCGCTAAAGGCGTTGCCGGCGGTAATAAAAAATCATGGCGATGTACTTTTTTTAATAATCGGTAAAACACATCCTGAATTATTCAAAAGAGAGGGAGAAGCATATCGCACCAAACTGGAAAATATGGTTCGGGAGCTGCAGTTGCAAAACCATGTTAAATTTATAAATAGTTTCTTACCGCTTCCGGATCTGTTGGAGTACCTTCAACTCACCGATGTTTATTTATTTACTTCAAAAGATCCGAATCAAGCGGTCAGTGGAACCTTTGCATATGCTATTAGTTGTGGCTGTCCTGTAGTATCTACCCCAATTCCTCATGCCAGAGAAGTGCTTAAAGAAGATGCCGGTATCTGTTTTGATTTTGAGAACGCCTCACAACTATCAGAAGCGGTGAATAGTCTGTTGGATAATACGGAATGGAGAGAAAATATGAAGGCGAATGGCTTACATAGAATGGCCGCAACTGCATGGGAAAATATAGCCATTGCGCATACAAAGCTTTTTGAAAAATTAGAAGGGAATAAAATCAAATCAGAATTTGTTATTCCTGTTGTAAATTTAGAGCATATAAAACGATTGACCACCCACTTCGGAATGATTCAGTTTTCGAAGATAAATCAACCTGATTTGGCAACGGGATATACATTAGATGATAATGCCAGAGCCATGATTGCGATGTGTCAGTATTTTGAGCTGACCAGGCAACCGGTAAGTTTGAAGTATATTTCTATCTATCTGGACTTTATCAAATATTGTTTATTGCCTGAAGGCTACTTTCAAAATTATGTGGATGAGGATGGTAGGTTTACCGATCAGAATGAGACAACAAACCTCGCTGATTCTAATGGTAGAGCCATTTGGGCGTTGGGCTACCTGATATCACTACAGGATATATTACCTAAGAAGCAGGTGGATACCGCTATGGAAATTTTAGACGTGGCTATGCAAAACGTAAGTAAAATTCACTCCACACGTGCAATGGCTTTTGTAATAAAGGGATTGTACTATCGTTCGAAAAAACAAAAATCAATAAACGATTTGTTTTCTATAAAGCAACTTGCTGACAGACTTGTACAAATGTACCGTCATGAATCAGGTCCGGATTGGAATTGGTATGAGAGTTATCTCACTTATGCGAATAGTATCTTGCCGGAAGCCTTATTATGTGCATGGTTAGCGACCGGAGATCCGATTTACAAGGATATTGCAAAGACTTCATTCGATTTCCTTTTGTCGAAAACCTTCTTTGATGATCGAATCCGCGTAGTTTCAAATAAGCTTTGGTTGCAAAAGGGGGCGGATGTATTGCAGGTAAAAAAGGGTGGTGAACAACCGATTGATGTGGCCTATACTATACTTGCATTAGACAATTTCTATCAAACTTTCAAGGAGCAGGGCTATCTCTACAAAATGCATAAATCATTTAATTGGTTTTTAGGAAATAATCACTTGCATCAGATTATCTACAATCCTTGCACAGGTGGATGCTACGATGGACTAGAAGAAAATTATGTAAATCTGAATCAGGGCGCTGAATCCACGGTGAGTTATCTGATGGCACGATTGACTATAGAAAAGTATTCAACTACAGAAGCTGCTCGGTTGAAGTCTGTAGGCCTGAAAGAGTTTAGCATATAGAAGTAAATAATATAATCCTCCTGATAAAAGCAAGCTTCCGCATATTTCGCCTTTTCGCCTTTTCGTCTTTCGCCTTTTCGTCCTTCGTACCTGCATGCCGGCAGGTTTCGTATTTCGCATTTCGCATTTTCGTACCTGCCGACAGACAGGTTTCGTATTTCGTATTTTCGTATTATTCATTGAAAATGTAGCAAACATGTAAATAATATAAGCAATTGTGTAATTACTATGTGTTTCCCGAAGTGCATCTTTGATGCGGATTAGAAAAGGAATTTTACACCCTTTATTAAGACAGAACACTAAGAACTGATACGAACCATGTAGCTGTTTACAGTGAAACTTAAAATAAAGTAAAATAACAAATGAAAAATGCAGTAAAATTGCTGATGTTGCTATTGATTGGAGCAATGGTAGTACCCTCCATAGAAAGTTGTGGTAAATATGAAGATGGTCCTTCCATAAGTTTACGATCCAGAAAGGAAAGAGTAGCCAATACATGGAATGTGGAAAATTATAAAGTGGATGGAGGCGACTTCACTTCATTGGTATCCGGCTATTCGGAGAAATATTCTAAAGATGGTGACTATTCCTATTCCTGGGGTTTATTAAGTGGATCAGGTAACTGGAATTTTTCGCACAACGATGAAAGGATTAACCTGGATGGGAATGATGGTCAATCCTCAAGAACCCTCTATATTCTAAAATTGGAGGAAAAAGAGTTTTGGTATTATTATATGGAAGGAAATGTGAAACATGAACTGCATTTAGTACCGAACTAAAAGGCGGATGAAGTAAAGATATGTTTAACCTGCGAGTAGCTGAGTATGGGTCGTGCTTTGTTTGCAGATCAATTTTGTGGAAAGGTAGATAGAATAGAAATCAGTTATAAAACATTACGTGATGAGAAAGTTATTGTTAATTTGGGCTTGGCTGATTAGTGTTAGTGCAGGCACAATGCTGTTGATGGGATGCAGTAATTTTGGAAATGATTTGGAGGACCTCCGGCTAAAACAAAGGAATGATGCTGCAGATGCTAAAGCGGTCTTGGAATTTGAACGGGCGGCGGCGGTGAAAGCAAAACAAATGTTGGAATGGAAGGAGTTCAAAGTAGCAGCTGAACAAAGTATCAAAGAACAATCAGAAATCATTGCAGAATATAAACTAAGTGTTAAGGGAAGACGACGTTCTTTTGATTACCAGGTAGTGAAAAAGTTAGAGAATCTTGAGATAAAACAAAAAACACTTCGGAATAAACTGATTGAGTTTAATATCCAAAAGGACGACTGGTCCACTTTTCAATCTTCGTATAAAAAAGATCTGGAACTGGTGATTGCAGAAGTGGCTGAATTTCGAACAAAACCATTGATTAAGATTTAAATGGACCGGGCAGGGTACTATCATCCGGGTTTTAATCCTACGCTGATAGCGCAATTCATCTGTACTGAATTAAAAAATGTGCACTGTCATTTATAATGGAAGAATTTTCCCTTGACCAATCTCCGTAAAATTTTTCACCGTAGGATCACCCTTATAATAGATTCTACTCGTTCCGGATGCTTCCGCCGTCAATGTGTCAAGTGCAAAAACATAACCCGTTGACTCGCTATTGGCATCAATTGTAGCAGCGATATTTCCCGAGGTGTTTCTGGCGTCATATGTTGATTCTCCGGAAATGAATATGCCCGAACGGTGAATAATTCCCGCAACCGTCATGTCGGAATTTCCTGATAGCGTCACATCCAGATAAGAAGCATTGCCGGTGTAGGAGCAACTGGAAGTACCGGATAAAATAAAGGTATGTTGTTCGGTGCTATCAATAAAGCCATTGATAGTGCAGGCCGCTTTCTCCTCTAAAATTAAAGTGGAAAAGGTGGGTGCGCCGATCGTAAATTTGACCAACTCATTCACCTCATAGTCGTCCGGATAGCTGATAGATAATTCCCCATTTATCACATATACTTTTAATGCATTAATATCTTCCTCACATCCCGTTGCTTTTACGGACCAGGAGGAAGCCTCTTTTAATGTGATACGATGATCATCACCCGCTTTTATCGTGTGGAAATTACTTGCCAAAAAGGATTCGCTGATGGTATCACTGCATTCCTTCTCGCAGGAAGTGAATAGAATACAGGCACTGATAATTAAGAAGTGTGATAGTTTTAAGATGTTCATGAGTCCGATGATCGTATGCTGAATGTTTCATGTATCTATCAGCAATTGAGGAGATAGAAATTCAGGATAAAGGTAATGCTATTCTACAATTCCTTTGATAACGAAGTGGTTTTTATAGGGGAGTGAATAGAGATGTACTGAGAAACAGGATATTGAATATCAATTGTTAAAGTACATGTCGATGTTTACGATTGTTTCAGATTTGATAATTTCCATTAAAAGAGTAGTCCTGATCATTACCCGGCAGCATCAACTCTGACCATTTTCTTTCAATACCCACAGAAAAATCAGGAGGAGGTGTAAACCAGGAAGACATGATTCAATAGAACTATCACAAAACTCTCATCCATGTTTAAACTTTAACTTCCTTCCATTTCCCTTTTCTGTAAAACCAAATGTATAAAAATGCTACGAAGGCTTCCGAGGAGGGTATGGCGATGAATACACCCAGTGGTCCCATGCCGCCGGTAATGGCCAGCAGATAGGCCAATGGAATTTGCAAAAGCCAGAATCCGACAAAGCTGATATAAGTAGGCGTTTTCGTATCTCCGGCACCGTTAAAGGCTTGCATAAGGACCATGGCTATACCATAAAGTACATAACCCAAACTGATTATACGAAGGGCTTGTACAGCATAGGTATGCTCTGCCGGATGATGTTCGGGGATAAAGAAACTGATGAGCGGATCAGCAAGAACAATGAAGAACAACATCACACCTGCCATAAATACCACATTGTATCGGGCAATGGTGCGAACGGATATTTCAGCCCTTTCGGGTTGATTGGCACCCAGATTTTGCCCAACTAGAGTAGCAGCAGCATTGCTCATACCCCATGCCGGGAGTATAAAGAAGATGATGAGTCGAATGGCTGTTTGATATCCCGCACTCGCATCACTTCCACTCATTGCCACAATAGCAGCAAGAAAAATCCAGCTCGCCGATTGAATGATGAATTGCGTAGTCGCAGGGAGAGATATGGAAAGAAGAGAAGAAATTACTTTTCTATCTGGCCACCATCTTTGCCGGTGTACTTTTATCATATCGTGTTTTACAAAAAAGAGCTGATAAAGCTGATAGAGTACGCCTATGCCTCGTCCGCAAACTGTTGCCACCGCCGCACCCGTGACTCCCATCTCCGGAAAGGGACCATAGCCATTTATTAGCACAGGACAAAGTATAATATTACATATATTTCCCAGCCATAAACTCCGCATCGCAACAGAAGCATTCCCTGCACCGCGAAAAATTCCATTGATAAGAAAGAGCAAAACAACTACTGCCGATCCGCCTAACATGATACGTGTATAGTTGACGCCCATATTTACCGCCTCGGGTTCTGCGCCCATGATTTCCAGTATTTCTCTGGCATAGATATAACCAAAGCAACTCATAATGGCTATTAGTACTCCCGATACAAGGAGCGATTGTACTGCAGCCTTTGATGCGCCTTCCGGATTTTTTTCTCCTACTCTTCGTGCCACCAAAGCCGTTGCCGCTGCACTTAATCCAATCGCCACAGAATAAACCAGGGTAATGGTCGCTTCTGTTAAACCAACTACACTTACTGCATGAGGCCCCAATTTATTCACAAAGAAAATGTCTACCACAGCAAAAACACTTTCCAGACACATTTCCAACATCATGGGTACTGATAATAAAAAGACAGCCACTCTTAAACTTCCGCTGGTATAATCATATTCATCTCCCTTAAGAGATTGCCGTAACAATGAAAAGAAGCGTTGATAAGAAATCTTGTTTTTCATAAGAATCAGTCAATAGGCCAAGTGGCTGCTAAAGTAATCAAATGTAATTCAGTTTCATAACAGTCAGGAAAAAAGCTTCATATCTATTCCTGTTTTTTCCTTTTAAAATATTTTATACCCTCATACCATATCACACAAAGAAAGCCACCTGCTACACTAATGCTCAATTGCCACGAAGTTAAAAGTGCAAATGAAAAAAAAGTGGTCAATGGAGGAATGAAAAGTAAGCATGCGGTGATTACAACCGTGCTAAAAATAATAAGTGGAACCAGATTGTTTTTGTATCGGAGTGTACTGAAAATGGAGAAGAAAAATGATCTGTTTACGAGTGTCAGGAAAATATTGGCAGTGATCAATGTCGTAAAGACCATGGTGCGTGTTATTTCTTCATTGAAATTTTGAGCTACTGCATAGTGATACATACTTAATGTTCCTGCCGTAATCGCCAAACCCTGAAGAATGCTCGTGAAGAGTTCCTTGCCATTAAAGAACGTGCTGGAGTACGGCCGTGGAGCTTGCAGCATGGTGTTTTTTTCCATGGGTTCGTTTTCATAAATGATTGAACAGGTCGGACCCATAATCAACTCCAGAAATATAATATGTACAGGCGAAAAAATAAATGGATACTTCCAGCCGAGTGCAAGCGGGATAAATACTGTCAGAATAATGGGTATATGGATGGATATAATATATTGAATAGCTTTCTTCAGATTGGAATAAATTTTCCTTCCCATGGCTACCGCCTCTGTCATCTTTGATAAATCATCATCAGCAAGAATCAAGGAGGCTGCTTGTTTAGCAATCTCCGTTCCTCTTTTCCCCATTGCGATACCAATATGAGCAGCTTTTAATGCAGGCCCGTCGTTTACCCCATCGCCCGTCATGGCTACAATTTGATCCTGTGACTTAAGCGCATTGATCAGCCTGAGCTTTGCCTCCGGATACATCCGGGTAAATATAGCAGTCTGCATGGCTGCAAGGTTGATCTCCTCATCATTTAACTTCATCAGCTCGTCGCCACTCATGCTCTTTTCAAAACCCCTGAATCCAATTTGCTTTGCAATGGCTTGCGTTGTTAGTGCATTATCCCCGGTTACAATTTTAACGAGTATTCCGGCAGTGTAAAAGGTCTGTAATACCTCTTGCATGTTCTTTTTGGGAGGATCGTAAAAGGCAATGAGTCCGTGAAAATCAAATTTGAATTCTTCTTGTATGTTTGGATAATTTTCGCCCTGGAATTTTGTTTCTCCAACAGCGAGTACCCGATAGCCCTGTTCAGCTAGCGTTTGAATATTACTTTGTATTTCATTATTTTCTTCTTCCGACAAAGAGGATACATTCAGGATAGCCTCCGGAGCGCCTTTGGCTGCGATGATTCTGTTGCCATTCTCATCCTGAAATACATGTGTCATCATTGGGGGAATTCCGCCCAGTGGATATTCATGAATGAGTTTGTAATGTACGCGTTCATCATTCGTCGTTTGCTTTGCGTACGTTTCATGAATTGCCTGCTCCATCGGATCAAAGGGAATAGGTTCGCTGGCCCACATCGCCATACGGATCAGTTCGCTTTCTGTCTCGTTCAATTCTGCTGAAGGTTCAATGATGCGATGGGAGGCAAGAGAAAATATTTTTGCCAGACTCATGCTGTTTTCCGTGATGGTGCCGGTCTTGTCCGTACAAATAACTGTAGCACTCCCGAGTGTTTCCACCGTCTTCATTTGTTTTACTACTATGCCCAGATGCATTAACCGCCATGCACCCAAGGCCATGAAGGTGGTGAATGCAACAGGAATTTCTTCAGGAAGAATACTCATGGCCAATGTAAGTGCCTGAAGTAAACTATCGGTGAAACTTCCGGAATTGGAGTAGTTGATGCCCCATACGATCCCAAAAATTATGGCACCAAAACCAACCATTATTTTTACAAAATAACTGATCTGTGATTCCAAAGGGGTTTTTGTTTCTTTGATTCCTTCGAGACTTTTCCCGATTTTACCCAGTTTGGTGGTATTGCCAATCGCTGTCACTTTCGCAATGGCAAGTCCGCTGTTCACGGTGGTTCCGCTGTAGACAGAAGGATCACTATGGTTTTTATCCTTGTAAACAGAGAGCGATTCCCCGTGAGCAAGGATTCGTTTACTGAAAAATCATTGGAATGAATGATGAGTCCATCCGCCGGAATAGAAATGCCTTCTTCCACAATCAGATGATCTCCAACAACTAACTCCTCACTTTTAATCTCTATAGTTTTCCCCTCTCGAATAACCTTGCAGTTAGCTGCGGTGAAGAGGTAATAACAGCACCATAGGTTCTGTCACCACGCGCTTGACGGCATCAATAAAACCGTTCTCTTTTTTGTATTCTAATTTGTTTGCACCGAATTTTTTCCTCGACTCATTTACCTGAATTTCCGTCAATCCTAAAATGTTGAAATTATTTTCCGGCATAACTTTATTTTCTTGCAGCAACTTCTTTGAGAGCGTTCTTGATTGTAGTGATGATTAAAAAGTAACTCATGATATTTTCGGCATATCTTCTGTTCGTCGAACCAGAATTTTATCAATTCTTCTTTTATCCATATCAATAATCTCAAAATTGAAATTCTTCCATTGAAAAATATAACCGGTAGTGGGAATGTTATTTGCAAAATGAAAAGCAAGACCGCCAACAGTATTGATATGGGCGAGGTCATCATTTTCATCCGTAACTATTTCAAAGTAGCGGATGAATTCAGGAAGAGGAAGCGACGCATCGATAAGAAATGAACCATCTTCGCGGGGAATGATTTCCTTCTTATCATGCAATTGTTGTGTTAAATCCCCCACCAAAGCGTCCATCAAATCGTTCAGTGTAAGTATACCGCGCACATCCCCGAATTCATCTACAACTATCGCTGCATTTTGTCGCGAAGATCTTAATTTCTCTAACGCAATATATGCCTTTGTGTTTTCCGTCAGAAAGATAGCCGGTTGCATGTGTTTTTCAAGAGAGAAGGGCTTTTCTTCCAGAAGATCATTTAACATATCTTTTGAGTGTACGATACCGAGTATATGATCCAGTTCACTGTTGCATACCGGAAAGGATTCATGCGTCGATTTAATAATATTTTGTTTAATTACCTCCGGTGAATGTCGGGTGTTGAGCCAGTCAATGTCCAGTCGTTGTGTCATTAGGTTTTTCACACTGCGATCCCCGAGGTAAAATACGTTTTCCACAATATCCTGTTCAATGCCCTGTACCGTACCGGAAGCAGTGCCTTCGCGTATCAATGCATTTATTTCCTGCTCTGTCACCAGGTTTTTGGCATTTGTCTTTAATCCAAGTATTTTTAAAAGGAAATCTGTGGATATGGTGAGCAGCCATATAAAGGGTGCCATTATAATTGAGATAAAATACATCGGATAGGCCATAACGGTAGATACCCGTTCCGGTTTGGATAATCCAATGCGTTTGGGAACAAGTTCACCTAAAACCAATGAAAAATAAGTAAGTGAAATTAAAATGAGCGCAATAGCGAGTGTCTGACTATATGGCCGTATACTTTCAAATTGGTTGAGATAATACTCCACATCTGACTCGATCTGTTGTCCACTGTAAATACCGGTTAATAAGCCAATGAGTGTAATGCCAATCTGTACAGTCGAGAGGAATTTTCCCGGTTTCTCCGCGAAGCGCAAAGCCAATTTGGCTGACCTGTCTCCTTTCGAGGCTTTGATCTCCAGTCGCGCCTTTCTGGAAGTGACCATCGCAATTTCAGACATGGAAAAGAGACCATTGAGGAGGATAAGCAGGAGTAAAATTAAAACAGCAGTCATAGAATTAATGGAGAAATTTAAGGCATGCTCGTATTTTGAACTTAAATAACATAGGGTGGCCTTGGTATTGCAACGAAGATATTAAAGAAAAATAAATATTTTAGAGGATAGGAGGGAATTTATTAGCAACCTTTTTCAGTTAAAGTGAAGCGAACTTGCTTATTTTTGTAGGAAGTGTATACTTCACCTCCATCAGCAATTTGAAACAATGATCATATGAATTGGCACGCTAATGCTTTTGAAGATATTTTAGAAGAAGTCCGATCTGCCACAAAAGGACTATCCGGCGAGGAAGCTGCCTTGAGGCTGGAAACAAATGGTCCCAATGAATTGGAGGAGAAGAAACGAAAGTCGCCGTTGATGATTTTTCTTGCACAGTTCAAAGATTTTATGATTCTGGCATTGCTCTTCGCAGCAATCATCTCAGGTGTCATCGGAGAAATGACGGATACCTTGATTATTTTAATCATTGTATTGCTCAATGCTATTATCGGATTTGTACAAGAATATCGTGCAGAGAAAGCGATGCAGATGCTGAAGAAGATGGCTGCTATTCAGGCCACCGTTCAGCGGGAGGGAACCGTGGTAAAATTGCCGGCGGCTGATCTCGTTATTGGTGATGTGGTTTTGCTGGATGCCGGAAATGCCGTCCCCGCTGATCTCCGTATTCTGGAAGCACATAGCCTGCGTATCGATGAGTCGGCGCTTACAGGCGAAGCGCTTGCTGTGGATAAATCTTCAGAGAAAATAGAAGGAGAGAATATTCCGCTCGGTGACCGGTTGAACATGGCCTATAAAAGTACATTGGTGACCAATGGTCGTGGACTTGCTGTGGTGGTTGCCACCGGCATGAATACGGAAATAGGAAAGATCGCCCGCTTGTTACAGGAGGGGGAAATGTCAACACCTCTCCAGCGCAGAATGGCGGATTTCGGTAAACGGTTGTCGCTGATTATTCTTGGTATCTGTATTATTCTTTTTGGTGTGGGCTTGCTCAGAGGGGAAGAGCCCTTGAATATGTTGCTGCTTTCGATCAGCCTTGCTGTAGCTGCTATTCCGGAAGCCCTGCCGGCGTTGATTACCATCGCGCTTGCCTTGGGAGCGAAGCATCTGGTTCAACAAAACGCGTTGATTCGAAAACTCCCGGCCGTGGAAGCACTCGGATCAGTTTCATTTATCTGCTCTGATAAAACCGGTACCCTGACGATGAATAAAATGAAGGTGGTGCAGGTGCAGGAAGAACCGACTGCTGATTCTCATTTCCCATTATCGCCACTTCGGATGTCCATGGCATTGAATCATGATGTGAGATTTTCTAAAGGCGAGGAGGCAATAGGCGATTCAACAGAGCTGGCATTGGTGGAGTATGTGATGGAAGAAAATGGAAGAAATACTTTCAATGTACTTTCAGCTTCGTTTCCGCGTGTTGCTGAATTGCCCTTCGATGCAGATAGAAAGTGTATGTCCTCCGTGCATGTCTTCAAGGATCGCTATGTGGTGTTTACAAAAGGCGCTATCGAATCCATTGCCCGTTGTCTGGCTGATCAGAAGAATGCAGAGAAATTGTTTTCGCTAAATGAAGAATGGGCAGCGAAGGGGTTGCGCGTACTGGCATTTGCGTATAAGTATATCGACGTTCTCCCTGATACGATTTCTATTGAAACATTGGAGAAGGATCTTGTTTTTACCGGTCTTGCCGGAATGATTGATCCTCCCCGACCGGAAGCGAAGGCCGCCATCGAAGAGTGTATAACGGCCGGCATTAAACCCGTCATGATTACCGGTGATCATCCTGCCACAGCCCTGTCCATTGCGAAGGAAGTAGGTATCTGGAATGGGAAGGGATATTGTGTATCCGGCGTGGAGTTGGAGCAGATGTCAGAAGATGACTTGCAGGAGAAAGTAGAACATATCTCTGTGTATGCACGAGTGAGTCCGGAGCAGAAAATTCGTATTGTAAAAGCATTGCAGTCAAAAGGGCATTCGGTATCGATGACCGGTGATGGTGTAAATGATGCGCCCTCCCTGAGAGCTGCCGATATTGGTGTGGCCATGGGGATCAACGGCACCGATGTAAGTAAGGAAGCGGCAGATATGATATTACTGGATGATAATTTTGCCACTATCGTGAAGGCCGTGCGGGAAGGGCGAAGGATCTATGATAATATCCGGAAGTTTGTGAAATATATTATGACCTGTAATGGCGCGGAAATATGGACCATCTTCCTCGCTCCTCTGGCAGGATTACCTATACCGCTGCTTCCGATTCATATTTTATGGATCAACCTGGTGACAGATGGTCTTCCCGGACTCGCATTGGCGAATGAGAAAGCCGAAGAGGATGTCATGCGCCGACCTCCGTCTAAAAGTGATGAGAGCCTCTTCTCCGGAGGTGTTTCCTTTCATATTCTCTGGGTGGGATTATTAATGGCCGGGGTGACGCTGGCTACGCAGCAATGGGCAGTAACAAATCAATTGGCGCATTGGCAAACGATGGTTTTTACAATTTTGTCTTTATCTCAACTGGGACATGTATTGGCCATCAGAAGCGATAAAACCTTTTTGTATATGCAGGGAATTTTTTCCAATAGAATGTTGATCGGTGCTATTGCGATTACTGTGGTGTTACAGATGATGATCATTTACCTGCCTTTCGCCAATGAAATTTTTAAAACACAACCACTGACCTTGAAGGAGTTGTTGATCTGCATCGGGATGTCGGCAGTGGTGTTTCATGCTGTGGAATTGGAAAAGTGGATCAAAAGGAAAATGGTAAAACGCAATGTATATTTTTCTTCCAGGTAAAGCCAATAAGACTAAATTTTGTTGAAAATCGAATTTAGAGTTTCCGGATTAAAAATATCTTTGCCCAATGCAACAACTGGACATCAAAAATATTGAAGTACATGCCTATCACGGTTGTCTCCCGGAGGAAGCGAAGATCGGATCTCTGTTTGCTGTAGATGTGTCCTTTAGAGGGGATTTCAGCGCCGCCATGTCCAACGACGATTTGTCGAAAGCGGTGGATTATGTTATCGTGCATCGTATTGTAAGGGAGCAAATGGCGATTCGCTCTAACCTGATTGAGCATGTGGCTGCCCGATTGTTGAAACACCTGCGCGCTGCGTTTCCGGCCGTTGCTCAATGCAAGGTTTCCATTACCAAATTTAATCCTCCAGTGAATGGCAGCCTCGGAAAAGCGGTTTTTACGGTGGAAGAATGAATCGTATAATGAAGGAAAGGATTGAAGCATTAAAACTTTTTTCGCTCTTATTAGGGTAATTACAAGATAGGCCTGACAAGTGGTGGGCGAATTTCTCCCGGCAGGATGCCCGGTTTCTCCTAACATTAAATTAATGTCAATTTCTTTATTAAAATGGATTCATTTCTTCAGAAAACCATATTACCTTCGCCTGTAATATGGCAAAGAAAAAGTCTACTGCTGATCATGGAGCCCTTCTGAAGAAACTCCTCCTGGATATTTTTAAAGAACATCCCTATAAAGCCTATAATTATAAACAGGTTATTAAAAAATTAAATCAGGAACCCTTTTTTGAGAATGCGAAGGAACTTCTGGAGTTGATGGATGAACAACAATTGAGAACCGCGCTGATCGCAACGCTGGAGAGCATGTCCATCAATGAAGATATTCAGGAAGTGGATCGTGGTAAGTATAAGTTATGGCCGCAGTCGCATTTTATTGAAGGTGTTCTCGATATGACATCTAACGGTAATGCCTACGTGATGAATGCCGATTTTGAAGAGGATATTTTTATCGATCGATCCAATACACTAAATGCACTTAACGGTGATAAAGTGAAAGTGAATTTATTTGCCTCACGTCCGGGAAAACGCCAGGAAGGGGAAGTGGTGGAAGTGCTCGAACGGGCGAAGAATGAGTTTGTCGGTACAGTTCAGGTGAGTGGAAAGTTCGCCTTCCTTGCTTCAGAAGGTGCCCGTAATGGTGTCGATATTTTTATTCCGCTCTCGGCACTGAATGGCGCGGTCAACGGGGAGAAAGCGGTGGCCCGGATTACCAATTGGCCGGTAGAAGCGAAGAACCCGCAGGGAGAAATTATTAAAGTGCTCGGCGTGCCGGGAGATAATAATGTGGAAATGGATGCCATCCTCGTCGAATATGGTTTTCCATTGCAATTTCCGGCGATCGTGGAGAAGGAAGCAGATGAAATTCCGGAGACCATCTCCCGTAAGGAAATCTCCGCCCGCCGCGACTTCAGAAAAGTCCCTACGTTTACCATCGATCCGGTGGATGCCAAGGATTTTGATGATGCCCTCTCTGTGCAGGTGCTGGAAAATGGTCACCTGGAAGTGGGTGTGCATATTGCCGATGTCTCGCATTATATTAAACGGGATTCGCACCTCGATGAAGAAGCCTATAGCCGCGCAACCTCCGTCTATCTCGTGGACCGGGTGATTCCGATGCTGCCGGAAAAACTGAGTAATATGGTATGCTCATTGCGCCCCGGTGAAGATAAATTATGTTACTCCGCCGTTTTTGAAATCAATGATCGCGGTGAATTGTTCAGCGAATGGTTTGGCCGGACGATTATCCATTCACAACGTCGCTTTAGTTATGAAGAAGCGCAAGAAGTGATCGAGACAGGAGAGGGGGATATGAAGGAGTATATTCTCCGCCTGCATAAAATTGCGCAACAGCTGCGAAAGAATCGTTTTGCGAATGGCGCCATTACTTTTGACAGAGTGGAAGTGAAGTTCCGACTCGATGAGCGCGCACATCCGGTGGATGTTTTTCTGAAGGAAAATAAGGATAGTAATAAGTTGATTGAAGAGTTTATGCTGCTGGCGAATCGTAAAGTGGCTGAGTTTATCGGGAAAAATTTATCATTGAAGCAGGGCAAGGAATTGCCGTTCGTTTACCGTATTCATGATACACCCGTGACCGATAAGCTGGAAGGATTTTCTTTGTTCGCCGCACGTTTCGGATATAAGATCAATACAAAATCGGAGAAGGATATTGCGCATTCCCTCAACAAACTGATGAAGGATGTGAAAGGGAAACGGGAGCAGAATGTCCTCGAGCAACTCGCGATCAGAACCATGTCGAAGGCAGTGTATACTACAGATAATATTGGTCACTATGGTCTCGCTTTTGATTTCTATACGCATTTTACATCTCCTATTCGTCGTTATCCGGATGTGATCGTGCATCGCCTGCTGGATCATTATCTCAAAGGCGGAAAGCCGATGGATGCCGATGAGATTGAATCCGCCTGCAAGCATAGCACGGATATGGAAATTAAAGCTTCAGAAGCAGAACGTGCTTCAGTGAAATATAAGCAGGTGCAATATCTCCTCGACAGGAAGGATGAAGTGTTTAACGGAATGATTTCCGGAGTGACGGAATGGGGCTTGTATATTGAAGTGGTAGAGAGTAAATGTGAAGGACTCTTGCGTATACGGGATCTGACGGATGATTTTTACGAGTTGAATGAAGAGCAGTATTGCCTCATCGGACATAAAACAAAGAAGACCTATCAGCTCGGCGATCTGCTCAAAGTGCGTTTGAAATCCGCTGACTTAATGAAGAAGCAAATTGATTTTATTCTCGCTGAAGATTTTGGAAAGACAAGACCGGGCAAGGAAGGTTTTCGTCCCTCAGGTGGTTTCCGATCAGCACCTTCCGGTGGCTTTGGCTCGAAATCGGGTAAATCGAAATCAGGAGGCTCCGGAAGAGGAAAGAGCTCAAAGCATTCTAAGAAAAGACGCTAATTGGTGGAGGAGCGAATCAGTTTCGTACTGTAAACAACACCAGCTTCTTCAATGCTGAGTAAATAGACTCCGGACTCAAATTTATCGCGCTCCAATGGTAGTCGGAATAAAGCACTTTCAGTAATGATCTGCTGCTCATAAACGACCTGTCCTTTGAGATTATAGATTTTTAAGTTAGCGATATGGTTTTTTTCCGAGCGGAAGAGAATGTTGATATGATCTTTGAAAGGCATAGGGAAAACGAGGATACTTCCGCTTCCTTCATTTCCGCGCTTGATGGCAATGGTTTTTGAATATTTTTCGGCGCCGTTATAGTCTATCTGTCGCAAACGATAATAGCTCAATAACTGCTGCAAAGGATTTTCATCCCGGAACACATAATTGTTGGCGAGTGTGCTGTTTCCTATTCCTTTGGTAAATCCGATTTCTTCAAATTGATTTCCCTCAGCAGACCGCTGGACAAAGAAGCCATCATTGTTTAGCTCACTGAGAGTGGTCCACTCCAATAAGTTCGTTGTTTCTTCGGCCTTTCCGGTAAAGGAACCCATCGTCACGGGCAAAGGAATATTGGAAGGTCCGATGATTTCAAAGTCATCCAGGGCAACACCCGGTGTAGTCACCACTCCATCTGAACGAAATACAAAACGAAATGCAACATTGGGATTCCCTGCCAGAAAAGATACATTGCGCGTGGCCAGTGTAAATGCACTTTGCGTGGAGTTGAAGAAGGGTTCACCAACAGGGAATGCAGTGCCTCCTCCGCCATTGGCAAAATCATACCAGCCTGCACCGGTAGTTCCAAGGATCGTCCAGCTATCTCCTTTGTTCAGCGAATATTCAACACGGAATCCATCGTAGGCAATTTCAAAACTATTTTTCCGGTAAAAATTAAGTGTATATGTTCCGGCTGCTGAGAAGTTGTAATTGGGTGTATATAAATTGCAATAGGCATTATCAGTATAGTTGCCGGTAAGATTCGTCACCCATGCTGAACTTCCGCTACGGGTGCTGTTCTTACCTGCTACAGCGCTGTTTCCTCTCTGCCAGCGGGTGCCTCCTGTATAATCTCCGGCAAAATCATTGGGATTGGTGTCGAAGTTTCCTCCGGCCGCAATCGTATAAGGTGTTCCGCGGTTAGGCAGTACCGTTATATAGGCGGTTTTAGTATTTGTCAGTGCTCCTCCACCTCCATTGATGCTCAGACTCACCGTATATACGCCGGGTGTATTGTAAGTATGCACCGGATTCGATAGGATGGAAGTGAACCCATCTCCGAAATTCCACGCCCACGATGTAGCTTTTACAGAACCATTTGTGAATTGGATGCCTTTACCGGTATAGATGACAAAACGGTCGGCACTGAAATCCGCACGGGCCGGCGAGAAATGATCCGTGGAATACAACCCACGGCCATGAGTAGCCGCAATGATCATATTGTCAGAACTGCGCAATTGCAGCATGTCGGTGCGTACATTGGCCAGACCGCTGTTGGAAGGTCCCCAAACCGTCGCTCCGCCATTTAATTCGTCGGTGCTCCAGATGCCTACTTCTGTAGCCAGTAAAGCTTCAGAGCTGTCAGATGGATTGAAAAGTGACCAGCGGATAGGCATATCCGGTAGATTCCCTTCTACCGATGTCCAGGTTGTTCCTCCGTTCTTCGTTTCCCAAACACTGTTCACACCATAATTGCTATAGGTGACCAGCAAATGATTGTCATCATCCTTTTCCACTTCTATGCAGGAGATGGATGCTGATGTGGGCATACCTGCTCCGGCATTAATATGTGTGGCTGTTGGTGTGGCGGCATTGGCATTGTCCACCCGAACTACTCTTCCGTTGTTGAGTCCGAAGAAAACACGATGCGCCGTAACCGGAGCTACTTTTACTGCAGTCACTCGTCCGGCATTGAAGGCGGCTATAGCGACATTTGTCCAGGTAGTGGAAGTATGGGCATTGAGCAAGCGGGTATAATTTCCGCCCGTGTAGGATGCGTAGAAGTTATTGTTGGTATCATCAAAATCACTGGGATTGATGAAAGATCCATTGTTGTTCGCGCGAATGGAAGCGAAGGATCCTCCTCCATCCGTACTTCTGTAGATGTTGTTGTAAACATAGGAGGAGAACTGATAGTTGGGATCACTTTGATCAATATGGCAATAGGCACCATCTCCACCGGTCACTTCGATGGTAGTGTTGATGCCCGGTACACTGTATTGCTGCGTACCATTGTCCTGCGCTCCGGCCATGAATTGATTGGAGCCTATTGCAGGATTCATGGCACAGGCATAGTATTGGGTGATGTTGTAATTGTAGGATTTGAAATCAATGGTGGTTCCGGCATTCGCAGTGCGATAGATCCCTCCATCATTGCCAAAATAAATGACATTGGAAGATCCGGGTTGAAAGACGATGGCGTGTTGATCCGCATGTACATTCTGGTATCCGAATCCACCGTACCAATGACAAAGTTGAGTCCAGGTAGTACCACTATTGGTGCTTTTGAATAGGTCAATGCCACCTACTAACACCGTGTTGGGATCATTGGGATCTACACCAATAGTAAGATCATACCAGGCCTGACCTCTCGTAAATTCGCCGGCTATTCCGGGATCCGCGTCGGTAGGAAGGGTGCAACTGGTCCAGGTCGTTCCGGAGTTGGTGGTTTTATAAATTCCTCCTACACCGTAAGTAGCAGCACTCATAGTAAGCGCATAGATGACAGCGGCATTCGACGGAGCAGCTGCAATTTCAATTCTTTCAAAACCCGTTGTCGGAAAGCCATTGGCGCCGGTGTTGAGTTTTGTAAACGTACCTGCATTACCGTTAGGTGACCGGTACACACCATCCGCACCACTGAAAATGGATCCTGTAGCCGCGATGATGGCATTGTCTGCTGCCAGATCCACATCTCCTATGAAATCCACCGTAGAGCCGTTGCCGTTACCCAGCACTTCGGTCCAGGTCGTGCCTCCGTTTTGAGAACGAAAGAGTCCGCCATTGGTGGCCGCATAAACATCTCCCGTGGGAGGGTGAATAATCATTCTGTTTACATATCGGAAATTGGCTAACCCGGCAGTAGCTGCAAGCTGTGTAAAAGTGAGACCTCCATCCGTACTCTTCCAGATGCCATCGCCGCGAATAGCATCCGCGTTGAACCATCCTTCGCCCGTTCCAAAATAAATAATATTCCGCGTTGTTGGATGCTGACAAAGTGCAGTAATAGCAATGTTGGAGAATAAATCATTGACGGGTGTCCATACCGGTGCTGCTACAGTGATGTCACTGGTCTTCCAGAGTCCGCCGCCCACTCCGGCCGAAAAAACCGTTTTGTAAGTGGGGTCATTCAGATCCACCATGATCGCTCGCGTACGTCCACCAACGTTAGATGGACCGCGTTCTGTCCAGTTGATACTTAAAGCCCCTGCTACCTTGCCCACCTGACTAGCCGCCCGTAGCTGTTCAGCATAATTGATGGCGTTCCATAAGCGTTCCCTCGGAATACTCATCGTGGCCGGATCGCGGGTGAGATCAAATTCATGCCGCATGGCGAGATCCATCCGATCGCGCTTAGGAATTTTAGTAATTTTAACGGAGATGCTGTCAGTGACCCATAATAATCCCTGCATCAACACAACCGAAAGGAGGGCAGCAGCATAAACCGGGGTGAATAATCGCGGGAAGAGCGAAGAGGTCATATGGATTTAACACGTAAGGGGATATAAAGTTACGGAGGAATTTGTCGATTTCTTTCTGATTTTTTGAAAGGATTGTTATTTAGAAAATTAGCAGCGATAGAAGCGGCAGAAATTTGATAAACATTTGTATTCGACTGTACATGTTTATTAGAGTAGTTCAACCGTTGAACCGACTTATTTTTGCTGCTATGAATACGATGATATCTATTGCACCGCAGGACTTATCAGCACATATCTATCTGATCCGCGGAAGAAACGTGTTACTGGATGATTATCTGGCCAAATTGTATGGGGTTTCAACCAAATCCCTGAATCAGGCAGTGAAGCGGAACCCGGATCGGTTTCCACCTGATTTCATGTTCCAATTATCAGATAATGAATGGATTAACTTGAGGTCACAAAATGTGACCTCAAATGAAATAAAGGAACAGGGAGGCCGGCGTTTAACGGAGACTATTTCGCTAAATCTTCGAATTCCAAAGGGAATAATAGTACACAGACGGCTAAGCAGAAAACATTACGCAGCTTTTGAAAATGATGGTTATTTGAGTGGTTAAAACCCTTCCAGAGCAGTAACGATTCCAAACTTAAACCTACCTATGCTGAAGCTTCGGCAGGCAGGCGCTGCGTTCGCGGCGGGTTCGCGGCGGTCGCTGCGTTTAAACAGAAGATTTAATTATCAGAATATTCTTTTATTCAAAACTAAGATTATTTATGGTCGAAAAATAAAGTCGAATTTGAGGGAAAAAGCGATTGGCCCATTCTAACTGCTCTTAGTGCGGTTAAAATAGAAAACCATTAACTTAAGCGGCTGAATTTAGTTTTCCTATAATGTTACACGTGAATGCAGGTATAAGGCAGGAACTATTAATGCCAATGGAGGAGATGGAGTGCAAGTTCATGGAAGGAGTCGAGTGGTATAACGAAACTCCAGCAGTTGATTGTAACGAATAGTCATAAGCCCGCTCCGATTGGCTTTCATGTGCATCCGTAGAGGACATGTACACTGGAAATACTTTAAATTATTTTGCAAAAAAAGACCGCTGCAAACCAACGATTGTTCGTTTGTCTGCAGCGGTTTGAAGTGTCGATTATTTTCTTAGCTAAAGGCGCTTTCGATTATTGCTTGATAATTCGCGTACTCACTTTCGACTCTCCTTCACCAATGGTAACAATATAAGTACCCGGAGAGAGTTGTCCGGCTAAAGGGAGAGAGATGGTGTTAAATCCTTCCTGAGCGGAAATATTACTCGTATAAAGTTGTTTTCCATTTTGATTGCTGATGATCATCGGTAATGTACCCGCCACTGTGGATTCGAAGTTCAGGTTGAGATCCGAACGGAAGGGATTAGGGCTCGCAGTTAATTGTTTGAGAGCAGTAGCATTTTTGTTTCCCAACTGAAAGGGTTTAGGAGCGAAAACTTCCTTTGTACCATCTCTGTCTACCTGTACTAGCCGGTAATAGCTGATACCGGGGAAAGGTTGTGGATCTACGATTTCATAATTCCTGATGGAGGTACTGTTGCCCGCCGCATTCACTTTCTGCACTAGCTTATAATTGCCGGCATCGGTTGATCGTTCCACGACAAAGTAATCACTGTTTTGTTCGCTGCCTGTTGACCAGGTGATCACTGCTGATTTATTTCTTTCTTTCACATCAAAGCTGAGTAATTTAACAGGCAAAGGATTGACACCACTTGATGTAATTCCGAATTCACCAAATGCTGTTACCCCACTGCGGTTTACTTCCGGCACTAACGCGGATCCTCCAGGTGCAACATGTGTACCGTTCGCTTCCCATACAGAAGCATTATTGTCCCTGCGGAATAAATGCAGTAAGGTATAATCAGTAATTCCTGTAAATCCTTCTGCAATAACTGACAGGGTTGCCGTCCCGCCGCTGAAGCCATTTGCTCCCGTCATCGTCCACCAACCCGAACCCACTGTAGTGCATTCATCCCCTGCATCACTCACCGGCAAACCATATACGCCCGGAAATCCGGTGTCGAAACGTGAGCTGATGGTTCCTTCCGTAGGAGCGGAAGTGAAGTCGATAGTAATGCCATTGTAGATGCTGCTTGTACCCACCGGGAATACAATACCTGAGGTGGTTATATTGTCAATCCATCTTCTAAAGTTTCCAACCACATGTCCGCTGGTTCTTGTTAAAGTACCTAATACGGAAGCCGATGTGCCCAATGTAAGTGTGTTGGCGTTGGTAGTAACATTGCCGGCATTTAAGGTAAGTGTTCCCGACGTGGCAGTAGAAGAAGTTAATGTGACGCCCGCGGCGTTATCGATAGTGAGATTTCTGTTCGTTGCCGGTAAGCCATTGCCGGTAGATTGGCCGACAGTTCCATTGTACAGGTAGTCAGCATTCGTATTATAGCTTCTGATTCCGGTGACGACAATATTTCCGCTTCCTCCTGAAGTAGTGATTCCATTGGCAGATTTAATTCCGAGTTTAGCAGCGCTGCTGAGTGTAAATGTTCCACCGCCGCTTATAGCAGTGTTTTCAGCTACCATTTGCAGAAATGCATTGGTGTTCACGTTAAAATTAACAGAATTGGAAACGGTTCCTCCTGAAGTAAAATCTTGTTGTGTTGTGCCTTTGAAGTGTACAGTATAAGTTGCGCTTCCTGTTTCGGTAATGGTCCCACCGCTATGCGTGAAGTGTCCGAGGACGTTTAAGGTCCCGTTGCCGTTAGATTCACCAAGTCGGAGCGTGCCGGAAGTAACACTTAAGTTGCCGTTTACAGTAGCTGTTGAACTGGCTGAACTACTGGAGAGGATAAGCAATCCTGTACCACTTATATTTAAATCACTACTGATAGCTATTGTTGAATTACCGTTACTGTTATTTCCCATCAGCTCTCCGCCGGAAATGGAGCAGCTACCTGTAATGTTCATCGTTCCGGATGTCCATCCATCAGTTAAGCGTAAGTTTCCGCCTGTTTGTATATAGTTGCCGCCGATAGTAAAAGTACGGGAGGTAAACCCGTCATTAAGTTCTAAGCGACTGCTGCCCGTACTGTTTATGGTAAAATCACTTTGAATACTCATGTTTGTATTTAAAGTCAATACTCCCGTTTGCCCGGTGCAGTTCCAGGTCAGATTTCCATAGTTCTGGCTGATCTGTGAGGGAAGTGTAGTGGTGATATTGGTAATGTTACAATTGGACGTAGCATTCCATGTTGCATTTGGAATAGTTCCTCCATTTTGTAAATGCATATAAGTACCACCTGCAGCATGGTTGATGGTGGCACCTCCACTTACTGTAATTGTTCCTGTATTTCCAATGATACCGTTGTTCACCATATCGGTACCTGTTCCATTCGCGATGGTCAGCGTTCTTCCGCTGTTGACGTTTATTCTCCCGCCGTTTTCAATAACAATCTGGTCGGCGCTAACACTCGCCGCCACGGTTACAATATGTCCGTTCTGGATGGTGATGATATTGTCGGCAGTAACGGGAGTAGTGGTTGCTGCCACCCAGTTGGTCCCGTCATATTCTTCCCATGTCGCTAATGTTCCCCAGTTGCCTGAAGTTTTGGAGCGGTATTCTCCTGCAACTGCTGCCCTCGCCGGTGTGGTGCGGGTAGATTGATACACCATTACGATAAGAACGATCACAAGGGTAGAGACCACTCCGCCGATCAGCATTTTTTGTTTCTGGCTGAGACGGGTAATAGTACGGTTGCTGTTGCGCTGTCTTCCCGGCTGAGGGGAATTGGATTTGAAATTCATGTTAGCTATTTTTAATCACTCTTTCTACGAGGAAATGCACCAGAGGTTACTCTTTTTTTTAAGAGAGGATATATGGATATTTCTTCATAAAATTTGGGGATTTCAAAGATTCATTTTACTTTCACCGATCAAACCTAAAACCCATGAATATTAACTTCTTACTCATCCTTATTACCGCGTTGGTGCCTTTAGTTGTTGGCACTATCTGGTACAACCCTAAAGTGTTCGGAACGGCATGGATGCAGGCCGCTGAAATGACAGAAGAGAAAATGAAGAACCCCCCAATGGTTAAAATCTTCTTATTGTCTTTTTTGTTCGCCTTCCTCTTATCCTTTTCTATGCAGTTTATGGTTATCCACCAGTACCATCTATACTCCTTAGTCGCTGATACCGTGAAGCCCGGAGATACTACTTCTGTAGATGCGCTCTGGCTGAGTAGCTCTTTAGAAGCCTATGGGAAACTCTTCCGCACCTTTAAGCATGGTGCCTTCCATGGGTTATTAACCGGAATTTTCATGGTACTCCCTATCATCGGTACACATGCCCTCTATGAAAAGAAAACGGCAAAGTATATTTTTATTAATGCCGGCTATTGGATGGTCAGCATGATGATTATGGGCGGAATCTTATGCCAATGGGCCTGATCGTATTCAATTAAAAAAAATCCGAAGGGAGGGTGAGCATTCATTCTCCCTTTTTCTTTATATTTCGGTAGATTTACGTTACGAAGAAAAATTATCCTCTCAGGTAAACCATTTGCCGCTGACCTTCGTGATATCCTCTGAAAACAATCCACAACTATGAAATACATTTATTCTCTCCTCCTGGTCCTGTTTGTGACCTTTGGCGCTCAGGCACAAAATTGTGTCTGGACAGCCTCCAATCCCTCAGGAAATGTTGCAGTGTTAATCCCTTCTCCCGGATTCCCAGCCGGACAGTTTTACGGCATCTGGACGTTCGGTAACGGTACCTCTTCCGGTCCGGTAGCGGTAGGTCCTATCACTCAGGTGTACAATTCACCCGGAGTGTATTCGGTTTGTCTCAATGTTTACGATAGCCTCAATGGTGGAATCATTTGCACCCATTGTGATTCGGTATTGGTGGGCGCTAACAATTGTAGTTTCACTTATACGCAAGATTCCAGTAACGCGAATCAATATTATTTTAGCGCCAATTTGCAAGGGACAAATACTGTTGCGAACTGGAGTTTTGGTGATGGAAGCAACGGTACCGGAAATAATGTGACGCATACCTATGCTGCAACAGGTACCTATACAGTCACTATGACAGAAGTTGATTTCTTTAATAATGTCATTTGCTCCTACACCTATACCATCATCATTAACTCCTCCATCTCCTGTGCTTTTGGTTATACTTTCCCTAATCCCGCTCAAAACCCGGCGCTCTTGCAGTTTAACGCCGCATTTAATACTTCCGGAGCTCAGTACATCTGGGATTTTGGTGATAACTCTCTTCCTGTAACCGGTAATAATCCGCAGCATGCTTTTGCACAACCCGGCGCTTACAATGTTTGTTTAACAATAATTTCCGGTGTTGATACTTGTTTCAATTGTATGATGATTCCTGTTGGTGGAGGAGGTGGATCAAATTGTTCCTTTATTGCAACTCCCGACTCCTCCAATCCTTCTTCATTTACTTTTCTTGCTACCGGTACAAACCCCAATAATGCAATTGTTTGGAATTTTGGTGATGGATCTACCGGATTTGGAATGATAGCCAGCCATACCTACAGCAGCACGGGGACGTTTACGGTTTGTATGGATGAAATAGACTCTTCAGGAGCCATCATCTGCTCTTTCTGCTTTCCGGTGCAGACAAACGGCGGCGGTGGCGGCATCAATTGTAACTTCACTGTTTCTACCTGGCCGGGAAACCCCACCATTTTTACATTCGCCATCCCTCAGGCCATTAATACAGCCTATTTCTGGGACCTTGGAAATGGGGTTACTGCCACAGGAAACAATGTAGCACATAATTATGCAGCTCCCGGAACCTACAATGTATGCCTTACTGCCAGCAATGGAATTACCTCCAGTACCTGCTGCCAAACGATTGTAGTTCCTCCCAATCCAAATCCTTGTTCATTCGTTGCCACTCCTGACAGTTCGCTTGCCAATACCTTTAATTTTGTTGGTCTTCCTTCCCAGCTTATCACAGGTCTCACATGGGATTTTGGAGATAACACAACAGGAGTGGGCAATAACCTTTCGCATACCTATCCCGGACCCGGTACCTATCAGGTCTGTATGAATGAAATCGAACTGGCTACAGGAAATATTGTTTGTACATCTTGTATGGCAGTCACTGTTGGGAACTCCAATTGTACTTTTACCGCAACGGCCGCTCCTGGAAATCCGGGTACCTTTAGCTTCAATACACAAGGAATTCCCAACAATACGTATTACTGGGATTTTGGAAATGGCGCCACCGCTACCGGTAACAATGTTGCCTATACCTACCCGTCTCCCGGCGTATATAATGTTTGTCTAAACGTAGGTAATGGCGGAGCAATTATCTGTACCTCCTGTCAAACCATTACTGTTCCACCGAACAACCCTTCTTGTGTTGCGAATTTTACTTCAGTAAGTATCGGGTTGATCGCTTACTTTATCGATCAGTCTACGGTGAATCCTCCCAATGTACCACCGCTGCCTGTGCCCGTAAACTACAGTTGGAATTTCGGAGATGGTAATTCAAGTACATTGCAGTTTCCTCAACACCAGTACAGTGCTCCCGGAACCTATTTGGTTTGTCTGACAGTAAGTACAGTGGGTTGTACAACTACTTATTGTGATTCTATTGTGATAGATACCACCATCAATAACCCGATAGGTTGTAATGCTTATTTCATCTTTACTCAAACCACCCCTTACCAACTGATTGGCGTGAATTTGTCTAATGGTGTAAATCTTAACTTCAGTTGGGATTTCGGTGACGGATCACCGTTAGGATCCGGAGCATACCCTACACATCAGTATGCAAATACCGGGACCTATGTCGTTTGCCTCACCGTTTCAGATTTCCTGGGATGTAACGATACCTATTGCGATACAATTACTGTGGATTCATTGGGTAATATCATTTATCGCGGTTTCTCTGCCAATGCCGGCTTCACGCTGAATATTATTTCTCCGTCGCAACTCACAAGTGGCCTTGATGATCAGACAAATACCATATCCCGTATTTATCCTGTTCCTGCTACCGATCGTTTGTTTGTTGAATGGGCAGCGAATACGGCCGATGCACTGAATTATCAGGTCATCAGTGTAGATGGAAGAGAAGTGATGAAAGGATTGGTCACTCGTACCGCGAATCAATTGAATACAGAAAGTCTTTCTCCCGGCATCTACCTGTTCAGAGTAATTAATGCAGATGGAAGTGCGGACAGCAAGACCTTTGTGAAACAATAACCGCAGCAGAAGCCGGTAAACCCGGAGTAGCATGCAGCCCGCCGTTGAATTATTAGAGAAATGCCGGCACGACGACCGGAAAGCACATCACGATTTATACGTGATGTGCTTTCCCGTTATCTATTCTATTTGTTCAAGATATTATATCAATAAGGAAGATCGGATGGCGGCGTTGAATATGATCTTTGTTCGCCTGGTGCAAAATATGTCCGACTATTTGAAGCGCCATAGTGCTGTTCCTTACGAACAATGGCTGCGACGGGTGAGTGTGAATTATATTATTGATGAATTCAGGAAACAGAAACGTTATCGGGAATACATCAGTCTGAGAGAGGAAATGCCCGAAGAACACCATCCCGGACGTATGGAGGTGGACATGAAATACGATACCGACGAAATATTGCTTGCTATTGAAAAGCTGCCTCCGATGAGCAAGACCGTGTTTAACCTCTATGCAGTAGACGGATACAAGCACGACGAGATAGCGACATTGCTTGGCATATCATCAGGAACGTCAAAGGCACATCTCTTTAAAGCCAGAAAGAAATTGCAGGAGATGTTGAGCGATGTCAAAAAAACGGAATGGAATAAACCCATCATACAATGAGCAACTATAAGAACGAAGAAATGAATCCGGAGGAGTACTGGCCGGAAGCAGGGAAGATGCTCGACCGGCATTTCGCTGAGAAGCGCCGTCGCAGGATGATCGTCTTTTTCAGCTTTTTCCTAGCAGGCACCTTGGGTGCGCTCTACCTGTGGAATACCAACAGGGAAGCGACTATTGCTGATGAAAAAGCAGGTGTTTCAATACAGTCGACCGGCACTTTAATTACTAACGGTAATGACGTGCAGAAGATAGCAGAAGAGAAGAGGATGGAAGAAAAGAAGGAAAAAAGCCATGACGTGAATAGTGAAGCTGTAATCAACCCCAATTCTTCTGTAACGACAACGTCTTCTAATCAAATGCAACGTGAACGACGAACTGCTGCTGTTGTGGAAGAACGCATCACCTCAAATACCTCAGTAATAACAACGCCAATCGCAAGGAATTCAATCACGACTGCAAAAGAAGAACAGTTGGCGACCACGACACCTGTTTTATTAAACACGCACACATCTAAAGAAGTGGAAACAACAGCACCCTCTTCCATGGAACTTATGACGCTCTTGCCCTCTCTTGAAATTGCCCTGCTAAGCCCCGACAGTACAAAGGATTATTATCTCCCGCAAAGAAAAGAGCTATTACTCCAACGAAAATCGCGCTGGGATCTCCTGTTGTATGCCGGTGGAGGAATGGTGCAGAAGGACTTGAGTGGATCAGGAAGTACAGTTTATCTTGATCGTCGCGAAAAAGAGGAGAAGCCCGCTTATCTACCCTATGCCGGTTTGCAATTGTCAAAAAGCATCAGAAACTGGGATCTCCGTGGAGGACTTGAATTCGCTGTCATTGGGGAGCAGGTGAAATATTCTCCCTATACCAATGGCGAATATTATAACTCCTACAATGAATGGGAGCCTTATAGCTACACGATTTCAGATACAGACAGTGTTTACATCTTCGGAAATTTATTTTTGAATACAAGACTGGAAACAGTGAACGATAGCCTCTATGTAACAAAGACCGATACTTTAACCGGAAGGCACTACGATCCTGCCTTGCAATCTACAAATGGCATCAACCGCTGGTATATCGTTGAAGTACCGCTGGAGATTGTTTATAATTTCAAACGAGGCCGCTGGGGAGCAGGCATCAGTGCAGGCGTCGCGCCCGGTGTGGTCGTGCAATCGTCGGGGAGATACCTGCGCGATGATGAAAGTGGAGTGACAAAATTTCAAAATGAAAACACCGGAAAATTATCCCTCAATGCCCGTGCCGGATTAGAGTTCAGTTACCTGATGAATAAGAATACAAGATTAATGCTACGACCATCAGGAAGATATTTCCTGACGAAGATGGACGCCGGCAATAACACAAAACAACGCTACAGTTCCGTCGGAATCAATGCCGGCATCCTCTATATGATACCCTGACCTTACACACAGAAAAGCCGGGGAGCCGTATCATTTGATGCGGCTTTTTTAATGGGTGTAATTTGCAGAGCGGGCATTTCTTACCGTACAAGCCTTTTTAGCGGCGGTATCTCTGCATCTTGCAAACCCCCCGAGGGGGGGCCCCCGCCAAAAGGAAGTTTTTTTTTTCAGGGGGGAGAAAAAAAGCCCCCCCACCCCCGGGGGCCCCCCCCGGGGGGGGGGGGGGGGGCCGATAGAAACGGCATCTCTTTAACTGACAAACTCCCTTGCAGAGCGGATTTTTTGGTACTAGCCCTGTAGGGGCGACATCTTGGTAACCAACAATCCCCTCTCTCCACACACCCGCCCTCACCCGACCTATGGTCGGGTGAGGGCGGGTGTGTGGGGGAAGATGATATCCTTACCGAGATGCCGCACCTGCAAGGGCTACTCTATTTTTTAACACGATACCTGCATACCCCTATTTGTAGTTATAATGTAGTGTCATCATACATTTTTATCTCCAAATTTTTATATTCGCCATCCAAACCCTTCCATCAATGAAAACAATCGCTATTCGTCAAAAGATAGAATCCCTGATAATTTTACTTTTTCTCTCCGGAAACATCGCCGCGCAATCCAACAACGCCCTCGCCTTTGATGGCATCAACGATTATGTTGCTGTGCCTGCAGCCTCTGCATTGATTGCGAACTCTACCGGCATGTCCCTCACCGCTTGGGTATATCCCACCAACCCCTCTCCGGTATTTCCTAACTTCGATGGCTTTGCCGGATTCCGGAACAATACCAATGCTGATTTTTATCTGCTGCATTATACGCCAACTTCGGTGGAGGCGCGATTCACCGGTGCTTCAGGTGTGAATTATACCTTAACTTCTCCTGTTCTCACTTTAAATACCTGGACCCATCTCGCATTTACCTATGATGGCTCTATGTTACGACTCTATAAAAATGGCATTAAAGTAGATTCTCTTCCTGCTACCGATGTGATTACCACTACGACCGAGGATTTTTTGATCGGAGATCAATTGTATCAGGGCACTCATTATTACCTGAGCGGAAGAGTGGATGAAGTGAGTCTCTGGAACAGAGCATTGCAACCCGCAGAACTGAGTTGCCTCCCGGTGAATGGTATTGATACGGCTAGTGCGGCCGGTTTGCAATTGTATTATCGCTTCAATCAGGGAACAGCCGGTGGTGTGAATTCCGGTCAGACAACACTTACGGATGCCGCTGGTAATATCAATGGCACCCTGAACAATTTCGCCCTTACCGGGAATGCTTCTAATTTTGTGGCAGGTGCTGCTCTCATCACTCCTACTGTTGCCTTTGTTTGCCCGGATTCTGCCTATAATTTCAATGGTAACATCGTATATCCTCCCGGTGTATTTTATGATACTCTTACCAATGTTTCCGGATGTGATTCTGTTATTCAGCTGACCCTTTCGAGCCTGGTCGTTGATACAGTCGTTATACAAAATGGCGCTACATTAACCGCCAACCACACCGGCACCTTTTATCAATGGCTGGATTGCAACAATGGATTCTCTCCAATAAGTGGAGCGAATCAGAAAGTATATACTGCTACAGCAAACGGCAGTTATGCAGTGATTGTTTTACAGGGTAGTTGCTACGATACCTCCGGTTGCCATTCGGTCACCAATGTAGGGTTGAACAATGCGGCCGGTGGATCGCCCATTCGTGTTTATCCTACTGCTTCTTCTTCCTTCATTCATATCGCGTTTACCAATGTCACAGGTGATTACCGCCTGCAGTTGATGGATATTTCAGGAAGAGTAATGACGGAAGAATTAATTGCCAACGCTGATGAATATGATTTTGATATCAGTCGTTTTGCACCGGGTAACTATCAGCTCCTGCTCATCAATGCCAGACAGGAGAAAGAAGTGTTTCGTGTTGTAAGACCCTGAGGGAAAGAATAGTTTTTATTGATAGCAGATGTAGGGGTCTGCTAAACACGGAGTAGTGGTGATTTCTCCATTTGAAAAGAGACCCCTAAATATAGGGGTGGACCCCTGTTTTTCACGCAATTAATCCCGGCTTCTTACCCCATGCATTGTCAAACATCCTTATTGCAAGGCGGAAGGCATCATTTTATCATGCCGGGAAGAATTTAATTTCGGGGTCAACTTTGTTTCTGCTATATTTACAATTCATAAAATTTCCATGAGATCTTAATACTTATTCCAACGATGAAGAAAAATTATACAGGATTACAGTTATTAGTACTTATTTGCATCGCTATCACCGGTGGCACATTAGTGAAGGTTCAGGCCGGAGATGCCATCTCAGGCGATACAACAGTGGTTCAAACGTTCCGCTACGACACGACCATGCGCGCGGGGATGTTTCAGTTTCCGGATGATTCCACCAAGTCCTACGAGAAAATTATCATGCTCTACAGTATGCGTTGCAAAAATGGTTTAGTCTCCAATTCCGGACAACCCAATCAGGGCTGTGGAGAATGGGATTACAATTGCTATACCTATCTCGTGGATTCCGCGCAAACGGATTCCATGCGCAGGATCAGCAATAGTTACGCGATCAGCAATTTTACGGATACTGTTTATCCATATACGATTGTTCCACAGTGGAACTACTATCAGACCATTCAACAAGAGGTAACCTATACCAGCACTATTTCAGAATCCACCGCCACGATCGGTAACGGTGCAGCACTTAGCAATGTACCTTTCGATGCCGCATCACCACTGTCGAGAACCCAGTACCTGTGGACCGCGTCTGAGCTCATTAATGCAGGCTTCACTGCAGGGAATGTTAACGGTCTGGAAATGGATCTTTTTACTTTAGGATCAACATTGGAAAATTTAAGAATCAGGATCAAAAATACCTCCCGCACCATTCTTGACAGTCAATCACCGGAGTTGAACGGATTTGCTGAGGTCTTTTATCAGAATACCACATTTACTGCAGCGGGTGCCAATCGATTTAATTTTCATACTCCGTTTAGCTGGGATGGTGTTTCCTCAGTACTCATGGATATTAGCTTCAATAACGTGAACGCCGGAATGAATAATCAAGTCTTCGTTTCCGGTGCTGCTAATATAGCTTCTCTTCACACTACGGCAAAAGATAAGTATCTGGATACTGACGGAGGTCTTGCTTCCATCACTTTGCCTTCCGGTGTAGGCGACACTGTTACTGATCAGGTGACACTGGCTTTCTGGTGTTACGGTAACCCCATTATATTACCTGCAAACACTAGTATCCTGGAAGCATTGGACGCCGGAGGTGAAAGACAAATGAACATACATCTTCCTTGGAGCGATGGGAGTATTTATTGGGATTGTGGTAATAATGGTTCCGGCTATGACCGCATCAGTAGAGCAGCTACCATCTCCGAAATGGAGGGCCAATGGAATTTCTGGACCTTTACAAAAAATGCAAGTACAGGTATCATGTATATTTTTCTGAATGGTAGCTTGTGGCATTCCGGTTCAGGGAAAACAAAGCCCATTAGCATCAATCGGATGAACCTGGGCAGATCGATCGCCAACAACTATGGTTATTATGGAAGTCTGGATGAATTCAGTATGTGGAGTATAGCCCTTGATTCAGTGGCGATCAGTGATATTATGTACCATTCCATCACACCCTCCAATCCTGCTTATGCCAACCTATTGGTATATTATAAAATGGATGAAAGCAGTGGTGCACTAATTGATGATTCCTCACCTAACGGTATGGATGGTACGATGTTTAATATGACCCGAAGAGATCGGCGAGGCAAAGACCTCTTTCGCAATTTTACAGAGAGTCTCGAGCGGCCCAAAATATCCTTTATAAGAGGGGTATATACAACCTCCGTTCAGGTCACACCCGTTTTAGACTCCCTCGCAATCAATGCCAATTCCGTTATTGAATATACTGTACAAAATAATACACTCGCTGCTGTTGACACCAATCTTTACTGGCAGGCCGGTGGGTATAGCTATGTGTATGATACCGCCGGTGTAGCCATTGATTCGATCCCGGTGGCTGCCGATGATACGATTTTTATTACCCGTTTAACGCATTATGAAAAACGTCCGATGAAAGTCGAGTTGATTAATTTCATCACGCCTTATGGATTAGGATTAAATATGAACGGGCTCATCGGGAAAACATGGGCCTTTGATGTGACCGATTATGCGCCGGTATTAAAAGGAAGAAAGTTCATGGCGATGGAAGATGGAAAGTATCAGGAAGATAATGATATCCGATTTGTATTTTATGAAGGTACACCGCCGAGAGATGTGCATGCCCTTCAACAGGTATGGCCAAGTGGTGCGTGGACGATGGCAAGTTATGGCCAGATCGCGAACAATGATATGTTTGAGCCGCGTGATATTCCACTTTCTGCCAATAGTGCTCAGTTCAAGCTGCGTTCTGCTATCAGCGGTCACGGACAGGAAGGAGAATTTATCCCACGCAATCATACTTTACGTTTAAATAATAGCACCAACTACACGAGAGCAGTATGGAAGGAATGCGCGATGAATCCCATCTACCCTCAAGGTGGTACATGGGTCTATGATCGTGCCGGCTGGTGTCCGGGAGATGTGGTGGACACGAAAGAATATGACATCACCCCTCAGGTTTCTCCGGGCCAGGTCATCAATTTAGATTATAGTCTGCCGGTTGTTTCCAATACCGGTACATCCAACTACAGAGTGAATAATCAACTGGTAAGTTACGGGGCACCCAATTTCAATCTCGATGCAGCGGTATCGTATGTGAAAAGTCCGAGTAATAGAGTGGAGTTTGAACGTTTGAATCCGATATGCAATGCACCTGTTATTGCCATTCAAAATACCGGAGCAACGCCGTTAACACAATTGGATATTACCTATGGTCGCTTAGGCGGCACCATGGCCAGCTACCAATGGACCGGCACGCTTAACTTCCTGCAAACAGCAGAAGTCACCTTGCCCCAACCCAATTGGCTGAGCTCAAATACCAATGAATTTATCGTCATTGTTACCAATCCAAACGGAGGAACGGATCAGTACGGTTTAAACGATACCCTCATCACTACCTTTAATTATCCTGTTGTTTATACTTCCGGTCTGGTGTTTGAATTAAAGACGAACACCAGCGGTTCACAAACCAGTTATACACTGAAAGATAGTCAGGGAAATAATCTCATTAACAGAATCGGCCTTGCTGCCAATACCACTTACCGTGATACCGTGTATCTACCCACAGATTGTTATACGTTGAAGTTGCTGGATGCGGGAGATGATGGTCTCAGCTGGTGGGCAAATCCCGGACAAGGAACCGGATATTTCCGTATCAAGGATGCGGCCACAGGAACAAATCTGAGAACCTTTAATCCTGATTTCGGGGATAATATTTATCAGCAATTCACGGTCAACTATACTCTGCCCACTGTTGAAGTTCAACCCGGACAAGCAGGCAATCTGACGGTATTTCCAAATCCCGCATCCGGACTGCTCAACGTAGAGTTTTCTCTGCCGGTGTATGCTGAAGGAGAAATCGCCGTAGTGAATATCGTAGGGCAAACACTGATGACACAAAAAGTTTTTGTTTCTCAGCCGAAGGAAAAAGTATCGCTGGACATCAGCCCACTCGAAAGCGGGATCTATTATATTGTCCTCCGATCGGGCAATGAAAAGGTCATGCAGAAGGTGGTAATCACACGATAAACCCTGAAAATAAAGGTGAAGGCGGGATGATGCAAAAATCGTATCATCCCGCCTTTTGCCTGAAATCCCATTAAATATCATGAAAATGCCGGTAATTCCTATGATTTTATCAGGAATTTCCAGGCGGATGATATAAGTTATTTGGATAATTTTAATTATAACTATCTTTGCATCAATAATTAAAACGTAGAAAATTGAGCACAGTAAAAGGAAATATTAAGTTTAAAGGGGAAGATCAGAAAGAGTTCTATAATGTTTTAAGAAAGAGAGTAGATAATTATTTTGTTGAGAACGGTATCTCCAAATATGCGAATGCGCAGATGGTATTCAAAACCATTTTTATGTTTTCCTGCTACTTCATCCCTTATGTATTGATGATGACCATGGAGTTCTCTTTCGGGGTGCAGATGTTGTTATGGTTAGTGATGGGTGTTGGTTTGGCAGGCATTGGAATGAGCGTTATGCACGATGCCAATCACGGTGCTTATTCCGGCAGCAAATGGGTGAATAAGATTATGGGCTATTCCCTGAATCTGGTAGGCGGTAGTATTTTCAACTGGAACCTTCAGCATAATATTTTACACCATACTTATACCAACATTACCCATTACGACGAAGACATTGATGATAAATTAGTGCTTCGTTTTTCCCCGCATACCAAGGTAAAATCCTTTCACCGTTTCCAGGTGGTCTATGCCTTTTTATTTTATGGAATCTTAACATTGTACTGGGCGACGTTTAAAGATATTCTTCAGTTTCGCAGGTACAACAGAAACGGTGTGAATCCGCTCAACAAAGCCGATACCCGTATCACCTTCATCAAGATTATCCTTGCCAAGATATTTTATTTCACCTACCTGCTCGTCATTCCGATTGCCGTCTTCAATGTAGCCGTAGGCCCTTGGATCGCAGGATTCTTCCTCATGCACTTTCTCGCAGGCATTGTATTGACAACGGTATTCCAGTTGGCGCATACGGTAGAGGGCACGCAACATCCCATGCCATCGGCTGAGGGAACCATCGAAAACAGCTGGGCGGTACATCAGCTTTGTACCACTGTTGATTTCGCTACCAACAATCGTTTATTATCTTTCTACATCGGGGGATTAAATTTTCAGGTGGAGCATCATCTTTTCCCTAAGGTATGTCATGTGCATTATCCTAAGATTGCTCCTATTGTCCGTGCCACCGCGGAGGAATATGGCATCCCCTACATGGAGAACAAATACCTCAAGGATGCGCTCATGTCGCATGTCCGCACGCTGAAGCGCTTTGGCCAGGCTACGCTGGAGTTCGGGTGATACGATGCGATACCCTGCGGGGGGGTAAAAAAAGGGCCTGAACGGTGTGTCCTAGGACCGTCTAGGATTCGACAGGTCTCGACCTGTCGCTACAGCCCTGTTCCCGTAGGACAGCCCCTCCTCCTGTCCCGTAGGGACAAAACACCGGTCTCCTCTCCATGCACCGGTGATTTTTATTGGCACAAAACCAGCATTTTACGACCAATCACCCCCTCGGAATCCCCTCCCCCTTGCTTTACTTAACACTGTTAATTATATTTGCAGCGTACAATTTATTCCTCCTCCCTCATGGGTATCACCGAACGAAAAGAAAAACAGAAAACCGAGCTGAAGAAGATGATCCTCGATGCTTCGATGAAGCTTTTTATTGAAGAAGGTTTTGAAAAGGTCTCTATCCGCCGCATCGCCGACCTGATCGAATACAGTCCGACTACCGTGTACCTCTATTTTAAGGATAAGAATGAAATCCTTTTTCATCTGCATCAGGAAGGTTTCCGGAAAATGCAGGAGTACAATCAAAACCTTAAACAGATTGCAAATCCTCTCCTCCGCCTCCATAAAATGGGTGAGAATTACCTGCATTTCGGTCTCGAAAATCCCGAATACTACGACCTGATGTTTCTGCAAAGCGCCCCCATGGAAACAATCCTCTGCAGCAGCGGCGATTGCGAATGGATTGAAGGCGATAAAGCCCTCGATCAATTGCGCATCATCCTCTCCGAATGTATGGAGAACGGCCTCATCGTAAAAGGGGATGTGAATGCCGTGGCGATGGTGATCTGGGGTATGGTGCACGGACTCGTCTCCCTCGCTATCCGCCGCAGATTTGAGAGACTCGTGCCCGAAGGTCAGGTCTATGGGATGATGGAACAATCCCTCAACTGGCTCCTGAATACCATGGATGCCTCAATGAAGAAATAAATTTTTTTTAATAATTACTTAACACTGTTATTAATGAGTACACTATTAAGAACCCCAATCATCCGGCGGGTCCTGGAGATGCGAGATGTCAGTTTGGTACGACAGGTGCGTCGAGTACGACAGGTCGCGACCTGTCGTTACGCAATGCGGATGATCACTATGTCGTACATCATGGTTTGGTCGACTGCAAGTTTCGCCCAGGAAGGTCCATTACCGTCCTACATCTCTGCCGGGATAAAGAACAATCTTCTCGTAAAGGAGAAAAACATCTCTCTCGATAAAGCTTTGCTCGCTTTGAAATCGGCGAAGGGCTTGTTCCTCCCCAACGTCTCGCTGCAGGGCGCTTATCAAAACGGTGACGGCGGTCGGAGTATTTCGATTCCCGTGGGTGATCTGGTGAATCCCGTCTACACGACATTGAATCAGCTGACGGGCACACAGGCTTTTCCGCAGATTGAGAATGTGAAGCAGAATTTCTTCCCCGATAATTTATACGATATGAAACTGCGCACCAGCCTCGCCCTGCTGAACTCCGACCTCTTCTACAACCGGAAACTTCAATCGCAGCAAGTGGTGTTGCAACAACTCGAACTGGAAGTGTACCAGCGTGAACTGGTGAAGGAAATAAAGATCGCCTATTATAATTACCTTTCGGCTACCCGTGCCGTTAGTATTTATGAGAACGCCGTTTCTACTGCGCGGGAAGGCAAACGGATCAATGAACGCCTTCTGGAAAATGGAAAAGGTCTCCCGGCATTCAGCCTTCGTTCAGAAGCGGAAGTGCAGGCGATGGTTTCTAAATATGAAGAAGCTGTCCTGAATCGTAATAACGCGCAGTTGTATTTTAATTTTCTTCTGAACACCGATCCGACCTCGCCCATCGACACCACTTACAACCCGGCTCCCGAAATTTCACAGGTGAACCTCCTCCTGCAACGCACCCCTGTTGTGGAGAAACGGGAAGAGCTGGCGAGTCTGCAACAGGTGAATGAAATGGGAGAGACGATGCTGCGGATGAAGCGGGCTTATCTCTACCCGAAAGTGAGTGGTTTTCTGGACCTCGGTCTCCAGGCGGAGAGGGCTAAACTCAGCAGCGATGACGCCGATTATTATCTCGCGGGAATACAACTGGAAATCCCACTCTTCGCCGGCTTTACCAATCGTCATAAAATTCAACAGGCGAAATGGGATATGGAACTGTCGTCATTGCAGTTGACCGATGCGCAGAAGAAGCTGGCGATGGGCGCGAACATCTCCCTCAACCGCCTGAATGGTGCATGGTCGCAATACCTGGCAGCACAACGTCAGGTGGAGGCCGCTGCTGCATATCATCGACTCATCAACAAAGGCTACATCGAAGGTGTGCATACTTTTCTCGAGAAACTGGATGCCTCTAATCAATACACCAACGCGCAACTGCAGTTGAATTTAAGTGAACTGAATATCCTCTCGGCATTGGCGCAGCTCGAGCGGGACGAAGCAACATATCCTATACAAAATTTTAAAAATAGTAATCCATGAGAACATCCTTGCTCTGGCTTGTCCTGCTGACAGGCGTATTGTCCTCCTGTTCATCTTCAAAGGAAGAGGTGAAGGAGATGAATGAAGAAATTATTCCCGTGAAAGTGATGGCGCTGGAACGGAGCCGTATGAAAGTGGAGATTAAAACCTCCGGCCTGTTTACAACCGATGATGAAACCGTCCTCTCTTTTAAACACGGTGGCATCGTAAAATCGGTGGAGGTGAATGAGGGTGATTTTGTGAAGCAGGGACAAGTGCTCGCTACCCTCGAAATGACAGAGATCACCGCTGCTGTTGAACAGGCGCAACTGGCGCACGAAAAGGCATTGCGGGATTTTAATCGCACCAAAATTTTATTTGAAGACAGTGTAGCGACACTCGAACAATTGGAGAATGCGAAGACGGGTTACGATCTTTCCAAACGTCAGCTGGATGCCGCCAACTTTAACGGGAAGTACGCCACCATCCGGGCTAACGGGAATGGATATGTGCTGAAGAAGTTTGTGAACAGCGGACAATTGGTAGGGCCCGGAACGCCTGTGCTGCAAATCAACGGTGCCGGGAAAGGGGAGTGGATGCTGAACGCCGGAGTGAGTGATGCGGAATGGGCTTCTATCTCTACCGGTGATCCCGCGGTCATCACTACCGATACAGATCCGGATCATCCACTGGAAGCTGTAGTGAGTCGTAAATCAGAGGGCGTGGATCCGATGAGCGGGACATTCATGATTCAGTTGAAGTTGAAGAAAGGCGAAAAAGCCGCGATCGCTTCCGGACTTTTTGGTAAAGCTACTATTGCCGCGGGCAGAGCTAACGAAGGATGGCAGGTGCCGATGGAGGCGCTCCTCGACAGTGATGGTAACAAAGCGGATGTGTTTGTGACAGATGATAAAGTCACCGCGAGGAAGGTAAGGGTGCAGGTGGCGCAACTCACCAACGAACGGGTGCTGATCAGCAAGGGACTGGAGAACGCCGCTTTTCTCATTGTCAACGGGAACGCCTATCTCACGGATAAATCGAAAATTAAAATCATCGACTAAAATTTATTTCCCATGAAAATTTCTGATTACGCAGTTAAGAATTATCAGTTTACCCTGATCATTTTCCTCATGGTAGTGGCCCTCGGTGTGACGACGATTCTCACCATGCCCCGCTCTGAAGATCCGGATATCAATGCCCCGCAGTTTCCGGTGGTGGTGGTTTATCCGGGGACAAGTCCGGGAGATATGGAAGAGATTGTGGTGGACCCGCTGGAGAAAAAATTATATGCCCTGGAAGATATCAAAAGAATTAAAACTTTTATCTCCGATGGTCTTGCCGTACTCACGGTGGAGTACAAGTATAGCAGCGATGTGGAGGAGAAGTACCAGGAGCTCGTACGCGAAGTGAATACCATTCGTACCCAACTGCCGAAGGAAATCGCGGCGATGGAGGTGCGGAAGATTCAGCCTTCGGATGTAAACGTGATTCAACTGGCGCTGATCTCTGAAAATGCCGGCATGCTCACGCTGAAGAAGGAAGCCGAGCGCTTGCAGGAGAAACTCGAGAAAGTGACCGCACTGAAGAACGTGGAAATTTTTGGGATCCCGGAACAGCAGGTGAAAGTAGATTTGAATTTGAGTAAGATGGCGCAGTTGCATATCCCGCTCGATGCCGTGCTGAATGTTTTGCAGAGTGAGATCGCCAATATCCCCGGTGGTAGTGTGCAGGAAGGCGCCCGAAGTTTCAACGTGAAAACGAGCGGGAATTATAAAGATGAGCAGGAAGTGGCGAATACGATCATCTACAGCGTGAACAGAAAAAATATTTTGCTGAAAGACATTGCAAACGTTTACAAAGATTTTGAAACGACTACACATATCACCCGACTGAACGGGCACCGTGCCGTTTTCGTGACCGCGGCGCAGAAGAAGCAGGAGAACATCAGCACCACGCAACAAGCCTATCTTCCGGTCATCGAAGCGTTCAGGAAGACCTTGCCTTCGAACATCGATTTGAAATTGCATTTTGATCAGGCCGATAATGTCAACAAGCGCCTGAATGGTTTGGCGTTCGATTTCCTGATCGCTATACTACTCGTGGCCATTACCCTGCTTCCCCTCGGGATGAGAGCTGCCTCGGTGGTGATGATTTCTATTCCGCTTTCACTCGCGATCGGCATCGTATTGCTGAATTTGATGGGCTATACCCTGAATCAACTGAGCATCGTGGGATTGGTCGTGGCGCTGGGATTGCTGGTGGATGATAGCATCGTGGTGGTGGAGAATATCGAACGCTGGCTGCGGGAAGGGCATAGCCGGCTGGAAGCGACATTGAAAGCCACACAGCAGATAGGCCTCGCCGTTATAGGCTGTACCGCGACCCTCATCATCTCTTTTCTTCCCATCATCTTTTTACCCGAGGCCTCCGGAGATTTTATCCGCAGCTTGCCCATGGCGGTGATCAGCGCGGTGATCGCTTCGATGCTGGTCTCGCTGACGATCATTCCCTTTCTTTCCAGTCGTGTGCTGAAAGAACATTCCGGTCATCCCGATGGAAATGTGTTCATGCGCGCGTTGAAAAGAGTGATTCACGGCAGTTACAGTCGTCTGCTGGAAAAGGCACTTCAGCGTCCGGTGATGACAGTGCTGATAGGATTGCTGGTTTTCGGAGGTTCGCTGGCGTTATTCCCTGTGGTGGGCTTTAGCCTCTTCCCCGCCTCCGAGAAACCACAGTTTATGGTGAATGTGATCAGTCCCCTGCAGAGTAATATCGAGTACACGGATTCCATCACCCGCACCGTTGAACGTGAACTGAAGAAAGTCCCCGAGGTGCAATATGTCGCCACCAACGTAGGACATGGAAATCCACGCGTGTACTATAACATCGTACCGAAGGATGACCGCAGTGATTTTGCAGAACTCTTTGTGCAGTTGGAAGAGCATACCAGTCCGAAACGAAAACTCGCCATCATCGATCAGCTTCGTAAACAATGGACACCCTATCCCGGCGCCAAAGTGGAGGTGAAGAACTTCGAGCAGGGTCCGCCCGTGATTGCTCCCGTGGAGGTGCGTCTCTATGGCGAGAACCTCGATACCCTGAGTGTCCTCGCTGCGCAGGTGGAGAAGTTACTGCGAACTGTAGATGGAACCCTCTATGTCAATAATCCGCTGATGCACCGCAAGTCGGATATCAAGGTGGCGATCAACAAGGAGAAGGCGATTCAGTTGGGTGTTCCTACCCTCAGCATGGACAGAAGCATCCGCATGGCCGTGGCAGGACTCGAGATGGGAACCTTCACCGATGCAGCGGGCGATGAGTTCAGCATAGTGGTGAGTAAACCCAAGGAAGCCCGTCCCGGACTCGAAGTCTTTGATGACCTCTACGTAAACGCGGCTAACGGTACTGCCATACCGCTAAAGCAAATCGCCGGACTCACCTTCGAATCCTCACCCCTCAGCATCAACCATTTTAACAAAGCCCGCACGGTATCGGTGAGCGCCTATGTGCAGAAGGGATATCTCAACGATGAAGTAATCAATGGCGTCATCGCAAAGATGGATCAGGTCAAATTGCCTTCCGGCTACAGCTATGAGATGGGTGGAGAAGTGGAGAGTAGGAATGAATCGTTCGGCGGATTCGGCACCATCATCCTCGTCACCATCTTCCTCTTCATCGCCGTCCTCATTCTCGAATTCAGAACATTCAAGAGCACGCTCATTGTCTTATCCGTCATCCCGCTTGGTATAGTGGGTGCTGTACTCGCCTTACTCGTCACGGGAAATTCGTTATCCTTTGTCGCCACCATCGGCATCATTGCCTTGGCGGGCATCGAAGTCAAGAACACCATATTGCTCGTCGATTTTACCAATCAGTTGCGCGAGAAAGGCATGCCCTTAGAGCAGGCGATCCGTGAAGCCGGAGAAATTCGTTTCCTCCCTATCGTCCTCACCTCACTCACTGCCATCGGCGGACTCTTCCCCATCGCCATCTCCACCAACCCGCTCATCTCTCCCCTCGCCATCGTCATGATCGGCGGACTCATCAGCTCCACCATCCTCTCCCGGGTCGTCACGCCGGTAGTGTACAAACTAATTCCTCCGGCGGTAGAACTGCAGAAGTAATAACCACGCTGACATCAAATCAACACCTCTGTACCCAGGAGAGTTACTACCACCACAAGCCCTGTAGGGGCGACATCTTTCAACACCTCTGTACCCATGAGAGCTACTACCACCACAAGCCCTGTAGGGGCGACATCTCTGTAAAGACAGGCGCCCTCTCTCCTAACAACCGCGGGCACCCGACCCTAGGTCGTGTGCCCGCAGGAGGGTGGTGGAAGTAGCTCTCCCGGGTTACAGAGGTGTCGCCCCTACAGGGCTTGTGCTCACTCGTACATTCGTAAAAATTCGTAATTCGTACATTCGTAAACTTTCGCACCTGCCTGCCGGCAGGCAGGTTTCGCATTTCGTATTTCGCATTTCGTATTTTCGTAAACTTTCGTATTTCGTATTTCGTATTTCGCATTTCGTATTTTCGTAAACTTTCGTATTTCGTATTTCGCATTTCGCATTTTCGTAAACTTTCGTATTTCGTATTTCGCATTTTCGTAAACTTTCGTATTTCGTAACCCCTTTTCATTATTTTTGCCACCTATGTGCGGAATAGTAGGAGTTTTCGATATCAAAAGTAACACAGCCGATCTTCGCCCCAAGGTGCTCGAGATGGCTAAGCGAATCAGACACCGTGGTCCGGACTGGTCGGGGATGTACAGTGATGCGAATGTGATTCTCGCACATGAACGGCTGGCTATTGTAGATCCCACCTCAGGGAAGCAGCCCTTGTACAGCGAGGATAAAACATTAGTGCTGGCGGTCAACGGAGAGATCTATAATCATATGGAATTGCGTGCCGGTTTGCAGGATTATCATTTCCTCACGCATTCCGATTGCGAAGTGATCCTCGCACTTTACCGCAAGAAGGGAAAAGATTTCATCGAAGACCTCAACGGCATCTTTGCTTTTGCCCTCTACGATAAAGAACAAAACTGCTATCTGATTGCACGTGATCATATGGGCATCATCCCGCTCTACATGGGCTGGGATAAGTTTGGAAATTTTTATGTTTCCTCGGAGCTCAAAGCACTGGAAGGGACCTGCAATAAAATCGAAGAGTTCCTGCCCGGACATTATCTCTACAGCAAGGAAGGCGCGACACCCCAGCGTTGGTACACCCGCGATTGGATGGAATTTGAAAACGTGAAGCACAATACCAGTGATAGTGCTCAATTACGTGAAGCGCTCGAGCAGGCCGTCCACCGGCAGTTGATGAGCGATGTGCCTTATGGCGTCTTACTCTCGGGCGGACTGGACTCTTCCATCATCTCTGCCATCACCAAAAAATATGCAGCGCGACGCATCGAGAGCAACGATACGCAGATGGCCTGGTATCCGCAATTGCATTCCTTCGCTGTCGGACTCGAGGGATCACCCGATCTGGCAGCGGCACAGAAAGTCGCGGAACATATAGGCTCCATACATCACGAAATTCATTTCACGGTCCAGGAAGGACTCGATGCGATCAGCGACGTCATCTACCACCTCGAGACCTATGATGTCACTACCGTTCGCGCAGCTACACCCATGTACCTGCTGGGAAGAGTCATTAAGTCGATGGGCATAAAAATGGTTTTATCGGGAGAAGGGGCTGATGAAATTTTTGGCGGCTATCTCTACTTCCACAAAGCGCCCGATGCCAAATCCTTTCACGAAGAGACCGTACGCAAATTAAGCAAGTTGCATTTATACGATTGTCTGCGCGCCAACAAATCCCTCGCCGCTTGGGGAGTCGAAGGACGCGTACCTTTCCTCGACAAAGAATTCATGGATGTAGCGATGCGCCTGAATCCGGCCGATAAGATGGCGGGCAACGGCAAGATGGAAAAGTGGATTCTACGCAAAGCCTTCGAAGACCTGTTGCCCGAAAGCATTGTCTGGCGACAGAAAGAGCAATTCAGTGATGGCGTAGGCTACGGATGGATTGATACATTGAAAGCCTTAGCCAACGAAAAAATCAGCGACGAAGAATTAGCGCAAGCGAAGTTCCGTTTTCCTGTCCACCCTCCCATGAGCAAGGAGGAGTACCATTACCGCGGCATCTTCCATTCCCATTTCCCCTCTGATACCGCAGCGGCCTGTGTACCTTCTGTCAAGTCTGTCGCCTGCAGCAGCGCCGAAGCCCTCGCCTGGGATCCTTCTTTTCAAAATTTAAATGATCCTTCGGGAAGAGCGGTTAAAAATATTCATAATAGTAGTTATCAATAGTGTTTTTTAGTGCATACTATTTTTATGCATAAATAAATTTTTTGGTGCATGGAAAGGCTTCCGGCTTCCAGCCACCGGCTTCCGGCTTTTTTTTGGTACATGGAGTTTATCATAACAAATCATAAAAATCATAATAAATCTGCGGCCCATCAAAATATCGATGCCAGAAAATTTATAGGTTCATTTTAATCTTTACCCTATTCAAATCATTTTGATATCGACTAACATCAACATCCGATAAGGAATAAAAAATCGCCTTCGTATAATACTCGATCGCTTCTTCCCATTTTTTCTCTCGTTCATAGAGATTTCCGAAGAGGCTGTAAATTTTATCCTTTTCAATTCCGGGGACTTCCAGGGATTTATTGAGGACGGCGACGGTTTCGGTGGCTTTATCGAGGCGGAGTAAAAGTTCGCCATAATCGTAATAGAGGTCGGGGTAGGCGGGTGCCTGACGCATCGCGATACGGAAAGCCTCTTCGGCGGCGGTGAAATCGGCAAGGTGGTGGAGATAAATGCTTCCCAACATCGCCTGCGCCTTCCCTTGCTCCGGATAGCGGGCAATGATCACCTGCAACTCCGCCAACGCTTCGCCCACCTTCCCCTGTTCCAGGAGCTGCTGAATGACGAGTAACTGCGTTGCGATATTGTCTGACATTGATTAACGATCCATTCGGACCCACTTCCTCTCCTGCAAAAATGCGGTGTTCTCACTCCATATCCCCTCAGAAGGTGGCGAAAATAGATGAATTTCGGGTAAGAAGGGCAGGGGGGAGGGTGAAAGGGGTGGGACTTGTCAGAATGGTGATGTGGAAAGGGGAAGGTTTTGGGGAGGGAAGAAAGGAGGTTAGTGACGCTTTTGTCCGGAGGTGGGGAGTTTAGAGGCAATCGGTGGGGGTGAATTTATGAGATATAGATTTACAGTTTATTGTATAGTAGGGTGATAAATTAGATTTGAATTTCAGGTATAAATAATTTTATAAGAAGGGGATTAAAGATAATTTAATAGTTTTGGTAGGACGGAACATTATTTAGTGGAACTATTTAAAATACATTAGTTATTAAGTAAATCGGTTTATTGTATTGAGATTTTTAGTAAAATCGTATTTCTCCCCGGTCAACCGAGTTCTCAAAGACATCAGAGAAGTTCTCTAAATAAAGTTAGTGGTAGTAAGCAAAATTGAGAATATTAAAACAATTCTGTAGCAGTTTGATAAATCGATGTTATTAATAGAATTTAATCAAGAGTATTTAATTGAATTCTTAAATGTTTGGAATACTTACGAGCGTGAATTTACTTCATTATTATTTGGTCGAAGATGTAAAAGATAAATTTGGATTAGTTGATAAGTAAATAATCGATTTATAATGCACGAGCAACAAAACATAGAATACAAACAAAGTTGGCATGACGACTACCTCAAATGGGTTTGTGGCTTTGCCAATGCCCAGGGTGGAGTGATTTTTATCGGCAAAGATGATGATGGAAAAATTGTTGGTGTTGACAATTATAAAAAATTGATGGAGGATTTGCCCAACAAGATCAGAAACTCAATGGGTATTTCTGCCGAAGTAAATCTACATGAAGAAACGGGAAAGCATTTTATTGAAATTGTAACTCATCCCTACTCCGTTCCTATTTCGATAAGAGGAAGATATTATTACCGAAGTGGAAGCACTAAACAAGAATTAACGGGAGCTTCGTTGAATGAGTTTCTATTAAAAAGATCAGGCAAGACTTGGGACGATGTTGTAGAACCTCGTGCTACCTTTGCAGACATTGACGAAAAAACAGTTACCATATTTTTACAGGCATCTGAAAATGCTGGTCGCTTGCCTGAAAATAAAGGCTTGACAATTCCTGAATTGTTTGAAAAATTAAGGCTTACCGAAAACAGTCAGTTAAAACGAGCTGCTCTTATTCTATTTGGGAAAGAACCTGCTAAATTTTACCCAAACACCTTTGTAAAGATTGGTCGCTTTGGAAAAGATGATGCCGACTTAAAATTTCAGGAAACAGAAGAAGCAAATTTAATTTTATTGCTTCAGGCAGTTTTAAATCAACTCAACCATAAATTTCTTACAAGACCAATAGAATTTAAAGGAATGCACAGGCTCGAAAGAAGTGAATACCCAACTGCTGCACTACGTGAAATTATTTTAAATGCGTTGGTGCATCGCAACTATATGGGATCGCCAACTCAAATACGGGTTTATGATAACAAAATTAATTTTTGGAATGAAGGTATCCTTCCCGTAGGCTTAACATTTGAGGCATTAAAAGGATTCCATACTTCACGACCAAGAAATGTTTTAATTGCAGACGTTTGTTTTAAAGGAGGATTCATTGATTCATGGGGACGAGGAACGTTGAAAATTTATGATGCTTGCAAAGAGGCAAAATTACCCGAACCCGAAATAAAGGAATTTCAAGGCGGTTTTTTGGTAACCCTTTTCAAAGACAATTTAACGGGAGACCAATTAGCAAAACTTGGACTGAATGGCCGACAATTAAAAGCAGTGAATTTTGTGAAGGAGAAAGGGAAAATTACGAATAAAGAATATCAGGAATTAAACGACTGTTCAAGAAATACCGCAAGTAACGACCTTGGGGATTTAGTTCAGAAGAATATTCTTCTTGGTAGTGATATTAAGGGAGCTGGGGCATTTTATCAGCTAAAATCAATTGCACATTAATTGCACAAATTGCACATTGATTGCACAATAATTGCGTCACAATTGACCCAAAATCGCGCCAATTGCCAAGTAATCGACTGCTATAGAGAATGAACCAAGACACAACCTATTCTTCAAACTTCAATGACCGCAGCCACACAGCAGGAACAAATAACATTATTCCGGTCTTTATTCAAAGGCAGGGAAGATGTGTTCGCCATCCGTTGGGAAAAGGAGAATAAAGGCGGCTATATGCCCGCATATTTTTATGACCCTTATAGGTTAAAGGCGCATAAAATGAAAGGCGGAACTTTCCAGAATTTTACCGAGAAGAAATATTTACCCTTTACCGATTTAGAGCTTTTGAAACACCTTGCAGGAGAGCAGTTTGCCGGAGTTTATCCTTTAATGCCGGATAACACTTCTTGGTTTATTGCTGCTGATTTTGACAAAGATAACTGGCTGGAACAATGTAAACAGTTTCAGTCTGCCTGCGAAGCAAAACAAATTCCGGCATATTTGGAACGTTCCCGTTCCGGAAAAGGAGGACACGTATGGATATTCTTCGATCAACCTTACCCGGCTTTCAGAAGCAGAAAAATTATCATATCCATTTTAGAACAGATAGGTCTATTTTCAATATTTGACAAAAGTTCAAGTTTTGACCGGCTATTTCCGAACCAGGATTTTTTATCAGGTAAAGGCTTCGGGAATTTGATCGCACTTCCTTTGTTCAAAAAAACGCTGGAACTTGGTAATAACTGCTTCATTGATCCGGAAACTTCTGAACCTTATAAAAATCAATGGGGATTTCTCGGGAGCATCAGGCGAATTTCAACAAAAACACTGGATGAATTATATCAAACCTATTCCGGTTCAGATGTAGATTTTAAATCGAAAACAATTTCCGGAAAATTGACCATAAGCCTGAACAATTGTGTACGCTTGAGCCGCGAAGGATTAACCACACCTTTGATAAACTTTTTAAAGGAAGAACTGAATTTTGCCAACACGGAGTTCATTATTAAGAAAAAGGTCGGTAGAAATACTTTCGGAACAGAACGCTATTTTAGGCTCATAGAGGAAACAGAGGGTGAATTAATAATTCCCAGGGGATTTGTCGGAAAGTTGATACGATTCTGCAAAATGCATAACATTGAATATGAGTTTCAAGATGAGAGGGAAAAACATAAGGAAATTCCTTACTTGTTCAACACCAATTTAAGAGAACACCAGCAAAGCGTAATAGAAATAACCAAAAAGAAAGACCTTGGAATTATCGTAGCTCCTCCCGGATCAGGTAAAACAATTGTAGGGTTAAAAATAATTGCCGAGAAAAAACAACCAGCCCTGATCATTACACACCGCAAACAAATTGCCGAGCAATGGATTGAAAGAATTCAAACTTTCCTGGGTATTCCAAAACACGAAATAGGGAAAATTGGACTTGGGAAAACAAGGGCCGGAAAAAATGTAGCAATCGCTATGATCCAAAGTCTGGCTAAGGAACTTGAAAAACCTAATAGCGAATTCACAAACGCCTTTGGACTTGTCATTATAGACGAATGTCATCATATACCAGCGGAGACTTTTCGGAACACGGTTAGCAAGCTAATGACTTTTTATTCCTATGGCCTAACTGCAACACCTTTTAGAAAGTACAATGACGTAAAACTCATGTTCATTTATTTAGGTGAGGTGATCAGCGAAATAAAACAGAATGAAATCAAAGATTCCGGGAAAGCCAGGATTGTTATACGAAATACGGAATTAGATATTCCATTCAATCCAAAAACCGATCAATTTGAAACTGTTTCTAAAATACTCGTGCATGATTCGACTAGAAACAAACTGATTCTTTCCGATGTAATCACTGAATTGAAAGCTGGCAGGAAAGCGGTAATAATTACTGAACGAAAGGAACATATTGACACTCTTTATCAATACCTCAAACAGTCTTATGAAACTGTTACACTAAGTGGCGATGATTCTGAAAAGGATCGCAGTACCAAATGGAAACTTTTGAGGGATGGAAATTACCAAGTTTTGATACCCACTGGTCAGTATTTTGGAGAAGGAACCGACCTGCAAAATGTTAATTGCCTGTTTCTCGTTTATCCATTTTCATTCGAAGGCAAGCTGATTCAATACATAGGCAGAGTTCAACGATCAGAAATAACGCCCACAATTTATGATTACCGTGACATAAAGATAGACTACCTGAATAAAATGTTTCTGAAAAGAAATACGTACTATAAGAGGATTGAAAAACAATCAACTTTGTTTGACGACCCAATTGAAGAAGATATTTTACCTACAAAGACTTTTGCTATACAACGAAAAGTAAAAATACCATTTGAAAATCTTGAATTCCGTTATGGAAGCATCGCATTCATTTATCTCATACCCGAAATTAATAAGGAAATAGAATTTGATATTGAAAATCTTGAGATCAGACCTGAGTTTGAAGTTTTAAAACCCTACTTTTTAAAGATACTAAAGCTGAAAAGTGTTGAAGCAGAAATTCAGGCTGAATTTGAAGATGGGAACCTACTTTCTCAATTAGCGAGCTCGAAGGATATTCAAAAAATAAATCGAGAAGTAATTGAGGGTGTAAAATTCAGATTTATCACAAAGAACTTTCTTAGCAAGTCAAATACTGAGCCACAGAATGGTTTGCAGGATATTCGCCAGTTGCAAACGGGGAACGACAAAGTAGTACAACTTTATAGCTCCGGGGAAGACTTATTGAATGATTTTATTAAGAAAAAAAATTATAAACACCGGAAGCACTTGCAATACCTGGCATTGAGACATACAAGAGCAATTATGAAAATTCGATTTGTTTTGAGCCCGTTTTCTTTTGTGTTTTTACTAACCGGTAAAGATCATTTTCACATTGTAATGGAAACTCTGGACACCGAGGAAGCTACTTATGTTTGGCATATCGAAAATGACATAAGGAAACTTCCTGACAATTTGAGATTGGTTGACCAACATTTAAACTTAATCAGAAACAAGGGACGTCAGGGATTTCTTGAGAATAGCCCGGACAATTTCAGCAGAATAGTTCATGACTACTCAGACGAAAGGAAGGGATTTATATTATGGAAACACCTACTTGAAGAAAGGCTGACATAGCCTATGTGCCCAATTTGTAAAGGGAGAATCAGGGGAAATTCGCTGCTGTCAAAATTCTTCGCAATCACTTCCAAAGACGGTACCTTAATGTGGTAGTGTAGGAATAGGATTTATGTAGTCTTTCATTTAGACACATTAAATACGCCTGCTTTTCCAACTTCATATGCTATCAACGATCATTATGCCATGATAATAAATACATTGCTGTTAATTTATTATTCTCTGGCAACTCCAACATTTGACATTTACCTCCATTTTCTGTCTTTTGTTTGATTTCAAGAATAGCAGCCTGACGCATCGCGATACGGAAAGCCTCCTCGGCGGCGGTGAAATCGGCAAGGTGGTGGAGATAAATGCTTCCCAACATCGCCTGCGCCTTCCCTTGCTCCGGATAGCGGGCGATGATCACCTGCAACTCAGCCCCACCTTCCCTTGCTCCAAGAGCTGCTGAATGACGAGTAACTGCGTTGCGATATTGTCTGACATTGATTAACGATCCCTTCGGACCCACTTCCTCTCCTGCAAAAATGCGGTGTTCTCACTCCATATCCCCTCAGAAGGTGGCGAAAATAGATGAATTTCGGGTAAGAAGGGCAGGGGGGAGGGTGAAAGGGGTGGGGGGAGAGGGTTTGAGGGGAGAATAGGAGAGATGTGGGAGAAGTTGGAGTGTGTGAGGGGAGGAGATTTTGGAGGGGAGGAAGGTGTGAGAAGATTTGTGCAGGGAGTGAAATATAAGACTTTGATTAGCATATTTATACGCAACAAGATGTAAATTTAGGTGAGTTTCCGATTTTTTAAAGAAGTGGGGAGAATTGTATTTCAAATAATTTAATATATTTGGTAAGACGATTCATGGTTTAGTGAACTATTTAGAGTACATAAGTTATTAAATATATCAGTTTATTGTTTCGAGATCTTTAGTCATGTAAAATATAAATCCTGATTCTAAGTGATAGAGCATTTAGGTTGTTGTTATGCAAAAACAGTGCGACAATAAGTTGCGAGTCGAAAAGCTTGTCGCATTACTTCAATAGAATATAACTAGCGCTAATACTAATACTGCCCAATTAGGAGAGTGTTGGAGTTAATTTTAAGGCTGCGAGTTACGCAAAAAAGAGACCGTTAGCAGCAACCAAGTATTTAAGAAGAAATATTAAATCAACTAAGATGAAAAATTATTTACATAAAAAATTAAAATGTATTTTGATTTTACTGCTTTTTACGACCACTACTTTTGCACAATACGATGAAGTATGGGAACAAGCATTTCCAAGTGATTCGATTTCCAACAACTCGAATGGAGCACGTAGCATTAAAAAGATGCTGCCGGAAATATTTATGTTACTGCTAGATCTTACTATGCTCCTATTAACAATCACTCTGTTTTTGTAATGAAATACGATAGCAACGGGGTTTACCAATGGAAAACAAATTTTTACCATCCGAGTAGTCATACAGGTCCTTACAATGTATTTCAGGTGGACCCCTTTGGCAATTCTTACATGATCTGTAAGGGAGTCGGATCTAATAATACCTATTACCTTATTAAGGTTGATCCTAATGGTGTTATTAGTTGGCACATATCACAAACTGCGTACCAGTACACGTGCATTGCATTAGATCCTAATTACAATATTATTATTGGGAGTAATAATTATATCATGCCTCCCGGCAATGATTGGATTTATAACACTAACCATAGTGTAATAACAAAAGTGGCCAATAATGGAGTTACCATGTGGGAGAAATTCGATCATCAGCTTTTTTACTTTCCTTATTCCTTTTACAGCAGTAACATCAGTGATATTGCCACTGATAATAATGGAAATATTTATACTGTTGGTAATGAAACTGTAGGCTATCAAAATACGGGTTATCAATCATGGTCTCCTCTATCAAGAAAATTTACCATGAAATGTGATGGTAATGGGGTCTTTTTATGGAATCAATTTGATCCCTTAAATGGTACGATTAACGCTGATCAAGCACGAAGAATTATTGTTGCAAACAATTTGATTTATGTTGCAGCAAGTAATAGTAGTAATAGTAATGGAGTATCGGTACATTCTTACGATTTGGCAGGTAACCAACAATGGATTGTATCTTCACTTGTCGGCTCATTTGAAGAAATGGTGGCGGATGGTTCTGGAAATATTTATGTGGCCAGGAGCTTTTATATTGCAAAAATTTCTTCTGGCGGAACTATACTTTGGAACAACCCAGTTAATCCCAATATCTCCAGTGAAACATTGCACTATCAAGGTCAACATTGTATAGCGCTGAGTGATGGAGGGCAGCTTTTTGCAGCAACTTATAATGCAGGATATCATATTAATAAGTACAATGCTTTAAATGGTCAGTTAGAATTAGCTATTAATAATCCACTTGGTTCCGGCAGTCAAAGTTACTCCAAATTGTTAGGAGGGAGCTTTGCAAGTTTTTATTTTTTCTTTATGAACTATCCTTCACAAGTTATTACCGAGAAATATATGCCCTGCACCACAGCAACACCGTTTGTTATTATTGAGGCACTGGCAGGTACAACTATTTGCAATTCTGATAGTATAAAATTAAAAGCAATTCCAGTTTTAGGTGGGCTGCATCCAACTTACAACTGGTACAAAACCTATTATTCAATGGGCATACCTTATTTCGGCTATTTTGCCACAGGCGAAACCATAAAGTATCCTGCTTCATTTTTTACTAATAATGACACCATTCAATGCCGCATGTTTAGCAGTTACGGTTGTTCTTCTTTTGCACCAAATATCCCTGCCATGGATAGTGCGGTAGTAAAAAAGGTTTCCTATTGTTCCATTACTGTTAATTTAAATACAATCATCGAGGGCTATTATATTGGTAATGGGTTAATGAGGGCAGTAATTGACCCCCTCAATCATCCCCTTTTTTGTGACAGTATTGTTCTTGCTCTCGCAGATACCTCGGTCGGGTATGAAATAAAATACAATTCAAAAGCGATTTTAAATACCGATGGCACATCAACGTTTACATTTCCTCTTGGTGTATTAGGTAAATCATATTATTTAGTCATTCGTCATCGTAACTCCATAGAAACATGGAGCAAGTATCCTGTACTATTCACTAGCGAAACATTATCCGCCGATTTTGTTTCTCCATAGAAAGAAAAAATATGTTTCCTTTAATGGCAGGTGCTATCAACTAAGATTACGTTGTTGAGAGCACGAACTATTAAACCACTGTTGCTCGGAAGTCCGAAAGACCATTTTATGGGAAATGAATAGGGTTATGATTGTTCAATCCGATTTAAAGGACAGAGAATTCAAAGGAAAATTAGTATTAAAAGCACTTAATTACTCTTGTGATTTTCAAATAGAATAAATTTTATCGTAGTTGTGTTGTAAAGCAAAGAAGCTTTTAAAAGAGTTATTGCAAACTAAACCAACTCATGAACCCACCCACCGAAAACGACAAACTCACCTACCGCCGTATCCGCTCTGCAATAGGTATATTGGGAATGGGCTTGCCGGTAGTTCTTTTGATTTTGCCTCTGATTCCTTTCTTTGAAACAAAAGTTCAAAATTCAATAAGTCATTATTACTATACGAACTTCCGGGAGTTGTTTACAGGAGTTTTGTGCGCGGTGGGATTATTTTTAATACGGTACAAGGGCCATAAAAACCCGGTGTTTTGGAAGAATGATAGTCTGCTCACCAATATAGCCGGAGGTATGGCATTTGGTATTGCATTATTCCCTACCGATCCCGATGATTGTCTGCAAAAGATTTATACGATTATACCGGTATGTCATCCCTACCTTGGTACAATACACTATGTTTTCGCCGGGATGTTCTTTGTGGTTTTAGCCATAGTTTCCATCAAGGTATTTACGATAGGACAAGAGGAAAATGTAGATATTCCCGTAAGTATGATTAATGAAAATAGGATCTACAAAATCTGTGGGTTCCTGATGCTGTTCTTCATTCTTCTTGTTCCAATACTGGCGTACACCGGGCTTCCCTATACCACACTTATTTGTGAGGCCCTAGCCTTATTTTCCTTTGGTACTTCCTGGCTGATAAAGGGCCGGGCATTAGGTGATAAAGGGAAGATGGGGGAGAAGATTTATAGGGAGAGGAATTGAATTTGATTTAAGACTATTCCGGATTCCGATAATTTGATTCCGTCACCAGTGAGAAGACCATAGATTCCGGTGAAAGGACCGGTATGGAGCTTGACTTACTGGTGTATATGTACCACTTAATTAGATATGGCTTGATTGAAAATAGTGAATCAGGCAAGGTTTTAAATTATTAATACTTTGATAAACAGTTGTTTGCAAATTCCTTTTGGATAGTCTTTCAATTGCCGCTGCTTTATTTTAAGAATTGGGTTGGCAATTTTTGTTTGTCAGAAAATTTTATATTTTTGAAAGGACGATTCATTGTTTAGTAGAACTATTTAGAGTACATAAGTTACTTAGTATTTTAGTTTATTGTTTCGAAATCTTTAGTTAAAAAAATCAAGTACTCTTCTATTTGTAAGACCAATTGCAAAACTTTATGCAACATCAGGGCAATAGCAACTTTCAGTTAGGAATGATTCAATGAAAAGGAAAGCATCAATACAAATTAATAGAGCATACAAAAACTTAGGCTTACAAGTCCATTGCTTTATTTTGCTATTGAAAAACTTGTTACTTATTAGGATGTTACGAGTAAAAGATGTTTCACTTTTAGATAGCATTGTAATTGAAGGAAACGAAGCAACATTGTTTTGGCGAGTTATAGGCTGTCATAGAATTAAAATTGAAGGAATTGGATCAGTAAAAGGCAACGCAAGTGGAATCAAATTCAGAATGCAAGATATTGACAAATCTATTCAGGTTTGCTTTTATGGAATAGCAAGAAGAAGAACAGTAAGCCTTTCGTTTAATGGATCAAAGGTTAGTTTGCGGAATAAATTTTATTCAGATTCGGGTTTGCAAAAGAAACTAGGAAGTAAATATTCAAGAACACTCTTGAAAGTCAATTTTCATTATCAAGACTGGAAACCAATTTTGATAACATCTCTTGTGAATTTGATTTATTTGACCAAGACAAATATGAACCTCTAAATACTAAACAATGACAAAAGAGACTTTTACACTACGCCAAAATCAACTCCACTAATGAGATTCCTTTGGAGTGCATCGGGAGGCGACCGATTCATTTTGGAGCGGGCTACATACTCTGACCAAATCAAGTATATGTGTTTAGGTGGAATCATTGCGGCTACCGGTCTGATGGCCGGTATTGCAGGAGGTTATGCTTTCTACACAATCTTTGAACCACGAGGATCGGCAATTGAAAGTGTTTTTAGTCCAACCGTTGCATTAATCTCAATTGTATTCGGATGCATTTGGGGGCTAATGATTTTTAATCTTGACCGCTTCATTGTTTCAAGCACTGGTAAAGGAGACGGAACTGAAGCTATTACAATGGAAGAATTCAAAGGAGCAATTCCAAGAATCCTTATGGGGGCAATAATTGCACTTACCATTTCAAAACCTGTTGAAATACGTATGTTCAAAACGGAGATTGATGTGGAACTTCATAAGGCTCAAATGGAAAAGCAAAGAGAATATCTGTCACAAATAGATTCTATATATATGGGCAGAATAGAGAGTGAAAAGGAGAAAATTGAAACATGGGAAATTGAAATTCAAAATAAGGAAAAACACTATGTTGAACTTGAGAAGTTATTTACTGATGAAATGGCTGGAAAACATGGCGGAGATCCAGGGGTAGGTAGTCAAGCAAGAGAGATTCAATCACAGATGCTACGCCTTGACAATGAAATTTCATTGGTAAAACAAAATAACGAACCTTTGATAAGAGAAGGATATGAAAACTTAAGAAAGTTTGAATCTAAGAAACAAAGAGAAATTGAAAATGGAGAAGTTGTTGCAGCAGGACTTGATGGACTTCTAGAACGAATTAAACTCTGTCATCATATTGCAGGTTTTTGGATTTCTCTTTTCATCACCTTGCTTTTTATGGCTATTGAGTTGACACCAATTTTCTTTAAGCTGATGTTAGTAAAATCGCCTTACGATTTCTTGAAAGACAACGTTGAGGAGATGATGAAAGCTGAACAAGGAATACACATTGAATACAATTATCACAAAGACAAGGAAGGACAGGAAAGAGATTTGATTACACATTTGAATAAAGAGAAATTGATAGTTGAGAAGAAGGAACTTTATGATGTCCAGAAAAGATTAACGCAATACGCTATTTCAAAATACGAGGAGGAAATGAAAAGGAAAATCGATGCAGATCCCAATGAATTTATAAAAAGTCAGAACAACGCAACCTTAGAAAATGAATCTTAGAAAATTTCTTTGTACATTGTCGGGAGATGATTATAGTATTATTAGCCAATGCGATAATGCGCAACAAAATCGCTTTGCAGCAATTGGCGGGTTTGTTTTTTGCATTTTTGTTTTATGCTTCTTAAGTAGTTATATCACTTTCACGATGTTGTTTCAAAATTATTATATTGGAGTTCTAGCATCAATTTTCTTTTCCTGGATGATTACCAATATTTATTTATTATTGCTTTATACATTAACGAAAAATGTTTTGCCACATTTAAGAAACGACAAAGCACGGGTTTATTCAGCGGGAGTAAGATTAGGTTTTATTTGCTTTCTTGCAATAGTTGTTTCAAAACCATTAGAATCTTGGCTTTATTCAGATCAATTGGATATCGAAATTTCTATTTATAAGCAAGCAAAAATTAAGAAGTACACAAAAATCACTTCTGATTATTTTGAACAAGAAACCGAGCAGCTTAAACTCATTATAGATAGGCAGACGAAACTATATGGCAGTAGTCCTACCGGTAAAGTTGACCTATACGTGAAACTTCTTGAAAAGAAGGAAGATCAAAGACAAGAATTAATTGCCCGAATGGAAAATCTGGTTGAGCATTCCAACTTCTACATTAGAAGTATAATTATGCTCAATACAAAGCATCCTTCTTGTTGGTTGTTTACTTTTGTAAGTATTATAATTTTTATGATCCCTGCTTATCTAAAGAATTTTTTAGGCGAACAAAGTTCTTATTACGATTTAAAAAGGAGAATTGAAATAACGCTGATTCAGCAGGAATATGCTACGTTCAAAAGCCATTACAACAGGATATTACAGTCACTCCATAGTACGAACAAAACATTTAGTGAGTGTTATATTGATGCACCTTTCAATACAATCCGTAAGAAGGACGGTCGACAATTCTTAAAAGAAGATGATTTAATTTCCGAGTTGTATAATGACTGAATATGTAACAATACAAAGGCAAATTGAGCGTAGGACTTACCTAAAAGGTATGTTTAAAGGAAAATTTGTTGGCTATCTTGATTACGTAAAGTCTGATATCAAACACGAAAATTTTTATGACCTTGAAGTTTTAAGCGGAGAAATAAGTACAAGTAGATCAAATTTTAAAATTTGGAGAGAAGGGGACGAGTTTGAAGAATATATTGGAGTTGAAAAGTTTCTAACTAAACTTCCTGATTCATTACCATGCGAAGTTTTATATCCGGATGGAAATATTAAGCATTTTCAAGTAAATTTAAATGAACCGAAACTTAGTAACTATACACTTACAAATCAGCATTATGACGGCAGTAAAATCTATGGTGATATTGTAGGAGAAATTTCGGGATACTTAAAACACTATGACATTGAAGATCATGAAATAGAGGTTAACGATAAAGAAGAGCCAGATGTTAAATTAATTTCCATTAAAGTTAAAACTGATAAGCAGACAGGAAAGACCGAAGCAAAGGGAGAATACAAGCGATGGGAATATTATTATGCCGATAAGTCAACCTATTGGGGAGATTGGACACATCAAGGCAGAACAGATACCGGTTTATCTTTTTGGAGCATCATTTTAGGTTTATTGCAGTTTGCCTTGTTTTTGTTGTTTCTAATCCCAATTATTGTCGCAGGTTGGCAAATTATTTTACCACTGCTTATAATAGGAGGAGCTTTCTATTTGTTTTCAGTTCTACAATCACTTTTACCTTTTATTTGGAAAGGGTTGATTCGTTTATTCAGTTATGCTTTAGTGTTTTCTTTTGTTTTTGGAATCATTTCACTTTTCCGAGATCCTATCAATACAAATGTAAAGAAAGAATTATCAATTGATTCCGCAGATGAAATTCAAACACAAATAAGAGACGAAGAAAATATTACTGACAGCATTATTTCACATCATAGAGTTTGGGAGGATTACAACAACAATATTTACAGTGGCGATATTGAAGTTAGAGTTTCACACTTAAAAAGTGCAAGTATTTTTAGAAACAATCTTTCTTTTCCTGTTCAGGAACCTTCACAATATAATTACCTTGTTTCAAGAATTACCGAATTTGATAAAGGCAAGTTGTCTAGAATCTACAATATGTTTGATTCTCTCAAAATGAGCAACGCAATGACTGAACTTGAGTTTGCGCAAGTTATTACGTGTTGTATTCAGGACATACCGTATACTTTAATTTTAGACAACGCATGCGATTCAAGAAAATACAATGATGATTTTATTCGCAACTACTTAACTGAAGGAGGAAAATGTGAGGGCTATATAAAGTTCGGGCTTCTTTCACCGATCGAGTTTATGGGAAGTTTAAATGGTGATTGCGACACAAGAACTTTATTACTCTTTACTATTTTGAATCATTATAACTTTGATGTAGCAATGTTAGGAAGTGAATTATATAGACACTCCGTAATTGCAATTAACTTACCCTTTACCGGATTGTCAAAAACAATAAATGGAAAGCAATATGTAATTTGGGAAACAACAGAAAAAGGGATTCGACCGGGAGTTTTACCAAGAGAAATATCAGATATGCGTTTCTGGAATGTTAACTTAATTTCAAACAATCAATCAATATGACACTAAACATCATTATTCTTGTAGCAGTTATAATTAGTGGTATGCTTACTGTTTTCCTTCTCAATTCGATTGTGAATGCAAGAATGAAGGGAAAAATTGCAGACAACGAGCACCCAATTGCAGGTGACATTTTGAAAGGAATTTTGTTTCTATGTGGAGGTTTGATCTTAAGTGAAGTTGTAATTTCTTTCCAGACAATAACAAAGGTTTTGCCTTCAAGTTTTACCGGAAACGACTTGCTCTTAAAGGATGTAATGTATTACAGCATTTTCTTTGGAATTGTATTATTGATATTGATAGCGAACATATGGCTTTCAGCAATCATGTTTAGTATAACTTCCAAAGGGAGAAGCATTTTCATGGAGACAGCCAACAATAATCTTAACGCCGTAATTATTTTTAGCGGAATTGTTTTGGCGTTGACTCTTGCGGCCAAAGCAGGTCTAGCTCCATTGCTTGACCAATTTATTCCATATCCGACAATGCCAGTTTATCATTAATCTTCTGAAAAGTAAATATAAATTAACTAATACTTCTATGTCAAACAAATTGCTCCAATTTCGTCCATATGGATATATTTCGCGAAGTCATATTGTGTTGGTGTTGCAGAAATATAACGGTGTGATGAACCCTTTTGGACAGTTGTGATTTCAAATGAAAAATTATTACGAGATATTGCAAATTAAAAATTTCGCGACTAACGAAGAAATTAAGAAATCCTTTAGGATGCTTGCCATTAAATATCACCCTGACAAGAACAAAGGTCGAAAGGACTTTGAAGAAAAGTTTAAAGAAATTGCCAATGCCTATGAGGTTTTAACAGATTCAATTAAAAAAGGAGACTTTGATTTAAGATTGAGTCGACAAAACCTAAATAAAAAAGCAACAGAACCAACAACACGGACAAACTATTCCGAACCAAACCGACCAACATATACCGAGGGTAAAAAAGTTGAAAAAAAGGAAGAAGGATTTAAAAACTCAATATTTTGGATTGTCGCCATTGTCATATTTATTATTTACTTACTAAGCAACTCGAATTCTGACAACAAAACGACAACAGGAAACACTAAGGCTGATAAAGAACTTGAAAAAAGGGAAAACGCGAAAAAGCCAAAGACAGGAGAAATAGACTTTAAAAAATAAGTAATATGAAAATTTCAGTAACACTTATAGCAATATTAATGATGTGCTTCAAAGTTTCTGCACAAACCGAAAAATATACGGTAGTATCAGAAGTATTAAATGTAAGAAGCGGACCTGGAACTCAATTTCAAGTAGTTCACAAACTGACGGCAGGAGATGAAGTTGAAGTAGTCGAAAGAAATCAAACAGGTTGGTGGCAAATCCAGTATGTAGACATTTCTGGGTACGTTTCAGCTAAGTTCTTAAAGAGGGATCAATATGCAGACTGGGAAAAAAGAAATTATTCAAGTGGGACAACTCCAGACTGTGAAAATGTTACACCTGAGTATGACTACAATCTGGACAATCACCTGAAGATTCAGGTTGGCTCAAATACTGACGTGGTAGTGAAAATGATGCGAAAAACTGGTTATGGAGATAAGTGCATAAGAGTTGTATATGTAAACAGCGGTGACACATACTATATGAAGAACATTCCTGAAGGAGTTTATTATTTGAAAATAGCCTATGGAAAGGACTATAGACAGAGTATTATAGACGGCAAATGTTATATCAAATTTGTTAAAAGTGCACAATACGAAAAAGGAAAAGACATAATGGACTTTAACCTAATAGAAACTGCCCGAGGGACAAGTATACCATATTTCGAATTGTTTCTTGACGTAATTACAACTGCAAGAACAAATGAGTTTAAAAGTGGAGACATTTCAGAGGCAGAGTTTAACCGCTAAAAGTGGAGAATACGCGCAAAGAACCCCATTCATTCCGCATACAACAGGTCCACCCATTCATCGGCAAAGTGACCCGCCTATTCCGGGTCAAAGTGACCCACCTATTCTGCGGTAAAGTGACCCCCTATTCCACGGTAAAGTGACCCCCTATTCCATTCAGCTCCACTTCACCACTTTCAACCAATAATAACGCTTCCCCGGGGGTCAGTCGCGTAGTCTCCTTTAGACCGGAATCTCCGGATGATGAGCCGGCCGGGTTTTGTGAGTAGAGAAAATGAGGGCAGATGCGGTTTTGCCGGGAGGCGGGGAGTTTAGAAGCATCCGGTGGAGGGGTGATTTTTAAGAGATTGATTTACAGTTTTTGCTTTAAAAAATGATCATTTAGATTAGAATCTTTGGGCAAAGTTCTTTTTAAAGAAGGGGATTAAAGATAATTTTATAGTTTTGGTAGGACGATTCATTATTTGGTTGAATTATTTGGAGTAAATAAGTTATTAGGTATATCAGTTTATTGTAATGAGATCTTTAGTTAAAACGTAGTTCCCACTGCTATTTAAAAGAGAATTCCGGAATATTATAATACAACATCGAACCGGCAACATGCCTTGCAGTAGGATTGGCGTAAGTCTGCAATTACCGGAAAGCTGAGTCAAGGATATTGGGTTGTGGGAGTTGGGTGAAATTTGGGAGGAAGGTGGGTTGCACTAAAAAGAAGTTGTCAGCAACTCGACAGTTTCGATTGAAGGATACAACTAACTGAAAAAAATGACGGCAAAGCCGATTGGCCAACGCTTCGTAAAAATGAAAGAGCTACATTCTCTACTTATTTTAAAATTTGGTATGCAGCACCTTCATTTTTACCCCTCCGCGCCCGCCCGATTAAGTATTGCGCACTAAGGGTACTTTTAATGAGAATTTCTATATTTGCCTTCGACGTATGGAAGAAACATGTTTAAGGGCGTTAAAAAGTTTAAGCGCGAAATTGGGAAATCAAAAGAATGCATTGGAAAATGCAAACGCAGTTTTAGATTTAAAGGAAATTTTAGAACTATCGGAAAGTATTAAACATAGGTGCGCTAAGAAAAATAAAGAAATTCTTCCTTTGGCTGAAACGCTTGAATATTTTAAAAAAGATTTGAATGCCGAAATTCAAAAAAGACTGCAAGCAGCAATTGACAATGTTGATACGATTATAAAAAATAATGAAATATAGTTTTTATGAATCCTGAACTTGAAAAATTTATTGACTTGGCTCTTGCTACTGGAACACTTTCCGAAAAAGGAAAGCAAATACTTTACAAAAAAGCAAAGGAGCTTAATGTTGATATTGATGAATTAGAATTGGTATTAGAAGGTAAATTGCATCTCCGCCAAAAGGAAATGCAACAATCCTCTAATTTGGATGTTGCAACTTCAAGCCCGCCACCATTACCAATACAGCAACAATCAAATAAAGAGGGAAGTATTAAAAAATGTCCTTCTTGTGGTGCTTCAATGGGAGCATTCATTAGTAAGTGCAAAGAATGTGGACATGAGTTTAGAAATGTTGAAGCATCAAATTCAATTAAAGACTTGAATAAACAGCTTCAAGATGCTGCTGAAAAAGTGAGAGTCGAAAAGGAAAAGATGGTTGTTACATGGAAAAATGCTCACTTAAAGCATCCCGCTAATATTGACAAGGAAATATCTAATCTGCAAGTAAGCATTGTAACTTCTTTTCCTATTCTCAACACAAAGGAAGATATACTTGAATTTTTAGCTACAGCAGTACCCCAATCGAATATTGAAATAAGGAAGTTTGGACCATTTAATCAAATTTACCCAGGCGAAGAAGGAAAAGTAGCTTTGAAGAACGCATGGCGTTCCAAATGCGAGCAAATAATAATGAAGGCAAGGTTTCTTTTAAAAGACGACCCTAAAACGTTAGAGGATATTGAGCATTATGCAAAGCAATTGGGTATAAAATAATAACAGGAATATTATTAGCATAAAAAAAAATATCATGGGACTATTCAGCAGTAAAACCGAAGGCGGATTAATGGACGTAATCCGTTGTGATGAAGAAGAGTATTTAGTTTGGAAGTGGAGACCAAGCGGAGAAGCTAACTCAACTAAAAAGGAAAACTCAAGTCGTTGGGGAAGCAGTTTAAGAGTGAAAGATGGCGAAGTAGCCGCTTTTATTTATAAACAAAAAGATGGAACAATGCAAGATTTTATTGAAGGCCCTTATGACCAAACAATAAAAACTGCAAACTTTCCAATCTTAACAAGTTTGATAGGACTGTTTTGGGATGGTAAATCTCCGTTTCAGGCAGAAATATATTATATCAATCTCTCGGGGAATATCCAGATAAAATTTGGTATTCCATACTTTGATGTCTTTGACCCACGATTTCTGGATTTCGCTGTACCTACGGCAGCAAGAGGTTCTATAACATTTAATATTACTGATTACAAAGGTTTCGTCAAGCTACATCGCATGATAAACTTTGAAATGGAGGATTTCAAAAATCAAGTTAAAGATGCTGTATCAAAATACGTAAAAGGAATTATTACGAATGTCCCTGCTGCTAATGGAATGCCGGTTTTACAATTAGAAAGAAAAATTTTGGAAATAAATGATTTGGTTCAACCCAAAATTAAGGAAGCGTTAGAAAATAGTTTTGGAGTAAATCTAAAAAGATTTGATTTATCGGTTATTGAGGTTGATAAAGAAAGCGATGGCTATAAGGAACTGAGAAAAATAACAGCGGAACAACAAACTAAAACAATCGAGGCGCAAACAATTGTTGGGATAAAAAATTTAGAAGACACTCAACAAATAAATGCTGATAATGTTGCAGAAAGTTTACGAGTACAGAGAGAGGAAATGCAACGGAACCAGAAACTGCAAACAGAAACGCAACATCTCGATGCATTTAAAGTAAATGTACAAGGTGACGTTTTAAAAACTGCTGCTGAAAACTTAGGCACTATGGGTAATATGGACTTAGGTAGCGGAGGAGGTGGCGGTGGTGGTTTAAATCCTGCGGGCATGATGACGGGAATGATGGTTGGTGGTGCGATGGGTGGTCAAATGGCCGGAATGATGGGTAATATAATGAATCAGCAACCGAATCAACAAACTCCTCCGCCTGTGCCAACAATGGCTTATTTTGTTGCAGTAAACGGACAGCAAAGCGGGCCATATAATAAGGAACAATTACAGCAGTTAATTCAAAGCGGTCAATTGAAACAAGATTCGTTAGTTTGGAAACAAGGTATGCCAAGTTGGTTGGAAGCAAAACAAGTGCAAGAGTTAACAAATGTATTCAATGTAGTTCCTCCACCAATTCCGCCGCCATTACCTTAATAAAATCTAAATAATTTACAATGGAAGATAATAATTTCATTTCCGTAGATAAGCTCATTGAGTTCGGAATGAGCTTAGCAATAGCTCAACAAATGGTTAAAACCATGAATGAAGCTACAACCAATATGAGAACGTCCGGGACATTTCCGGATTTTCTACAACCAAAATTATCACAACTCTATGTAGCAATTGATGGAAAACAAAATGGGCCATTTTCAGAACAAGAACTAATTAAGTTAATTCAAGATAAAAAGCTTACCAAGCAAACCTTTGTTTGGAAGCCAGGAATGGCTGCCTGGGAAATTGCGGAAAAGGTAACTGATGCTTTAAATTTATTTTCAATGTTACCGCCGCCTTTGCCATCGACTATTAAAAGCTAATCGCATGAACTTAAAGATTAATTTCGTTACTTCATTAATCGCCGTCGCAATAAGTGCATTGATTGCTTACGGATTTTATTCATATTGTTTTGATTCACATTCAATCCATCATACAATAATAGTCAGTTCTATATTTTTTTATTCTTCAATTACACTTATCGGAACTATAGGTGCAAATTTTGAAACAAGTCGAATCACAACTGTTATCAGAACTGTTTCTATCACATTTTTTCTTGTAGGTCTCATTGCTACTTTTTTCTTGAATGTCTTTACATTTAGCCTTCCATTATTTATAATCATAATGGGAATTTTATTCTTGATTTTCCTTCTGGTTATTTATTCTGTGTCCAAGTCAGGTCAATAGAATCATTTTTATAGCTATGAAAGCCAACGCACATTGCAATCACAAGACAAGCGTAACGGGAGACATGCTAACTCGACACGCCACCACCACGAACGAGAGACGAGTATGCTGACAACAAACAGATTTAATGAAAGATTTTTTTGAAGGGGTTTTATTGGTTCATCAAGTGATGTGCTATTTATATACATATATGGTAGGTGAAAGAGTATAGCTATCTAATCCCTTCAAAAAAATCCTTCATAAATCTGCCAAATGTCAGACTGTGCAAAAACCGTTGATAAATCAGCCGAGTATAACTTTGATTTTCTTTTCTGTTGTTTTACCTTTCTGCTGAATTAAAAATATAATTACATGGCTTACGTTTCCGGATTTGATCGCACCCAGACAGCTCTTTTCCCTGTGACCGTTGATGAAATGATTGATGAGAACAATGTGGTCCGTTTAGTGGAGCTATACATCAATGGTCTTGACTTCTAAAAGAAAAAGAGCAACGGCGAATCTGAATTAGCCTTCCTATTTACAAATTTGACCGGGCATTACAGATGTTAGGGCTTTCGGGGCTAAAAAGCGCCTGGAGAGGAGTTTTTTGATCGTTTTGAACCTTTGGCGCTCTATTGAGGCTATTACAAACCAATTATTTTATTCATCCTATCCGGCTCCATAGATCGCAATAGGATAAATCCGAATTTGTATATTTGTTTTTGCAGTGCCTACCTCGCAAGTCGGGGAACTGTCGTTACCCAACATATAAAAACGAATGAGTATAATACGACCAAGATTGACAGATTTTCACAATATTCCTTTAACACAAGAGGAAGTCGATTTTGCTATTCCATTTATTGACGAGGACATACCTCTATATGTTGACCCTTTTTTGCTTTGGAAGTCCCCATCAATCCAAGACAATTCTTTACACCTTTTAATTACTAATAGCTTTAATCATTTAGGATATTTATTTACTAGCGGTAGAGAAAAAGAAGCCTTAGAATTGCTAATAAGTGCTTCGGAATGTAACGAAGTTGGACTTGGAAATTCTAAAAGCAAAACAGGAAAAAAGATTGGTGAGAAGTTGGCAAAAAATATATTAAGCCCTTTTACTTTAATTCCTGAATTGAAGAAAAGTGGCTTTACTCATTTTGAAGAAATCCAGCTATTGATTGATAACTTTTCAAAAGACCGAGTTAGTGATATTGCTTGTAATTTTATTCAATCTTTCTTAATTGACTTTACAATTGAACAATCTGAAAAATATGGGATACCAATAGAAAAAGTTACACTTAACAATATTTATAATCCCAAAACTTATATGTTTAGTGAGGAAGTCACTGACTTACCTGTTAACCCAGAAACCCAATCACCAATTCTATTTGTGCCTAAACGATGGTTAAAATATATTCCTTGGATAAACACAGATGATTATTTTACTGACTATTACATTAAAAATATTCATAATCCAAATGAGGGATTTCCGGACAGAGTAAAACTTTTAAATTTCAATCGGCATAATTATGACATTGTCAAAACTTATACAGCAATAAAGGAGAAGACTTTTGACAATTGTAAAAACGATCCATTATATAATCAGATACCAATAACTTCTGCTAAAAGAAAGATATCCACTATAACGAAACTACCTACAGGAAAAACAGATAATGCCGATAGAAAATATGAAGATAATGTTTGTCCATTAATGGCATCTTTATTTTACCCTCATTTAGATTTCGCACAGGAGCAAAGCAGAACAGATTCAGGTGTGCAAATAAGAGATATGATATTTTATAACAATATTACAAGTGACTTTCTAAAAGAAATTTATGAAACGTATGATTGCAGGCAAATTGTTATGGAATTAAAGAATGTAAAAGAAGTAAAGCAAGAGCACATTTTACAGTTGAATAGATACCTTAAGGAGCAGTTTGGAAGATTTGGAGTAATTATTACTAGAAATCCACCTCCTGCTAAAGTTGCAAAAAATATTATAGATTTATGGTCAGCTCATAGAAAGTGTATTCTTATACTCGATGATTCTGATTTAAAAATGATGACGAGTGTATTCGAGAGTAAACAACGAAATCCAATTGAGGTATTAAAGAAAAAGTACATAGAATTTACTAGAGCTTGTCCATCCTAAAAAGCATAGCTATGACAAAAGAAGATGTGAATAAATTCGAAAAAGTACAAAGCCAAATAGAAGGGTTACTACTTGAGGTGACTAATCTTGTAAAAAAATCTCCTAATGATGCTGTAAACAAGTTTAAATTAAAATTTATAAACGAGATATTAATAGAGGCTAATGCGGTACTTGGCAAGACTTACAAGCCCTTAAGTTCCTTTGAAAAATTTGATGAAGATGATTTGCCATCAAATAGTGATGTGTCATTCATTTTATCACAATATTTAAGTTGTTTTGAGAAACTTAGAGCAGACAATATTTTTCGTAAAAAAGAATATGATGGTAACAAATATTTCTATGAATGGTATTGGGTTATTGGTAACTCAGAATCTACAATAAAAACAGCTCCACCGAAGAAGATTAAATAAGATGGCAAAAGAAAAAATACCGACTGATGCTCAAATTACGAAATTTGAGATGTTGAATGAGCTTACCGATTCAATTTACACAGAAATGAAAGAGTTTTCGAAGAAAAAACCTGATGATGCGTTGAACTCTTTTAAAGTGAAAAATGTGAATAGAGTATTGACCCAGATTAAAGAATTTTTTAAAAGATGAATCTACGATTTCGTTTTTAGATTTACTGGATGATGAAGCATTGCCATCATATAGTGATGCAATTTTAATTATAGGACAATTTAAGGCTGCAATGGGTAATTACAGAAGGAAAATACAGACGGTTACAGAAGATGGAAAACTGTAGAGAATCTGGAAGGGAAATCAAGAGAATAAAAAACTAAAAACGTTGGGTGGCAACTAAGGTTTAGTTGCGTATGACATCACGTCTCGTTAGGAAATGACGAGCCGGTATACCCCCTACCATCTCCACCCCGCATCCTGCTATAGAATCCGTTTTTTAAAGTTCAATAATAAACCCCATCCAAAAAACCCCTATTTTAGCCCCGACCCCACCCACCATGTCCACCGACAAAAAACAACCCATACGCCAGGCGCAGGGCAAGCAGCTCGAACAAAAACTCTGGAACATTGCCGATACCCTGCGGGGTAAAATGGATGCCGATGATTTCCGCGACTATATCCTTGGCTTTATTTTCTACAAATACCTCAGCGAGAAGATGCATAGCTATGCCAATGCTATCTTAAAGCCCGATAAAATTACTTACGATCAGGTGGAAAAGCACAAGGAGAAAAAAGCATTGCTGGCCGCGATTAAGGACGAAGCCCTGGATAAACTCGGTTACTTTCTCTTGCCCTCTGAACTTTTTAGCGAAATGGCGCGCAGAGGGACATCGACAAGCTCAGTCCAGGGTAATAAATTCATTCTCGATGATCTCTCCAGGGTGCTTACCCATATAGAGCAAAGTACGATGGGCAGCGAGAGCGAGGAAGATTTTGGAAACCTCTTTGAAGACCTCGACCTCACCAGCAGCAAGCTCGGCAAAACCGAGACCGACAAGAACGATTTGATTGTAAAAGTGCTCTCTCACCTGAATGAAATTGATTTCGATTTGGAAAATACCGAGAGCGATGTCCTGGGTGATGCCTACGAATACCTCATTGGAAAATTTGCCAGCGGCGCCGGTAAAAAGGCCGGGGAGTTTTATACTCCTCAGCAGGTAAGCAGCGTGCTGGCGCGATTGGTGACCGTGGGCAAAACAAAATTGAAGAGTGTGTACGACCCCACCTGCGGCTCGGGCTCCCTGTTGTTGCGCGTGGCTAAGGAAGTGAAAGAAGTCGGCGGTTTCTACGGACAGGAAAGCAATCCCACCACCTACAACCTCTGTCGCATGAACATGATCATGCATGATGTGCATTATAAAAAGTTCGACATTAAAAATGACGATACCCTCGAGCGCCCACAGCATCCTGACCAGCGCTTCGAAGCCATTGTAGCCAATCCGCCTTTCTCGGCCGAGTGGAGTGCCAGCCCCTTGTTCATGAGCGACGACCGCTATGCCCCCTACGGACGTCTCGCACCCAAGGGCACTGCCGACTTTGCCTTTGTGCAGCACATGATCCACCAACTGGCCGACAATGGCACCATGGCCTGCGTATTGCCCCACGGTGTATTGTTCCGGGGCGGAGCAGAAGGACATATCCGCGAGTATTTGATAAAAGATAAAAACCAATTGGATGCGGTGATCGGTTTACCCGCCAACATCTTCTACGGCACGAGCATACCTACTTGCATTTTAGTGTTGAAGAAAGACCGACACAAGGACGCTGAGCGAAGTCGAAGTGTATTGTTCATTGATGCCAGCCGGAATTTTGAAAAAGTAAAAACCCAAAACGTATTGCGGCCCGATGACATTAACAAAATCATCAGCACCTACAAAGCCCGCACTGCCGAAGACAAATACAGTTACGTAGCTCCTTTAGATGAAATTGCCGGGAATGACTACAACCTGAACATCCCCCGCTATGTGGATACCTTTGAAGAAGAAGAAGCGGTGAACTTAAAAAACGTAAGTAATGAACTCCGCGCGGTGGCTGAGGCTCTCGAAGCCACCGACAAAGAAATTGCAAAGTACTGTAAGGAGTTGGGGATAGATACTCCGTTTTAATTGAAGGAGATTCATTAAAATTGTAACCGTTATCATTTGTCACGGTTTGGAAAATGGGAGTTAACGGAAGATTTAATTTGAATAGTGAAAAGATGGCCTTCAAACAATGAGTGCAGAAAACAATATCATCATCTACAACGCTCCGGATGGCAAAGCCTCTGTATCCTTAATGGCCAAGGAGGGCAAGGTATGGCTGAACCAAAACCAACTGGCGGAACTTTTTGACACCTCTGTACCCAACATTAGCATGCACATTACTAACATTCTAAAAGAGAATGAGTTGGGATCAGATTCAGTTATTAAGAATTACTTAACAACTGCCGCTGACGGGAAAAAGTATGATGTAACATTTTACAGTCTTGACATGACCCTCGCCATAGGCTTCCGCGTGCGCAGCAAACGAGGCACGCAGTTCCGCCAGTGGGCTAACCAAAACCTGAAAGAGTTTATGGTGAAGGGTTTTATGATGGATGATGAACGCCTGAAAAACCCCGATGGCCGCCCTGACTATTTTGATGAACTCCTTGCCCGCATTCGTGATATACGCGCATCTGAAAAGCGGTTCTACCAAAAAGTGCGCGATTTGTTTTCCCTGAGTAGCGACTACGATGCAACCGACAAGGCCACCCAAATGTTCTATGCCGAAACACAAAATAAATTGTTATTTGCCATAACGGGTAAGACAGCAGCCGAATTGGTGATGAGCCGTGCCAATGCCGGTGCTCCCAACATGGCGCTCACTAATTGGAAGGGAACTGTTGTGCGCAAGCAGGATATATACATCGCAAAAAATTATCTAAACGAAGATGAACTGGACAGCCTGAATAGATTGGTTACCATATTTCTGGAAACAGCCGAACTCCGGGCTAAAAACAGGCAAGATTTTGTAATGCACTTTTGGCGCGAGAATGTAGATAAAATCATTGCCATCAGCGATAAGCCATTGCTTGCCGGTGCCGGTAGCGTGAGCCATGCCCAAATGGAAGAATGGGTGGACGCGCAATACAATAAATTTGATGTCGAACGAAAACGATTTGAAGCCGAACAGGCCGATGCTACCGACCTCGAAGAACTCAAAGCTTTGGAAGAAAAATTAAAGCCATGCCCAAAACAAAACCAGATGCGCAATAGAAATACAATTGAACTCCCGGGATTTTGGGAGTATTTATAATCCGGATTTTAATTATGGCGAATTCGCTATAATTAAACCGTTTCATCCTTATGCGAAATATGAGCAATGCCATAACAAATACCGAAAAGGAAAAAGGACTTGCTCCTAAATTGAGGTTTAAAGAGTTTGATGGAGAATGGAAAACACAAAAGCTTGGAGATGTAATTAATAATAAGTCGTCAAAATATAATCCCGAAAAGATATGATTAGATCATGTATTTAAGAAGTTAGAACATCTTTCAAACACAAGCCTGCTTTGCAATTTAAATAGTATTAGTTCAGCAAGCATCAAAAATAAATTTGAAAAGGGTGATGTTCTATTTGGTAAACTTAGACCATATCTTAGAAAATTTCTACTAGCACCATTCGATGGAGTGTGTTCTTCAGAAATTTGGGTGTTAAAAGGAGAAGGAATAAAAATGATTTTCTTTGTATTGTTCAAACGAATTTTTTATTGATATAGCAAATCTACTGGGTCAAGAAGCCGGAGAGCAGATTGGAATGTGGTACCAAAGAATCTTTCATCCCCACCCTCCCGAACAACAGAAAATCGCCTCCTTCTTATCGGCCATCGATGAAAAGATACAGCGGCTCACGCGCAAAAAAGAATTGCTGGAGCAATACAAAAAAGGGGTGATGCAGCAGTTGTTCCCTTCGGCAGGCTCAGGGCAGAGTTCGGGGAAGTTGAGGTTCAAGCATGAGAATGGAAAGGCGTATCCGAAGTGGGAGGAGAAACTTGGGAGGTAAGTACATTTATAAATGGTAAGGCATAAACAGGAAGAGTTGTTGAAAGAAGGATATGTATCGGGATTACGTGTTGGCAACCTTATTATTAACAATGAATGGTATTTATCTGATCTAGAATTAGAGGAAGAGAAATATATTGAAAAGGGTGATTTGATTTATGCATGGTTATTAATTTGGGCCGAGATTCTGGGTAGAATGAGAAGTGATTTAATTATCATATTTGGAAGCTAATCAAAACAAAAGTTGATAATAGGTCTATCTTTTTATGCTTTTATGTATGATGTCGAAAGGATTAAAGGCAGTTTGCTCAAGGTGGCACCATGTTCAATATTAACAAAGGGGAATATCAAAACTATAAAATTCACGATTCCATCTATTGAAGAACAACAAAAAATCGCCAACTTCCTCTCCGGCATCGATACCAAAATAGAAAGCGTGGCCAATCAAATTGCGCAAACGCAAACGTTTAAAAAAGGGCTGTTGCAGCAGATGTTCGTTTGAAGTTAGTTGTTGTTAATGGTTAGTTGTTAATGGGTAGGTGTTAATGGTGGGGTGTATTGTTTATGTGAGAGTTCAGTTTAAAGGAATTATTATAAAATAGGAACTTGAAAAAAGGACAATGTAATTAAGAACAAGAGTTTTGCTTTCGCGGTGCGTGTGGTGAAGCTGTATAAGTATTTGGCAGAGGAAAAAAGGAGTATGTATTGTCTAAACAATTATTGCGTAGTGGGACAAGTGTTGGTGCGTTGGTTCGTGAAGCAGAGCATGCTGAATCAAAAAGTGATTTCGTTCATAAAATGGCAATAGCACAAAAAGAAATTAATGAAACTATTTATTGGCTTGAATTACTAAAAGAAACAAATTATTTATCTGAAATTGAATTCGAAAATATAAATATCGATGCAGTGGAAGTGATTAAATTAATTACCTCTATAATCAAATCAACCAAAGCAAACCAATTAATGGTTAGTTGTTAATGGTTAGTTGTTAATGGATAATTAAGCTGAATTAACAATTAACCATTAACAATTATCCTCACGCAATCTATAATACAACCAAAGTGAATGGAATTAACAATTAACAACTAACAATTAACCATTAATAAAATACCTGTTTTTCACCGCATAGGATAAAAAATACCTGTATTTCACGTAAAATACCTGTTTTTCACTATTCGGCAGATAGATTTTACCCAGACCTTTGCGCCTATTTATTTTTAAAATGCCTGAAATGCGCCTATTATTTTAGAAATGCGCCTGTTTTTTTGTTATATTTGAGCATCAATCCGATTGAGAAGCAATGGCGAAAACCACGTTTTCTATTCAAGTTACCAGCTTCCATGGCCGAACAGTACCTGAAAAAGGTAAAATAGTTGGCTATGGAGCGATAATAGAAAGCATGCGTTTACCGGTACCCATACCCGATACCTTAGCTTTAATTCAGGAGAAAATTAATAAATACAATATAAACGGTTGGCGCGTTTTTTCTCCGGCTTATCAGCCTGAAGAAAGCTTATATAAGCAGTTAGTTTTTGCACTTAAGTACGAGGGAATAAATCTGTTGGTTTTTAAAGCCTTATTTAAAAAGCTTTCTAAAAAAGAAATTAAAGCACTTTTACAAATTGAACCATCGGGGATGTATAGCCGCAAAATTTGGTTTTTATATGAGTGGTTAATGAATGCTGAAATTGATTCAAATGTAGATTTAAAAAAGAAAACATATGTACCCCTGCTTGACGAAAAAATTCAATTTACTATCAGCGGAATTGAATCTCCTCGTCATCGCATCATCAATAATTTACCGGGCACGGTAGATTTTTGTCCCCTGATTTTTAAAACCGAGAAATTAAATGAACGTATAGCAGGTAATTTATCCGAACAACAAAACAATTATTTAAAAAAGGTGCATAAGGATGTGTTGCAAAGAGCTTCCTCATTTTTACTATTAAAAGATTCAAAAGCATCCTTTACCATTGAAGGGGAGAACCCGCCAAACGCAAGAGCTGCCCGCTGGGGAAAAGCCATTGGACAGGCAGGAGGCAAACCCTTAAGCACCGAAGAGCTGAACCGCCTGCAACAAATAGTTATTGAAAACGGACGCTTTATGGAAATGGGCTTCCGAAAAAAGGGAGGCTTTGTAGGGGAGCACGACAGAACAACAGGCGAACCCATTCCGGAGCATGTTTCAGCCAGATGGCAGGATATTGATCAACTCATCACCGGTTTATTAAAAACGAACGAATTATTAGAATCAGAAGATGATTTTGATGCCGTATTGGCAGCAGCCTTGATTGCATTCGGCTTTGTTTTTATCCATCCTTTTGAAGATGGTAATGGCCGGTTGCATCGCTACATTATCCATCACGTGCTTGCAACCAAAAAATTTACGCAACAAGGTGTTATTTTTCCTGTCTCCGCTTCTATACTTGATAAAATAGATGATTACAGAAGAGTATTGGAATCGTATTCTCACCCGCTGCTTGATCATATAAAATGGAAAGAAACCCCCGATCATAATGTAGAAGTATTAAATGAAACGATTGATCTGTACAGATACTATGATGCCACCAAACAGGCTGAGTTTTTATACGATTGTACGGAAGACACCATTAAAAGAGTTATTCCGGAAGAGGTAAATTATTTGATCCAATACGATGCATTTAAAAAGTACATGGATAACCAATTTGAAATGCCGGATAAATTGATCGCCACATTGGTTCGTTTTTTACAGCAGCATAAAGGTGTTTTTTCGAAAAGGGGCAAAGAAAAAGAGTTTAATAGGTTAACCGAAAAGGAAGTACTTAAAATAGAAAAAGCATTTAAAGAAATTTTTACAACTGAATAGATGAGCCATCAAAGCGAAGCGATATTAGAAAGCAATCTCATCAGGCAATTGATCAGCCTCGGCTATGATTCTGTTCAGATTCATGATGGCGATGCTTTTGTTTCTAATCTTAAAACACAATTAGAGGCCTTCAATAAAACTAAATTCACTGCCAAAGAATTTGATGCCATCCTCAATCACCTGGCCAAAGGCAATGTCTTTGAAAAAGCGAAAACACTCCGAGATCGTTTTCACTTGGCAAAAGAAGACTCAACTTCATTTTATGTACGCTTCTTCAACAATGAAGATTGGTCTACCAATTTATATCAGGTCACCAATCAGGTGCAGCAGCAGGGTTCGTTTCTGAACCGCTATGATGTAACGCTATTGGTGAACGGTTTGCCCTTAGTACAAATTGAATTGAAACGTTCGGGTATTGAAATTAAAGAAGCGTTCAATCAGATTAATCGGTATCAACGTCATTCCTTCTGGAGCAATCACGGCTTGTTTCAGTATGTGCAATTGTTTGTCATCAGCAATGGCGTGAATACAAAGTACCTTGCCAACAATCGCCTGCAATCTGTAAAACAAACGTTCTTCTGGGCGGATGAAAACAATCGCAACACCACTGAGCTAAGTGCATTTGCCGCTGCATTTCTGAATACGGATCATCTGGGTAAATTCATTGCACATTATGTGGTCATGAATGAAACTTTTAAAAGCATGATGGTGCTGCGCCCGTATCAATACTTTGCCACCGAGGCCATCATCAGGCAAGTCAGCACCGGTAATGAGAACGGTTACATCTGGCATACCACCGGTTCGGGAAAAACATTAACCTCTTTTAAGGCCAGCCAGATCATCATGGATTTGCCCCAGGTCCACAAAGTAGTATTTGTGGTCGATCGCAAAGATCTGGATTACCAAACCATGCAGGAGTTTAACAGCTTTAAAAAAGGAAGCGTTGATGTTACCGATGATACCCGGTCCCTGGTCAAACAACTCACCGACGATACCAAACTGGTGCTCACCACCATTCAAAAACTGAACAACGCCATCACCAAAGCGCATTATGAAAACAAACTGGAGCATTTAAAGGACAAGAAAATTGTTTTCATTTTTGATGAATGTCACCGCAGCCAGTTTGGAGAGACCCGCGAACGGCTCACCAACTATTGTCACAAGAGTCAGTTGTTCGGCTTCACGGGCACACCCATCTTCGCCGACAACGCCAACAAAAACGAATTCGGAAAGCGCACCACCAGGGATTTATTCGGTAACTGCTTGCATAAATACGTCATCACCGATGCCATCCGCGATCAGAACGTATTGCGCTTTGGTATCGAGTACGTCGGCAAGTACAGACAAAAAGGAAATACGTTTATAGATATCGATGTCGAGGATATTGACAAAGCCGAAGTATTGAACGACACCAAACGCTTAGAGAAAATTGCCGATTACATCATTGCCTACCACGGACAAGAAAACATTTAACAAAGAATACTCCGCCCTCTTTGCCACCACCGGCATTGATACCTTAATCAAATACTACGAGATCTTCAGACGAAAAAAGCTGGCTGGAGAACACGACTTACGTATCGCCACCATCTTCACCTTTGGCACCAACGAAGAAGACGATGCGGCACAGGATTATTTACCCGATGAAGAATGGTCGATGGCTGCCCACTCCGATCCGGTTTACAAAGCAAGCCATACCCGTGATAAGTTAGAAGAGTTCATTGACGACTATAACAAACAATACGGCACTGCCTTTTCTACTAAGGACAGTCAGGCTTTTGAGAATTACTTTAAAGACATCAGCAAACGGTTAAAAGAACGCGAGAAGGAAAGTTTCAACGATGAAAAAGATCGTCTGGATTTAGTGTTGGTGGTAAACATGCTCCTCACCGGTTTTGACGCGAAGAAGGTCAATACACTTTACGTAGATAAGAACTTAAAATACCATGGATTAATTCAGGCCTATTCCAGAACCAACCGAACACTAGGCGAACAGAAATCGCAGGGCAATATTTTATGCTTCCGCAATCTGAAAGCAGCCACCGATACAGCCATCACACTTTTCTCGAACAAGGAAGCGATTGAAGAAATCATTCTGCCTCCGTATGCATCTATAGCGGAAAAGTTTAATGAAGCCTTAAAAAATCTCTTAACGATAGCGCCCACCTGGCAAAGCGTGGCGGAGTTGGTGACCGAGGAAGAAGAGTTGGCATTTGTGCAGGCCTTCCGCGCATTATTGCGGGTGAAGAACGTATTGGCCTCCTACACCGATTTCACTTGGGAAAGCCTGGGCATTGATGAACAAACCTTTGAAAACTACAAAACCAAGTACCTCGACTTATACGAAAAGGTAAAGCAAGACAACGCCAAACAAAAGACCTCCATTTTAGACGATATCGATTTTGAACTGGAACTCATTCACCGCGACCTGGTCAATGTCGCATACATCATCAAACTGCTGGCCAAGCTGAAGCAAACCAAAACCAGCGATGCCCAGAAGCAAAAAAATGAAATCCTGAAATTATTAGGTGGCGAAGTGCAACTGAGAAGCAAACGCGAGCTGATTGAAAAATTCATTGAAGAAAATCTCCCAAAGATTGACGATGCCGACAACATCCAGGATGAATTCGAAAAATACTGGCAGGAACAAAAAGTATTAGCCCTCGCCAAACTCTGCGAAGAAGAAAGCCTGGACAAAGAACAATTTAATGCCCTCATCGAAACCTACATCTTCAGTGGCCAAACTCCATTGCGGGATGAAGTATTAAAGTGCTTAGGCAACAGACCAAGTATTTTGCAGGCACGGGAAATCGGCGAGCGGATTATCGCTAAGATGAAAGAATTTGTAGAAGTGTTTGTGATGGGGATGGTGGCGTAGATTCTTTCCTATATCCCCGTATGGGCGACCCTCAGTCATTTAAAATGAATAATGAAAAGGAATTAATATATTTACAAAACAGGAATACAGAGAATATAAATACTAAAATAGCCACTTATGTTTTCTGGCACTTTTCCAAAGTCTCATGAATCAAAATAATCCTATCTTGCAAATTACTTCAACCTCCTCTACCAATGAAAATCCTATTCTCCCTCTCCCTCTCCCTCTCCCTCTCCCTCCTCCTCCTCGCCTTCCATCTCCCCGCCACCGCCCAGCAGATCAACAATGGCGGTTTAGAGTCGTGGCAGACATTTACCAATTTCGAGGTGCCGGATTCTTTTTATACGTTTGATCAGAACATTTTTGTTGGAACTGCTACCACCAGCAAAACTACGGATGCGCATTCGGGTCAATATGCGGCATTGCTTCAAACTCAGGCCGGGCCGACTTCTACCAACTTCTCCGGCACGATGAGCTATGGTTCGTTTTCGGCGGGTCCTGTTAATTATTTTTACGGGTGGCCATTTGCACAACGTCCCACAAAATTGAAGTTTTGGTATAAGTACATCAACCCGGGGAATGATACAGCCCTTTGCGGTATATTTTTATCTAAATGGACTGGTTTGCACACTTCCATTGGCTCAGGAATATTCTATCTTTCTGCCAACACTCCTAACTATACCCTCGCAGAAATACCTGTCAACTATACTTCCGGAGTCCTACCGGATACTTTAAGCATTGGATTTATGAGCAGCGTTAATGCTAACCCCACCTCAGGCACCATGCTCTACATTGACGATATCTCGCTCGATTATTCCACGGCACTTGAAAGTAATCCGGCGATAAATGCCATCCGTGTTTATCCTAACCCGTGTAGCAATGCTATGTACATCACCATTCCCTCGCCGGGCAATCATCACTTAACCATTAGAGATGTATTGGGGAGTACCGTTTATCAGAAGGATAACTACAGCAGTCAACTTGCCATAGATTGCAGTCTGTTCAATGCTGGGGTCTACACGATTCATCTTGAAAATGGTGCTTCGACGTTTACAGGAAGGGTGCTGAAGATGGATTAAAGAGTTCGCTTTCCTTCCTGGACGCTGGTATAGTTCCTGTTACCCGGCAGGAAGCTTCAGAAACTTTCCATGTTGCATTCAAGAATCAATTATCATTCAGGTGGTTTTAACTTCCTTTGTATAAGATTTTACAGGCAATCTTGAAAAACGAAGTACCAACAATGATAACATTAACACGAACGAATTCCGAAAACAAAGATTTCCAACGGCTGGTTATAGCACTCGACAAAGATCTGGCGATAAAAAATGGAACCATGAATGATTTCTTTGTACAATTTAATAAAATCGATTTAATCAATAATGTTGTAATTGCTGTAAGCAACAATGAAGCGGCGGGATGTGGTGCCATGAAAAAGTACAGTCCTTCCACCATGGAAATAAAAAGAATGTTTGTGCCGGTAGAAATGCGTGGCAAAGGAATCGCTGTAGCCGTTTTAACGGAGTTGGAAAATTGGGCAAGAGAATTGGGTTTTGAAAAATGTATTTTAGAGACAGGCGATAAAATGCAGGAAGCCATCGGATTGTATAAAAAGTGTGGGTATCATATCATACCTAATTATGGTCAATATGAGAAGGTAGAGCGTAGTATATGCTTTGAAAAAATGCTATGATTTTTGTTAGCCTGCATTGAAATAAAAAGCGTTGCTAACATTTGATTGACAAAAAATTTGTAACAAAGTACATTGCCGGATAAACATGCCGGATGAATTTAATTATTTTTGAATGACGACTAATTGTACTATCACACGGTGGCACTTGTTACGAGCAGGTATAAAATACCATCCCTGCAAAGAATATAAAATTACTAAAGTGGAGACCAGAACCCACTCCAACAAACGGGGCATATACTCAACAGCCATAGGAGTAGAAAAAATTAATACAACGACCATATGAAAAAAATGAAAGGACTATTCATTGTAATGAGCTTAATGGCTACCTTGACTGTTTCAGCACAGGAGTACAAAGTGGTAACGATAGTGGAGTCAATTGTGCCAATGGGTTTAGGACGTTCAAGAATTGTGGATGCACAGGGCACCATGGATGTGAATGCTCTTACTACCGTTCGCGAAGGAAAAAAATCGAAACAAGATGAGGTGGACAGAGAAGATGTGAAGGAAGGAGGATTGAACCTGAAGGAAACAAAATTGTTAAACTTCTACAGCATGATGGGAATAAATTTTGGTAATGTGGCATCCAACGACGCGGTAATTGCAGCAAAAATAAACGAAGTAGTGAAAGAGGGTTGGTCCGTTGCATTTATCACAAGTGGTGTTGAATCCGACGCAGGAAAAGACGATAGTAAAGGGATATTTATAACGAGAATATTTTTTGTTAAGAAGTAAGATGTAAAAGAGATCAGCCAATCGCGGGAGTAGGAATTACATTTTTTTGTATTCATAGCAGTAAAATCAACTCACCGTGTCAATTCATAAACTCACCAACGTTTTCCAAAACCACATTTAGTAACCGTGAACGTGAACCGAAATTCCGCAGCGAAGATTATAGCCTGGGACATATCCTGGTGAAGGGATTCACCCGCATTGCATATCACCACAAGTAAAGTACTATGCCCTACATTCCACACCTCCATCATCGTAGAAGCATCCGGCTGAAAGGATATGATTATTCGCAAGAGGGATTATATTTCATTACCATCTGCCAGCAGGACAGAGAATGTTTATTCGGCGAGATTGTGGATGGCGAAATGCTATTGAATGATGCCGGAAAAATGGTGGATGATGTATGGCTAAAAATCCCGGAGCGCTTTCCCCATGTGCTCTTGCACGAATACATCATCATGCCCAACCATTTCCACGCCATCCTGGAAATCCTGGGCTCTGCCCCCGCCGTACGGGCAACCCTTGTGGTAGCCCCTGATAAGGCCGCGGCTCTCGGAGACATTTTAGGCGCCTTTAAATCTATTTCAACAGTGGAATATATTCAAGGTGTAAAAAAATGCGGATGGCCCACCTTCAATGGCAAATTATGGCAACGCGATTTTTTTGACCATATCATTCGTAATGAACGATCCTTTCATCGGATATCCAGATACATCCTCAACAATCCCAAAAATTGGAAGGGAGATAAATTTTATTGATGCATTAGCATTCCCCGTACGGGCGACCCATGTGGTCGCCCTTTTTGTTGGCACCCCACGATTTTTTCTGCACCGGGCACCCCCATTTATCGCCGGATATGGCTGCAAAATTCTCTCTATGCATATCCCTCTTTCTGCAAAAGGGGCGACCACAAGGGCCGCCCCTACCAAATCCCCGTACGGGCGACCCTTGTGGTCGCCCTTTTTATCGCCGCCCCATTTATCGCCGCCCCCATTTATCGCCGCCCGATTTATCGCCGCCCGATTTATCGCCGCCCGATTTATCGCCGCCCGATTTATCGCCGCCCCCATTTATCGCCGCCCCATTTATCGCCGCCCGATTTATCGCCGCCCGATTTATCGCCGCCCGATTTATCCCCGCCCCATATATCCCGCCCCATATATCGCCGCCCCCTCTATCGCCGCCCCATTTATCGCGCCCGATTTATCCCCACCGATTTATCCCCACCCGATTTATCCCCACCCGATTTATCCCCACCCGATTTATCGCCGCCCCATTTATCGCCGCCCCATTTATCGCCGCCCGATTTATCCCCGCCCCATATATCCCGCCCCATATATCGCCGCCCCATATATCGCCGCCCCATTTATCGCGCCCGATTTATCCCCACCCGATTTATCCCCACCCGATTTATCCCCACCCCATTTATCCCCCCCCCATTTATCCCCGCCCCCTTTATCTCCCCCCCATTTATCGCCGCCCGATTTATCCCCGCCCGATTTATCCCCGCCCCATTTATCGCCGCCCCCATTTATCCCCGCCCCGATAAATGAATCTGATACACTACATTTGTAAAAACATGAAATATCTCCCCTCCCTTATCACCCTCACACTCGTGTACCTCCTTGCAGGCTGTTCAAACGGAAACCTTGATGAAAAAGGATTTCAGGTGAGCAAAATTACAGACGATACAGACAGTCCGGATACACTTGGCTTGAATCGCGATTCTTTAAAGATAGAAACTAAGCCCAGCAATGTATTGTTGACAGGCATACCTCATATACGGCTGACCACAATCTACAAAGTAAATCTGAACAAAAGGGATAATTCTACATTCATTGGTGGAAACAATTTTCATAATGGATACGAAGAAGCTGATGTGGTTTCAGGGAACAATTGGAATTATAATATCATTCCCGGACTGGAAGCTGTTTATGGGTATAATATGGTAAACATCTCCCACTACACTATCATCGAAAACAAGCAAAAGAATTTTTTTGAAAAACCGGTCTTGATCAAGACGTTATATTATCCGACATTTTCCAATGATACCCTGAACCATATCCCTGTACATAGATCCTTTTTTATTGTTACTGTCTACAATGATGACACCAATAAAGACGGTTTTATCAACACAAGGGATCTTCGTCGCATTTATCTCTTTAATATCAATGGCGAAAGACAAATGGCATTGGTGAATGAAAATTATTCGGTATTCAAGTCCGAATACGATGCTGCTAACGACTACATGTATTTGTTCGCTCAACTAGACAGTAATAACAATGGACAAAAGGAGGAGGGTGAACCCATTCATATTTTTTGGGTAGACCTGAAAGATCCGGTTAAAACGGGCAGGTTGTATTGAACCAGAGGGAATACAATTTTTAATTGTTAGTTACATTCAATTCGTCTCTATCTTTGCTTACTAAACAGATCGCCCCCTTTTATGACGCCTCATCTTCTTCTTGTTAAAAACATGGTCTGCCATCGTTGTGTTCTGGCAGTTGAAGATATTTTAACAAGAAATCATATCCCTTTTCTAAAGGTAATTTTTGGAGAAATTCATTTAGTAAATAAACCGGATACCCGGCAAAAGGAGATCCTTTCCAAAGCTCTTGAAAATATCGGGTTTGAATTGATCGATAACCATATGAGCGGGTTGATCGAAAAAATTAAACAGTATGTTATCCGGAAGGCCAGAAACGAAGAGAGTAGCGAAGAAAAAAAAATAAACCTTTCGAATTACCTTTCTAATCATCTGAATTATGAATACACCCACCTCAGCAGTTTGTTCTCATCAGTAGAAGGACGTACAATAGAGAACCTGTACATCGAGCAGCGGATTGAAAAAGCAAAGGAATTGCTGATCTACGGTACATTGACATTATCTGAAATTGCTTTTGAACTGAATTATAGCAGTACAGCGCATCTTTCCAGTCAGTTTAAAAAGGTAACAGGTCTTACACCTTCATATTTCAAAAAGGTAGGTGCTTTAAAACGTAAAGCGTTGGATAAGATTTAAACCCAAAATTTTATAATTCTTACCCAAAGTAGTGTAACACCAATGATCGGTGTCGGCTCTACTTTTGTAGTATCAATTTCAATTAACAGATAAACAAAATGAAAACAAAAATCGCAATGAGCCAAAGCGCTCAAAACAGCAACAATTCTTGCTCTAATCCAAACTGTACATGTAGTCCATGTCATTGCACATCAACATCAACATGTGGTGCATCAACCAGATGCGAAAATTGCAATTGCGGAACCGCATGTAATTGTAAAGAAAGCTGTAACTGCTAATCCCGAGAGCCACTCTTTCGGGGGTGGCTCTTCATTTTAATTAATTTGTTCAATACAGAGCATTGATTCAAAATCGACTATTTTGAGATATTGAAGGAAATAAATATATTCCAAAGTACTACCTGAAAATCCGAAGCCACTAAGATGTTAATAGCATCCTGGTGGCTTCGTTTTTTTTAAAAACAGGAAAAGGAGCCTCCATTTTTTAGTGTAGCAAGTATTTTATGAATACTGCCTGCAAGAGCGCTCCCTCAAGAGTTCCGGTAAGTATATTTCACGATGTTTCGGAATTTGAAGTGGAAATTGAAGCGGTTCAAAAGCGAATGAAAGTAGTTGCAACTGACCCCTCTCCTACACGGATGGCTGCTGAAGATTTGGACATCATTGATGAATCGGTATATTTGTCAAGTACAGAAAACCGATTGAATAGAGACTGTTGTGGCCCATAGCCCATTAGGAGAACCTGAGCCGGTTGTTCGGTAGAAAGAAGGTATAGAAATATTTAAAAAATCATGTAGATTTGACAACTATGGAAATATTCGAAAACTTAGAACCCTTGCTCAAATCCTTTTGGTTTGTAGCAATTCCGGCCAGTTTAATTTTTGTCATTCAAACAGTTATGACCTTTATGGGGACAGACTCTTCCGATGGATTGAGTGCCGATTTTGATGGGGACCTGAGTGGAGGCGATGCGCCCTTCCAACTCTTTTCCTTGAGGAACCTGATAAATTTTCTTCTGGGGTTTAGTTGGACAGGCATTTCGCTTTATACTGCCATTCCTAACAAACCGGTACTCATCATTATTGCATTTTTTGTGGGAGCTTTATTTGTCTTTTTGTTTTTTATCATCATTCGACAAGTACAAAAGTTAGCGGAAGATAATTCTTTTAAAATCGCAAACACATTAAATAAAACAGCCGAAGTTTATTTGACCATTCCTGAAAACAAAAAGGGTAAAGGAAAAATAATGGTAAGCGTTAAAGGGGCATTTCATGAATTGGATGCTATGACTGAAAAAGATAGAATACAATCGGGTTCAATAGTAAAAGTTGTAAAAATCGAAAATAACAATATCCTCATCGTAGAAACAATCTAATTAAAAAAGTATGACCCCCATATTCATTATTGTCGTTGCAGTAGTAGTTGTTTTCGTTACCATATCAGCATTAATTTCCAGGTATAAACGTTGTCCTTCCGATAAAATATTAGTCATCTATGGACGAACAGGTGGTACCTCCGCACGATGTGTCCACGGCGGCGGTGCTTTTATCTGGCCCGTGATTCAGGATTTTGCATTCCTCGATTTAAAACCCTTATCGATTGAAGCCAATTTGACCAATGCATTGAGTCGTCAGAATATACGGGTGGATGTCCCCTGTCGATTTACTATTGCAATTTCTACAGAGCCGGACAGTATGAATACTGCTGCCGAAAGGTTGCTGGGTTTATCGTCAGAGCAAATTCAGGAGCTGGCAAAGGATATTTTATTTGGTCAGTTGCGTTTGGTTATTGCTACCATGACCATTGAAGAAATCAATTCGGACCGTGATAAATTTCTGGATAACATTTCGAAAAATGTCGACAGTGAGCTGAAGAAGATCGGTTTGAAATTGATCAACGTGAATGTCACAGATATTAAGGATGAGTCGGGGTATATTGAAGCGTTGGGTAAAGAAGCCGCGGCAAAGGCGATCAATGAAGCCAAGATAAGTGTGGCGGAACAAGAGAAAATCGGGGAAACCGGAAAGGCATTGGCCGATCGGGAAAAGGATACACAGATTGCTGAAACGCATAGAGACAGAGATGTAAAAATTGCCATTACTCAAAAAGACAAGGAGATCAGCATTGCTACTGCGGTAAAAGATGAAACCATTGGTAAAGCCGAAGCACAGCGGGATACACGGGTGAAAACATCTGAAGCCAATGCCATCGCCATCAAAGGAGAAAATGAAGCAAGAATCGCCATTGCACAATCAGAAGCCAATCGAAGAGAGAAGGAAGCGGAAGCGTTGAGAATTGCATTGGCATCCGAAAAAGTGCAACAGGCAAGAGCTTTGGAAGAATCCTATCTGGCAGAGCAAAAAGCAGAATTGGCCCGTTCGGAGAGAGAACGCTCCACGCAGATTGCCAATATCGTTGTGCCTGCTGAGATAGCCAAACAGCGAGCTATCATTGAAGCACAGGCTGCTGCGGAAACGATCAGAGAAAATGCAAAGGGGGAAGCAGATGCTATCTATGCAAAGATGGAGGCTGAGGCAAAAGGATTATTTGAAATCCTCACGAAACAAGCAGAAGGATATAAGGAAGTAGTTGCAGCTGCAGGAGGGGATCCAAACAAAGCCTTCCAATTATTGCTGATTGAGAAATTACCGGAACTGGTGAAGACGCAAGTGGAAGCAGTGAAGAATATTAAAATTGATAAGATTACCGTTTGGGATTCAGGAAACGGTCAAAGTGAGAATGGCAATTCTTCTACTGCAAATTTTGTTGCCGGTATGATGAAAACTGTTCCACCGCTCAACGACTTGTTTAATATGGCGGGATTGAACTTACCTGCCTATTTAAAAGGTCCTGACGATGAAAAAACTACCGGAAAATCAGAGAATAAAAAAGAAGATCCCGGCACCATCAAATAAAGTCACGGGTTGATCGTAAATGAATTTTCCGCTCCGAAAAGCCAGGAAAAAGATCACCTGTCCTTCACTGTGAGGTACTATCTTCAACAGGAAAAATAAGACAAGTGATGCATTGAAAATTCCATCCGGTGAGAGGGAATAGTAGGGTAGGGTGCGCTACCGGTTTAAAAGTGAAATTGATTTACAGTTCCTGAAGTATGGAGTGAAAAGGTGACTCAACAAGATTGACAGCAAGCCATAAACATAGCGCCATCACCCTTTTAATTGCGACAGTTTGGCTCGCGAATGGACTTTTATGTAAAGTGCTTCATCTTGTCCCTCGACATGAGCAAATTGTTGCAAGAATTTTAGGAGAGGAATATTCAAAACCATTGACGGTCTTCATCGGTGTTTTAGAAATTGGAATGGCGATATGGATTTTGACAAAGTACAAATCGACATTGAATGCGATGGTTCAAATACTAATTGTCGCGACGATGAATGGTTTAGAATTTAGTTTGGTTCCGGACCTGCTGTTATGGGGACGGTTCAATTTAGTTTTCGCTTTACTGTTTATTGGAATGATCTATTACAATGAATTTGTTTTGATGAAGAAATTAATTCAACAACGCATACAATGAAGTGCTTAAAGAATCACCCCTTCGCCGTGGATGCATTTTTTGAGCGTTCACTCGTGCTGACATTTGCGGTTCCTAAAGAACAATTGCAACACCTGATACCTGAATGCCTGGAATTGGATACCTTTCATGAGAAATGGGGGTTTATTGCAGTAGCCATGGTGCAGACAAAGGATTTACGTCCGGCAGGATTTCCAAAATTTATGGGCAACGATTTCTTTTTGATCGGCTATCGGATTTTTGTACGCTTCACCGGCAAGGATGGAAAATCAAAAAGAGGATTATACATCATTAAATCCGAAACCAACAAAAAGAAAATGGAGTTCTTCGGAAATATATTTACCCATTACAATTATACCACTACCGATATTCATCAGCGTACCGAAGGAAATTCGCGAATCATCTCCTCACTAAAGTCAAATTTTCAAATAGCGATAGAACAAACTACAGGAGAAGTCCATCTTCCTGATCACTCGCCCTTCACCGATTGGAAAGAAGCCCGAAGATTTGCCGGACCATTGCCCTTTACTTTTACTTACAATGCAGAGGATAAAAACATATTGATCATAGAAGGTGTACGGCAGAATTGGAAACCGGAACCGGTTAAAGTCAGCAATTACCGCTTTGAATTTTTAGAGGCACTACATCTGAAGGAGATCGCACTCGCCAACGCGTTTGAAATTGAGAATGTCCCCTACTACTGGAAAAAAGGTGTACTGGAAAAATGGAACTGAAACGGAAGCCCTTTCAAGGGGTATTGAATATCATTCGTTTTAATTGGCATTTTTATGTGATGGCCGGATTGGTTTTACTTGCAGTGTTCTTTTTCAAGAATTATTTACCGGAGCAAATTCAGGGTTTTGTATTATTGATTTCAATACTGGCAGGCTTGTCTATCATCATCTCATTGCTCACTTCATTTTATATTTACGACCTATCGAACCTCTACCAACTCCAATGGCTTCCAACACCGGGGAACAAGCGCATCTTAACCATCAATGCAGGCTTTGATGAGACGACAGAAATTATTAAAAGCAAATTTCCAAATTGTAACATCACGGCATGTGATTTTTATGACCCTTCCAGACATACCGAAGTATCCCTTCAGAGAGCAAGAAAAGCTTATCCATCTCCACTGAATACCATTCAAATTAATACAGACCGGCTTCCCTTTGCGGATAATTCCTTCGATTATACTTTGACGATCTTTTCTGCACATGAAATCAGAGCTGAGCAAGAGCGGATAGATTTTTTTAATGAGTTGCATCGGGTGACCAGCGTCTCGGGAGAAATATTCGTGACGGAACATCTGAGAGATTGGAATAATTTCTTCGTTTATACACTTGGTTTTTTTCATTTTCATTCCAGGAAAAGCTGGATGCGCACTTTTAGTCAGGCTAACCTGAAATTAATTCGTGAAATAAAGTCCACCCCATTTATCACCACATTTATACTTACCAAAAATGGAAATACACTATAAGATCATCGGAATATTGCTCATGCTATTGGCCTTGATTCATATCATATTCCCGAAGTACTTCAACTGGAAGGACGAACTGAAATCGCTGAGTTTGATTAACAGGGAGATGATGACGATTCACACTTTATTTATAGCTGTGGTTGTTTTTCTGATGGGTTTGCTTTGCCTGACTTCTGCCACTGCACTTATTGAAACCGATCTCGGGAAAAGGATTTCTCTTGGTCTGGGCATTTTTTGGGGATTACGACTCCTCACTCAGTTTTTTGGATACTCTTCTGCATTGTGGAAAGGGAAATCCTTTGAAACGACGGTGCATATTTTATTTTCGTTATTTTGGACCTACCTCACGTTCGTATTTATGTATACAGCAACATGTTGATTTAACAAAATTTTAAGAAACAGAAAGCACAATTAGTTCAATGCGATGTCCGTTTGTAAGTTTCGATTACGTGAGAAGAAGGAATGGCTGATAGAAATTCACCTGGTAAACTTCTCAAGCTACTGTACCCATCATTGCCACTTGAAGTTGTTACTACCTTAAAAATTTACCAAATTAAATAACCCCACCACATAATGACAAACATCCCCTCATTTTTCGAACGAGCAAATATCTGGCTCAAGCAATCCATCACCATCAGATTGTTCACCATTGGAATACTCATTCTACTATTATTGATTCCGGTTTCTATGGTAGAAAGTCTGATCCGGGAGCGGGAAGGCCGACAATCGGAAGCCATGGTGGAAGTAAGTTCTAAATGGGGTGGACAACAAACCATCACAGGGTTGTTGCTTACGGTTCCCTATAAGACCTATGCTAAGGTCTATGAAGGAGAGAAGACGGATAAATTTAAATTGGTAGAATCCAGAGAGTACGCACACTTTTTGCCGGAAGAGCTGAATATAAGCGGGGAGATTTCACCGGAAGTGAGATACCGTGGGATTTATGAGGTGATCGTATACAATTCAAAAATAAAATTGAATGGAAAATTCTCTCCTCCGGGTTTTGAAGAATGGAAAATCGACAACAATGATGTGATATGGGAAGATGCCTTCATCTCATTAGGTCTTTCGGATTTAAGAAGTATTCAGGAAAATATTTCGGTGAACTGGAATGATAAGCAGTATTATTTCAATCCCGGCATTGAATCAAATGACGTCATTTCAACCGGTATCAGCTCTCGTCTTCCTGTTCAGCATTCAGATTCCTCAGACACTCAAATGAAATTTTCGCTGGATCTGAATTTTAACGGGAGTACCAGTCTTAATTTTATTCCATTGGGGAAGATGACAAAAGTGGATATAAAATCGAAATGGGAGAATCCGAGTTTTATAGGGGCCTTTCTTCCTGACAACAGAGTAATTGATCATTCCGGATTCTCTGCCAATTGGAAGATACTTCATCTTAATCGACCCTATCCGCAAAGTTTTAAAGGCGCGGTACAGGGAATTAATGAATCTTCTTTTGGCGTAAATCTGATCGTACCGGTGGATGAGTATCAGAAAAGTATGCGTTCAGCAAAATATGCAGTTATGTTCATTACGCTCACTTTTTTGATTTTCTTTTTTGTACAAATTTTGAATGGAGTAAAAATTCATCCCATTCAGTATATTATTGTGGGTCTCGCACTATGTGTTTTCTATACCTTGTTAATTGCATTATCAGAACACATTGCGTTTAAGTTTAGTTATCTGATCTCGAGTCTTTCCATCATTAGTATGATTACACTTTATGCGAAGACCATTTTCAACGATAAAAAACTAACGACACTGATTGGTGGGATACTGTCTATTCTCTATCTGTTTATATTTTCAATTATACAGATGGAAGACTATGCCTTGTTAATGGGTAGCATTGGTTTATTTATCGTATTGGCAACCATTATGTATTTATCAAGGAAAATCAACTGGTATGCGATAAAGACGAAAGGCGAAGATAATTCCTCTTCCACCACTGTATAGCCTCGGATTTATGTGATGCGATTAGTGATTGCAGCCTGCTATTAAGGAATCTTCTTAGAATAAATCAGGTGGAGGGACGAATTACAAAAGCGAATAGGGTACATCATGCAGGAAGGAATGGAAAAATCTCGCTGTCAGGTATATTTAACAAATTGCTGAATATATTGTTGTAACTCTGTATAACAAAATTCAGCATGCAGCATTACTTAATTATCGGAGCTTCCGGAGGAATTGGGAAGGAAATAGCACTACAACTCGCCAATTCCGGAAAGCAAGTGATGGCTATCTTTAATAAGAACACTCCGGATTTCGTGCATCCAAATATGCGTTTTCATCAATTGGATGTACTGGAGGAAACCATTTCTGTAGATGATTTGCCGGAGGAATTAGCGGGATTTGTGTATTGTCCGGGGAGTATTACGCTCAGACCGTTCGAAAGAATGAAACCTGCGGATTTTGAATCCGACTATAAACTCCAGGTAACCGGAGCCATCAAACTTCTTCAATTGGCCTTACCTCGTCTGAAGAAATCTTCAACCGCTTCCATTGTTTTATTTTCTACGGTGGCTGTCCAAACCGGCTTGCCTTTTCATACGCAGGTCAGCGCGTCTAAGGGTGCTATCGAAGGCTTGACCCGGGCTTTAGCCGCGGAATATGCTCCGAAGATCAGAGTCAATTGTATTGCACCCTCTTTAACCGATACACCTCTGGCAGCTTCCCTTCTAAATACGGAACAAAAGAGAGAAGCCAATGCCTTGCGCCATCCGCTAAAAAGAATTGGTACTCCTGAAGATATCGCCAATATGGCCACATTTTTACTTTCCGAAAAATCAGGTTGGATGACCGGACAAGTTTTACATGTAGATGGAGGAATGTCTTCCGTCAAAATTTAAAGGCTTTTTTTTAAGATGATGAAATATCATGACCGATAATTTTCTTTCCGCCCGTTGGGAAAACCTGATTATGGCAAATTATGCCATCGACCCGGATATTTTAAACCCTTATCTCCCAAAAGGTGTGGAGTTGGATTTTTATGAAGGCAACGCCTATGTGAGTCTGGTGGGATTTATGTTTAAAAAAACGAGCTTGTTTAATATTCCGATCCCTTTTTTAGGAACCTTTGAAGAAATCAATCTTCGTTTTTATGTGAAGAGAGTGGAAGGAGAGACCATTAAGCGCGGTGTGGTTTTTATTAATGAAACTGTGCCTTATAAATTAGTAGCATGGCTGGCCAATAAATTATATAAAGAACATTACATCGCCATTCCAACAAAGAATCAAATTGAAGTTACTCCTCTTTCCAGAAGTGTAAAATATTTATGGAAGACCAACGAGGAATGGAATCATATATCCGTAAATACCGCCGTTGAAAAGGAGGGGATGTTACCCGGGAGTATGGAAGAATTCATCTTTGAACATTATTTCGGTTATACTAAAGTAAATGATCAGATTTCGCAAGAGTATGAAGTCAATCATCCGCGGTGGCTGGTGAATAAGGTACATGATTATTCTATTCACTGCGATTTTACCGCCATGTATGGCAGTGACTTTTCATTTTTGAATACTCAATCACCGGATTCAGTAATCATTGCTGAAGGTTCACCGGTGACAGTTAAATGGAAAAGAAATTCATTCTAAAAGGATACTAATGGAGGCAAGAGAAATTGACAGAATCATTGAAATGGCATGGGAAGACCGCACTCCTTTTGAAGCAATAAAAGCGCAGTTTGGTTTTTCAGAGAGCGATGTGATTGCCATGATGCGAAGAGAATTAAAGCGCAGCAGTTTTAATCTTTGGCGTAAGCGGGTAAATAGTGGCATCAGCCAGAAACACGCGCAAAAAAGAAATCCCGACATCACGCGATTTAAATGCAGCCTGCAAAAATCCATATCCTTGAATAAAATCAGTAAGCGATAAATGGAATTGTACTTTCTAACCGACTGTACATCGAAGTGAATACTGAAGCGCGAATTCCGGCTTAAAAATCGACAGGCTGATCTTAAATTATTATATTTGTAATTAATCGATGGGTCCGGAGGAAGAGAAATCAGCCTCAGTTTTACGAGACTGACGTCCTGATCATCGAGAAAGATTTTCAAAGGTGTATGGATGAAAATATAATTTTAGATGTCAATCGTGTTATCAGAAATCATAGAACAATCCTACTCACTTTTTGCAAAATACCATCCGTCAAGACCTCTTGACATATGTACCGATTGCTGTATGACACCTGAAGAGGAAGGTAAATTGGCGGGATTGCCGGTGAGAGAAATCCCCCGGGATCTTTTATCCTGCTATAACGATGGCGCGAAACCCGAAAAGACAAGGATTGAAGAAATTAAGCATTTCCTGCCACGATATTTGGACTTGATCGGACATTTTCAATTTCCTACGCACTCTACTGAATTGTCATTCTCCAGACTTATACCCTTTGAAAAGAACGAATGGTCAAAGGAAGAGCTGGATTTGCTCCTTCGCTTCAATAGTAGCTTTTTTAAACATTGTCTTACAATATACCCGATACCTTCTTTTTCGGATGAAATCGACACCATTTTAATAATGTTTTGGAGAGCCGGTTTTAACATTGCGGATTTGCTTACAATATGGGAAAACGATAAAACAGTAGTTGGCACATTGCATTTTCGCGACTTGTACTTTCACGGTTTTGAAGAATACAACCCTACAAAACTCTCCAGTGCGTTTGCCGATAAAGAACTTGCGGATATCTTGTTGACGTGGCGCGCTTCCGATAAAGTCAAACAAAACTTTGCCGGAAACATTGAACAAATAATAATCGAAAAGAATGATCTCGATATCGACGATCTTAATGAACTGAATTTACTCTATGATATACTTCGTGCAAAGTAAATAGAGTTAAATTTAGAATTGCATAAGTTGAAATGTCAAATCGGGAGTATATCGCTACCGGAAAGCAAGAATTTGGAATGAAAAATATACAATGATGAAATTATGATTTTAAGTTCGTTTCTCTTTCTGATAATTCCTTTGATTGTCCTGTTGCTTATAGGCTATTTAGTGATCAGGGCATATAGCAGGAATGCTGACGCGATCTTAGATCGGTTGTTAAAGCAGACAGCCCACCTGAGACACGTTGATTTGAAGGATATACACCTTACCTATCATGTTTCCAATGGATCAATGATGTATCCTTCAATTAACAACAGTGCGGATATCTACCTCTTTGATAATTTTATGATTTTAGCAAGAAGACAAAATTTTATTGTACAAATTGATTTTAAACCAACCCTCATCAGCAAGGACCCGATAGAAATCCAACAATTTTTGGGCCTTATAGATATTGATAAGATAGAGAAAGTATCCGAAGCTATTGAAAAAGGAGAATTTAAAATTCATCTAACCGCCCTTCATTTCAATTATTATAAAACGGTATTGACCTTAAAAGGCCTGACTGTTGAACAACTACAGCAACTCTCACACATTAAAAATTGGAGCAATTAAGTTATACTTACAATTTTATGAAGCAAACACCGGGGATTGAATTATTTAAAAACAGAAGTTTAGTTGTTGGCATTCTCATACTATTTATATTTAGTTGTCAGACGCATACAACCATCGAATACCGCCTGGATACGAGTCAGGAGTATATAAGGCAAGATGGCTATGCTTTGAGTTGCCAAGTAGACGGAGATGTGCTCGTTGTCGGCACCTATACTCCGGAAAGTTGGGGTCCGGGGTTTTATTATGATTATTTAAAAGGAAAGAAGTCAGAAAAAAGAATTAAAATCGTCAATGTGAAAGTGAGTTTTATAGAGACGGCGGATACTCTGAAATTAAAAGAGGTTCGTAAGGAGAGAGAATACATTTTTTCAGAGCAACATTTGGCAGACATCATCAACAACAATAAGCAGCTGCAGCTTACCATCTATTTTAAGGAAAGTGATTCACCCATCATTGTAGAAAAGGAATTTACACTTGTTAGATTAAAAAATACGGAATCGACCGGTACAATGCCGCATTCATAAAGAAGTTTCATTCCGGATGGGTATTGTAAAGGCAGGTTGGCAGGTAGGGCGGGCGATTAGCATACGTTCCATTGAAGTACGAAGCACCGGCTTCCGTTTTTTGGTTAACTTTGGGATATGTTATTAAACGCAGAAGTGTGAAAAATCTTCTCTTGATTTTCTTTCTTTCAGTTTCGCCACTCGTGTTCGCGCAGAAGTTTATGATAAAGGGAGGAGATACGCTCCTATATAAGGAAACAATGGAAATTCGTGAAAATGGAGATACCCTCTACCTTGGTGCCTGCCGGACATTTGAAAAGGTGAACGATAGAATAATAAACCAATCGGATGATCAATGTTTACGACAAGGACTTTGGGTGATCACCGATTCTTCGGGAAATTATTGGTCAGGAAATTATCACAACAACCATCAAGTGGGAATCTGGAAACACTTTGACAGGAAGAATACACTTCTCAAAGAGACAGAAAAAGTTTCGATTGGCAAAGAAACGTATAAGGTTAAGGAGATTGATTATATAAATGGAAAACCTGTTATTCGGGTGGACAGGAAGTTTTTAGCTTTCTATATAAAGAATCTTGTCGCCATCATGGTAATTTTCTTCGGTACATTTTTCGGACGGGTATTCGTCAATAGCCGCATTTATAATTTAGAGAATGGAACAAACTTTTCTCCAATTGTTGTTTATTTTCCAGGATTTAACAGAGGTAATTTGAAGCATAGCCTGCTTTCTACATTTACATTTTGGTTCTATCACTACAAACCTGAAAGCAGACCACTAGTTTTAATTAGCAATTCCATGTCAGCAATTGCACTAACCATATTCATCGGGATTATTGCGGGACTTATAATTAGTGGAGGTTTAAGTTAGTGCTGTACGTATGAATCACCAAAGACAAGATCAATATAAACTTAGTTTTACCCATTGCATAGATTTACCGTACCTTGAAATTCTGTATAAAATTAAATGCTAAAATTGCTTCGAAATATTTATTCAAATTTTTCTTCCCAAAAGGATAGGCTGAAGTATGGATGGCTTTCAGCACTCTTTGCTTTTATGTTCGGGATCTATGGCTATACTCTTTCATTTGCCGGAGAACATATCTGTTTTTTTATACCGGCGCCGATAGCAGCATTTATTGTAAACTACCTGCTATGGCATTGGACATTTAAAACAAAATCAGATTTTAAAATGGGAAATGTGGTCAGCATTGGAATTATTGGTGTCCCTGTCATTCACTATTTCACTTTTTTACTTATGGGTTTCGGCAGAATTATTTGTTATCGCCTCACCGGAAATTGTACGGATTATACCGGTCAACCGGACAGCATTCCAGGGGTGTTGGGTTTTAGTGTAGTACAGATGCTCATCGCTATTTATAAAACAGGAATTATTACCATTCCAATGGGGATCGCAATCGGTATTTATGTTTTAAAAACGTCGAAGGTGAAGAACACTGAAATTTTGAAATGAAAATCTGCTCCGGATGGATTTTTACTGTTCTTCGTTAACTCTTGTCACCAAAAAGAGATATTCAAATCAAAGGCGATCTAAACTTCAATCTTCAGAATAACGTAGTAAAGCTATGAATTGTAGTTTTATATCACAAATAAAGATATATAAGATCAGTATACGGAAGACCTAATTATTTAAATACTTTGAATAAGGATATGTTTCCTTTTTATGTATCTTAAATTTATAAGAGGATACTGGACAACGCCCTCAGCGCTAACCAGACTATTTGCTTACTTCCGCATTAGGAATTCTACACTAGCGCTATAAAGGCGGTATCTCTGTAACCTGACCCTTTCCTGACTTCCGCTTTGGGACTTCTACAAAAGCCCTGTAGGGGCGGTATCTCTGTAACCGACAAACTCTCCTCTCCTTTCAACCGCCGGTACCCGACCTAAGGTCGGGTACCGGCATTGGTGGGAGAAGAGGATATCCTTTTTTACAGAGATGCCGCCCCTACAGGGCTCTAATAATTTGTTACGCATACTCGTATTCTTTCTGTAAAGGAAGATTTACAAATAGTTAAAAACATCCTTATCTATCTGACTCTTTCAAATAGAAATCCTCAATTCAGGACCGGTCATTTATGCTACAACATTGCCCTATTGCGGATTTCACCTGCACATCACCAACGGTTCACCACAATTTTCTTCACTGCCTGCTGCGCACCGGATTTTACATGGATAAAGTAAACGCCATCCGAAGCATTGAGTGTAAACGTTTCAGTCGAAGAAGAAGCTATGGATGATGAAATTATCTCACCAACAAGGTTGTACACGGACACCGTGGCATTCATTGATAAACCGGATATGGTAAATGTTTCATTCGAAGGGTTAGGAAATACGTTTATACCATCAGAGAAACTACTTTCTTCCAATCCAGTCACCTGGCTTAATTTTGCTATGAAAATATCTGATTGAACTGAATTAGTAGGTGCTGCTTTGGTAAGTAAAGTTGATCCAAATGAAATGTTAGGGGAGAAGAAAGATCCTGTAATATACACATTGCTATTCGTATCAGTTACGATATCATATCCTTCATCCCTTTTTATTCCTCCTGCACTTGTAGCCCAGATATGATTTCCGCTTGAGTCATATTTCGCAATGAAAATATCATTAATACCTGAATTGATAAGTGTAGTTGAACCAAAGGTAATGGTAGAACTCCAAAAATACCCTGTTACATATACATTCCCGGTCCCGTCTGTAGTAATGCTGTTTCCATTCACTTGACTTGCCGCCCCCTCACTTTTCGCCCAAAGAACATTTCCATTTCCATCGTATTTCACTATAAAAAGATCCCAACCTCCTGAATTGATGAGTGTATAAGCACCAAAAGTAATGGAGGAGCTCTGAAAATAACCCGTTGCATATACATTTCCACTACTGCTGTCCACGGTGATGCTCATCCCCTCATCCATATTGGTTCCTCCGGCGCGTTGTGCCCATAAAACATTTCCATTGATGTCATATTTCACTATAAAAAAATCAGAAATACTATTGCTGATGGCATTGGGTAATGTTATTGAGTCAAAAGTAACAACAGGTCCATCAAAATAACCTGTTATATATACGTTTCCACTCCCGTCTGCCCCTATACTATGGCCTTTCTCATAATCTAATGCCCCTCCTCCTCCGGCGCTTTTAGCCCATAGCACATTTCCATTGGTATCATATTTCACTATAAAAATTTCAGGAATACCGTCAAAGCCGGTATTAGTAAGTAAGGTTGGACCAAAGACAATTGAGGCACTCTCATAATATCCCGTTACATATACATTTCCGTTAATGTCTGAATCGATGCTATAGCCTGCAGCTCTATCCCACCCTCCTGCGCTTTTCGCCCAAAGCATATTTCCATTGGTATCGTATTTGGTAATGAAAACATCATGGGGACCTGTACCGGTGAGCGTGGTTGAACCAAAAGTAGTATTAATCCAAAAATAACCTGTAACGTATACATTTCCGCTTCCGTCTGTGGTTATACTTAAACCCGCATCTGAATAAATTCCGGTCGTTGTTCTAGCCCAGAGAACAGTTCCATTAGCGTCATATTTCACTACAAAAAGATTACTAGAAGAACTTCCATAGAGAGTTAATGTCCCAAAGGTAATAGAGGGATCATCAAAATACCCTGTTACATATATATTGCCGTTTCCATCAATGGCCATGCTTGTACTAGCATCATAGGTTGTTCCTCCCGCGCTCTTCGCCCATTGCCAGGTTTGTGCGTTTGTAATCATTGAGACAATGAGGAAGAGGAAAGTAAGAAATTTCTTCATAGCAGGTAATTTTAAATTAAAAGCAAAAGGTTGAATACAGTTGGTAATTCAACTTTTTGCAGAAATAAAGATATGGAATTATAATATATATCTAACCATTATGGTCTTAAAAAATACGTTTGCGAAAAAACATAATTTCATATCAATAAAAGCAAACATTTACAGAAATTACTTAAAAGTATCACCGGCAAAAGTTTCCGGATTAAAATTCCTTTTCTTTCCTAAACAAAAACATCCCATTCAAAAATGCATAAAACGTTACTCCCGCCTGTGTTTCCAGCGTATCTTCGTTTAAGAAGGATCCTGCGGCGATCAAAAGGAAGGCGAAGTACACGAGATCTCTTCTTTGAAAGGAAATTTTGAAGGTGTAGAGGAGTACAACGATGAAGAGTAACATCCCCGGCCAGCCAAAGGCTACACCTAAACTCAGGTATTGGTTATGGGCACGAAGCCTCCACTCTTTGGTGAGCGAGGAGTTGCGGCTTTCATAAGCCTCCTGAAATGCCGACGGAACATCTCCTGTTCCTACACCGGTGAAGGGATGTTGGGTGATGATCCAATAAGCCGTTTTCCAGTATTCGAGTCGCTGTGCCAGGGTATGTCCGCTGCTGACATTATTGAAGTAGTAGTTGCGGTATTCTCCACCGAGTTCTTTGAAGCGAAACAAAATGTTATTTTCTCCCCGTACGTATTCGGGAGTGGGATATCCGGCTTCTATGTTTTGCACATCAGCAGCACTTAACTGTTCCACACCTGCTGCATCTTTGCTGTATCCTTTGTAAGTCAGATAACGCATCAACGTCACCAGTTGCATCCGGCCCCGTCCATCACTGTACCATACCCGTTGCTTGCTTCGCTTCATCCAGGCCGTATCTATTTCCAGATCGTTGTACTGTATCCAAACGTATCTTCCTTCTTCAACATCTTTCCGGTCCCAGTCGTTTTTGCAGGTATTTCCTCGTGCTGTAAGGTCGTGTAACTGTTCCTTGTGAATGACCGGTTCTTGTATGGATTGAATGAAAATGTAATCATAGATCTTCCATCCCGAGAAAATGAAGAGCAGCAACACTAAACCGGCGAGACTACGCCCTATGTTGTTGGTGGATGTAAGGACAGCATATATTAATCCCGCTACGAGTAAAATACTCAATAGAAAGATGCCGGTAATGGATTGAAGTAAAAGTAAAAAGTATAAACACCAGCAGATAAATGCGGTGAACAGGATTTTCTGCAAAATAGATTTGCTCTGAGAAAGAAGATAAAAAGCCATCACCAGCGCGACATCAATCAGCAAACTCAAACGAATATGTGAAATAAATATACTCAACTGCCGGTAGTTGGTCACCGGTTCGCCCATCAATCCCCATCGGGCAAACATCCCGGCTCCTGTCGATAGAAGTACGCCCACCATTAAACCGTAAAATAATTTACGTAACTGCTCAGCCGTTAGTAATGGTCCGGCCGCGAAAAGTAATGGCATTAACAAAAGAGGAAGCTTGACACGAATGTCTTTAGATGCATACTTGAAATCTTCCGTATTCCATAGCCCTGTAAGATGCACCAGAAATAATCCCGTGAGTAACCAAAAGACCGGTTGCCGGATGGCGTTGTGCAATCTTCCTTTCAGATTCCCGGCCATCAACCATCCGCCTGCCATCACAAATTGCCCCAGACTCATTCCCAGGTTCCAGAGTGGCAAGGAAAAAGCAATCAGCAAGGCTCCGGCAAAAAAGATAATCTCTCCGGCACGATGGATAGACGATATTCCGGTTTTAAAATTATTTTTCAAGAGATGCAGGTTCCTCCGACCTAAGCTTAGCCGGATTATTATTTATAGATGACTGAAATAAACATTCAGAAAAAACGGATCAACCGTCCTTGTTGTATTTTTCCGGATGGATATATTTTCCTTAAGGCTTATAACTCCTGTTCAGGATCGCCTGATAGACATTTTGATCTTTCAATGCTTTTACCGCTAAAAGAATATCCGGATCATCATCAAAGCTGGTTTCAATACGGCCATTCTGATAATAATAGCGGGAGACGATTTCATTTTCCAGAAGTTCCTTTACTTCTTTCTTGTTCAGGCGAAGATCAGTGGCTTTATCGTGCGTAAGCAATGTTTTGACTTTTTCATACTCCGCCTTGATATGATCAAAATATTTTTCCTTCTCGGCTTTTTCTTTCAGCTCTGTCAATTTCTTTTCACTGTCAGTGATGTATTCATACTTCTTATCATTCTGCCAGGCAATGAACTCTTCGTATTCGGCATCTGAAATTTTAAAGTCGCGAGCGCCGGCAATGACAGGATGCTTGATTTTATACAATGTAGCGAAATCAAAAAGGATGTAGTTGTTGATGAGCGACTGTGAGATGCTGCTGATGTCAGGTGTCTCGGTCGTATAGTCCGGATTGACACCGCCACCGTCGTATACTTTTCTGCCGGCACGGGTTTTAAATTCAGAGATCAGCGAGTCGGGGACTTTGCCTACACTGCCATCCGGATTGCGGTGTGAGTAATCCAGGGCCTGTATGCATCGTCCACTCGGAATATAATATTTCGCAGTGGTGATTTTTAATTGGGTATTGTAGGTCAATGGTCGCGTGGTCTGTACAAGTCCTTTACCAAAAGTGCGTTGTCCGATGATAACGGCGCGATCCAAATCCTGTAATGCTCCGGAAACAATTTCTGCTGCTGATGCAGAACCGCTGTTGACCAACACGACCAATGGGGTTTTTGTATCTACCGCAGGATTCAGTGAACGGTACATCTTATCCCACTCTTTCACCTTGCCCTTGGTACTCACTACTTCTTGTCCCTTATCTACAAAAACATTGACAATGTTCACCGCTTCGTTGAGTAAGCCTCCGGGATTTCCGCGAAGGTCGAGGATGATGCCGGTAACATTTTTCTTCTGTACCAGATCTTCTACCGCACGTTTCATCTCCTGACCCGCATCATCTGTAAAACCTCCTAAACGGATATAGCCAAGATTATTACTCAGGGTACCGTAATAGGGAACACTGTTGATGGTAATCTCTTCGCGTGTCAGTGTTTTTGTAACTGGAGCAGATTCGCCCATACGCTCCACCGTTATAGTGATGGTCGTATTCGGTGCGCCCTTTAACATCTTACTGATCTCATCGTATTTTTTCCCCGCCATCACTTTCCCGTCAATCGACCGTATGATGTCGCCCGCCTGCAAACCGTTTTTCTGTGCCGGAAAACCCTCGTAAGGATCGGTGATGATCACATTTTCATCCCGCTGTCCGATCAGGGCACCGATGCCACCATATTGCCCGGTAGTAATGAAACGGTAATCATCCGCTTCTGCTTCGGGAATGAACTGCGTATACGGATCCAGACTCTCCAGCATGGAGTTAATGCCCTCCTCCACCAGCAACTTGGGATCAGTGGGATCTACATAGTAAATGGTGAGCTCGCGCAGTATGGTGGTGAAGATGTCAAGGTTGCGTGATAACTCAAAGTAATTATCATCCGGACTTCTGAACGAGAAAATGCCAAGACCGGTGGCGAGTGCCATGATCCAAAGGGTAGCCGCCTTACCAAAGCGACGAAAGTAGTGAGTCAGTTTATATTTCATATTTTAATTTTCAGGGAACAGGATCATACCCATGTCCGCCCCAGGGATTACAGGAGAGGATTCTCTTTAGGGTGAGCCAACCGCCTTTAAAGGGTCCGTGTTTTTGAATGGCTTCAATGCCATATTGCGAACAGGTGGGATTATAACGGCAGGCAGCTCCGAGATAGGGTGAGATCGCATTTTTATATAAGCTGATCAGGGCAATCATAAATTTACTGAGCAGCTTTTTCATGGGTAAGAATTAGTCGATTCAAAAGTAGAATAATTTTCTCTTCAGTAACGCTATACACGGCGGGGGTATTGCTTTGAGCAATCAACAGGAGGGCGAAACTTTTCTGCTCCTTCCGGCACCAGTCCACCAAGGCATGTTTGTTCTTCCTGTACCCTTCCCGCATCAATCGCTTGGAACGGTTGCGGTCATGCGCCAGCTTCATCCTTCGCTTGGGGGCACTGAAAGCGATCTTTACGGGATAAATGGTGTCAAATTCAACTTCTTTAAACACCAGACGGAAAGGAGCAGCAACCAACGCCTTTCCCTCTTCAAATAAGGAATCCAATAGCTTCCGGCTCTTCAGGCGTTCGTTGGCCGAAAGGGTGTTTTTGGGAGCGGGTGTAGTTGACATTGAGGCGATTAAGGAGTATCAGCTCTCCCGGAAGAGAAACGTAGCCCCATAAAATTAACAGAAGAGGGATTACTTATTCTTTTGATGTAATTCTCTATGCTCATGGTCATAGATGGCGCCTCCGGAACAGGTGCCTGAATATCAAGTCGAAGTCCGGCTTCCACCACGGCCTGCGATGTTTGTGAACCGAAAGCGGCAATGAGCGTGGTATTCTGCTTAAAATCAGGGAAATTCTTAAACAAGGAGGTGACTCCGGCCGGACTAAAAAACACGAGCATATCGTATTTCACATCTGCCAGATCGCTGAGATCAGAACAAACCGTTTTATAGATGATGGCTTTGGAAAAGTTAATTCCCTGTGTGCTAAGAACATCGGCTATCTCCTGCTTGGCAATGTCCGAACAGGGAAGCAGAAAATTTTCCTTTTTATGTTTCTTTAAGACTTCCAGAAGGTCATTCATGTTTTGCTTTCCGGCGAAAATTTTACGCTTGCGGAAAGTGATGTACTTCTGCAGATAAAAAGCCGTGGACTCTGAAATACAGAAGTACTTCAGCTCTTCCATATTTGTAATTCGCATCTCGTTACAAATACGAAAAAAATGATCGGCCGCGTGACGGCTAGTTAGAATAACAGCAGTGTGATCAGGAATATTGATCCTGTCTTTTCTAAAGTCTTTGGCAGGAATTCCCTCGATATGGATAAAGGCCCTGAAGTCAATTTTCAGGCTGTACTTTTTCGCTAGATCGTAATAGGGAGACTTCTCTGACTCTGGCTTCGGCTGTGTAACTAGTATGGATTTTACTTTCAAGGGCTAAGTTGGGATATGGTAATTTCCAAACAGTTTTTCGATCCTGCATCGCTACAGAGTAGCCGCCTTCCAAATGATCAGAAGGGGTGCTATTTCGAAAGCGCAAAGGTATAAAAACAAATAAAACAGTGAGAAGCCCGGAATGCCTGTCCAGATTAACACCGCTCTGACGATCCTGTACAGGAATAGCAGGCCGATAACAGCAATGGAAATGACGACTACAATCTCCCTGATAATCCCCGGTGAATAGGCTAGTAATATATTGACAGGCAATAGTAAAAGCCCTATCATCATGACCATCAGGAAGACATTAAAAATGTAAATGGCCACCGATCTTTCCTGATCAAAGATGACACTCAGAAAGCGCAGAAAGATCATTTTTATGGAATAAGCAGCGGCTATCGCCACGGAAAACATGACGAAACGGAGGAGTCCGCCATCCAAAATACCTGTATCCCAGTTAAAAATCACGCTCAACTGGTAGACGAATAAACCCATGAGCAGGTAAGAAATAATGGAAAGCACCAGCGAGGCGCGTTGCAGCAAGACACTCTCATCCCTCACAATCTGGTTAGTGGTGGTGGTGTTAAAGAAGGCTGAAAAAAGTTGCCGGAAGATGCGATAGTAGAAAAAACGGAACCAGGTGAAAAGGGAGAGTAGAATGAGCAATGAAATCGTGAACCAGTCGCCCATGTTCGGCACAATGGGTTGGGCCTTCGATTGCCTGACCTGTAAGAGATGTCCTTTGAAGATGCCCGGGCCTTCGAGCGATTGAGAGTTAATCGTGATCGTGTCAGAGGATGTGGTTCCGGAGATTTCTTCTTCTTCCTCATCTAAAAAGCGAAAAGTGGAGGGTTTTTCCTGCACAGGAGACGCGGCAACACTGCTGTCGGCAAGTGCTGTTGTTGGTGTTGAAGTGTCCTGTGGAGTGACTGACATTTTTTCGATGGCGCTTTCGATGCAAATTTAGTAAATAGGGTCTCGTCATTACTCATCTCGTCTGCGACGATTTGAATCTGACGAGATGGGGAGGAGACTGCTTGTTTGTGCCTTATTTACTTTTTTTGACGTAGGGAATGTAATCACAACTCAGATCAATTTTGATGTTTTCGGCTATGCTCTTCGTTACAATTTTCGGGATATCGATGTTGTAGTCTTTCAAGGCAATGGTAAAACTTACCTCGAGGCGGATTGTACCTTCTTTGATAGTGATTTTTCCGGTTTCAGAAATAGCCTTTGTCACACCATGCAGATTAAAGTCGCCGCTGGCGGTAACTTGCATCACCGTATCCACAGTCCAGTTGAGCGTGTCAATGACTTTTCCTTTGAAAGTTGAAGTGGGATAGCGTTCACTTTCCACATAATTTTCATTGAAATGTTCCTCCATCAAGGCTTTCTTAAACTTAAAAGTACGAACAGGAACAGTGAAGATGATGTCGTTATTGCTTGTGTTTAAAACCGAGGACATACTTTCGGTATGCGCATCGATGTTTTCTACAGGTGTCTCAGAGAAGAAACTGACTTTGCCTCCGGTGGCAATATAAACATGTTGTGCATTGACCGGTGCAGAGATACACAGGATAAGCAAGAGTAATGCGGGAAGGAACATTTTCATAGGAACAAATATGTTGAATACCGGGAATGGTATAAGCAAGACCTTAACTTACTTATTCAGTCACTATTAACAATGGCCACTTCTGTTTCTAATATGAACAGTGATTGGAGTCTCTCTTGATATACTTTTTTAATGACCGGGGAGAAAGGCTATATCCACCCTTTCACTTTGTACCACATTAATCCCGCCAGTTCCCGGTAACAAATCACCTGATAACGGAGATGGTTCCAGAATTGATAACGCAATTGAACGCTGCCACCTACTTCCGGTAAAGGCATGGTGTTTCCTCCCAGTTGCCCGTCTTTATAATCCAGATCCACCGGACCGGAGGCATTGAAAGTAGACTCTCCGCCCACCTGTTTAAAGCCCATCTTCCGGAATGTAAGAACAGCGCGCCGCATATGTTCCGGTGCGGTGATGATGAGGCAGCCTTTGTTGGGCGCATCCGGAGCAATCTGAATCACTTCCATCGCTTCCTGACGGGTATTTCTTCCTTTAATTTCCAATAGAATGGCCGTGCTATCCACCCCGCGCAACACCAGATCATTTCTGATGGCCCATGCATCACTGAATTCCGGTCGCACACAAACAGCAGAGGGTTGAGTAATGATCACTGTTGCCTGCGGATAGGTATGCCATGATCGCGCAGCATACCAGGACCGCATGAGGGAAGATTCACTCGGGTGACCTGCTCCTCCCATGATGATAATATACTCCGGCTTGAATTTATAGTCGCTGACACTTGTCCCCAGCCAATGATAAATCCAAAAAGGTCCTGTCGTGAATGAAAAGAGAACAACCAGCATTAAAAATACAGAGAAAGTATAAAAGAGAATTTTGGTTGCTAAAAGTATATACGAGAGCAGTTTTTTCATAAGATCAAAATTATTCTTTGTATTCATCAGAATAATCCCACGCGGAGATTTTTTCAACAAACGGAGATGGAAATGTATTGGACCCGAAACCCAATTTTACCTGAAGGGCAATTACCTAAATGGGGGAACGTTCTGTAGATAAAGTAGAAGAAATTTTTTCTATAACAATTGAAATACGATTAACTTCGCCCTCCTATGCGTACCTCTGTCCTCTTTGCAGTAACATGCCTCGCACTATTGATAAATTATAGCTGCAACACCTCTGATAAAACCCCCGAAAATATGCCAGCCAAGGATCACCATTCTTTTGCCCATCCCGAAGAAGCCATAGTGCGCCATTTGGATTTAAATCTCCAGGTGGATTTTAAAGCGCAGCAACTGTCGGGTACCGCTACCCTACATATCGATAATCTGACAAAGGGCGATAAGCTGCATCTCGATACCCGTGACCTGCGCATTGATTCCATCTTGCTGGATGATGGCAGTGTGGCGAAGTATGATCTGATGCCTGCCGTTCCTTTTCTGGGAAGTGAGCTGATCGTTCACATAAAACCGAATACGAAGAAAGTCAAGATTACATATACCACTTCTCCGCAGGCAGCAGCATTGCAATGGCTGACCCCTGAACAAACTGCAGGAGGAAAGCAACCGTTTCTTTTTACACAAAGTCAGGCGATCCTGGCCCGTACATGGATTCCGCTGCAGGACTCTCCTGGAATTCGATTTACCTATAAAGCAGAAATCAGTTGTCCGCCCGGCTTGATGGCGCTCATGAGTGCAGAAAATGACACTATCGTACATCCTGATGGCATTTATAAATTCAATATGCCACAGGCGATTCCTTCTTATCTGATGGCACTCGCTGTAGGGGATCTGAAGTTTAGCGCCTACGATAACAGAAGCGGTGTTTTCGCAGAACCGGTAACGTTAGATAAGGCAACCTATGAATTTGTTGACCTTCCGAAGATGATTAAGACGGCTGAAGAATTATATGGTCCTTATGCCTGGGGAAGATATGATGTGCTGGTATTGCCTCCGAGTTTTCCTTTTGGAGGAATGGAGAATCCGCGTCTGACTTTCGCGACACCCACTATCATCGCCGGCGACCGTTCGCTGGTAGCCTTGATAGCGCATGAGCTGGCACATAGCTGGAGTGGCAACCTGGTGACGAATGCTACCTGGAACGACTTCTGGCTCAATGAAGGTTTTACCGTTTACTTCGAGGCCAGAATTATGGAGAAGCTTTATGGAAAAGATTATGAAGACATGGCGACAGTCCTTGCCGAAGGAGAGTTGCGCAAAACTGTGGCCGCCTTGGGTGAAGATAATCCCGACACCCGCCTCTATTTAAATCTCGAAGGCCGCGACCCTGATGATGGCATGAGCGACATCGCCTATGAGAAGGGTAGATTTTTTCTCCTGAATATTGAAAGAGCGGTAGGGCGTGAACGTTGGGATACCTTTCTGAAGCAGTATTTTGCCGAGCATGCCTTTCAGAGCATTACGACGGAGCAGTTCCTGAAGTACCTGGAAGAAAATCTGATTGAAGGCGACGGAAAATTACGCAATACAAAGATCCGCGATTCCAAATGGGTTTTTGGTACAGGCCTGCCCGATAGTTTTCCGAAAGTGCATTCTGTAGAATTGGAAAAGGTAAAAGCATTGGCCATTGAATTTGTAGAGGGCAGAACCATCGCTCCTCCCGGAAATTGGACGACACATCATTGGGTTTATTTTCTTCGCCAGCTCCCGCAGCAATTATCGCTTCCGCAGATGGCACAACTCGATCAGCAATTTCATTTCACGGAAAGTGGAAACAGTGAGATCCTTTGTCAGTGGCTGGAATTATGTATTCGCAGCAATTATACGGCGGCGGATACTTCACTGGAGAAGTTTCTAACGTCGGTGGGTCGCCGAAAATTTCTTAAACCGCTGTATGCCGCACTCATTGAAACTCCGGCCGGCAAGGAAAAAGCAAAGGCCATCTATGCCAAAGCACGCCCGGGCTATCACTCCGTCTCTTCGGGAACGATTGATGAGATGCTTCAATAGTGAATTCACGATTTAGATTCATTTCTGAAATTGAAATTCCAGCTCGTATGCCGGGCGAGATGTTCTTCGCATTTTATGACTGATAATTTTTTAATAAAATTTTTCATTCCCAACCTGCCTGAGCTGGCGATCGCTTAATTAACAGTGACCTGTTTAAAAGTACAGGCAGTTGGTAATGTATTCCGTAAGTTATGCCCATACTTTCGTCACCAGCAATACCGCTCAGCGCCGTAACGCTCTTTTTCATTCAACACTTGCTGACCAATTTTAGCCGGATCAACAGAACCCTACGAACGGCAACTAAAAAAACAGCGAGATGTATATGATCCACACTTGTGCCCCGGCGCATTTCAACCCATTATCTTCAGGATAGTACCCCACCGATTCGTCGGTCCAGCATTATTTCTATTCACATCATCACGCCGCTACTGCGGAGTAAAAATCTATTGCCTAATAAATCGGATATGCCTAACCGTTATATATCAACATGCATCTTCTTCCTTTTATCACTGCAATGCGCAGGGAAGGGCGATTCATTGTTGACAAAAACCCGGCTGGTGCGATTGGATCTGAGCGGCAGTTATACCACCGAAAAATCATGGTGGAACGATCGGCAAAGTTTTGTAGTGGTGAAAGGCCTGGCAGAGTCCAGATGGAGGACCACCTATGCTTCGGGCTGGAAAAGAAATCACTATGTATACAGTCAGGTAGGCTATACCATCTTCACCGACTCCTTCACCACGAAGAGTGCCGATGCCTTTTAAAATTCAGTTGCGATGGATGGAGAAAGGGAAGAGAAAACTAACACATACCTATTCCATCAACATGCAATCGCAATGGCTCAACAGCTGGTACAATTACGGTGATCATCAGGAGTGGAGAGGAGGATTTATGAACCCCGCCTTTCTGGAAGTGGGATACAGTTTCACATGGGAATTTTTAAGCAACAGTAATCTGATGCTCACACCGGCAACATTGCAGGTAAATGTACAACCCAAAAAAATGCAGTTGAGTCATCTCAGTGATAGTCCACTATTGACCTCTCGACATAGTCATATCTATTCCCGCTACGGCTTCAGCGGTTACCTCACCATCGATGAAAGTTTTTACAAGGAGCTGATTCTGTTACAGCATCAATCGCATCTCTTCTTCAATGCACTTACGGCAAAGCATATTCAATTTGATATCACCAACAGGGTTTGTATCCGCTTTTTAAAATATCTGCAATTACGATTGGAAACAAGCCTGATGTATTTCCCCGACCAAAGTCTGCAACTACAGTACAGGCAGGAAGTGTTACTGGGGATCTTCTACGAACACCGGAAATGACGCGCTACACTTTTTCAAAGCCATTTTATTCTGCGCTTTCAACGTCATTGGTTTTTCTCAAAATCCTTTTCGAAGATCCCCGTACCTGCTGGTGGTTGTATACAGTGGATATACAGTGGATATACAGTGGTGATAGAGGGGAGATGCAATGGAGGTGTGGTGTAGGTGCAGGAAGTACTGTTGAGGTGCGGTGCGAACCCTGAAGGGGTTCAACATCCCTAACGCCGGGTGAAACCCGGGGTTAGGGGGCACCCACCGCCAACAACCCCAACGGGGTTGAACATCGAAAAAGCAATATCTAACCAATAAACACCAATGAGCTACACACAAATTCTATATCAGATTGTATTCTCAACGAAAGGTCGCATCCCTTGTCTGATAAAATCAAATCGCGACACATTGTTTAAATACATTACAGGTATTATCCAGCAAAAAAATTGCTTTTTGTATATTATAAATGGCGTTGAAGATCATGTCCATATATTAATGGATTTGCATCCGGGCGTTTGTCTGGCAGATATGGTAAAGGACATAAAAGTATCCTCCAGTCGTTTTATTAAAGAGAACAATTTATTTCCGGAATTCAGAGGTTGGAATACGGGTTATGGTGCATTTACCTATTCGATCAGAGAAAAGAAGATCTTAATAAATTATATTCTTAACCAGGAATCTCATCATCACAAAACTAGTTCTACAGAGGAGATGGTTTATCTTCTGAAGGAGCATAAGGTTGATTTTAAGATGGAGTATTTGCCGTGAATAGCGATTTTCAATATTCAACCCCGTTGGGGTTGTGGGTTTTTTGCGCTACGCTACCCCGAATTGCATTCGGGGTTAGGGAGGTTCAACCCCGTTGGGGTTGTGGGTTTTTTGCGCTGCGCTACCTCGAATTGCATTCGGGGTTAGGGAGGTTTAACCCCGTTGGGGTTGTGGGGTTTTTGCGCTACGCTACCCCGAATTGCATTCGGGGTTAGGGAGGTTCAACCCCGTTGGGGTTGTGGGTTTTTTGCGCTACGCTACCCCGAATTGCATTCGGGGTTAGGGAGGTTTAACCCCGTTGGGGTTGTGGGTTACGATTAGGGGGATTGGATGTTGAGATTTTTCTTTAGTGTATTATATTCTTCTTTGTTGACCTTGCCTTTTTTGCTGCCTAGTCGTTTCCATTCGGTCATGATATTTTTTACGCGGTTTTCGGGGTTGGGATGGGTGCTGAGGAATACCAATGGTCCCAGGGATTCGCCGCGCTGCTCCATCTTCTCAAAGAACCGGGCAACACCGCGCGGATCATATTCCGTATCATAGAGATAGCGCACACTCTGAAGATCGGATTCCGTTTCATCATCGCGGCTGAAAGTTAATCCCGCAAGTCCTCCGGCAATGGTGCCTAATAATGTACCATCACCGAGGAAAAATTGTATGGCCAAACGCAAACCGTAATTTTTTGTCATCTGCTCTGTACTATGGCGCAGGTCGGCATGTGCAATTTCATGTCCCAAAACTCCCGCCAGCTGATCTTCGCTATCCAGATAATGAATGAGTCCGGTGTAAACATATATATAACCACCAGGAGTACAGAAGGCATTTAGTATGGTGTCATTTTCAAGAATCCTGACTTCCCAACTGAATTCTTCCTTGTGCAACATGGATTCGCTCTTGAGAATTTTACTGACCATGCCCCTGACTTGCTGATAAGCAGCCGCATATTCCACTTCATCCAATACGGGAAACTCCCCCGGCTGAGCGAGAATTTCCGTATTGTATCGGGCGCCCATATCCACATCATCCTCAGGACTGAAGAAATTCAGATCGCCATCTTTACTGGTGCAAGAAGAAAACAGGGAAAGAATTAGGATACTTATCATCAGGCGATTGAAGATAAGTTGTTGCCCGAATGTAAACATGGATGTGGTTTGTTCGTATATATTTGTCCTAACAAAAATAAAACATCCTTCGTGATATGTTAATGAAAGATTTAGTAGCCGCATTTACTCAGCATGTGCGTGAAGCCATGGAAATAGGCAGTACTGCCCAACATACAAAGTCAGCGCATCCGATTCGTAACGTATTGGTCACCGGCCTGGGTGGTTCGGGTATTGGTGGAACCATCGTTGCACAAGTGACCGATAAAGGCATGAAAGTCCCTTTGCTGGTGAATAAAGATTATTTCCTGCCGGGATTTGTGGATCAACATACTTTGGTAATCGTTTCTTCTTACTCCGGAAATACCGAAGAAACCCTGCAAGCACTCGATGCTGCAATGGCGAAAGGTGCAAAGATTACCTGCGTCACTTCAGGTGGAAAAATCGGTGCGATTGCGAAGGAAAAAGGTCTCGACCTGGTGACCATTCCGGGTGGTATGCCTCCTCGGGCTTGCTTCGGATATTCTTTTACGCAGATACCTTATATCCTCCAATTCCATCAACTCATCGACGATAGTTTCCGTCAGGACTTGAAAGATTGCGTGGCTTTGTTAGATAAAGAAGAAGAATCCATTAAGAAGGAAGCGAGAAGTATTGCCGAGAAACTTGTCGGGAAATTACCGATCATCTATTGTGAAGCCCGCTACGAAGGTGTTGCCGTGCGTTTCCGTCAGCAGATCAATGAAAACAGTAAAATGTTGTGTTGGCATCATGTTCTGCCCGAGATGAATCACAATGAATTGGTAGGCTGGACAGAGCCACATCCCGAAGCAGTGGTCCTTATGTTCCGTTGTGAAGATGATTATAACCGGACGCAAAAGCGTATGGAGATTTCACGCGATGTAGTGAAGAAACATGGCGCAGGTTATATCGAAATGCAAGGAAAAGGAAATAGCCAATTGCAACGTTCGTTGTACCTGTTACATCTTGGCGATTGGGTGACCTGGTACATTGCAGAAATTAAAAATATTGATGCGACAGAAGTGAACGTCATCGATTTTTTGAAGAATGAATTATCAAAGATGTAAGATGTGCAGACTCGTCTTCTGTTTTTCCGCCCTCTGGTTGTTGGTTTCCTGCTCAAGTCCTGAGTCGAGACAAGCAACAGAACTACCTACTGATTCGTTGCCCGGTGCACAAATGTCAACCGATCAACAGGGAGTTACAGCTACTACAGCAGCAGATAATATTGCTGATCCCCTTGCCGGAAGTAATGATTTTTCAATCGATGTGTTTGAGAACAAGGATGGCACAGGTGGATTTGGTTATGATCTTTTAAATGGTGGAAAGGTGACCATTCACCAACCTCATATTCCCGCCGTGAGCGGAACATCCGGTTTTTCATCAAAAGAAGATGCTGAAAAAGTGGGAAGCCTCATGTTAATGAAAATCCAAAATGGCATAATGCCGCCAACTATTACCGTTGAAGAGTTAGATAGTTTGGGTATTAAACATTGATGTACGTTGAGATACATTGGGATACATTGGGATACATTGAAATACATTGAGATACGTTGAGATATATTGAGATAAATTGATATGTTTTGATATTAATATTTATGAGAATTGTGATCTTGTAGCGAGGAAGTTTTCGAATCTGCGCCTCCCTTCTTCGGACTCCGAAGCTTTAGCGAAGGAGTCTTTGCGTCTCTCTCTGCGTCTCTGTGTCTCTGCGTGAAACCTTGTGGGTCTAAATTATCAATACCAAATTTTATTAAATGGCAGGTACTTACTATCTCAAGGTAATTTCTAAAGACCATGCTCTATTTACAACGTAACGACTATATTATAATCCTAAATTTCAAGGGTGTCTCGCAGATCCCGATAACTATCGGGAGCGGAGCCGCAGAGAAAATGAGAGACGCAGTATGTTTTTATTAGGCTATTCATCTTTTAAAAAGTACGATGGGAAATTAAAATCAATCCTATGCATTAATGAACCTTTAACGAAGTTGTTCTTATGGTTTCATAGCTTTTGCGAAGTAGTCCCTTGGACTACGTAGCTTCAGCGAAGTAGTTATATACAATTTTCGCTTTCGCCGTTCCGATGATGGCGGTGAGTTCGTCCAGCTTTGCTTCACGGATTCTTTTTACAGAGCGGAAGTGTTTGAGTAAAGTCTCACCTGTTGCGGCACCAATTCCTTTGATTTCAGAAAGCTCGGTTTTAATCAGACCTTTACTGCGTTTGTTGCGGTGATGCGTTATTCCAAACCGATGAACTTCATCCCGCAATTGCTGTATGATCTTTAAGGTCTCACTTTTCTTATCCAGATATAAGGGCAGTGGATCGCCGGGATAGTAAATTTCTTCCAGCTTCTTCGCTATTCCGATGATGCTGATTTTACCTCTTAACTCCAGTTTCTCCAAACTCGTCAATGCGGCCGATAATTGTCCCTTCCCTCCGTCAATAACGATGAGCTGTGGTAAGGGCTTCTCTTCATCCAGCAGCCTTTTGTATCGGCGGAATACTACTTCTTCCATCGAAGCGAAATCATCCGGTCCGGTGACGGTTTTAATATCGAAATGCCTGTAATCACTTTTGGAAGGTCGGCCGTTTTTGAACACACTCATAGCAGCGACGGCATAATCACCCTGAAAATTTGAATTATCAAAACATTCAATATGATGCGGCTTCACAGGTAAACGAAGGTCTTTTTGCATCTGCGTCATGAGACGGTCGATGCGATGTTCAGGATTGAGTTTGTCTGCTTGTTCCAGTTTGTCTTTCATGAAGTAGCGGACATTCTTCTCTGATAACTCCAGTAGTTTTTTCTTGTCACCAATTTTAGGCACTACAGTTTCTACGCCGGGAATCTCTTGCTCCGGTTCAAAAGGTGCAATGATTTCCTTGGCATCACTTTGATAACGTTGACGCAGTTCCGCTATCGCCAGACTCAGTAATTCTGCCGGACTTTCTTCCAGCTTCTTTTTCATCTCCAGCGTAAACGACTGCACCACGGCGCCACTCATCACTTTCATATAATTGACAAACGCTGAATTATTTTCATCGACATACGAGAAGACATCTACATTGTTGATGGTAGGGTGTACAATTACACTTCTTCCCTTATATTTTTCAAGAATTTCTATCTTTTCCTTACTCATCTGTGCCCCTTCAAACTCAAAGGCGGCGGCCTGCTTCTTCATTAAATCTTCCAGATGCCGAATGACGTTATTGATGTTTCCCTTGAGAATATCCTTAATGCCATCTATGGACGTATCATAATCGGCTTTCGATTGCAATCCTTCACAGGGTCCAAAGCAATTACCGACGTGAAATTCAAGACAGACCCTGAATTTTTTTTTGGCAATATTGGCCGGAGAAAGCACCAGGTTACAGGTGCGTAGCTTGTATAGGGTATTAATCAGTTCCAGCATGGTGTTAATCATGTACACCGATGCATAGGGACCGTAATAGGTGGAGCCGTCCTTGATATGTCTGCGGGAGTAAAATACACGTGGAAAATCTTCTTTCTTAATAACAATCCATGGATACGTTTTATCATCCTTTAAGCTGACATTGTACCGTGGCTGGAGTTTTTTAATGAGATTATTTTCTAAAAGCAAAGCATCGTACTCCGTTTCTACGAGGATGGTTTTGATGTCGGCAATTTGTCGCACCATCATCGTGATGCGGGAACTATCATGCGATTTATTAAAATAACTGCTGACCCTTCGCTTGAGGTTTTTTGCCTTGCCAATGTAAAGCAACGCCATCTCATTCGTATAAAATTGATACACTCCCGGTGTTTCGGGTAATGACTCTACGATATGTCGGATATTTTCGTTGGTAATAGCCACTTCAGGATCTCAATACTTCTTCATAGACCTTTCGCGTTTTCTCTGCCGTCGCCTGAAATGAAAAAGTATTCACTTTTTGACGGGCATTGTTCACCAGAGTGTTTCGCTGTTCAGGATCTGCAAAAATACGAAGTACAGCGTTCTTCAGTGCATCTAAATGACCAATACCCGCCAGTAATCCGGTTTTTTGATCTTCCACCAGTTCCGGAATTCCACCGGCGGCAGTTGCTACTACAGGCACGCCGGCAGCAAAAGCTTCCAGTACAATGGTTCCCAAGCCCTCGGTTCGTGAGGTGATCAGGAAGAGATCGAGCGATTTCATCAGCGCCGGAATATCTTTTCTGAAACCCAACAGGTGAATTCTACTTTGCAACTGATGCTTGCTGATAAAGGATTTTATCCTATGTTCCTCAGCTCCATCTCCGGCAATAACGAAATGAAAGGGATGTCCGGCTTCCAGGAGCAACCGGGCTACTTCCAGGAAAGTAGGGTAGTCTTTATGATCGGCCAAAGCGCTAAAATTGCCAATGATTTTTTCTTCCGGCTTTATGGAAAGTTCTTTCCGCAAAAGGTTTTCTTCCGGAATAAAATCATAAGCGTTTACCGCTATGCCGGAATGTATCACGCAGAGCTTTGATTTATCTTTTATGGCAGGTGCGGTAATTTTTTGAATCATCTCTGAAACGGAAATAATCTTTTTTACCGAGGCATGATTGTATTTCCAGGAGGAGAACAGGTGATTCGAAACCGGAAAATCAACCCTTCTGCTGACAACTATCGGTTTCGCATTACCGAAAATGGTTGCAGACAGAACCGCTGCACTATGCGCGTGGGAATCGTGTGTATGAATGATGTCGAAATTATTTTCGCTGCACATGGAAGCTATTTTTTTTGCCAGTAGGAGATCCAGTACCCCACGTTTGGAATAGGTAAATACCGGAATGCGGGCATTCTCCATCTTTCCTGCTAAAACAGAACCGGCAGGACAAACCACAGCGACTTCAATGCCGGCGGACTTCAATGCCATCATCAGAAAGGCTGCCTGCTGTTCTCCACCTCGCCACGACATGGGTGTTGACACATGCAGAATTTTCATATCGATTTCCCTTTTTGAAGATAATAAAGGCGGAGATATTTCAGGAAGACGGCATGTGCACTATTGACTCCAATAACAAATCCGGTCATGCCATCCATAAATCCTCTGCGCAAAATATAGTTGCGGATAAACCGGGCAATGGGTTTATAAATCATTTTCAGGATGCCGGAACGTTGTCCTTTTTGAAAGAGTGCCGTAGCACCTATACTGCTGAAACGATCAATCTGCTTCAAATGGTCGGAAATGCTATTGTAAGAATAATGCAGGATGTCGCCGTTGATATGTATAGCAGGAAGTTTGTCGTTTAACAGAAAGCGGTCGTGTGGATTTACTCCTGTCCAGGTGCCATATCCTCTATGGTAAAAACGTAATTTGGTATCGGGGTACCATCCACCATAGCGTACCCATGTACCACAGTAATTCGTGAGACGATTCATGGTATATCCCCTGGCTTTCGGGTCGCTGATAATAGCAGAGAGGGAGATTTTCAACTCCGGACTCAATGCTTCATCGGCATCGAGGCAAAGTATCCAATCGTTTTTAGCAGAAGCAGTGGCGAATTTCTTCTGTTCAATGTATCCTAAAAAATCCTGCTGAATAACAAGAGCGCCCATCTCCTTCGCAATGGCTACTGTGGCATCCGTAGAGCCGGAATCCACAACCAGAATTTCATCACCAAGTCCCTGTACGCTTTGAATACAGCGACGAATGTTTTGTTCTTCATTAAAAGTGATGATGATGACGGAGAGCATGGAAGTGATGGTCCTGCAAAGTAAAAGGATTTTAGTCAATCTGCTGCTTCTACGGCGAATGTTTACAATAACAGCAGTTTACGGGAGTTGCCGGTGGCAAAAAAAATGGCCGCCCCATAATAGAGACGGCCATCCGCTTTCCGGTCAACGTGGATTTTAATGCTGAATGATAAAACGAGAATTGGTTTGTTGTTCAGCAGTTCGTAGGCGGAGTATATACATTCCGGCATCCCACATAGACGGGTCAAGGCGTATTTCGGATAGGCCTGAGGGATAGTCCTGTTCTATGTGGTGGATCAAATGACCCTGTATACTCAGAATGTCAATGTTAAGAGATGTGGCGGCTTGTAAGTTGAAGCGTACTGTGATCGGACCGCTGGAAGGATTCGGGAAGATGGTAGTGGGAATCGCATTGCCGGGATCGGACAATCCGGTTGTGCCACCCAAACGGAAGGCGTACACACTATCGCACCAGGTAATGGTATTTCCGAAACTATCAAAGGCCGTAACACATACATAATACCAGCCGGTAGCATTGTATTGGTGGATAAAGGGCCCAACGCCGCTACCGTTAGTGCTGTCACCAAAGTCCCATATATATTGCCATCCGTTGCAGGAATTAAATACATAGAAAGTGACATTGCCATTGCCAAAGACAGAATCAGGAACGGCATAGAATTGCGGAATGCAGTTAACCCCCGATCCAATCACTATGGAATCACAATAGGAAGACTGACAACCGTTGTTATTAAAGACGGTGAGGCAAACGATATACGTGCCCGAAGAGGTATAAGTATGATTCGGGTTAAAGGAGTTGGAAGAAGTTCCATCACCGAATGACCACGTAACATTGGTGTAATTTCCCTGCGAAAGATTCGTGAAAGCAGTAGCAAAAGTGGTTGTATCCACTGAATAAGAGAAGTACGCCTGACATCCTGCCCCACTTCCGATAAAGATGGAATCGCACCAGGTATCGGAGCAGTTATTCAGACTGTCATAGATAGTTAAACATACCGCATAGCCTCCCGGGTTACTGTATATATGAGATGGGTTCGCTGCATAGCTGATCATTCCATCTCCGAATGTCCAGTAGTAATTATAGTTAGGACTACCATTCGAAAAGAAATAGAAGGTGTTCAGGCTATCGAAATACTGGAATTGCGCATTGCAGTTACCAATTATATTTCCAATGGTTACAGAATCGCAGTAAGTAGCCGTGCAGCCGAAAGCTGAATCAGTAATGGTAAGACAGACGAGATAAGTACCGTTTTGTGCATATTGATGAACCGGATTCATCTGCGTAGAATTCGCTGAACCATCACCAAAATTCCAGTAATAATTTGTTGGATTACCTACAGATTGATCGGTGAAATACACGGTATTGTTAGCTCCTAAATTAGAAGTAAAGTAAGGTTGACAGGCACTGATGGGTCCTGCAATATAAACTTGCTGACATGTAGAATCTGTACAACCGTTTGCGGTGGTAATAAATAAGCAAGCGGTCCAGTAACCGGAGCTCGGGAAGGTATGAACCGGATTTTGCCCTGTAGCTGTTGTGCCATCACTGAAATACCAGGCCCATGAGGTTACATTTCCGCCGGTTGCAGAACCTATGAAGGTACCGGTACCATTGAATGACTGATAGGTAAAGCTGGCATTGCAATTTGCGCTTCCTGTGATAGTAACGATATTACAAACTGTATCAATGCAGTTGTTATAAGTCACGATGGTAAGACAAACCGTATAGGTGCCGGGAGAAGCATATACATGTGAAGGAAACTCTCCGGTACCGCTGGTTCCATCACCAAAATCCCAGGAATAGGATTGTATGCTTCCTGAACCAAGGTTATAACCGTAGAAATATCCGGTTCCATTGCTTTGCTGGTAAGAAAATCCTGCCTGACAACCTGTAGGAGGAAGATTTGAAACCGAATCACAATATGTATCGAAACAATTATTCGCAGAATCAATTACAGTAAGACAAACCAGGAAGGTGCCAATGGTATTGTATTGATGAATAGGATAAGGTTGTGTGGAAGAATTGCCATCACCGAAATTCCAGAAATAATAATAGTTGGGATTATAGGAAGTAGGTTGGAACCATGTCATTCCTGAACTGTCAATCGCAGTAAATCCTGCATTGCAATTACCTGTTCCCTGAATAACAATTTGGGTACAGTACGTGTCATTGCAGTTACCTGAAGTATCACTCACTGTTAAGCAAACCGTATAAATTCCGGGTTGTGAAAACTGATGTGATGGACTGGTAAGCGTAGAAGTAGTTCCATCGCCAAAGTCCCAGAATACTTGTGGGGTAAGACCAGTTGAAGTATTGATGAATTGCACATTATTTCCCTGAATATTGGGAACGAAACCGGCCACCCAAGTGCCCGAACTGTTTATGGTGATCGAATCGCAATAGGTCGACTGGCAACCATTCAGACTATCAGAAATTGTTAAACAGGTCATCCAAATTCCCGGACCAAATGTATGTGTCGGATTTGAAGACGAAGAAAAGGTGCCATCTCCGAAATCCCAGAACATATTCGCGTAATTTCCGCTACTTGAATTGGTAAATGCTACGGTAGATCCTGATTGAAAGGTAAAGTTATAATCTGCAACACAAGGAGATCCGTTCTGTATAAAAACTCCTCCGCAATACGTGTCAGTACAACCGGTCCCTGTAGTAATTGTTAAACAAACTGTATAGGAGCCGGGTTGCTGAAAGGTGTGAATGGGATTTGCAAGAGTAGAGGTGTTCCCGTCATCAAAATTCCAGAAAAAAGTAGCATTCGCACCTACCGACAAATTGTCGAAATAGATCATATTGTTACTTAAATTATTTGGTGAAAAATAAGCCTGGCAACCGCTGGTATTGGCGATGACCAATGTGTCACACATATAGGACTGACATCCGTTAAGGCTATCCCAGATCGTTAAACATACACCGTAAATTCCGGGTGCATAAGTATGTGTTGGATTAGCAGCAGTGGAGGTGCTTCCATCCCCAAAGTACCAGCTTACATTTGCAAAGGTTCCTGTACTTGTATTCGTGAAAGCAACCGTTGTGGCGGTTTGCTGCGTCATTGTAAATGAAGCAGTGCATTGTGCCGAAGCATTTTGCCAAAAGCCGGATACCATCAGGGCAATCAGCAGGAGTAAATTTTTAGTTTTCATAATAAATGCGTGTTTTGGACTGTCAACGAAACAAAAGTACCGTTCTGTTACGTACCGGTAAAAGGCTTTTTAATAAAATATTACGTGTTCAATTTTAGAAATTGTCGACTTCAATAGAAAACTTCTGATTTTACCACGGAGATACAGAGGCACAGAGGTTCACGGAGACATTATTAAAGAATTTAATTTAAATATAACATTATCAAATATATATAGGTGATTCTTGAAGAAGTAGTTTGAAAAAATCAGGTTTTTATGGATTTGGGGAGTTTGGAATTGACCCAGTTTCCGTAATCGATGATGACAGCATCTTCACGGGAATTATTACGTGTCCAGTCCACAAATGACTTCATCTTTTCGAGCAGTTTGGGTTCGTTTTTATAGTCTGCCGTATTGAGCATTTTACGGAGGATGTCCAGAATTTCCTTTTCTTCCCGATGGCTTTCCTGCAGTAGAAGATTTTTATATTCCTTTTTAAGGCGTGTCATCTTATATTCAATCACGTCGCTTTGTTGCAATTCATATCTGTTGAGCAATTCACCCACAGAAATCTTTAAGCGAAGGGAAGGATCCGCGCTCTTAAATCCGTCCAGCAAGGCTAATTTCCCGAAATGCCGGATCGCCTCCTTATACTGTTGCTGGTCGAAGTGGAGGACAGCCAGATTCAGGTACACGAACCAATGGTAATAATCATTGGCCTTGATACGCGTCTGATCTTTCAAATCCTCCAGAATGGAGATGGCCTTTTCGGGTTCCAGCACGGAGTAATTTATCACCAGTGCATTGTAATAAAAGAAAAAGTACTTATCGAACAAGAGCTGATTGAATTCATCCATCGCCGTTTTCAAACGTTCTGCCCATTGCAGACTTTGCCGCAACTTATCCGTCTTAAACAGGGTGTTTACAATATAAGTGAGCATCTGAAGTTTGGTATCATGATTGCCACGATTAAACAACTTGTCTTTTTCGAATTCCTTGTAGGTTTTGAGCAGGTACTGTTCGAGAGGTTTATACTCGTGGCGTTGCAGCAATACCTGACTAACGGCTCGGTAGATACGAAAACGGAGTAAAGGACTGTTTTTAAGATCACGGTTCTTGATAAAATCATCAGTGGATTGCTTCAGCAGATCCAGGAGCGGGTTGGTGTCGTGAGAAAAATTTTGTGTGGTTTTCAGACGAAAGGTCACTACTGCCAGCAGGTCATCGATGGCACGGAGGTCTTCCAGTCGCCGCCGGTTTTCCTGCCGTTTTTCAATATAGACTTCCGGGTTGATTTGTAAAGATTCATGCGAGAGGCGGATGTACTCCCCGTAAATAATATCCAGCAATTCATAGTTCTCGATGGACCCGGCACTGCGTTCAGCACGACGCAGGTAATAGCGCGATTCCTCGAGGAGATTGCGTCCGAAGAAATGCTTGTATAGGGCCAGCATTTGACTGGCATGTATAAAATCATCTTCCTCATAATGCAGTACGGAAAGGGATTTATTTATATCGGAGAGCAAGCGGTTGCGCAATCGATACCAGACATTTTTAGACTCCACCGGATAGAGTTTTTGCAGAAAGAGTTCCTCCTGTTCCGGGCTTTTCTGAAGACGTAAAAAGTCGAAGAACCGAACATCCTTTCGATCGAAGGCTTGTTGTGTACGCGCGGCAAACAGCTTGTAAAAGCGAACCTCTTCCTTGTTCAAGGATTTTACCAGTTTGGCTAAATGATCCATCTTCCTTAGTTTGGACGCGTAAGATATTAAAAAAAATTGTTTTCACATACCATATCTTGTCCTTAGTTTTGATTTATACTTTACAAAACCAATTATGAAACGTCTGCTGAATCTCATTTGCTTAGGGCTGATCCTACTGTCAGGACAGGTTATGGCACAGCTTCCTCATTTGAGGGTGAGTGCACTTAACAACTGGCCGGATACAGTATATAACAATCAAAATGTGGCGGTCAGTGCCGTCGTGGAGAATATAGGCACCGCGGCATATCAGGGTCCGTTGCAAATCATCCTGCAAACAGATAGCGGGACGTTCTCCTATTTATATTTCAACCAAAGTACATCCGTTTTAATCTTACCGGGTGATACCATTGTCTTCTCCCCGCCTAACGGTTATATTTTCGACAGCACGGTTTTTCGTCCCGGAAATAATGTGGTGGTGGTTTGGCCGCATAGTGCACAAGCCATTCAGGTGGACACCTTCCTTGTGGATACCTATTTCATACAGAGCTTGTTCCAAGGAATTAATGACCCCAAGCCCATCCCCGGATTGAAATTATTCCCTAACCCTGCGCATAATGAAGCGGTAATTACCAGTCCTGAAATTGGGCTTGAGGGCGTAAGAATTTTAAATAGCTTAGGCAAGGAAGTATGGTCCTTAAGAGGAGAAAATATGTACAGTATAGCACTTCCTGTAGACCAATTACCTGTAGGGTTATATATGATAGAAATTATCGGCAACGAAGGCCGGCGTTCCGGATATAGATTGTTGAGGCAGTAGTTAGGTTAGATTACTTTTCAGTTTTAAAAGAGCCGTGGACGCCCCACACAGAGGTGTTCCACGGCTTTCTTGTGTTATTTTATGAAATGTTTCGAATATTTCTTATTTTTCGGGGATAATGGATTGAAGAATTAACCCGGTTTGAGTAGATCATGCTGTTCAAACCAATAAATTTTGCAAAATGAATTTATTTTGAGTTCAGCCTTACGCTATTGAAATGATCCAACAATTATTATTTGAAGACTTAATATCCTTTTTGGAAATGATCAAAAATGCGATTGTTCAGATAGATCCATCATTCAATTCAACAACTCATGAATACATTCCTTAGAAAAGTCAGGATTCCGGTATCACTGTTTTTGATTGCTGCAATTCTTAATTTAAGTATTGGTTGCAATTATTACAAAGTCCGGAGTATTGATGAACTAACGGCTTCCTTGAGCAAGGAAAAAATACAATCGTATCAAAAGCTGAACAAGTACATTATATTGCATACAGCTGAAACGAATTATCATATTACGGATATCAGCATTGACAGTACGAACAATTTCATGAAAGCGAAATTGCTTCCATTGGCTCAGTATCATATGCTCTACAGTAGTCCCTCCTATGCAAAGGGTAGATATAAATCACGAAAAGAACGCCAGGTACTTGATGAAGTCCATTTGTTTATTCAAAACAATGTTAAAGCAAATGAAGATGGCGAGATTACCATACCACTTACCTCTCTGGTTCGTATGGATATCGTTCAACCGGATTATGGAAGAACTATCGCCAGCTATGTATTTGGTGCGATTGGAATTACAGTTGGCCTGCTGGCCATTATATCAGTAATTATTTTACTTACGAAATCTTCCTGTCCTTTTGTTTATGTTGATAACGGTAATGGATATACGTTTATCGGGGAGATGTATGGCGGTGCTATTTTCAAGCCCCTTCAGCGGGATGATTATATGCGGCTCTGTACCGGCTCTGATACTACTGCCACTTTAAAAATTAAAATTGCAAACGAGCTGAAGGAAGTACAGTATACCGATCTGGCGCAATTGATTGTAGCCGAACGTGTGGATAATAAAGAAACAGTGATAGATTCGAAAGGTCACCTGTTTACGCTGGATCAGCCGGTCCTTCCCCGGAAAGCGATGTTGAATGAAAGGGAGAATGTTACCTCTTCCGTCACCTCCCTGGATAGTTCTTTCTGTCTGTTCAACGATGAATCTAAGGCGGACTTGCAGAATGATCTCCACTTGTCTTTTCGCGAAGCCGGATGCGGTTACTTCCGGCAGACTGATACTAAAAGCAAAAAATTCATGGTGGCTTGATTTCGCCTTTACCAAGTTCACCGAATTGTTTGGAAGCTACTATCCCACGTTTGTAGAAAAGCAACGTGCCTCTTCCCGCGAAAAGTTAATGAAATGGTCTGCGGATAACGGCATTCCACTTTCCGTTTATATCAAGACAGGTACAACATGGGAATTACTGGAGCAAATACCCACTTCCGGACCCATGGCCTTGCGCACATTTTGTGTCCCCTTGATTTGAAAACACATAAAGGGAATACGGTAGAGGTAAAAATAAGTTGTGGATTCCTCAATTGGGAATTGGACGAGGTCTCAATGGATTATTCAGAGCAACAACCTGTGGTTTATCATCAATTGAATCCGGAAAGTGCCATAGATCAGGATAATATAAATTGTACAAAGCAGTTGTTGAAAGCAGATCAGGACTATCTCGTACAACCACTGCCGGGACAGGAATGTGTACTCACCTATCAATTGCCCGCGTTAAAGAAAGGAGCTCACTACGATGTGTATTTACACAGCAATGGCTACTACGAACATGTAAGAGAATATACCGGTATCCCTGATCGGAAGTTACTGGAATCTTTTAAAGCTCCGGCCGCATTCAATAAATTTATGCATCTATTGTATAAGCAAATGGAGGCCAATCACCATGAAAGCATTGCAAATGTCCGTTAACGAGCAACAAGAGTCGACCATGGTCATTGAAAAAAGCGAGCTGCAACAATCCGTTTCAGATGTTATAGCTGATAAAGTATCCACTGAGCCGTTCCGGATTCCATCAGGTCAACACCATGTACATGGCTGGAACCTTTTTCTGTTGAAAAGAAAATTCCGCCTTCAATTCGCAAAGATGGTACTGCAACGGTATGGTTTCAGCAGAAAGGCAGTTGCAGTCATACGCAACCTAAAAAAGAAGAACATACAAATACACGGACCAACGGCATTTAGAAAATGGGTCCATGCTTCAGGGAAAAACTATTTCTACCTGTATGCTGCCGGCTATCCATCAGCGTCTCTTCAACGCATGATGCAACAGGAGATGGACCGACTGGATCAACCGGACACACTGCAGTTGCGGTTTGCGTTTTTGGCGATCACAAAAAAATGTGCGCTACGCTGTGAGCATTGTTTTGAATGGGATAATATTAACCAGAAGGAAGTATTGTCGTATGCGGATTTAAGAAATATTGTTTTGAAGTTAATCGATGCGGGAATAACGCAACTGCATCTGAGTGGAGGAGAGCCCTTACTCCGGGTAAAAGAGATCGTTCAACTGGCAAAGGAGTTTTCCTCTGTCCTTGATATCTGGGTCTTGACTTCCGGTTTTAATGGTACGGCTGAGAACATAGCACTTCTAAAAGAGTCCGGAGTGTGCGGTTTTGCTGTAAGTATTGATCATTATTTACCGGAAGAACATGATCGTTTCAGGAAACATTCAGGTTCTTTCGAACAAGCAACACAAACCATACATTTTGCCCGCGCACTGGACATGCCGGTAGCTCTTTCGGTTTGTACAACGAGAGCATTCTGTACAGAGGAGCATCTGCATAACTATCTCGAATTAGCAAGACAGCTAGATGTTTCCTTTGTTCAAATCCTGGAGCCCAAAGCTGTAGGAAATTATTCCGGAAAAGATGTGCTACTTCAAGAGCATCATATTCGCCAACTTGAATCTTTTTACCTGAAGTACAACAGAGACGTACAGTATAAGAACTATCCCATCATCGTTTACCACGGCTATTATCAACGCAGAAGCGGATGCTTTACATCTGGCAACCGGGCATTATATATTGATACCAATGGCGAAGCAATGAGTTGCCCTTTCTGTCACTGTTCTTCCGGCAATTTGTTAAGAGAAGATGCCAAGACGATCATCTCCAGGATGCGAATGAAAGGATGTTCTTCCTTTGGTACAAGTACTATTTGATTCGTTGACCATTGATGATTTGATGATTTGATCGCGAAGCCTCGCGATTTGATGATTTGAAGATGGGATGATAGGCTATTCAATTTGGCGGGAGACAGGTTTGATCTCTATGTCGCGCGATGGACTATTTTGCGAAAGCTACGAAGTCCGAAGAGGTCGAAAGACTTATCTTAAGTTAATCATAATCATCCCTCCTTCGCTGACTTTGTGCGCCAAAGCTTTAGCGACGGAGCAAGCTTTGGCGCACACAGTAAGCGATGGCGTAAGCTACGGAGGGCAAGCATAATACATCGCTCCTTCGCTAAAGCTACGGCGGACAAGTCTGTGGCCAATCAAGTTTGGATGCAACTGTCAATTTGTTATTACTGTTGGGTTCTATGAAAATCGGGATTTGAACTCCAAAACCAATCCGAAAACCGCTGATTTATCATTTATCCTTTAAAACTTAACATTAAAAATATTTTGTTATTCGAAATTTAATTCTACTTTTGATTCAATCTAAACTTTATTACCCATGAAAACTCAACACTTTCACCATGGTCTTTTAACAGTATTTCTCTCGGCAACGACACTCCTTTTACAGGGACAAACACCTTCTGATGCGTATGTGCTGATTTCACCTGATACCGGTAATAATGTAAAAGGTTTCATGCATATCACTTTACCGGATACCAATAACATTGCAGCCATAGAAGTAAAGTTAGGCAGTACCGATGGTGGCCACGACTTGGCGAATTATACTTTTAGTTATGATGTTACCGGATCATTGCCTGCGGGATATGTATGGATGAGAGATGGTTTTAAATTGATTCTTTCGCTTGGCTCTTATCCTGTCAGCGATCTTCAGTTTGGACGTGTGCGTTTGCAAAGGAGTGATGGTGGATGGGGGGATGAGTTTGCCTTTGTTAGGAATTGAGTTAATGCCTTCCCAAGACGTGAGATGGGTTTCAGGAAATTGAATAGTTGGCCGGCTCTCAATGGAGGTCGTCAGTTGATTATCATCATTAGTTTGTAATTGTATGTTCTAATACGTAATTGATATCACCCATCAAAAACATTTAACCCATGAATCATTTCGTCTCTTTCTTAAAAAAGACCTTGTTCCAAAGTGCTTTGAAATTTCTTGCTTGTGTAATTCTTTTGTTGTTCTTTTATGCTTCATTATTCGCGGGCAACTACTCCTGGAACGGAACGACTAATAATAACTGGGCCACAACCACCAACTGGTCACCCAATGGTACTCCCGGGGCTAACGACACCATCACCATCAATTCCGGAAAACCGAATCTTGAACTGGATCAGGATCGAACTGTGAACAGGATTGTTCAGAATGGAAGTACTATCGATTTAGACACCAACCAACTTTATGTGACCCAAAGAGCCAGCTTTAACGGGGGTGATGTCATAGGAGAGTCATTAAAATTACGGGGCACATACGTATATTTTCAAGGAACCGATTTTAATTGTACCTTAGATGTTGTGGTAGGACAAATAAAGTTTTCCGGCGGTACATTTGACCAGACCGGTTCCTTCGAGCAAAACGGAGGGGCCAGCGGTTGGGGTGCGGGCGGCTGTGTTTTTAATGATTCAGTAACTATTAAAAACTCGGGGGCTACCTATCTCCGTATGGGAGAAACTACCGGTGATATCTTTAACGACAAGGTTACTTTTATCAGTTCCGGCGTGTATGCCTTGCAATTGTCGTATGGCGATACCAGCAGGTACAATGGAAATGTATTTATTAATTGCACCGGCAATGGCGGCCTTAGCTTTTGTGCAGGAACCAATGCTGCTGCTATCATCGGTGCGGGGAAGACACTTTCAGCAGGAAGCAGTGGATTGACAGCCGGAGTGATTACACTTAAAAATATTGTGCAATCCGATTCAACCACCCAATCCATCGTCACTACCGGCACCAGTACATTAAGTATGCAGGGCTGTTCAATTACCGGGGCAATTACTGTTTCCACCCCGAGTCTGTTGGTGAAGACCAGTACTTTTTACAATGCAGCCACTTTCACTAAAACCGGTAATGCTACCAATCATTGGGAAGGCGGTAATGTGTTTTATGGAACCACCACCATCAACAACAATACTACCGGATCAGGTATACTGCGCATGGCATTGCAGACGGGTGATGTGTACGCGGAAGATGTGACTTTTAATACCAGCACAGGCTATATTCAGGTGGCCTTTGCCGATACCAGTACTTTTGGCGGAGATGTGACCACTAACAATTCAAAAGTGGGCTTCAGTTCAGGCAGCGGACTTCTGCAATTTAACGGAGGCGAAGATCAGGCCCTGACCACAGCAGCCATCATTTCTGCTCAGAAATTCATGTTAACAAAACCGGGCGGCCTGCTCACCACCAACCGACAAATTACCATCGATAGTGTACTCACCCTTAACGGAGGAATACTAAGTACCGATTCGCTTATCACATTAAAAGCACCGGCAATTGTAAATGGTGGCAGTATCGTGAGCCATATTGACGGACCCGTGAAAAAAATCGGGAATACGGGATTTGTTTTTCCAGTGGGAGATCAGGGGCAATGGAACCCCATTGAAATTTCAGCACCAACTCAAACTACGGATGCATTCACCGCCCGTTTCTATCTGGAAGGACAACCCTATGGTAGTGCAGCAGATACCACCATTCGTTTATTAAATACATGTAGTTATTGGAATTTAACCCGCACAACAGGCTCTAGTAATGTAAATGTGTCGCTTTACTGGGACAGTATTGCCTGCGGTTTATACGATACAACAGGTTTAATTGTAGCTGCATGGAACGGATCAGCCTGGAAAAATGTAGGTAAAGAAGGTATCACCGGAAATGTGATGTCAGGAAAAGTCAAGAGTCTTACGCTGACGAATTACTATGAAGCTTTTACTTGGGGCTTAACTCCGGCGCTGGGTCAACCTGGCATTATTCCCATCAATCCTGCCTTGAATATTAGTTCTTCTGATCCATCGTGGAATCATATCATCTCTGAAGATTATTTTGGATACAATGGTTCCAGTGTATTAGATGAAGGACAATATTGGTCTGATCTTTCTTCCAACGCTGTTTTATTGCATAATGGAATCAGCAGCATTCGGCATAATGGCGGAACCAATGGTAATTACTGGGATTGGCGAACAGGATGGTTTATTCCGGAAAATGAACTGCCCAATGATTGGTTTTACCTGAAACGATCGAATAAAAAACCGTTTCCTGATTTACTTCCCGATGGAACTTTTGTAAATGAGATGCAGTATTTTAAAATATGTAATGATGCGGTTGCCGGGCGACCCATTTTCCAATTCAACAATCTGACATCAGGCTTTAACTACGAACTGGCCAGCCTTTACAGAGCGCATGAGTTGAATCTACCGGTCAGGTATGTAGAACTTGGGAATGAATTTTATTTAAATGACGAGCAATACAAAGAAGTTTTTCCTTCTTCCTTCGATTACATTAACTATGCTAATGCATATACAGATGCTTTAAAAAGCATTGTACCTTTCGCAGCTATTCAGGTGGCAGTTGTTGGATCATCATTCAGTGAAAACTCAGCCGGACGTAGATCACTCTGGTTGGAAACTATTCTCTCAAATATCCATAATGTAACACACCGTCCTGATGCCATCACCATTCATGAATATTATTCCAGCGGACTAAATGAACCGGTACTATCCACATTTGGGAATGCAAACATTGGCAAAATGTTTATTAAGCCTTTTAATAAAGGAGATGATCTCATTGCAAATGAACTGAAGGCTGTTAATGACAGAAGTACAGCTTTAAGTTTGAATCCGCCTTTAGAAGTCTGGCTCACCGAATACAATATGAATGATGATGCCAGTAGTAATGTAGGAACATGGGCGCATGGATTGTTCAATGCGATTCAAACATTGAAGTATTTGGAATCACCGCTAATTACTCATCTGAGCTCACATGCAATGACGTCTGACGCGGTATATGGAAATATTTTTGAATCTGATCATGGATTCTCAAATCTTACAGCAGGACAACTTCCCTTTAATATTGGAAATCCAGCAACCTTTCTAACAACAAAGTATGGCTTTACAGCTTCCGGTGCCGCACAAAACGAGATCGCACTGGCTATGAAAGGTGCAAATGTGGTAGCCCATCGGATTGACTTTAGTGGTGATGCGACTGATATAGGAAATATAAGCTACTATGAAGCAAATGGAAGTTTGACTACGAGTATTAATTTGCTGAATTTATACGGATGGTCATTTGAAAAAGAGGAAGGCTTTGAAGCCATCATCTTAAATTTGGGCAATCTTGAATACGATATATCAGATGCTTGTAGCCTCGGCATTTTTTCAACTTCATCCAATTGCCCTCAGAGCATAGTTCAATTAAAAGCGATAGATCCCACAGCAGGGATAGGTTCCATTGATATTTTACCTGTTGGCAGCCTTAAGCAAGATAGATTGTATACTTCAGGAGAAATTCCAATTGCCATTCCTAATCATGTCTCCATTCCACCTTACTCGCTTACCCGAATCATCTACAGAAATCCCGGTACAATCACACTGCGTTTAACCGATGATGAAATCTGTAAAGGGACAACTACCTCTGTACTGGTTCAAGGAGCAAATTTTAATTCAACTATTACATTGGAGGTAAAACAAGGATCTACAACCGTTTATTCTAATAGCATTTCTGATTCACTCTTCAATCTTCCTACTAACCTGGATCCGGGTACATATACCCTTTTCGCCAATGATGGCAGTGTCACATCCGATCCTGTAAATTTAATTATTTATCCGGCAATGAGTGTAACTGCAGCTATTACTTCAGGAAATAACATTCCTTGTTTAGCAGATCAGGATATCACTTTAACTGCTGATATCAATACTACCAGCACTGCTACTTATTCCTACCTGTGGGTTCCTGATAAACATATACTCGATAATAATCCTTTTCAACAAAGTATAGTATTGGATAATGAAAACCTGACTACACAAGCCTATCAGGTTTTTGTATTTGATGGTCAATGCTGGGCAAGTAGTAATTTGATCACTTTTGACAGAGGGCCTTCTAGTGTTGATTTAGGTGATGATTTCACGGTTTGTGACAATAATGTAGATTTTGATTTGCGAGCGATAACTACTTATGCTTTTGTTGACAATAGTCTATTTCATTACAGGTTACTTCAAGACAATACAGAAATCGCAACCGGTCAACTTTCTGATTTTAACGTTCCGAATCCCGGAGTTGGCAATTGGACATATAGGGTGGAAGTATGGACGGACAATGGTACAATTAGCTCCGAAGATTGCCCCATCTGGGATGAAGTAGTTGTAAATGTAGTAGCTTGCTGCAGTTGCTCCAGTGCAATTGCATTAAGTCCTACTCCTCATGTTGTCGTGAATGAACCTGTTAACAATTATGCTGATGAGGGTGAGTTAATAGATCAGGCGATGGCATTAGGGAATGATTTTACTGTATTTCCTTCAAATGGCGATGCAACTACCGTCACAATAACTCAAGATGATCCTGCCTATAGTATCTGCATCAACGGTGAATTTTGGATCAGGAATGCTAATCGAGGATCCAACAACTTAGAAACGCTGGTTCTACAGAAATGTACGCTCCGATTGGGAGAAAATGGTAAAATAAAAATAAGAGGCAGAGTAAAACTGGTATTCAAAGGCTGCCTGGTTGAATCCTGCAATGGCACCACCATGTGGGATGGTGTCTATTCAGATATTACCAACCAGGCGATAAAAGAGCCTGAAATTGAAATAACAGATTATATCTCCACACGCACGATCATACGCCACGCCAGAAATGCCGTTGTGCTACGAAGGGATTCACCATTTATGATTGAAAAGTGTGATTTTGATAATAATTATGTGGATGTGCTCATGGAGAAGTATAATAAATCCATGAGCCAGGACAGATCTGGCAATGGGGTGAATGCCTTTTCTCAAAAAAACTATATTAGAAGTTGCAGTTTTTCAAAAACAGGCGCCTTGTTAGCCCCTTATACCGGCATCCAAAAACTGGCCGGAATCCGCTTACGTGATGTAGAACGTGTTGTGATTGGGGACAGTTCCATGCACTCAAGTGTTTCGGCGAATACTTTTTCCAATGCGAGCTATGGTATTATGGGGTACAATGCCGGTTTTGAGTGTTATAATAATACATTCAGCAATATAAATTATGATGTTGATGGAACGTCGGCAGAAGAAAAACATAAAGGATCCTGCATTTATTCCTACTCCGCCAGCGATTACAACGATCGTAAAACGATAATCGGCTGCAAGAATTTCAATGCAGGAGCACCGGCATCGCATAAAAATATTTTTACTTCATCTGTTAATGGCATTGTTTCAGTTGGAGAGATGAATCTGAAGGTGTTTAATAATGTGTTTGGTAGTGGTAGTACCAATGAACGACTTGTAAATTATGGAATATGGACACATGGTAGTAATAAAAAATCTGCTTACATCACTCGCGGAAATGAGTTTTATGATTACTATGTTGGCATCAGGAGTTTTGGGATTCATCCGGATGGTATCTATCATATAGGATTTAATAATTTTTTCAACGCCTATATCCCAAATTGGAGTGTAGTGAATTCTTTTCAGGGTACAGCTATTCATATGTCGAATAGTTATGTACCACCATCTTTTATTGGTCAATCAGAAGTTCCTCCAATTAATATTTACAACAATGAAATTGGACAAATAAATGATGAAGCTGAAATTGAACCAAGAATAGGGATTTTCACCTCTAATATTTATCAACCTATCATCCAAAACAACAATATTTATTATTTCAGAGCAGCACAGGTGTCTAAACCGCATAGCATTGGTATCTGGGCACAAAACTGTATTGCACCAAGAGTAGCAGGGAATTTAATTTTGGAGCACCAAAATATTAATCAAGGTTATGGTGCTAACCTCATTGGTATGAAGTTCGACCGAAATATTAATCCTTGTATTGGCAGCCAAAATATTACAGAGAATTTAGGCTACGGATTAAGTTTTTGGGACAATAACGGTCAGGTGGCCTTATCTACCAATCAATTTACAAACTGCGACAATGGCGTAAATTTAGACTGGGCAGAAATTGGCACTCAAGGTGACCCCGACAGAACCGATGACAATGGATGGACGGACAGAAATGTAAGTCCTGTACTTAACAGGGTGAATGGTCTTACTCTAAGTAATCTTCCGATTCGATGGTATTATCAACCTACACCTGCCGAATTTTCACCATTGCCTAGTGGTAGTGTAAACGCAACAATAATAAATTCACCCGGAAATCCTCCGATCGATTGCCCCATTATTCAAAATGTAGCCTCACGCAACCAGACATTCGGATATGTTATTGGCGACTCCGCCCGCTATGAGGAGAACTATCAGCCTAGTTTTAGCTATAGTGCAAAAATGATTACCCATAAAACACTGAAACGGGATACTTCACTTATGTATATGGATGATGAAACGGATGAATCGTTTATCGATTTTTACAATGCGATGAGTCAAAGCAATATTGAGAAATACGATTCCGTTGCGCTTTTAATTACACAAGGTGAGTTTGCTGTTGCTGCTGCATTACTGGCAGGTATTGAAGATACCAATGACCAGGAAACCTTCCTTACAAATTTTTATACACTCTACCTGACAAAAATTGTGTACGATTCTTTGCTGAGTAACGCAGATAGTTCATTGCTCATTGAAATAGCTTATTCACATTCACTACTTTATGGAGATGCTGTTTATTTGGCCCGTAACGCATTGTTTCTGGAAATACATGATGAAACACTCGAAAGCAATTTAAGAAGAGCTGTTTTTAGAAAACAACCGATTGAAAGAAATTTATCAGCTCAACCAAATCCGGCTTCTGAACGAACTCAAATAAAAATGAATGCTGAAGATTATTCAGGCAGAATGCAATTGCTGGATGGACATGGCCGGTTGATAATAGATCGAAACCTCCAAAATGGATGGTTAGACGTAAAGAGTTTGAATCCTGGAGTTTACTTTATAAAAATACCTGAAGAAGACTCTTCTTCGATACTATGCAAACTGGTTATTATCCGATAAGAAAGGTGATGAGAAAAGTTGTCATAATTGTCCTCTTACTTTTAACCTCCGCTTGTTTGTATGCCCAAAAATACAAAAGGGATGTATGGTGCTTTGGTGATTCGACTGGAATTGATTGGACAAATCCTTCAAATCCTTCTACATTTATTTCAATGAACAGAGGAAGAAGCGGAACGGTAAGTTTATGTGATAGTTCTAATCAATTATTAATCTATGGAGGATTCTATGCAAATGGATTAACTTCACAAATAAAATGTAGGGTTAACAACAGATTTCATACTAAAGTTGAGAATGGCGACTCAATCTTTTTAGAGGAATGGTACCATTCTTTAATTTTAATTCCAAAACCAGGTAATGATTCTGTAGCATTTTTATTCACAAATATTGTTGTAAATGCATTAGATCCTTACGGTCTATATTATTCAATTATAAATTATAAAGCGAACAATGATTCCGGAATTGTTACCCAAAAAAATATACAACTAAACAACCTGCCGGCATTTGATGGTTTAGCTGCTTTAAAGCATGGAAACGGCCGGGATTGGTGGGTAGTATTTAAAGAATACGACCCTACACCTCCTTACACTTTAACCAGTAAGTTTTATATTTATTTGGTTAATGAAACCGGGCCTGCACTTCATCATACACAAACAGTAGTTACTGTCTTTAGTGATGGAGGTGGGCATTCACTTTTTAATATAGATGGCTCTAAATTTTACTTGTGTACTTGGGGGGGCGTTATAGAGTACTTTGACTTTGACAGATGCACCGGACTATTTTCCAACCCTGTAGTAATTGAACCAACAAGAAGCGCTCAGCCTTATCCTTTTTATAATTCATTGGCATTATCTCCTGATGAAACAAAGCTATATGTGTCTGCTTTTTCTCAATTAAGCTCATTAGGAGGAACGGATTCTTTGTACCAGTTTGATTTAACAGCGGCTAATATTTCAGCCAGTAAAACACATATTTATGGAGCTCCTAATACCTATATTGGATTGGGAGGATTAAGAAAAGCACCGGACAATAAAATTTATCTTGCCGCAGCATATGAGAATTATTACCCATATCAGGACACCTCCTACAATGTCTATAACACCCACCTCTCCGTAGTCAACCAACCCGATTCACTCGGCCTCGCCTGCGATTTTCAGCCCTTTAGCTTTTACCTTGGTGGTGCCAGAACCTATTACGGTCTCCCCAACAATCCCGATTACGAACTCGGTTCGTGGGTGGGTTCGCCTTGTGATACGCTGAGCGTTGGGGTGGATGATAATGTAACGGAGCAGCAAACGTTCTTTCAAGCCTGGTATAATAGTGAGTGGAATATGATTCACGTCAACGCTTCTAAACTCAAAGGAAGAGCGGGGAGTTTACGGTTGTTTGATATGGAGGGAAGGTTGGTGTACGAGAAGAAAATTGAGGTGATTGCTGGAGGGTATGTGACGGGAGAGATACCGATGAATGGGGTGGCGAAGGGGGTTTATCTGGTGAATTTAATTTCCGATTCGGAAAGTGCCTCATCCAAGATTATTAAATTTTAGGTGGAGTTGAGATCCTCGTCTTGATAGAAATTATCCTTTTTACCACGGAGGTCACAGAGAGTTCACGGAGCAACACGGAGGAATTATCTAAAAAAACAACTCTATATTCATTTAAAACATTCATCAATTCATCAACTCATTAATTCATCAATTCCCTTTTGTGGTTTCTACTTCTCATACACATTAAAAACTCTTTTCACCACGGTCACAATTGTTGTCGCAAGTATGGCACCCGAGAAGGCCAGCATGATGTCTTTTTGTGCATCCCAGACATCTCCTTGTGTGCCGAGATAGGCATCGCCCTGTGCTTTGAAGAAGACATCGGCTACGGCCCATTCTATTAACTCATAGAAGGCGCTGATGGATAAGGTGATTTCGATGGGCAATACCCACGACACCCATTTCGGATAGGACAACCAGCGTAAAAACATCTCCCGCATGGGATACGCCAACAGAAATCCGAAACTAAAATGTACAATTCGGTCGTAATGGTTTCGTGAGCTGTTGAATGCTTCCTGTAACCAGTAGCCAAAAGGATTTTCGGCATACGTGTATTTTGATCCGTACACGTGCAGGCAGAGATAAATACAAAACAGCAGATAGCTGACATCGCTGAACTGGTAGCGTTTGTAGGTGATGATCAGAAAGGGGAGAAAGAGAAAGACCAGCACGTTCTCGAGAATCCAGTTGCTCATATCCGTGGTGCCAACAAATGTGCTGATCCAGATTAAGCCGAAGACCACTAGAAATAGTTTTAGCCAGATGTTTTGTCCGAAAGGAACACGTGTTTTGGAGATGGCAATAGTGAAGGGCATAATACAGCAGATTTTTATAGCGGTAATATTAGTAAAATCCTCTGGAATAGCAATGGTAACCAAGGGAAGTTAGCTTACTTCGCTCCCGGGATGAAATTGTATGGCATATTGCAATAATTCTTCACCGGTATTTTCATAGATGATACGCTTTTCATAGGACAAGCCGAGCTTTTCCAGAAGCCGGATAGAAGCCTTGTTTTCTTCCAGGGTGATTGCAATGATTCTTTCTAAATGATGTCTTTCTTTTCCATCAGCAAGGACTGCTGCAGCGGCTTCCATCGCATAACCCTTTCCCGTAAATTGTGGAAGAAAAGCAAATCCGATATCCGTCTCTTCCCAGTGATCACGCCGGATTAATCCACAAATGCCCACGGGTGTTTCTGTTTCTTTCAATGCAACAAGATACAGTCCATACCCATATTTTTGATAACTGCTTACGGGTCCGTTGTGAATGTACTTTACCGCATCCGCTATTGTGTGAACATGCCGGTCGCCAATGTAACGCAGCCATCCTTCGGTGTTTAAAAGTTCTACTATGAAGGGCGCATCATTTTCGTTCAATTCGCGAAGAAAAAGTCGGGTGGTATTTAAGAGGATGTTCATCTCAGAAAGGCTCACCGCATTTAGTATTCAATAAACAGTACCAGATTTCTACCACCCTCCCGGAACGCCGCATTCTTCCAATCATAATTATTTACGCCTGAATAGAGTAATGAATCGTTGCCGGGCTGTACCAGAGTGACTTGAAAAGTAGAAAAGAAATTGCTGGGTAATACATGTCCTCCCGAACCTTCAATCGCCGTAAAAATAAAGGTGGTGTCGAAGGGTGGAATGGTGTCCTCCGTTAATAAAATGGGGTTACCAATATAGGAAGCTTCCAGGCGAAGGAATTGATCTCCCTTGTTCACCACATAGTAATAGCCGGTAGTGACCGGTTCCTTGATGGTGGTACAGGCGGAAAAGATCAGTAGGAGTAGGAGAACAGGTTTCATTTTTCTTGCAGACAGTTCTAAGAAGTGATGAAAATAATAAAATTAAAATGAATATACCTTATTTTTCTACAGGTTTTTAAAATTGAAATATCGGAGCAATCCGATGACCAGGTCCTGACTTGTACCTGCATTCATGGGTGAAATTATAAGTTAACAGAATTCAGCCTTTTAGTAAATGGTTTTCTACTTTAACCGCACTAAGAGTAGATACAAAGGAAATTAGAGTAATTAAAACGCCATCCAGAGTAGTAACGATTCCAAACTTAAACTTACCTATGCTGAAGCTTCGGCAGGCAGGCGCTGCGTTCGCGGCGGGTTCGTGGCGGTCGCTGCGCCTGCCTGTCGGCAGCTACTGTTTGGACACATCTTTAAGTGTAATTTGAAGCCAATTTCCATCCTTCATAAATATTCTCAAATTTTTCTACGCCTTTTAGTAATATAATTGGGCCTGGTGGTCTTTGATTTGGATTTCCTTTCCAACCACCCAATCTTCCTATTATCCATGATGCCCATGCTAGTACTTTAGGAGAATATGGGTTTGTTGTGGCTTCAGTTACTTTTAATTTTTGCTCGATTTTTTCCAAGCATTCTATTTCTTTCTCGTCGAAGACGTTTGTTATGGGCTGGCTTTTTCCACTCCATATGCAAGGTAGAGTTGCATCACTTTTAGTGCAGATGCCAACACCAACAGATAGAGTTTTCTAATACCCCATCCATTTTTAAGTTGGGTTTGCTCTATTTTAAATCCTTGCTTCTTAGTCAATCGAAACAACTGTTCAATATACCATCTTTGTTTATAACGTTCAATGATTTTCTCTGCATCTTCACCTGTTCGTACTTCAATTGTAGTGAGAATTCGCCAGTGTATCGGATCCTTTATTTTTACATTACTTTTTTCCTGAACATTTACTACAAATAACTCTTTTGACTTTGGTAATTCCTTGTTAATATATTTCCCATGTGGTCGTTCTAACTCTACTTTGCATACTTTAATTTCGGCTTGTGCTATCCTTGCAATCTTTTGTTTTCTTAAATCTTTAATTATCGGAATGGATAATTGACCGAGCGACTTTGACTTTTTAATGGTTTCATCCATTGAACTTCCATCTGCAAGTTTCCTGTCACTTCTGCTTCTAATTATTAAATCAGTCCGGTCATCCGGCACAGTGCAAAACTGATCATAAATGTCACCTTCACGATCTTCTATTATCGTGATTGTTGCTGCTTCTGATAATATAGCTTTTGAGCTTTCACTCGCTTTTATCCACTTATAGGACTCCTTTTCTTCAATGGGTTGTTGCTTATAAATCCGTGTTGTATTGTTTGACTTATCTTCTTTTCGATGCCATAATTGTACATCGGAATAGCCCAACAAATCTTCAGTTTGGGCATCAAGTACCAAGCTAATATGAGTTAAAAAGCCTAACCCCATTTTGTTGCCAACTAATCCTAAACCGCTATCTTCTTCTATGCTTTCCTTTAGATGCCCTAAACCATAAGAACTACTATCTTGAATTACTAATACATCTTTTCCTTGAACATTTCTTTTACATCGTTTCGTTAGAGAACTGATGAGCTCTGCCTCACTAACGTTTTCATTATCCAAAAACCTGTAAAACCCTTTTTGATCAGCTTCAGTTAACGTGCTACCGTGAACAGAACTTGTTCGAGAAATTACTAAGGCTGAAACAACCTTTCTTGCCCTGTCTTCTAACCTTTTATCGCTCAGTTCGCCTTCGAAATCAATTATATAATTTGGTTTCTTCATAAGGCTAATTTAATACATTTGTGTCCAAACAGTAGCTGTCGGCAGACAGGTTTAAACAGAAGATTTAATTATCAGAATATTCATTTATTCAAAACTAAGATTATTTATAGTCGAAAAATAAAGTTGAATTTCCGGGAAAAACTGATTGTATTCATCTTCAAAAGCTGAGTATTGTTTTCTGCCCTCTTTGCAACCCTTGGACTTCGAAGCTTTAGCGAAGTAGTCTCCATATTACCCTTTGGACATCGAAGCTTTAGCGTAGGTGGGTTAAAAGCCGTAAATATTTTGTTCTTGTCAATCTAAATCCATAAGTAAATTGAAATTGATAACACTGCACTAAAGGTAAAAGTCAGGAAATAAAAATGTATTCATCTTTTATTACAGGTTTTTAAATGTCGTTGCCGGAGCAATCCGTTGACCAGATACCATGAAGAGTCTGCCAATAGATGCTCTGGATTTCGTACATTCATTCGGGCTTGAAAAAGCACCACCCCTTACAAATGATGTTGCAAGGGGTGGTAAGAGGTGTTTGTGGTGTATCCGGAATCTACTCGATAACGACCAGCTTTCTGGAAGTGGTGCTTCTGCCATCATTCACTTTGAGAATATAGATGGCCGGTGAAAGCATGGAAATGTTGATTTGATTGGGTGTTCCGGGATCGGTTGCATTTAATGTAAAAGCTTTCATGAGTTGGCCGGAGAGATCAAAGATGCTGATGTTATATTCGCCTTTTTCTTCAAAGGTGAGATAAACTTCCTTATTTGCCGGGTTGGGGTAGACATCAAAATTATTTTCCGGTTTGGTGGTTTCTTTCTCACTAATGCGGGGTGTACAAGGGCCGGTGATGAAAGTGGTTAGACTGGAGAAGGGAGAAGTTACATCCACGCCGGTCGTATCACAAACCGTGCGCACCTGCCAGATATAAGCGGTATTGCATGTCAGATTATTGATAGTAGTTTTTTTGTTCGTGGAATTCACGAAACGCTTTCTCCAATTGATGGCGGTGGTTTTTTTATACCATACTTCATATTGATCTGCTCCGGGTACAAAGTTCCATTGGAGTACTGCATTCGTAGAAGTGATATTGATGGTGCTGTTTCCGCCAGGACTCACACAGGGTGCAGGTTGATTGATTCTGGCAGTAGCGCCTCCTACAACATAAACATTGTAATCACTGCCCAATGCAAAAGCGGAGGAGTTGCTGCCGGCGGTGACGATGCTCCATGCTGAACTCCCGTTACTATTGACTTTACAAACGGCCATGCCTGTCAATACACCGGCTGCAAGGTAAGCGTTATTGTAACTATCCATCATCATCTGAGCATGGAGGAGAAAATTATAGGTGCTGTCGGCATTTGGATTTGCCCAAAGTATTGCACCGCTGCTATCCGTTTTGAGAAAGGAGGATCCTCCACTCCCTGTATTCGGGAAACCACAGGCAACAGGAGAATTGTCACTACCCACTTCAACACGGAAAGCAGTAAGCGGATAGTTGGATAACCAAATTTGTCCACCGGCAGGATTTAGTTTTCGCAATGCTGTTGAATTTGCAACGGTAGTACTCGCTGAAACCACATAAGTATTTCCGAAAGCATCGCCTGCGGCATCACCAACAGTAAGACTGTTTACACCTGCCAAACTCCATTTATGATTTCCGGATTTTGAAATCTTTGAATAGCCATTGATGTTTCCTGTGATTCCACGGCAAATAATCAGGATATTGTTATCAGGGGTAAATTTAAAATTTAGGGGAGCTCCAATACCGGCTGAATCCAGATAGGTCCAAAGGGTACTACCGGTGGGAGAGAATTTCTTGACTTTGGTTCGCTGGCCTGCAGCACCAATTCCAATACCCAGGACATAGATATTGCCTGAACCATCAATCAAACATTTCTTAGTGTACGATCCATCAAAACTATTTTCATATACATTTCTCCAGAGTAAAGTTCCTGCGGTATTAAATTTCATTACAATACTGGCAGCATTCACGGGATTGGAATAACCGGAGCGTGATGTTCCGGTAACGATAATATTTCCCTGTGGATCTACGGCCACCCATGTCGCTACTTCGTGACGGGTATTGTCGAGGTTGTCAAATTTGGCATCCCATTTAAAATTCCCATTGGCATCACGTTTCGTTAATGTAATGTCGCCGGCAGGATTATAATCCCAGTCAACGGTGAATACATTGTTGTATTTGTCGAGAGCAATACTCACCCCTCTGGTAGGTTCATTCCAATCCACTGCAGCTTGTGATTGTGCAAACAATGGACTCATCAGGATCAGGAGACTTAAGAATAGTTTCATTTGACGGTTATTGGTTAATAATTTCCCGCAAGATACTTGTTGAAACATATTCCGGTCAATGATTCAAAGCTGAATAGGGGTGATAAATATCAGATCGGGTGAAAATACCATCTGAACGGATTATATAAAGGCAATAGTAGCCCTGTTTTTCCAATATTTATTACAACTGCACAAGTATGCAAGAAGGATATGAACTAAAAGGCCCGGTATTTTTTATAAAAGCATGCAATCAAAATTAGCAGGCAATCTTATCCACGCGTTTTTTATGCCTGCCGCCTTCAAATGCCGTAGCTAAAAAAACAGCTACCATTTCCCTGGCGACATCTTCAGAAACAAATCTTGCTGGAATACAGAGGATATTGGCATCATTATGCTGACGGGCCAGTGTTGCAATTTCAGGTGTCCAGCAAAGTGCAGCCCGGATGCCTGCATGCTTATTGGCAGTCATACAAACGCCATTCGCACTACCACAAAGTAAAATCCCCTTGCCATTTTCTTCTGCTTCTACGGCCGATGCCACTGCATGCGCGTAGTCGGGATAGTCTGTACTTTCAGCGTTGTACGTTCCATAGTCGTGGAAGCTGTGGCCAAGGGTGGAAAGGTAGGTTTTTACTATTTCTTTCATTTCGAAGCCGGCGTGGTCGGAGGCGATATTAATCTTCATAGGTTACGAATATACGAATGTCCCATGAAGTGTGATTAGAAAGATGAGCCTTCTCATCTTTCTAATCTCTACTTCATGGGTACGAATATACGAATTGCGAATTGCACGAATACCCGAATAATACGGAAGTACGAATAATACGGAAGTACGAATAATACGGAAGTACGAATAATACGGAAGTACGAATAATACGGAAGTACGAATAATACGGAAGTACGAATAACCCGAAATTACGAATAATACGGAAGTGCGAATAATACGGAAGTACGAATCGTACGAATATTACTGAAGTACGAATTGTGAGTAGAGTGAATGATTGTGGATATGGGAGGCGAGCCTTTGTGCGGGTTGTTAGATAGAAATAAAACGGGTTAATAAATTATGGCTTTGCATAGGGGAGCCTTTTGAGGAAATCGGTTTTGTAATAGGCATCAATACCTAGTGAACAAATACTTCCCGCCTGTGTGAGATGGAGGAAACCATCTTCTTCCATTATTTCGGGAGGAAAGAGGAGATGTTGAATGGACCCGATTATTAAGAAAGTACTGTTGTGTTTGATGGGGATGATTTCCACTAACCCGAGACTATATTTTACTTTGCTTTCTTTCACAAAGGGCGCGGTAATTTCCGGTAAGAATTGGGGAGTGAGACCTACGGCATCAAATTCACTGATATCCTGAGCATATTTCGCACTGGTTTGGTGTGCTTTTTCTATGATGTCTTCCTGGATATGGTTGATGGTGTAGCTGCCTGTAGCTTCAATATTCGCCAGGGTATGAGGAGCTGCTTCTCTTGGACGATTTATAAAACCGACTAGTGCAGGATCCGCTCCCAAATGAATGATATTACTGAAAATGGCGAGGTTGGTATTTCCGTTTTTATCACAGGTTGCAATTAAACTTGCAGGCTTAAAACCACTGATGGAGTTGATCAGGTTGGCACGGTTAAATCGTGAAAAATTATTGAGGTCCTTTAGGGTTATAGTATGCATTCCGAAATGCTGAAACACTTAGATGACGGAATTGTTTCAGTGATAAGATTAATTATGATTACTATAGAATCCTGCATCAGTTGTAGACCCTACGTTCCCCGGCAACTTGATTAATTCAACATAGGGATGCCCTTCTCCTAAATGAGTTAGAATATACCGGTAGGCATTATTTGCTAACTCCGGTGGAAAACCGGTTACAACGCGAAGTTCAACGTGCGTCGTATTATCTTCTTCAGTTTCGATGAAGGCATATACCGCTTCGTAACCTGCAGGCAATTGAAATTCACTGAAGAAATTTTTTAATCCAACAAACTTCTCCCATTGAGCATCATTGGCATGAATGAAATTCTGATTATCACTGTTTTTTACTAACATAAAATGGCATGTCGCTATAGGATAATAGCAATTTTTAATTAAATTAAAGTAGTTCTTTTTCATCTCCGCTGTGTTCGGAGATTTGGATCCTTCCACACCAAAGGTATTAAAAATTGTATAGACAACAAACAAAGTGTCATAAAAGCAAATTTATTTTATAACTGAATATAAGACACTTGCAAAAGTCTCTGTGTCTTTTCCATTCCGAAGCCGAACGAAGACGATTAATCAGAATTGGTGAATGGTGATGGCGTTTACAGGTTAATGATGCATGAAACAAGTAATCGACTACTCTACTAGAAATTTAGCAGAAGAAAATTTATTGCCATTTTTTAGTTCAAGTATGTAGTATCCTTTTTGAAGACCACTAACGTCGATGGGGATACGAAGAACTGCAGACCATGATTTATTGTCTGTATAAACTGCTTTGCCGGTCATATCCCGAACAATAATCTGTACATCTTCCTTAACAGCTGATTTAATATCTGCATATACAAAATCAGTTGCAGGGTTCGGATAAATCGCAGTAATCATATCAGTTAATTCAAGATGTTGAATACCGGTTGCAGTGCCTGTAAGAAAGGTGAATTTCGTAGAATAATATCCGGCAATAGACCCGGTATAGCTTCTGACTCTCCAGTAGTAACGGGTGTTCGCATTCAATGCAGGAATTTGCTGTGAAGTATTCGTTAACCCACTCTGGTTATAGACAATACTGGGAAGAATAAAGGTAGAGGCGGTGGCTACCTGCAGTTGATAATTGTCGGCACCGGGGACAGCCTGCCATTCAAAGACGGGATTGATAAATACATTAACAGAAGAATCAGGAGGGGAGGTTAATGTGGCTGCTCCTGCAACAGTAGTAAATTTCCAGTAAGGGGAGTATACACTTTCATGTCCTCCATTATTTGATTTTACTCTCCAGTAATAAGTGGAAGAGCCGGGTAATGCACTCGCTGTACTGGAATTGGTGCCGGATGTTCTGGATAATACAATATTCGTGAAAAGTGAATCCGTTGCAAATTCGGCGGTGTAGAGAACAGCATCGGCCACCGTGGTCCAGCTAAAAGATTGAGTGTTGGAGATGTTCACAGAATTGTCAGCCGGCGCTGTTAAGTTAACCGGGTCCGGTATCGTATCATTCACCCCTGTAGAAGTGATGAACATGGAAATTTTTGCAGCGGCACATCATTCACATCCCTCGGCGAAAGTACAATGGTATCCACCACTGACATGCCGTTGGTCACCTTGCCGTAAACGGTATAATTTCCATCTAAGAAGGTTGAAGAAGCCACACAAATATAGAATTGCGAGGTGGCGCTATTGGGGTCCGTGTCACGCGCAGCTCCGAGGATTCCGCGCAGATGACGTACCGCGTTGAATTCGGCAGGAACAGTAGGTTGCCACGGTTGGCCCTGTCCCCAGGTGCTGATAGGCCCACTAATAGAGTTGGGGTCACCTCCCTGAATGACGAAACCGGGAACTACACGATGAAAGGCAGTACTGTCGAAAAAATTAACACCCGCCAGACTATCAAAATTCGCTACATGCAGTGGCGCAATCAGCGGGAAGAGTTCAATATGGAAGCTGCCTAAAAAGGTGGTGTCGCGGTAGGTATCAATCCGGTAAACAGGCTTGTCAATGCCGGTTTGAGTGAAGGCAGGTTTTGAAAGTGTAGAGAGAAATAGAATCGCGAGAATGCATTTTAGGTAATTCATGTGCAAGTAATATTTGTATCAAATATATACTTTTATTGGATAGGATGGGTATGAAAAGACCCTTCTGGCGTTCCTTTGTAGTAAAAACCATACGACTTTGTGAATGATTTCTTAAGTTGAAGCAAGTATTTGTTGTAAGATGTTTATTCTGCCGTCAAAGTACCGTCTCCTTCTTTTTTGATAGAAATTAACTTTATTAAATAAGGTTTTAATTTATATTCGTTTTCGAATAGTTGAAACTCAAAAGTCAGTTTGGGGTAGTGGATTTTTTGTTTCGAAATACCTTTTTCGAAATTATCCATAATTGAAACCGGGAATAAATGATCATAACCGGAATAACTTGCTTTTGCCAAATGTATAAGCGTGTCGGGATATAACTGCAATATTTTTGAGGCTAAATCTAATTGTTGGGTCATTGGTTTCCCATTAAAGTTAACGTTCGTAGGGGCTTCCGCATATCTTATATGTGCGATAGGTGTTTTATTCTTTATTTTAGTTATTTTCTTATGGACAGTATCTTGAGATATTTTTTGGTAGGTTATTGCAGTGTCTGCAGACACCGCTTGATTTACTATTTTTATACTAGTATCAGATGTATTAAAAGCAGTTTCATTCACTTTGTCCGGTGTTTGTGCACAAGAGTAAATTAGAAGTAAGGTTGCGATGCAGAGTATTCTCATATGTATTTTGTTCTCAAATTCTTTGCAAAAGAAATCAGATCGAGACAAAGTGATGTTTCACTTTCACTTCTCTTTACTTTTCTCTTTCTGAAAATCAGCCCAGCTTTTCTTTTTATAAATATCGTCTCCGTAAAAGGTGAGGATATCTGCTAAAACAGTTGCGGTAACAAAGAAAGGTATAGCATCAATTAAAACGCCTTGCTCGTCTAACAAGGTGACGGTTGGGAGTATAAAGTTGTTCTTCGTAAATTCGAGAGTGAGAGGGTGAAAAGGGAATTTATCATCCGGTAGTTTTTGATAGAGTTTGTTGTTCCAATATAGAGGTTTTGTATTTTCAGGATTGAAATCAATCAGGGTGAATTTCTCCAGAACTTTTGTAAGTACGGTATCGGTGAACACGGCCCGCTCCATCACTCTGCAGGAATTGCACCAGCCGGTATGCAGGAATACCAATGACTTTTTTGGTGTTTTAAAATTACCATCAAAGACGGCTTCCGGTTGCATCCATTTTAATTTTAAAATTTTATCGTTGACTGGTGGGATACATCAGTTTTCCCTGTAGTAATTTTATGGCCAGGGGATGCGCAGTTTTGGGTTTGGGTGAAGAAGGTACAAAGGTTTCACCTTCAAATGTAATCGTGTCCTTCCCCTCCGCATCAAATTTAACAGGATAGTAATTCTGATTGATGTATGCAGATAGCCCCTGATCGGCATATGTCGTAGCCATCATGCGCTTGCACCAACCACACCAATCAGTGTAAAAATCGAGCAAAATGGGCTTCGGTTGCTGCTTCACCGCTTCCACAGCTTCCTGCAAACTCATCCATTTTACCAGACTCCCATCCTTGTTCTGTGCGAAAGATGGTGAGCCCATTAAGAGGGACAATATTAAGAGAAGGATTTTTCGGTAAGGGGTCATTCTTTGTCTGATTTCTGAAACAAAGATATAAACAAGCTTCGCTTTTGGAAAATCAAAGTTTTGTTCTTTCTGACAGGAAGTTAAACCCTTCACCTTTAAATTTTCTTAAATCCGGTTCAGAAGCCAGTTGGTATAAAAAAAATCTCATCCACCCGCGAAGGAGTGAATGAGATTTTCCCAATTGTTCTTGTCTGAATTATTCCAGATTCCTTCCCGGTGTCCAGGGTGCCTTTAGAGCGTCCAATTGCTTTTCAATAGCAGTTATGTCAGCAGCAATGGATTTCAATTCAGCAATGGCACTTTGCAGTTGTTTGGCTGCAATATCAAACGATTTCATATACGTACCGGTAGGGGCCGTAGTGGTACTCCACATTCCCGATTCAATATTACCTATACGATCATTAATAGATGGTACAGTTTCGAATTCTCTTTTTGCCAAAGCACCATCACCGAAGAGTTTTACGGAAACATTGTTGATCTTTTCCTGAGCTCTCTGTACACTTTCTGTCAGGGAGGAAGGAGCAGCAGGTGTTTCAAGTAGCGCAGGTCGGATGTACTTGAGTTTATGGTGCAGCTCGTTTCTGAATTCAGAGGCAGCGCCTGCATTTCTGCGCAATTCGTTTACTTTTTTGCAGAAGTCATCGTATGCTTTTTATCCGTTGCGGTAAGTGTATTGAGGTTGAGCGAACGGAGTGTGAAGGGTTGTGCCGGGACCATTTCGGTAATGACACCATCTTCAAATTTCTGAATGGATACGGTGTAGTTGCCGGGCAAGGCCAATGGTCCGGGAGAAAGCTGATCCCATGGATTATTCGGGTCGGGAGTATAGAAGGTGATGGGTCGTAAAGGGGAATAACGGAGGTCCCAGGTGAGTCGCTTCAGTCCTTTTTTCCCCGCAGTTTTAATATTTCGTACAGGCTTACCGTTAGCATCGGCGATAGTGAAGAGAAGATAGGGTTCCGGTTGGTTGTCTTCCATACGGATGCTGTCCGCTGACGGATAATAAACAGGATCTCCTTTTTTGATTTTTTCCTTCTCTTTTTCCTGTCGCTTTTCCTTGATGGTTTTAATGTCTTCCTTCAGATAATAGGTGAATACCGCACCGATTTTAGGATTGGGTGTAGCGAAGAAACTCTCTCCGAGAAATCCCTTAAGCGGAAATCCATGCTCCTGATATTCGATAAACTGAAGTCCTTCTTTAACAGGAAAAAGTACAGCCGGACGGTTTACATCATCAGCTTTCAAATGACGAAGGGGAGTATAATCATCTAAAATATAAAACCCGCGTCCGAAGGTAGCCAGTACCAGATCATTTTCACGTTCCTGAATGGCAAGATCTCTTACTGCAACGGTAGGCAATCCTCCTTTTAACCGTATCCATTTCGCTCCACCATCAATACTGAAATAAACGCCAAACTCGGTACCGGTGAACAACAAATTTTTATTGACATGATCCTCGCCGATGCAATAGGTGCTTCCACGTTGCGGTAAGTTCGCAGTAATGGAAGTCCAGCTTAAACCGCCGTCGTTGCTTTTGTAAATATAAGGTTTGAAATCGCCATAACGGTGATGGTTGAACGTGGCGTAGAAAACATTTTTATCATGGCGGGAAGGAATGATTTGATTGACATACGTCCGCTCAGGAACGCCGGGAAAGGAGTTCGTTTTGGTCCATGTTTTTCCACCATCTTTAGTGACCTGAATGAGACCATCATCCGTACCTACTACGAGATGGTTTTCATCGAAAGGAGACTCGGCAATACTAACCAACTGTCCGTAGAAATCCGTAGATTGATTTTTCGCTACCGCATCCATGCTCCATACTTTACCCATAACAGGGATCTTATTGCGATCGATTTGAGCAGAAAGATCTCCGCTGATTGCTGTCCAGTTTTCACCGCGGTCATCGCTGCGAAAGAGTTTGTTGGCACCGAAATAAAGTCGGGTATTGCTGAATTTGGAAATAATCAGGGGTGCATCCCAGTTCCAGCGCAGGGCAGGTTCATTGTCTCCTTCGATGGGTTTGATGTCGAGGTTCTCTCCGCTTTTTTTATCGTAGCGCACGAGTCCACCGTATTGCCATAAGGAATAAACGATATTGGGATCTTTCGGGTCTACCACCGTCTCAAAGCCATCTCCACCCACGGTGAAATACCAGTCCATGTTATGAATACCATTGGCGCTCTTGGTACGTGAAGGCCCGCCAAGGGTATTGTTATCTTGCGTACCTCCATAAACGTTATAAAAGGGCTCTGCATTGTCAACAGCAACCTTATAAAATTGGGTGACCGGAAGATTGGCTTTGAATTCCCAGTTGGCCGCTCCGTCAAATGTTTCATAGAGTCCGCCATCACAACCGCTCAGCATATGATTGGTGTTGGAAGGATTCACCCACAGTGCGTGATTGTCGACATGTTTATACCGCTCTCCAATGGCTTTAAATGTCTTTCCTCCATCTACAGAAACATTGATCCAGAAATCCATATAGTAGAGTTTGTTTTCCTCTTTAGGATCAGCAAAAATTTCCTGATAATAATTTCCGGAGGTACTGACATCGCTTCTTTTTTCCCAACTTGCACCGCGATCTACCGAACGATAGGTGCCACCTTTTTTATCGGAAGCCTCAATCATACAATACAAAATGTCGGGATTAACCGGTGATATGGCCATGCCGATACGTCCCATATCAACTCCGGTAGTCCTTTGTGAATTTTATTCCAGGTGGCACCGGCATCGGTACTTTTGTAAATGGCAGATTCCGGTCCACCGCTGATGTATGTAAATACCTGCCTGCGTCGCTGATGAGCAGTCGCGTAAAGAATATTGCTGTTACGCGGATCCATATGCACTTCATTGCAGCCGGTGTTTTCGCTTACGTTGAGTACTGCAGTCCATGTCTTGCCTCCGTCGGTTGTTTTATAGATGCCCCGGTCACCGCCTGCACTCCAGAGCGGACCATAAGCAGCTACATAAACGATGTCAGAATTTTTTGGGTCTATAACGATCATCCCTATGTGCTCGGAATTCTTCAAGCCCATGTTCTTCCAGGTCTTCCCTCCATCTTCCGATTTATAAACACCATCTCCATAAGCTACACTGCGCTGGTTATTGTTTTCTCCGGTACCTACCCATACCACATTGGTGTTGTTAGGGTCAATGGTAACACATCCGATAGAATACGATCCTTCTTTTTCAAAAACAGGTTCGTAGGTAATACCCGCATTCACGGTTTTCCAAACTCCACCCGATGCAGCAGCTACATAATATTCGCTGGTGTTTTTTGGATTGACGGCAATATCTGCAATACGCCCTGAGGTAATCGCAGGACCAATAGAACGGAAGGTGAGTCCGGCAAAGGTGGTATCCGAAAAGAGATTTGGAGCAGAGGTACTTGTTTCAGCCTTTTTCTTTTGTGCGAAGGCGGATAGGGTGATGGTAAGCAGGCAAGCCAACAGGAGGTAATGTCGTTTCATAGTTTATTCTTAAGGTTGGTAAAGATGTATAAAAATACTTTTTAAAAATGGGAGGAAAAGAATCAAAACGACATTCGGTTGAAATTCATCGACAAAAGACGTCAAAAGAGCTATTTGCAATTGCAAAATTTGAAAAGAAGAGAGTTGTAAAAGGAAAGTTGATATTTAGTCAGGAAGGAATTAAAAAATTGAAGAAAGTCGAATACCGGCTGAAACGGTTTGCTGCGAGCAATATCCAAGACGAACTTCTAGCCCAAAGGCCGCAGGTCATAAATATTCCTGATAGATGAGAACTCCTCTTCCATCTTCAACTCCAGATCTTTGATTTTTCCGGTATGTACATCAAACACCCATCCCCATATTTGTGGATAGCCGGTTTTGTACCAGGAGCGTTGTACGTGATATATCTTAATGATATTGATGCATTGCTCCCGGACATTGAGTTCTACAAGACGATCAAACCGCTTTTGTACATCGGTAATGGCATCCAGTTCGCGTTGATGCAGCCGGTACACATCACGCAACGTTTGCAACCAGCTATTCAACTGTCCCATATCACTGGGATTTAATGCAGCCTTAACGCCACCGCATTCATAATGTCCACAGATGATGATATGTTTTACCTTTAAATGTTCAACAGCATACTGCACGACGGCATTTATATTATTATCCGTACTCACTACAAGATTGGCAATATTGCGATGAATAAAAACTTCGCCGGGTTCTACGCCCATCAGGTCTTCGGCAGTAACACGGCTATCAGAGCAACCGATATATAAGTATTCCGGATGTTGCCCTTGTGCCAGTTTGCTGAAATAGTCGGGGTCTATACGTAATTTATCAGCCACCCATTTTTCATTGTTCTTAAAGATCTTTTCAAACATGTTTGTTTCGCTTAAAGTAATATATTGTTTACGGGTTTCAAGGGTTGGGGAATATCAGGCATTTGAAACATCTCTTTTAAATCGATTTCAATGCTTCTGCTGATGGCTGTAATCGGTACATCGTTCGCGCTGCCTTCAAAAGGACTTTCCGTTGATTCCCCTATTTTCTCCATGGTGGTAAATATCCACGTTGATAATGCACTGAAAGGAATAGAAAGCCAGATCAGATCTTCACCCATGGAATCAAATTCTTTCAGCATGCCCAGTGGGACGAGCGCTACAAAGATGCGAATGAAGTATAAATTCAAAGTGGCAAATTGCCGGGGGTAGGGAAAATTTTTAATGCGTTCAGAAACGCCTTGCTGGTTATAAAATTCTACCAATAGCTTTTGCAATTCCATGTGTCGGAAATCTTCAATGAGTCCGCGGTCAAGCAATTCACGCAGGTGATCGGATTGTTTAGCTATCAACTGTGCTGCACGATTGGACGTCGTCATCACTTCTTCTATTTCTTCGTTGCTTAGGTAGTGTTGCAATTCTTCCTTCAGCACTTTATTATGTTCTTCCACGATGAACCACTGATCTTTGTACTCCTGATTGTGTTTTTTGTAAAAGCTTCCCATACCCGAGCCTCTCTCAGTTGGAAACGCAACGCTGTGAGCCATGCAAAATGATAGTTCATCAACCTGAATTTTAAAAGTTGAATTTCTTTTTCAGAGATTGCATCTTTCGCATGTTTATTCGTCACAAAATCTTTCACCATTATTCCCCAGCTCCTGCTGCCGTTGGTAATCGCGCCCCAGGCTTTTCGGGCTTCCCACATGCGATCATAGGAGGCGTTATTTTTAAAACCTACCACAAAAGCTACGGCAGTACCCAGCAATGCAATCGGCAACCAGGGAATAGAAAGCCATTTCCAATCCAACAATTCATATAAAACGACCGGAATGGCAGATATCAATAGTAGACCAAAGATGTCCCTTCGGGTCCAGTATAAAACCTCCTTTAACGAGAAGTTCTTTCCGCTATGCATAGTACTCTTTTTTTTGCGAATGTAGAAAATATGAATTACAAACCATATAGTGTACGGGTTAACATTTTTGTAAATCTTTACTGCTTACAATTCCTTTTAAAATGAGTACCGGCCATCATCAGCCATACACCCGAACCCAGACAGAAAAAATGGAGGAAATTAAAATCTCTGACCATAATGATTTGAATGGCAATCCAGCCGGTTAAAAGAAATCCTTGTAAAATGACGAACTGAGGATAATATTTAAACTTGAAGAGCATGGCTAACAAAGCCAAAATATTCATTACACCATTTACCCAAAAAAGGACGAGACCCGGAATCCAATAGTCGTTGAAAGGGGAGTAGCGCAGATATTCAATGGTAAGACCAATACCTGCCCCGGAAGGATCAGTCATAAAACTATAACCTGCGGGAAGAGCACTGAGTCCAATGATGGCCAGCACAAGAATCGTGAGTACATTCCACCACTTGTTTTTCATGATCGGATCATTTTTTGAAACACGCTATCGGTATCCTCATTTCAAATATCCATCCACCATCTTCACCATCTCCTGAAACGTCTCTTCTGCATTTTCTCTCATCGGGAATCCTTCTGTCGTCATCAGGATTTCTCCTCTTCCATTGATGATAAAGGAAGTGGGATACGCATTCACGCCAAACAATCGGGAAAGTGTAAAGCAACGGGATGCATTGCCGGAAGTGCTTTCATCGGTACATTCAGGTAGAATATCGTAGTGGATTTTTTCCGTTCGGTATCGGCTGATAATTTCTGTATTGGAACTATCTCCCGGATCAAATACTGCCAGTTGAGCCGGCGGATGTGACCCGATGGCGAGCAATTGAACCGGCTTCCCTGCATAATGTTTTTGAAGTCTGTTTAGAACAGGTATTTCTCTCATACAAGGCGCGCAACCGATATAAAAGAAAGAAATCAAGGTGAGTTTATCTTTGAAATAAAGACTATCTACGGGTTTATTGTCCAGCGTTTTTCCGGTGAAGGAGGGAATTTTAAAAACCGATTGAGCTGTAACTGTATTTATGCCGGTACACCAAATGAATAGATACAAGATGAGCGACAATACTAATTTTATTTTCAAGGGATCAGCACGCATACTTTCGGTAGTTTCTAAGTTGGTGTAAATATCTGAAAAATAAAAAACCCGACAAGAAAATTTCCTGCCGGGTTCCATTATTTAAAAAATCGGATTGTTTTATTTCATTTTTATCACTTTATTTCGGGCAAGTCGTCCGGTAACATGACTTACTTCCAGAAAGTAAACACCATCTTGCAGGAGCGATAACTCAAGGAGTTTCGAGTTCTGACCTGTGCTGATGGCTATATTTTCTTCTTTATAGACAATTCTTCCGTTAAGGTCGAATACGGTAATCGTAGCATCGTCCAGGGAAGCGTCGCTTTCGAAATCCAGGCGTAACATTTCCTTAAACGGATTGGGAGATGCAGTTATCTTTAATACCTCAGTCGTTTCTTTCACTTTTTCAATGGAGGATGGCATAACAGCCGGTGGAGGAAGAGTTCGCAAGGCAGTGTGCAAGGTGATGGAGCAGGGATTGATGTCCGCTAAAAAAGCAGTTCCACTGGCTGCGGTGAATCCCACATTTAACGTAACATCTACACCTGCAAGGAACCGTGCTTCGAAGAGGCTCCCGGATGTGGAAACAATTTCTACAGTTCCTGTTGTAATTACACTTTCAATGGCCTGATTGGTAGCATCAGCCACCAGCGCCACGATCGTGCCCATAACTAATTGTGTATTGAAAGGACTCTGCGCTCCTACACCCACGGCATACCATGCATTGCCGGTCTGAATAGCCTGACTGGAGCATGAGCCATAAATATCGCTTGCGGCCTCCAGCCATGCATCGCGTCCGTCGATATAATCTGCCGTTCCCCAAAGATATTGGTGAGCGAGAAAGGCGATTTCTTTGGCATCCGCAATACCTATGGCCGACACGTTGTAGTAGTCTCCATTGCTGTTGTAACCGCTTCCGCCTTCACACATCAGGTAGAAGCAGTGGTTCTGCACACCGCTATTCGTATGTACACCACCGTTATCATTTGATCCGGAGTACCAGTTGGTACCAAGATAGGTATCGGGATCGCCGAAGCTGATGGGATCGGCCATATTCCGTATGGATCCGGTGCTTTTATCGTTTCCGACTTTCCAGGCAACGCCTGCGGGTTGAGTGCCTTCTGTATAGACTTCCACCACTTCACCAAAGATATCTGCGAAGGACTCATCCATCGCACCCGACTCATCCTGATAATCAAGATCGGCTGTATAATCATCCACTCCATGCGTAAACTCGTGACCCACGATATCCAGTGTTGTGTAGGAATCAGTAGCGTCAGTTCCTGAAGTCCCATATCCAAAATCAAAATCTTCATTGAAAGAATCGTAACTGGCATTGTTACCTGTAGGATTTCCATTGTCGTCGGTGAATTCATATTTAATTCTGCAGTCGAGTGATCCACCGGCATCGTCATAACTGTTCCAGCTAAAATAGGAAAGGAAGAAATTATACGTTTTTCTCATTCCAAAATTTAACTGCATACCATCGCCTGCTCCGCCGGTATTTACCGGCCATGTATTGGAACTGCTGCTGTTACATATCGGCGTTTCGGTGCCGCCAAAATTATCATCGATGATTTCTATCAGCACACCGCAATCATCCGTCAATTCCCAATATTGAGAGTTGTTGCAAGTGTTTCGCTGCGACGTGTAGATCGTTTGCACACCGTTAAAGGGAGTAGTAACATTGGTGGGTCCACAGCTATGCGTAAGCGGTAGTTTGTTGATGATACTGGCATCCTCTGCATCTACAAAGACCGTATACGATGTGGATCTCGTCATCGGCACATCAAATTTCCAGCAAAGACGATAGTCTTCTGCACTATAACCCGAACGTTCTCTTTTATACATAAACATTAATTCACCGTGAGGCGAGGGTCGGCCGCCGGATCCTTCTTTGATTTTCTGTAGCGTTCAACATAGCGAATGTCGGTCCAGCCATAATCAGTTGCCGGGAGATGGGCCAGCGCTGAAGCCAGTGCTTTATCTTCTCCAATGGACGGGATGATGTTTTTATGGAGATCATGTACCAGGCGTCCGTTTGCTTTTACTACGATTCCATCTTTCAGGTAGAGATTGGCCACCGCACCATGCACTTTTATATTCTTGTAATATTGCTGGTATTTGTACTGTTGCATACCGGTAAGGTGCATCTCCATACTTCTGTCGAACCGCATTTCATCATCCGCATTTAAAGCAAAGGCTTGCTTGTGCTGATGAAACAATGCTTCCGGAGTAAGTTGCAGGTTGTCTTTAAAATAAATCCAGCCTGTAGCAGGATTGGTTTTTGTAATGGCAGCAAGTTCCGCACGGGGTCCCTTGCTCAGTTGAGCGCTGGTGATATGTGTTGACAGCAATACTATTCCGAATAGTAAGAGGGCTGCGCTATAATTTTTGTTTTTCATGGAGTTACGTTTTAAAAGGATTAATTCTTTTTTAACGCATCCAGTTCTGCTTTCAATGCTTTGTTACTGTCATTTAACTGAATGATATAGAGTGTAAGTTCTTCCACTTTTTCCAATAATTTTTGCTGCATTTCACCAACATGGTAGCTGCCTTCTTCTTCTATTTGAGAAGCGGAAGGGAGTCCGGGAAGATGATGGTTTTCTTCAACATTTTTCGCCAGCTCATCAATACTCATCAAGTTGTAGTTATCGCTGAACACATAATCCGGCCAGGAGTTTTCGAGACGAACGCGCAACTCTTCGCACATGACCTTACCTGCTACAGAGAGCATATATCCGCTTGCGGGAGAGTTGGTGCCAATCATTACATCACCATCTTCGTTGATACGGAGCGCATCCCCGGCATTTGTTCTGAAGATCAGATCGCCTGTGGTGTTTCCTGATGCGGTACCAATCTTCAAATCTGCAGTTGTAGACTGTATAAAACTCACTGCAACATTGCTGTTATTGTAAAATTGAAGGAAAGCGTCCGCCCCTCTTAATCCGATTGCTTCTGCATTGGTATGAATTTGCAATTTTGCAGTCGGACTTGCAGTACCTAATCCAAAGTTTCCATTATTCATCATCGACATTCTCACCACATTGTTGGCATAGAAGTACATGTTACCACTCGTATTGTTTGCACTTAAACCCAGATTCAGATTTCCCTGATCGCATTGCATAAATGCCTTTGCTACGTTGGAGTTATGAAAGGTCATGGAGGGAGCTGTAGCATTGAGGCGCAGTAGTTCACCGGTACCACTAAGATGAAGTTTCACCCCCGGAGACTGGGTGCCGATTCCCATATTACCGGAAGAGTTTACCAGCACCTTAGTAGTACTGTTTACTGATATACGGAAGGGACTTGTTCCTGATCCGGTATTTATATGTAACATGCTACTTGGATCCTCAATACCCACACCTAAACGGTCGGAGTAATAGCCACGTCCGTTGAAATAGGCTGCCCAATCTCCCGCTCCGCTTGCATTTCCATACACCCCAATATTTTTATAGCTGCCCATCGCAGATCCATATACACCGATATTCCTGTCCGTTAGAGCAGCGACACCACTGCTTATTCCTGTTGCCATACCATATACACCATAGTGAATATTTCCTGCATTGGTGTTTTTATTCCAACCCATGACACCTGCACCAACACTGCTATCATCTTCTTTTACACCGAGGACACCGACATACTTTAAACCCGTCGGAAAAGTGCCGATGCCTAATGTCGCATTGCAAAATGCACCTAAGTATCCATTGGCAGCGAGTGTACCGGTGGAGTTGGAGAAACGGCCGGTCACTGACCCATAGATCAGGTTCTGACTGGTGGCCAGAGGCAATTGATCGGCTACGAGTAGACGATATTTCGTATCAATACTCGTATTAATACCCAACTTACCGGTAGCGCCTACAGTTAATCTTGTACTGTTATTGGTTTTTATGCGTAGATCAAGATTGTCGCTGGTACCCAGATATTGGGAGGCGGTTGTTCCTGCATTCCCCGAGAGGGACCAGGACTGTGCATTTACAGCGTTCGACGCCAGTATTAATGCAGTGAATAGAAGTAGGTTTTTCATAGCTGTTTAAATTATTGTTCAAACTTATCCCTTTGGCCCGGCGATTTCACCTAACTTTTAGGGAACGGTATTTTGTTTGAGGAAACGGTCGGGTATTGCTATTTTTTGTAATTTGGGGAACTGCACAGCGTTATGAAAATCCGATTCCAATTGCTTGTTTTCTTCCTCAATCTGTTCAGTTTATCCTTTTCTCTTGCCGGCGAAGTGTTGCAGGAAAGACCTCAGGCAGCGCAGGAATCGCGTTGGAGCAAGGCATTGCTGGAGGCAAAAATGGATATCTATAAAAATGCCTGTGATGACGCCCTAAAGATTTTTCTTGAGCTCAATGCTCTTCCCTATCCTTCAAATGAGGAACGCAGTATCTTGATTCAAGTATTCAAAAGCGATTTGCTCTACTGTGCAAAAAATGCTGATTCCGCGCGCACTGTTTTTAATGCCATTCAAAAATATCAGGGCAAGAACAGGCTGGTAAACTATGAATACTTAATGCTGCAAAGTAAATTTCTGTTTGATGAGTTTAAAATCAAGGAAGCGAATCAACTGCTTCAGAAAGCTTTTAATCTGGCTCATGAAATGAAGGATGCTGTTCGGAAAAGTCTTTGCGCCAACATGATTGCAAGAAATCTTACTGCACTTGATTTTTACGAGGATAGCTACAATTATCGAAAAATAGCATTGAAATTTGCGGACGGAGACTCGCTGATGCGCTCTGTTGCTTATTCCGGCATTGCGAATTATCATTATGTGCATACACATCAATATGATTCGGCGATTCACTATTACAAGATAGCCAGAAAATTTTCACCCGGAAATAATAAAGTTTTAGAAACAACCGTGTTACTCAATTCGGCGGCCGCATTGCTGGAGTTGGGAAAATGGAAAGAGGCTGAGCAACAAGTTCGGGAAATAGAGAGTAGTCTCCCGTACCTCACTCCATTGATTATCGGAAATTATTACAATACACTTGGGTTTATTCTTATCTCTACAGGGCGAAATGGAGAAGCGATCGAAATTTATAAAAAGGGTCTTGCCTACAATGAAGAACATAAGGATTTGGATTTGCAGGTACAGTTGCTAGGATTTATCAGTGATGCCTATGCTGCATCGGGTAATTATAAAGACGCCTATCACTATCATTTTCGCTTAGAGCAAGCGAAAGATAGTCTGCGAAAACTTCAGACGGATGAACTGCTGATTGAGAAAGACAAGGAATTTCAAACGTCCATTAAGGAAGAGGAAAACGCACGTTTGACAGCCGAAAATGATCTGCAATTGCTCACCTTAAAAGCGAAGAACCGGCAGCTGATAGGCGGATCTGTATTGATCGCATTATTGTTTGTCTTGTTAGCGATGGTTTTGAATAATTACCGAAACAAGCAACGGCATATCAAAGCACTTGATGCACTTAACGGGCAATTAACGGAACAGCGCGATGAGATTCTGCGCATCAATCAACTGTTGCAATTGAAAGTGTTGCGTACACAGATGAATCCGCACTTCATCTATAATTGCCTGAACTCCATTTTACATCTTGTTCAGCAGGGAGAAAAAGAAAAGGCGGCCGATTATCTCCTTCGGTTTGCAAAGTTATTGAGACAAGTGCTGGATTTTTCGGACCGACAGTTTATAGAATTGGAAGAAGAAATCCAGTTCCTTAACCTGTATCTATCTCTTGAAAAAATGCGACTTGGCGATAATTTTAATTATTCGGTTACATGTGATATGGATACGGCTGAAGAAGAAATTTCAATACCTTCACTGGTCATTCAACCCTTCGTAGAAAATGCCGTTTGGCATGGATTATCTACTAAGGAAAATGATAAAAGAATTGCTATTCGTTTTTCTATGGTTGAAAATCATCATCAAATGCATTGTATTATTGATGACAATGGAATAGGCAGAGCGATGGCAGCACAAAAGAAAGAGAATACCTCTAAGCATGTTTCAAAAGGAATGGCTATTACCGAGGAAAGGTTGCAATTGTTACGGTATAAACTCGAGGATCATCAGACAATTCGTATTATTGATAAAATTCCGGAAGAAAATAGTAGTGGTACCATTGTAGAACTGACATTACCTGTGGCGCAATTATGATTAGAGCATTGATATTGGATGATGAAAAGGCATCACTGACCCAACTGCGTGAAAGCATTGAGCGGTATATTCCCGATATTACTCAGATATGGGCTACCTCTGATCCTGCTGAAGCGATGATGCTGATCAATGAACAACATCCGCAATTACTTTTTCTCGATATCGAGATGCCACAAATGAATGGGTTTGAATTTTTGGAAAAGATAAAGGAACGAAATTTTGCCGTTATTTTTACCACAGCATTCAGTCAGTACGCGATCAAAGCTTTACGTTTTAGTGCACTGGATTATCTCTTGAAGCCGGTTCAGGAGGATGAGCTAAAGAAGGCCGTAGAACGATTCCGTGAACAGCCCGTTGCATTGGAACAAATGCAAAAGTTGTATGAACAATTATTTGAAAATGTAAAAAGTGGTCATGAAACCGGTTTCAAATTATCATTGCAAACCGGGAACCGTATTTATTTTATTGCACCGGACGAGATCACCTGGTGCAAAGGTGATAATAACTATACCTTGGTGTATACAAAGGATGGCAGAGAGTTTACCATGAGTAAAACGTTGAAGGATGTTGACGAGATGTTGCAACCTTTCGGCTTTCTTCGGTCTCATAAATCATCGCTGGTAAATGCAAAGGAAGTGACTGCTCTTGACAATGAAGAACTGGTTTTAAAAAGTGGAGTACGCATTCCTGTTTCAAGACGAAGAATGGAGGATGTAAAATCTTTTTTGAGCGGAAAAGGTAAAGAATGAAAAAGAATTCATGGTGTTTCATTTCGAAAATCTTCCTGACAAACTACGCCAGGCCATAAATCCGCTGAGTGTAACCAGTAGTGACCCTGCCAGAAAGGCAGCACCGGGAAAATAAACGGGAGCATTTTCCCCTGTAAAGAAAGCGAAGAGGTTCGTCATCAGGAGTGGTCCGATGATAGAAGTGATGCTGATGAGACTTGTCAATGCCCCCTGCAGTTCTCCCTGCTCATTAGCCGGCACCTGATTGGAGATGATCCCTTGCAAAGAGGGTCCTGCAATTCCACCGAGGCAATAAGGAATTAAGAAGGCGAACATCATCCAGCCCTTTGTACTGAATGCAAATAAGGCGAGCCCGATGGCATATAACATCATTCCCACATATACGGAGCGGCTGGGTCCTAGTTTTGGATTGATGACGCGAACAAGTCCTCCCTGCACAATGGCGACACAAAGGCCGGCCATCCCCAGCGAATATCCTACCATGGCTTCGTTCCATTTGAAACGTTCCATTGTAAAGTAAGACCATGTGCTTTGTACTGCATGCGCTGCGATATAAACAAATACCAATGATGCTACTAAGCCAAGCACTACAGGGTAGCGTCCAAGATTTTTCAGCGATCCTATCGGGTTGGCCCTTTTCCAATCGAAAGCACGACGATTTTCAACCGGTAAGGATTCTGGCAGAATGAAATAACCATAGAGCCAGTTGAGAAAGGTGAGTCCTGCCGCAGCGAGGAAGGGAACCCGTGAACCAAATTGTCCTAATATTCCTCCCAGCACGGGACCGATAATAAATCCTATACCGAAAGCCATTCCAACGATTCCGAAATTTTGTGCACGCTTTTCCGGAGTGCTGATGTCAGCAATATAAGCAGTAGCTGTAGTGATACTGGCACCGAAAACACCGGCCAGCAAACGACCAAGAAACAGCCATGTGATAGTGGGTGCAAAGGCAAGAAAAAGATAATCGAGTCCAAAGCCAAAGAGAGATAAAAGCAATACGGGCCTTCTCCCATAGCGATCACTCAACCCACCAATGACGGGAGAGAAAAGAAATTGCATGATGGCATAGGAAAACATGAGCCATCCGCCATATGTAGAAGCTTCACTGATGGTACAGGATGTTAATTCCTGGATGAGCTTTGGTGTAACCGGAATAATGATACCCAATCCGATAATATCAATCAACAGCGTAATAAAAATAAAGGAGAGGGCGGGTGTTTTTGAACGGATCATTTTCTGTGAGGTCAAAATTATCATAAATATCTATCAATGAGTTAGGAATATTCACCGCATTTGGGGGTTGCACATGATTTATACGTTTTGTAGTTTGCGCCCCTAATCATTTAATCAACCTACTATGAAAAAGCTATTAATAGTGATGATGACAGGAGGTCTTATGACGCTTTCCGTCAAAACGAATGCGCAAAGCTGGTCGCTAACAGGTAATGCCGGAACGAATTCCGCGACCGATTATATCGGAACAAGCGACAGTAAACCTTTAAAAATTAAAACCAATAATCAGGTCAGGATGCTGCTCAAGACCAATGGATACGTCGGTATTGGTACACAGACACCTTCAACCAGGCTTCATGTGAATGGGGTAATTACTGCTACCGGTGGTACATCATCTGATTGGAACACTGCTTTCGGTTGGGGTGATCATGCGCTGGCAGGATATCTAACTTCATTTACTGAGTTGGATCCAAAGGTAGGCGCTAATGTGACCAATTTTGTTTCCAAATGGGATGGGTCGGCATTAGTAGGAAGTAATATTTTTAATTCAGGAAATAATTTTGGCTTGAATACTTCTACCATGATAGGATCAGCAAATTTTGTGGTGCAAAGTCCAAATGCAAGTGGTTTTGGTGGAATGTATGTGAATCAGACAGGAGCCGGTTTAAAGCCATTTTATGGATATGCTGTAAATGGGGTAGGTACTTGTTGGACTTCATTCGACCAAACAACAGGTAACTGGGGTGTTTTTAATGGAGGAGAGAGGTTGGTTGTAGATAATGCCGGTCAGGTGGGAATAGGAACATCTACTCCGGGTTATTTTCTGGATATTCAGGCCGGAACCGCATTGAGGGCATTAAATGCAGTTTCAAATGTGGTGGGAAGCACAGGACAAATTATCAACTTTGAGCGTACCAGTGCTCCTGCTTCAGCTAATGACATTGTTCAAATTAAAGTCCCTGCCGGCTCTCCAAATGATTTTCAGTTTATAGAAGCAGATAAAGGTGGATCTAATCGTTTTCAGGTGGATGGAGATGGAAGTGTGGGTGTTGGATTCAGCACATTGAGCACTGCACGTTTAAATGTGGATGGCTCCAATCCTGATAATAAAAAAATATATGGCATATATGCTTCTGCTGATAGCGCATCTTCTGTATCAGCCGCAATTTATGGTGAGCATACAAGCGCAACGAGCGATGGTCGCGGTGTTTATGGAAAGAGTTCTGGTGGTGCCGGTATTGGTTATGGGGTTTTTGGAGAATCCGGCTATATTGGTACAAGAGGCTTAGCTTCCGGTTCAACTTACACAGGCACTGCATATGGTTTATATGGTACAGCATCAGGTAGTACAGCCGGAACCCGAATTGGTGTTTACGGGTCAGCCAGTGGTGCGTCAACTGCAGAAGGCAATTGGGGCGGATATTTCCCTACAAAAGTATATACCTCTCAAATTCGCGTTGGAACTACAGGTGGCGCTACAGGATTTATTGCATGTATAGGTGGAAAGCTGATAGCAGAAGAAGTTCGTGTGGAATTGGAAGCAACATGGCCGGATTATGTTTTTGCAGACGGATATGATCTGATGCCGCTGGAGCAGTTGAAGAAAGAAATTAATCAGCATAAGCATTTGCCCGGTATTCCTTCCGCTGCTCAAATTGAAGAACAAGGTGGTGTGGATCTGGGTGCAATGCAAACCAAATTGGTGGAAAAAGTAGAAGAGCTTACACTCTACATCATTCAATTAAAAGAACAAAATGACAAGCTGCAGGATTTAAATGAAAAATTGCAAGTGCGTATGTCAGCGATTGAAAACAATAAGTAAACCGGTTAAACCCTCAATTCTTACTCTATGAAAAACAAACAACAAGTAAGGAAGATGGTGTTTAGCGGATGGATAGTGTTGCTGCTGATCTTAAACGTGTCACTCGTTTCTGCACAACAATTCATTCGTTATCTTGACCGTCCTCTGCTTACAGAAAAACAACAGCATCATGCGAATGCGCTTATACATGACGAAACAACAGCAGGGTACTGGTATATAGAAGTAGATGCTTCACTGATAAACAAGAAGAGCACCTCTTTAAACTTATCATTGCCTGATCATTCCAATCTGCTGATTGATCAGATGACCTATACCCAAAGTTTCGCTTCGATGGTTTCCGGTTCCGGAAAATTTGAACCGGGTGGTGATTTCATCGTTACCGAACACAATGGCATGATTACTTCCCGTATCGGGAATAATCAATACAGCTATATGATTTATCCGTTATCAGGTGATAAACATATTTTAATCCATCTAAACGTACAGGCTTTTCCGCACGATGAGTCTGATGAAGGTTACCAGCATATGCTGAAAGAAGGGCAGAAAGTAAAAGAGAGAGAGCACGTTGATCCCGAAACCGGTGAAGTTATTTTCGATGGTTCTCCCGAAGCAGGAAATTGTAAAGTACGTTGCCTCGTTGCCTATACGGATGATGTGGGTACTGCACTTGCAGATCCTATTGGTTTTGCGGAATCCTGCATTCAGGCCAACAACACGTCTTTCACAAACAGTGCTGTGAACTTTCAGGTGGAACTGGCCTGTGCCTTCCAAACCACCTATGCAGAAAGCGGAAATTCATTTACGGACAAAACAAATTTCCGTACTAACGGAGATGGTATTATGGATGATATATTTGACTGGCGCATTTATTATGATGCTGATCTCTGTCATTTGCTGGTGAACAGCCTTTCAAATGGTTGTGGTGAGGCTTGGGCAGTTTCTGTTTCTGTTTACGCAGATGCGTTCTGCGTTACGGATAGAACCTGTGCTGTAGGAAATTTGACTTTCCCACACGAGTATGGTCATCTGTATGGATGCCGTCATGATGTGTTTGTGGACAATACCAATACCCCTTATGCTTACGGGCATGGAAAGACAGTAACAGGAAACTATCGTACTGTAATGGCCTATTCGGATGCGTGTGGTGCTTCCGGATGTACCCGGGTGGCTTATTTCTCTAATCCTGCAATTACTTATAATGGTGTATCAACCGGAACGGCCGGATCAGCAGATAATGAAAGCGCGAGTGAAGCCTCACGTGTTGCTATCAGTGGGCTGGAGGTTTCCGGAACGAATAAGGCTTTCCCTTCCTGGACACATGATGATGGAGAGTTTGCCGATGTGTTGGCAATTAACTCAGTGATAAACAATACCACCTATGTCATGAATAGCGGCTCAGAAGTAGTTTGGAGAGCGGGTACGTTTCACACTTTGAATCCGGGTTTCTGGGCAAAGAGTGGTTCTAAATTCGTAACGGTGTTTGATAACTGTACAGTACTGGCACTGGCAGGAAATGTGGCTTCAAAGGTCAATGCTTCAGAGAATACCTTTGCATCTGTACGTGTCCAGCCCAATCCATTTAGTAGCCGCTTCGATGCTATCGTAGAAATGAAGGAAGCCGGCGCACTTAAACTGGAACTGCGCGATGCTACAGGAAAATTGGTTCAGGTAGTAGCCGAACAAAATGATGCAGAGAAAGGCAATTATCAATATTCCATTGACATGAGCGAGAATGCCGAAGGAATGTACTTCATGGTGGTGCGAATGGGAAATGAAATGAAAACGGTGAAGTTGATTAAAACAAAATAGGAAGATTTATCTAAATAGAAAAAGGCAACCTGGTTTATAGGTTGCCTTTTCTATTTTCAAAAGGAGATAAAATTTATTTTTAGCTTATTTCGTCATTCGAATTTCCATGCTTTTAAACTCTTTCCCACCGGCAGGAGTATTGTACATCTCCATAAAATGTTCGCTTTCACTTTTTACTGTATACACTTCACGAACTTTCATTAATTTTCCGGTTGTAGGATCAGTTTGCTCGCCAAAGAACTCTATACCACCCACTTTAGGATTGAAGGTCCCTGTACTGAATAACACACCGGTTCCCATATTGTCTATCCACGTAGAAACATATTTTTTTAATGCTTTATCATACCCGGTTATTCCTTGTCCATGAAAAGGCATACCGTTAAAGTCACCCTGATGAATAGACATTTGATAGCGTCCTTCTAAAATCATGCTGACCACAACAGTTGCAGTCGATTGCGTGGGCTCTGCGTCAGGTGACATCCACATTTTAATTTCTTCTTTCCAGTCTCCTTCAGCAGCAGCCAGTTGAGCATGTTCCTCACCGGGAGTCATGTATTCCATCCAGATTTTTTCTATTTCTTCCGGCGACTTGGCAGGTGCTTTTTCATTAGTAGCTGCTGCACGTGGTTTAGCCTCTGCCGGTTTTGCAGCATTTTCTTTTGTAGCCTGAGCCTGGGCTCCAACAAACCAGGAAGCAATGAATAGTGTAAGTACAATTTTTTTCATTTGATATTTTTTTGAGTATTCGAAGATACTAAAAATGAATGTATCTAATTTTGAAACAGGTGTCAATCATTTGTGCCGGATCTCTGCTCATATTTTATTCAGATGCTTTTCAGCAAGTTTCAACGGAGCTACATGACAATAGGCCGTGGTAAGTGCATCCAGAAACATTTCCTTAGGTACTTTTTTAAGATTGATTAAAGTCCAGCCATGTTTCCCCCAGGCATTGGGTACAGGATAGATGATGAGCGGATTATAGGAACAAAATACACTTTGATCAATGGCAGAAAGTTTGACACATGCACGATGATGCTCTTTGTTCAATGTGATAAAGATTTTATTTTTTACTTTGAAAGCAATTTTCTCAAAATGGGGAGTTTCTGTTGTTCCTTCAAACGATAGAGCCAGTTTACGAACCGTAGCAATGTTGATCATTTTCAAAAATACAATTAAATTATTTTACACTGACCAGCACCGGACCGGGGTCATTGGTTACAGGTGGAACGGTTTTCAAGAAACGGTAAATGGCTCTCAGGTCATCATCCGCTAATCTGCTGAAAGGTCCCCAGGGCATGGTGCTTTCATGAATCACTTTACCTTTTCGGAAGCGTTGCAAAAAATCATCTTCCGTCCAATTCGCCAGCTTGCCTGTTGTTGCATCAGAAGTAATGTTTGGAGTAACTACTTCCAATGATGCATTCACTTCACAAGGCATATGGAAACCTCCGGCATAGGGAGTGCCGATGTATTTCCCGGTTTTTAAATCACGTTCGGTATGACATCCTCTGCAATTCGCGACAGATTCCGCCAGGTATTTTCCATATTCGACCGTAGCACCTTGCGCCACATGTTTTGGAATTTCAATGGTGGGGCCGGTAGGTTCTATGACCAATGCTTTCAATACAGTGCCTAATAATTTCCATTCCGTCTCAGGCACTTTATTTTTTACAGGAAGTACTGTTTTTAAATAGCTGATGACAGCGGTGAGATCAGCATCACTCAAATGCTGGAAGGGCATAAAGTCGACGAGTGCACTTCCGGCATGTCCTACACCGTAACGAAGGGATCGGGCAATCACACTATCCGGCCAGGCGCCAATGCCTGTTTCTTTATCGGAGGTGATATTGGGAGTGTAAATTTTAGCAGGAGGGATATCGAATATATGTCCACCTGCCAATGGAACTATTTCCCCACGTTCAATAGCGTCCAACTCGGAAATGGGAGCATGGCAATGGGCACAATGCGCCGCACCATACACCAGCTCTTTTCCTCTCGCGATCACAGCAGAATCATTTACTGCACTTATTTTCGGATAGGGTGCGTCAAAGGTTCTGTCTTTTTTGCAAAGACAACAATACTTAAAATAAAAAGGAACAGTATCACTAAGAGACCTGTTCCTTTTATAATTTTCAGTGTAGTTTTCATGTGAATGGATTTAACACATGAAAAATAATTAATTTTCCATAATTACTTCCAATTTCACCAAAAAAAGCTAAACTTTTTAATTAATTGAATTACTATAAAATAGCGATTCGTTTACCAGCGCGAGCCACTACTTTTTTTACCGAATGAGGAGGATCGTGCGGGTTTTGCAGCCGGTGCAGGGGACGAAGGTCGCTTAAATCCGGGTCCGCGTTTGGGGGCATGTGCCGGATCAGGAGCTACCAATACACCATCGGGAAGGTGGGCATGTGATCGGATAATCTCCAGCTCGGCACCATACTTTTTTATGAGTTCCTTCTCTACATCTGTATCATCATAACCACGGAAACTGACAGAGACACCTGCTCTTCCTGCACGCCCTGTACGGCCAATGCGATGGACATACGTCTCGCCGTCTGCCGGCATATCGTAATTGATCACCAAATCCATTTCCTTGACATCAATTCCTCTGGAAGCAAGATCTGTAGCAACGAGGATTTTTAATTGTCCGGCTTTAAATGCTTTCAATGCTTTTTCCCGTTGACTTTGTGATTTATCTCCATGAATAGCGGAGGCAGAATGTCCTTCCTTTGTAAGTACTTTTGAAAGACGATCAGCACCACGTTTTGTACGGGTGAAGATGAGGGCCTGTTCAGCAGGTTCTTTTTCGATCACATCCAGCAATAAATCCTGACGACGATCACGGTTAACGTAGTACATCCGCTGACTGATTTTCGGAAGATTTTCTTCGTTGGTGACAATCTGCACTCTAACGGGATCGGACATGTGCTTTTCAGCCATCGCCCGGATATCGTCCGGCATCGTCGCACTGAAGAGCAGGGTCTGGCGTTCGCGGGGAAGAAGTGCGAGTATTTTGTTCAGGTCACGCGCAAAGCCCATGTCGAGCATACGATCACATTCATCCAGTACCAATGTGGTTATCGTGTTGAGTTTAATATGTCCCTGGCTGTAGAGATCAAGTAGTCGTCCCGGAGTTGCAATAACAATGGCAGGATGTTTTTTCAAGGCTTGTTCCTGTGGATTTTGTCCGACACCACCATACAACAATGCCATTCTGAAAGGAAGTGTTTTCCCATAGGCGCTGAAGTTATCGTGGATCTGTATCGCCAGTTCCCGGGTGGGTGCCAGTACCAATACACTGATACCCTTTGCAGGAGTCATTGTGCCGAGGCGGTGAAGAATAGGAAGAGCGAAGGCCGCTGTTTTACCGGTGCCTGTTTGTGCCAGTGAAAGTACATCACGGCCGCGCATTACCGCAGGAATGGTTTGTTCCTGTACGGGTGTGGGCTCGCGATAGCCCTTTTCGTGCAATGCTTCCAGAATTTGTGGGAGCAGTTGTAAGTCATTAAATGTCATTATTTTTTTAATTCCATAATCGTTTTTAGCCCATGGCAACATGCCACGACTGCGATACAGATGATCAGGCGTATGAAAACCGGTTTAATGTAAAACTGGATTCCGGATAGCCTTGATGTAATTTCTATTAAAACCGGGAGGGTTGCGTGTGACGCGTATAAGAACGCTGATCAACGATAGAAACCACGCTTTGATGGTACAAAGGTAGACTATTTGCCTTCCTAAACCAAGAGATTATTTTATCAAACGGTTTTGTAAGCGAAAAGTTACACCAGTATTCAGGTTCTCAATCACTGTATTTTGTTCTGCATACTGTTGATAAATAGCATCTTAAGAAAATGTAAATAGCGCTTTACACAACCGGTCGCCGTTGCTTTTTCTGAAACAAACCAAGCGGGTTTACGTATCTATGACGTAATAAAAAAGCCAGTAATGTCATACCGTTCAAAGAGGAGAAATTTACGTCAGGTTCAGAAGCAAAGTATTTCCATGAGGAAAGTGGTCTTGGCTTTTAGTTTTGCAGCGATTGCCGGTGCTACATTTTTTATCATTAATAATCTGGGCACTTCCGAATCCGCTTTAGCCAATCCCGGGAAGGATGGAACAAAAACGATTACCGCTTTAAATACAATAGTAAACGAATACACTACTCTTTCCTCCAATGTATCTGCAGGAGGTACCAGTTTGACTGTGGCATCATCTACATTGAATGCTAACAGTCGTTTTGCAGGTTCGCTCGCAGCGGGTGACCTGGTGCTTATCATTCAAATGCAGGGAGCTTCCATTTCCACATCTGATAATTCATCCTATGGTAGTGTTTCCAATTACAATAATTGCGGTCGTTATGAATTTGCAAAAGTAAGTGCACGACCTAATTCAACTACCATTACATTGGCCAATGGATTGAGGTATGGGTATACTTCTTCCGGCAAAGTGCAGGTGATTCGTGTTCCGCGTTACAGTGACTTGACCATTAACAATGGAGCCAGTATTACTTGTCCCGACTGGAATGGATCAACCGGTGGAATCGTAGCAGTAGAGTCTGCCAATAACATTGCTTTGAATGGTAGTGTCAATGTTAATGGAAAAGGTTTCAGAGGCGGATCAATAGAACAAAATTCAAATTTACCCGGCAATGCTTCCAAACGTCGTTCTTCCGATTCAAATGAAGGTGCCGAAAAGGGAGAAAGCATTGCAGGTCTTGCATCCGCTCTTAGCAGTGGTGCATATTGTAGAAATGCACCGGCTAACGGTGGCGGAGGTGGGAACGCTCATAACTGCGCCGGTGGTGGTGGAGCGAATGCAGGAAGTCCGGCAGCATGGAATGGAAATGGAAATCCGGATAATTCAGTAGCCAACTGGACAACAGCATGGAATCTTGAATCGGCAGGCTTTGCCAACAATACATCTACAGGTGGCGGAAGAGGAGGATATTCGTATTCTTCGAATGATGGAAACGAACTTACCAGGGGACCCGGTCATTCTGATTGGGGTGGCGACAACCGTTTAAATGGCGGTGGCTTTGGAGGACGTCCTTTGGATTATAGTGGAGGAAGAATATTTATGGGCGGCGGAGGTGGTGCCGGAGATTCCAACAATGGAACAGGCACTCCCGGAGCTGATGGTGGAGGAATTGTTTTTCTCCTTGTTAAAAACAATGTGAGTGGAACAGGATCCATACTCTCCAATGGAGATGCAGCACTGACGACAACAGGTCCCCAGGGGCGCGATGGAGCAGGCGGCGGCGGTGGTGGTGGTGCGGTGTTGATTTACAACCATACAGGTGCAACAAGTAGCATCAGCATTGAAGCGAAAGGAGGTGTTGGCGGTAGTCAGAATCTTACTACAGATGCTGAAGCAGAAGGTGCAGGCGGTGGCGGTGGCGGAGGTTATGTGGCCATTACAAATCTTCCGGCCATCAGTATTAGTGTTGCCGGTGGAGCGAACGGAACGTCTAATTCTTCTTCAGTAACCAACTTCACTCCAAATGGTGCAACGAAAGGTGGTCCCGGTGAAACGGCGACACTGCTCAGCACATTTAATCCCTACAGTGCGGGAAGTAGTCCACTGCCAGTAGTACTTACTTCATTTTCGTTAACGCCGGAAGAGAATGTAGTAAGAGTAAAGTGGACCACCTCCTCCGAAATCAATAACGACTTCTTTAAAGTGGAACGCAGTTGGGATGCATATTCTTTTGAAGAGATTGGCAGAGTGAGTGGAGCAGGGAATAGTTCTGTCGCCCGCTCTTATACCTTCACCGATGATGAACCTTTCAACGGCACAAGCTATTATCGCCTCATACAAATTGACTATGACGGACAATCAGAAACTTTTGCTCCGCAGTCCGTCACCCGTACAACAGTTTTAACAGAGTTGAAAATAAACACTATCGGTCCCAATCCTTTTATTGATGAGTTGAGTATTCTCATGGAATTTCCGGAGTCCACCACTTTGCGGGCGGAATTGTTTACACAAGATGGAAAGAAAGTATGGGAAACCATGCAGGAAGTGAGTCAGGGCCGGCAATCTTTCACGTTAACACCGGATGTCACTAACAGTGGCGTCTATCTGTTACGCCTTACCGACAGCAAGGACAATACTGTAGTGACGAGGTTGGTGAAGAAGTAGATTTCTACTGGATGAAAATCAATAGCACAGGAAGAAATGGGTTTTAGGAAACTGCAGGTTAAACGTTGAGAAACTCGAGTTTTTTATGGAGATCTGGCTATTCACGGATTTTTATACATTTATATATTGAACTATTGCGCCCATTAATAAATGTTGCGAAATAAATACCTTCGGAAAGTGTTTCCATGCCAATGCTCCCTTCTTTCGAATCAGTGGCCACGCTAAATAGTAGTTTTCCCATGTAATCATACAATCTGATTTCTTCAAAGCGTTGATCAGATTTATAGTTTAAAAATCCCTGAACAGGATTTGGCCAAATGTTCACTTCAGCAGGTGCACTGTATTGGATTCCTGTCCATGTTTCGTTATAAAGCGAATCAGTGGTTACACATACATCATCTATAAAATAATAACCGGCGTTCGGAAATCCGAAAACCACGGTGTCGGTATGCAATGAATCATAAAAATTTCCAAGACAGATGTACTGATAGGCAGAATCGGCAATGAACGAACCACTCAACCGCTGCCAGTTGATGGAATCAGTAACAATGGTATCAAATTTTAAATGAGCGAAGTTATCAATGGGCGCCGGATTAGCAATGGAATAAGGGTTTGTAAAAAGTCTTATTCCTAAATTATTGGTGAGGTATCCTGTACCAAACTCCGTTGCAACGGTATAAAAAGACAGATAATATGTTGTTCCGATTTGCAGTGGAGAGAGTAATTGAGCACCACAAAATTCTCTGTAATTATTAGTAATTACTGACGTGTTGTTATGATAAGTTGCTAATCCGATATACCCTATTCCATTGTGCGGAACCTGATTGCCAAATTGCACTTTTGGCGGAGATAAATAGGGATTGGTACTGCATTGATGGAAAAAATCCGGTGATGTACTGTAGGAAGACCATCCTGTGGCTTTATGCGTCTCTCCCAAATTAACCGGACATACTACATAATTCTCAAAACCCGGATTAGGAACAAGATTTGTTTGTGCATTTGCACAGCGATTGAAAACAACCAAACAGATAAAGATCACCAGGTTTTTCATAATTCAATAATACCTATACTTCAAAGGTACAACAATATCAGTAATGATGACCTACGAATACACTCTATACTGTTTCACTAACGTATTATATATTCCTGATTGCCACTTTATAAGAATCATCAGTTAACAATGCTTAAAGAAGTGTAAAAAGGGAATGCCTTTTAAAAACAGGAATCCCGCCTCCGGGAAATAGAGGCGGGATTGAAACCTGTAATCTAACCAATAAACAATAATTATACTATCTTACCAGACGACCGCTCCAGGCATTCTGTTCGTTTTGTACAATGATCATATAGGCCCCTGGTGCAAGGTTGGATACATCCATTGTAATGGCTCCTTGCTCTATGTTTTGCAGGGTCTCTTTTTTAACTATTCTTCCTTGTAACGTGTACACCTGTACTTCAAAATTTCCCGCTGCTGCTGATGGAAGACTGATATTGATGATGTCTTTTGCAGGATTAGGACTGATGTTTAAGGATGGTCCTGCTGTACTCAGTAATTCGGCTATTCCGGTGGTGGTGTTGCCAATCATCACTTCTGCCATTGGAGTTAAAATAGGGAGGTTGTTGTCGAAATAAATTCTTGCTTCATTGGAGATGAGCGTACCTACCGGAAGAGTTGGATAGGGCGTTGCACGCAGGATGATGTAACCCTTGCTGTTCACGGGATCAACACTATTTGGTGTGAGGTTGATGTTATTGAAGGAGAATTCTAACTCACGTGGGTAGAATATTCTGCTGGAATAACTATGACTGGAGGCAAGTACTTCAACCGTGTTCAGCATTAATTCGGTCGGTAAAACATCGGTAATGCGTACCGTTAGTGCATTGGCGGTTCCGGTATTTTCAAAGTCAATGCGGTAGGTGATGGGTTCCCCGGCAATGACGGAAGATTGTGGAATGGTGCCACTTGGGAATGCTGATTTTATATTGGGGTCGAAGGAATTAATAACTCGTGCCCAGCCATCTGACGTATTGTTCGAGATGTCAATATCTGTTCCCGGTGTTACTGTAAGTCCTGCCTGAAAATAAACAGAATCACCAATCACGAGTCCACTGTCTGCTTTTACATAAACGATGATGTCATAATTTTGTAACGGAAACAAAGTGGGCAATGTCCAGGTGAGTGTGTTTCCACTAACTGAAGATGGAGTGATGGAAGTACTATCCACCGCTACACTATCGGGCATGATAAAAGTAACCACCCCTCCGGCATTATCACTGCCGTTATTTTTTACATCGATGTTCACCAATGTGCGGATGGTGGGGCGAACGGGTGCCGCGTTCAATGTGATCTCCATTTCAGTGGTTCCCGGAACCGGCACTAGCGCAAAATCATTGGCATTGGAAATATTGCCCGCAGCACTAAAATTAAAATTATACGAATTCGGATTCACAGTAAACCATGCAGCGATATTTGCCAAATCCACCGTATGTGGTCCGGTGCCAATGTACATGGAGTAGAGTCCGGTGGGATCAGTGATGTTATAGGCGTAAAAAGGATTGGACTGCACAAACTCATTCGCAACGCCGTATTCATTCACATCCTTGTTTCCGTTATTATTAGCATCTACGTATACGGTACCCGTTACAATGCTGGGGTTGTTGATACCATCTACAATCATCACGTTGATGTCACGCATGGTGGTACCAATCAGCACTCCGTTTCTGTATTCAGAAGCCAGCACGACCAAAACACCCTGTTGAAGAAGAACGGGTGTGAATGAAGATACGCCGGTGGTTGAATCAAAAAAGATGGGTGCATTGGTAGCAATAAATTGATTCGGGGAGTAAGGCCCAAAATATCCAATGGGGAAGGGGTTATAACTGGATACGTTTTGATTATCCCTTGGACCAATCAGAGAATACACAATACTGTCTCCGTCTGGTTCAATAGCGGTGTTCGGATAAACTGCTGGCTGGTTGAGGCAGAAAATCGGAACATTCAATGTGTTGAAGTCAGGCAAACTATTCGTCGGATAATTGAGATTATCCAACGTAGCTTCGCAAAAGGCACCGGCACTAGTAGGATTATTAATCGTGCTTATGGCCGCGCTCCTGCAACATTCGGAAATCCAGAATTTCCAGTTGTCACTGGCATTGGGAAGGACAATGGTATCCGCAAATTCAGTGATCTGAATGCCAAAGCCATTCGAACAAAGGAAAGGAACGGTTGGCGCACAGGTAAAGACCGGCATGATCTGCTGATTAACGATCGGCAGAGTAACCCAATAGAGCGAGCTTCCGGTTCCCACTGAGTCTGAATAGAAGACTTGAAGACTGGTCGGAGAAGGAATCCCGGCACAATCGCGGTACATGTAACCCTTTAATACGTAGGTGTTTGGGCTACCGGCATACTGGAGCGTAATCGACTGACAGAGAATGTGTGAGGCATTGGCTTGCCAGCTTAATAGCAATGCCAGAAGAAGGAATAATTGTTTTTTCATAGGTGTTTTTTGGATTTTGGTCAACGTATAAGAGCAGATGCAAAATCTCCCGAAATGGTTGCATGTGATGTAAAATTCCCGTTAAAATGAAAGAAAAATCATATTAATCATTGTAAAGTACAAGAAGAAGTCTCCTGTTCCCGGGATCTAATCCAAGACATTCTCTAATACACAAGTATTTCCGAAACAAACATCCATCCGTCTTCTCCGGCTCCTGCACTGCCTTCAGGGTTCTTCCCAATGCTTTGGATAGTAAATTTCAGAAGTTGTGCTTCTCCATCCACCGGAATAACGGCTCGATTGACAGCTTTGTCTTTCGTGATTTGACGAAACTGCACTTCTTCCTTTCCAATGTTGTATAGAATAGCACCGGGAGCATGTATCCAACTCACGGGATCATGCAGGTAGACGAAAACAATACTGTCTATTTTTTTTGTGCTGCCCAGATCAATTTCAATCACTCCGTCTTTACCAATCCAGCCTACCCAGTGCTTTCCTGTCCAGGGATAATCGCCGGTGATGCCATCGCATAAAGTAGCTGCCGGATTTGCATAATTGCGATCGCCTTTTACGAGCAGTTGTACATTTGCACCGGTAGATTTTGAAAACTCAAAAGGAAAAATCAGTTCATGGGTTTTGTTTTTATAGCTGCTTCGCACAATAAAATCTCCACTCTCCTGAATGATCACCGGTTGTTGATACTTTTTAAAAGTCGTTAATCCATCACCGTTACGAAAGGCGGTTTCGATATCCTGCTGAATTCTTGAGACCAGACTTAATTCAAGAGAGGGTTTGTTTTTCCCGGAGGATATCTTCAAGGAGGGTCGCATCCAGGTGGTGGAGTAATTTACGTGAAACTGATCCAGCAAGGATTGATGGGATAACAATCTTTTATAAAATTTAGCTTCATCATGAAAGACCGTATCGGTCCAGAGGACTTCAGAGAGTGCACAAAGACGGGGCAAGAGCATATACTCCACCTGCTTTACATCGTACAAATACTCAGACCATAAATTTGCCTGCGCGCCGAGGATGTACTTTGCTTCTTCTATATTCAATGAATCGGGGATGGGGCGGAAGGAGTACACTTTTTACAATGGGGTGAATCCACCGAATGCCAATGGTTCTGATGCCCGCTCGCCCTGATAATGATCAAAATAGCAATGTGTGCCCGGCGTCATGATAGCATCATGTCCGGATTTAGCTGCGGCGATACCACCGCTGATACCCTGCCAGCTCATCACCGTGGCATTGGGTGCAAGGCCGCCTTCCAAAATTTCATCCCAGCCGATAATCTTTCTTCCTTTACTGTTCAGAAATTTTTCGATCCGCTGAATAAAATAACTCTGCAATTCATGTTCATCACGCAGGTTGTTGGCATAGCGCGTCTCGATGCATTTCGGACAGACCTTCCAGCGCGTTTTCGGACATTCATCTCCACCGATATGAATGTATTTTGATGGAAACAGTCCGATCACTTCCGTGAGAATATCTTCCAGAAAAGTAAATGTGGAATCTTTCACACAAAAGACATCGTCAAAAACACCCCATCCTTTGGCGACCTCTTTCACATCTCCTGTACAGGAATATTCAGGATAAGCTGCGAGTGCCGCCCTCGCATGTCCGGGCATTTCTATTTCCGGAATGATGTTGATCTTTCGTTGTTCCGCATACGCCACCACTTCACGGATATCATCCTGCGTAAAAAAACCACCGTATCGCAAGCTGTCGAACTGCTGGTTGCGGTAGGGGCCTACCATACTTCCGTTCCTCCAGCCACCGATTTCAGTCAGCTTCGGATATTTTTTAATTTCAATCCGCCAGCCTTGATCATCGGTGAGGTGCCAGTGAAAATTGTTCATCTTGTGCAATGCGATCAGATCGATGTACCGCTTCACAAATTCCTTCGGCATAAAATGCCGGCATACATCGAGGTGCACACCACGATAGGCAAACTTCGGTTGATCGACAATCACCAGACAAGGAATTTTATTTTCGGTTTTCCCGGCATGAAAGAGCAATTGCAGGAGGGTAGAACTGCCGCGCACAAGTCCTGCAGCACTTCCTTCCAGTACGATTCCGTTTTTCTTTACGGCAATGCGGTACTTCTCTGTAGTATCTTCTGCAAGAAGGGAAATCGCGATGTAATGATCTTTACGTCCTACTGTTTCAACTATCGGTAGTGCATAGCCGAGGGCCGTCTTCATCCAATCGTTTAACAGGACTGCAAATTGTCTGGATGAACTACTGCTCGCCAATAATTTTGTTTCCGGAGCTATTTTGAAGTGCCCTTTCTTATAGGCAATGCTGTTAGGAAGCGGTATTAAGTTTACTTTCTCTCCGGAATAAACTTTTGTATTCATGAGTACGAAAAGAAAAGTGACTGTCCACAGAAAACAATGAGAACTTCTATTTAATATTTCATTACACATGGTGTTTTATTTAACGCAACGTTCGCTACGGTAGAGCAGCGGACGCAACGGGTAGTTGGTATGTTTAAACCTGCCGGCAGGAAGGCGCAACGTGCTTTTCGGTAAAGCAGCGGACGCAATGGTTATTTCTTAATGTGATGCCTTAGCAGTGTCATAGTGAATTCCCCGGGCAGCGAGAATATGCTGTACTTTCCATCCATAGAAGGCGAGATAAGCAAAACAAAGAATTCCTACTATATAACTCCATTGAATCCCCAGCAGATCATCTGAAGCCAGCCATCCCTGCAACAAACTCACAAATCCGCCACCCATAATCATCATGATGAGGAAGCTGGAACCTTCGTTGGTATGTTTACCGAGTCCTGCTATCGCCAGCGTAAAGATACAAGGCCAGAGGGTAGAACAAAAGAGACCAACGCTGATAAAGGCATATACACTCGTGAGTCCGTCGCTGAGAATACCAATGAGCAAAGCGGTTATTCCGCAGAAAGAGAAAATCAACAATTGGCGGGCAGGATTACCTTTACTCAACAGATCAGCAATGATGATGATGATAATGACGAAAGCATACACATAAAATGGCGTAAGATCATTATTCGCGATCCTGTTGGCGAAGAGGAAGACACCGAAAGCGGCATAGGGAAGAATGAAATTCAGAAAGGTGCGGGTATTCTTCTTCAGATCAAATGCTCCTACTGCGCCTGTCCAGCGTCCAATCATCAGACTCGCCCAGAACAAGGAGACATAGGGTGCGATTTCGTTTGTAGGCGTATTCAGATGGATGCGCATGAATTCAGGAAGGTTAGAAGCTGTTGAAACTTCCACTCCCACATAGAGGAAGATCGCGATCATTCCCATCCATAACTGTGGGTAGGACAATGCGGATCCGGCTTCCTTCGCCGATTTATTTTGCACATCGGGAACTGTCTCTTCATGATGAATTTGATTCGGCAATGACGAGAAACGAAAAATAATGGCAACAATTACAAAGGCTGCACCCAGCATAAGGTAAGGTCCTTTCACAGCAGAAAGAGATTCCAGATGCTCCCCTGCTTTCAACGAACCGAAAATCGCAAAGCTCACGATGATGGGTCCGATGGTTGTCCCGATATTATTAATCCCACCGGCCAGACTCAACCGTTGCGCCCCTTTCTTAGGATCTCCAATGGTGATGGCGAGAGGATTGGCGGCTGTTTGTTGTAAAGAAAAACCCAATCCTACAATAAAGAGACCGGAAATCATCAAGCCAAAAGAAGAAGATTCCGCAGCCGGGAAGAACAACAAGGTGCCCAATGCAGAAATAACCAACCCCAGTGCAATGCCATTCTTATACCCAATGCGATTTAAAATATCACCCCCTGTCGCTTTCGACATAAAATAATAAATCAGCGATCCCACGGTATAAGCAACATAAAATGCAAAAGAAATCATCTGACTCTGCCATTGCTCCAGATTCAGTTTCTCTTTAAATACAGGAATCAGAATATCATTACTGGCGGCCACAAACCCCCAAAAGAAGAAAACAGAAATCAGAATAGGAAGGGCAGCAGCGGAACGGTTAGGTTGGTTATACATAATAGGTTTGAGGTGCTGAAAATAGAAAAAAATCTGTAATGACAGGTCGCGACCTGTCACCACACGACCTGTCACCACACGGCCTGTCACCACACGACCTGTCACCACACGACCTGTCACCACACGATCTGTCACCACACCCACGACCTGTCTCTACAACCACGACGTGTCACTACACCCCGGTCATCATCGTAAGGACAGGCCGCGACCTGTCCCTACAACCACCACCTCTCCCTACAACCACGACGTGTCACCACAACCACGACCAGTCACCACAACCACGACCTGTCCCTACACCCCGGTCATCATCGTAAGGACAGGTCGCGACCTGTCCCTACACCCACGACCTGTCCCTATAATGACCTGTGACCACCATCCTGATCATCGTTGTAAGGACAGGTCGCGACCTGTCCCTACACCCACGACCTATCCCTACACCCACGACCTATCCCTACACCCACGACCTGTCACTACAACCACGACCTGTCACTACCGCGACCTGTGACTACTGCGGCTTGTGGTATTTTTTCCATCCACCGTTTCGGATTTAACCGGATATAGTTTTTCATACAAATAAATGCTGATTCGTTTCGGACGATATGATCATGAAAGGAACGATGCCATTCAAAATCATGTACACCAGCCAGATGAATATATTTTGAGGTAGTGGTTTTATATGCACCCATCAATTCGGACAGGCTTTTGATCTTTCCCTGATAGGAAGGTTCATCGGTAATTTCAAGGATTCCATGAATATGATCGGGCATTACTATGAAGCCGTGAGATTTGAGGTAAGGGTAAGTTTTAAGCAACCAATCCCATTGCTGATCTACTATATGACCATAATCCGATAATACCATTTTGCTATCAAACACATTACCAAAGTAAGGCTTTCTGTATTTCACTATGGAAGTAATGAAGTACCGATTGCATGATGAATAGTCGAATCCGGGTAGCCGATTCTTTTTACGGGTGAAATATTTCATTAAATGGTTTTTATAAAATTGGTTTCGTTAAATATTAAATATGGATCTGTAAGTTTCCGTTGCAAAATTAATTGCGATTTCATGCAAATCTACCCTCCCTACCCCCACTTACCCTCCCACAAACGAATACAAATGTTTATTTCGGCTTATCCTGTATTTACTGTTATATATTTGCCTCATTCATTTTAAACACCTTTAAAATAATTGATATGAACAGGAAAGAGGCAGAAGTGCAATTGAAAAAGATTTTTGGATTTAATCATTTTCATGATGAACAGTGGACCACGATAAAACATGTATTGCATGGTGATCGGGTGTTGCTGATTGAACGAACGGGTTTCGGAAAGTCGCTCTGTTATCAGTTTCCGGCTGCAGTATTACCGGGAATTACGATCATTTTTTCACCGTTGATTGCCTTGATGCGCGATCAGGTGCAGAAATTGAATAGTTTAGGTATTGATGCCCGCTGCCTGAACAGTGAACAGAATTCATTAGAGAATTCAAAAATCCTGAAGGAAGCGAAAGAGGGTAAAATCAAAATATTGTACATCGCTCCCGAGCGTATGGATAATGTGGCCTGGGTGAAGACCGTAAAACAGTTAAACTTATCCATGGTGGTGGTGGATGAAGCACATTGCATTTCTGTTTGGGGTCATGATTTTCGTCCTGCTTTTCGGAGGATTATTGAATTAGTGAAAACATTGCCGGTGGGTATTCCTGTCCTGGCAACGACTGCTACTGCTACGAAGACCGTGGAGGAAGATATTATTCAACAGATGGGTGGCAATGCGAAGTCCATTCGGGGAAAATTGATGCGTGATAATTTGCAGTTGCAGGTGATTCAGGTAGGATGTCAGGATGATAAACTGATCTGGCTGGCTCAACATCTTGAAAAACTGGAAGGATCAGGAATTATTTATACAGGTACGCGAAAAGATGTTACCCGTTATACGAATTGGCTGAAACAAAATGATATTCCCTGTGCCGGATACCATGCCGGTTTATCGCCTGCAGAGAGGGTGAAGATCGAGAAAGGTCTCATGAACAACGATTGGAAATGTGTCATCTCTACTAACGCTCTGGGTATGGGAATTGACAAGCCCGATATTCGTTTTATTATTCACACTCAAATTCCGCAATCTCCGATTCATTATTATCAGGAAATTGGTCGGGCCGGACGAGATGGCGATACCGGAAGAGTGATTTTACTGTATCACTTTACAGATGTTAAGCTTCCGCAGATGTTTATCAATTTCTCTAAACCTGCTGTGAACAGCTATATGAAAGTTATTCAATTGTTGCAGGAGAAGCGATTTACAGAACAAGAACTATGTAAGAAAACAAATATTTTCGATGCAGCAATGCGTTCTATAAAAGCAGATCTTATCGAACAGGGACTCATTGCGGAAAAGCAAGTGGGACAAAAGAAATATTTGCAAATCATTACCAAGGGCACCACCCATGGATTTCCGCATGATTGATAAACTGCGTGAAATCCGGATGGCAGAACTGGATGAAATGGTGGCATACGCGGAGACCAGAGAGTCACGAATGAAATTTCTGTGCAGGTATCTGGGTGATGAGGAAGATAATTTATTTAAAAATTGTGACAACTCCGGTGTTAAACCCTTAACTTTAATGCCGGATTTGCGACTCGAGTCTGTACTCAGAAAATTCTATGGCGATATGCCGGAGGAAGAAATGGTTGAGAAGGCGATAGCAAAAAATACATTAGGTATAAAGATGAAAGGGATTGAAAGAATTAAACGAAAGGTTGTGGATAGTAATCTCGAAAATCCTTTTGGATAAGTGTAGAATATTTTCGGGCAAGTAGGGTGTTCCGACTATTAGTTTAAAGAAATAACATATAAGTAACAATGGATGGTGGGCAGAAAAGTAATAGTATATATCGCAGTTAGTTTAGATGGCTACATTGCCAAACCAAATGACGATCTTGGTTTTCTTTCAATTGTGGAGGAAGAAGGACAAGACTACGGCTACGCAGACTTCGTTGAAACTGTGGATGCAGTTATAGTTGGGCGTAAAACATATGATAAGGTACTATCCATGGGTGTTGACTTTCCACACGCGGATAAAGACGCCTATATCATTACAAGGACACCAAGGCCAACCATAGGATCAGTAAAATTTTACACCGGTAATCTTAAATCACTTGTTGACCGGCTAAAATCAGAGAATGGGAAAAATATTTTTTGTGACGGTGGTGCCGAAGTAGTCAATGAACTTCTAAAAGATAACCTTATTGACGAGTTTATTATTTCCGTTATTCCAATATTAGTGGGTAGCGGAACACGGCTTTTCAAAGATGGAAGACCGGAACAAAATTTAGAACTTGTTTCGGTAAAAAAGTTTGACAAAGGGTTAGTACAACTTCATTACAAGCGTTCAACTAAGTAATTAAAACAAAATTGAAGTTCAAAAATTCTAACTGCTAGCGATTTTGCAAAACGTCAGAAAGTAAGGTGACTATGTAGAGATGAGAGAAAGTTGCAAGAATGTTAAACATTAAAATTTAAAGTATGAATCCCCACAAACAAATAATTGAAGCCTTACTCAATGGCTGTAATCCTGTGACCGGTGAAGTCTGTTCTGATGAAATTCTGAACGAAGAGTCGGTTAGAAACATGCTTCAATGGGCATTGGCGAAAGCGGATGAGGATGATAATGCGTTATCCTCAGTTTCCGGAGCAAGTCTTGTGAGCACTGAGCAAATAGAAGAATTGAGAATGTTGATCAAAAACCAGGGATTAAAGGCATCCTCCGCCATGGTGACTAAATTTCTGCTGGGAAGTCACGCGGCAAAATTTAATGATATCAAAAACCACCACCTCTTTCAAAGTATCGATAGAAAGTTCAGAAATATTCTTCGGGTTCAGATCGATGATTATTTTGAGAAACATGTGGAGGAGGATTTCGGTGTTGATGTATCTGAGCATCCCTTCTTCAATCAGGCCGCTTACAATAAGCTATCCGATGCCGCGGTTAGAAGATTGGAAGAACTGATATTTTCAATTGGTATTATTAAGAAAGGAAATGATTTGACTCCTGCGGTGATGAAAATTCGTAAAGAACATCCCCGGTCGCATGAGCCCTGGTCGGAGCAGGAATTGGATCTTTTAAATACCTCACTCGCCTATACCAACGACCTTGATTTCTTATCCAAAACATTTCAGCGGGGACGAAATGCCATGTATTTGAAATCGCAGTTGTTATTGGAGAAGGACGAATAGGTTACTCCTCAAAGGACAAAGTGGTGTTTTGGTTTAATGTTTTATGGTGGTAAATCGATGCAACTATTCCGACATTTCTTAATTCAATGAGATTAATCATAGGGTCATGGTAGTGTTTACTCCTTTGATTTGTTTGTTAATTCTTGTTATAAAGGACTGTTTTGTAGTTTATTGAAACATTGCTTTGCTGTTGGTTTTTAGTTGAATTCATTTTGCAAAAGATGCTTTTCATTGTCGTAACTTTGCATTCTGATTTAAAAACCAAAAAAATTATGTTACGAATAGTATCAGTATTTATCCTCGTTGCCATTATGGCGTCCGGATGTGTAAGTCGTAAGAAATACAACAATCAAGTAGATCAATATACTAAATTGAAAGCAGATTTCGATACGACCGAGTCAAATTTACAGCGCTGTTTAGCGGAAAAAAACAAACAGATTGGTGATTTGCAGAAATTGGAGAAGGAATTGGCGGATGCAAAAGCAAATAGCACCACCATGTTGAAACAATTGAGCGATATGTCAGTGATCAGCGCATCACAGGCGGAGAGTATCCGTAAGTCACTGGAAAATATCAATTCAAAAGACACATACATCAAGGATTTACAAACAGCGATGGCAAGAAAGGATTCTTTGAATATGGCTTTAGTTTTGAATCTGAAAGGAGAACTTAAAGATGTTAATGATGAAGATGTAAACATTAAAGTAGAAGGAAGCGCGGTATTTATAAGCATTTCCGATAAAATGCTCTTCCGTAGTGGTAGCTATGATATTATGCCGAAAGCAAAAGAAGTACTTGGAAAGGTAGCTACTGTTATCAAAGGTCAGCCGGATGTTCAGTTTATGGTGGAAGGTCATACAGATAATAAATCCATCTCTACCGCCGCTATTAAAGATAACTGGGATCTCAGCGTTTTAAGAGCCACCGCTGTAGTGCGTGTGTTGCAGAAGACTTATGGTGTTGATCCTACCCGTATCATTGCTGCAGGTAGAAGCGAATACATCTCCGTTGCACCGAATACAAGTACCGATGGCCGTGCGAAAAATCGTAGAACGCGTATCGTTATTCTTCCTCAACTGGATCAGTTCTTTAAGCTGATGGAACCGAAGCAATAAACTTATTCTCATTTGAAAAGCCCTGTACACAATGGAGTGCAGGGCTTTTTCATTTATAGAATGCTAGTTTAAAAATTTTTCAGCACTGCAACAGAGTTCATCATGCTTGAAAATTAAAAGTTGTAATAATCCTTAAATGCATAACTTTATTGAAGTTATTTTAACAATTCACCTTTTAATCGTAAAATCTCCGTCTCTGCTATTTTTGCATTATATTTTGCTGACAGAAGTCTGCCAACCGCATCCTGATAACTGCGCTGTGCTTCCTGAATTTCGAGGGAGGTGCTTAGTCCTGAGCGTAATCGTTCCAAGACAATGTTAAGATTTTCAGCGGCCAGGGCACTGCTTTGTTCTTCCAATGCAATCATGCTTATCCGGTCATTGTATTCCCGCATTAATTTTTTCTCAGCTTGCTGGCGAAGACTTAATGCTTCCAGTTGTCTGGTTTCGGCAATCTGAAGGGTTAGCTGTGCATTCCTGATGAGTCGATCTGTTCTAAAACCATTGAAGATATTCCAACGAAAGTTTAATCCTATTCCGGGACCATAATTTTGATTTTCCAATAGAAAGCCTGCTTCATTTTCCGTTTTATTGAAACTATAATCTGCATTTAAAGTCAATACAGGCCATCGTGCTCCTTTGTTTTCCTTGATCCATTGAAAGGCGGTTCGTTTCTGCTGTTCTGCAAGTCGAAGCCGAAGATCATTGTTGCGGGAACTTTCATCTAAAGTAATGGATCCAACACTAATGCTATCTGTTGCAGTGAAGAGGGTGGAGGGATCTCTTCCAAGGAGGAGGTTAAGATTTTCCATTTGCGTTTGCAAAGCAGATTTTCTCTCTAGCTGTTGTGCCAGGTGGAGATTCTGCTCCAATTTGGCTTGCAATACAGCCGGTTTCGATCCATTGCCTGCTTCCAGACGGGCTTCAGCCAGAAGTACGCGAATGCTGTCTACTTTCAACAGGGCCTCTAAGGTTTTCAAATTTTCCTGTTCCACTGTTACTGCAAAATAGGCGGTGATCACCTGCTGAATAGCCCCTTCCATTTGCAATTTCATGGTGAGCCTGGATTCTTCAGCAAAGCTGCCGAGTCGTTCCTTCCTCGCGAACATGGTCAATCCATCAAATAATATCCAGTTCAGTCCCGCACTTGCATTGTATAACGTTGACGCAGCCCCGTCACGCTCAATCACCCTTCCATCTGCAAGTTTCTGTTTTAAATTAAGGTCCGTCTTGTTGTAATTACCATCCACAGTCACCGCCGGAAGCATGCCCGCTTCGCCCGCCGAATTATTTATCTCCGCTTGCCGGGTGGTCAACTTCGCTACCTGAACATCATAATTTTTCTCCAATGCTATGGTTATGGCATCTTTCAGTAGCAGTGATTCCTGAGCGTGAACAGTGGTGCCGCAAATGAACATGACTAGCAATACTGTTTTTTCGATATGTCCTTTTTTGTTCTTCATAAAATATAATTCCTAGCTATTTGACACATCTTTTTTCTACTTAAGTATGTATAAATTACCGGTATGACATAAAGGGTTAATATCAGTGCGAACAGCAGGCCACCAATGATCACCACGCCCAATGGGATTCTGCTTCTTGCCCCTGCACCTAAAGCCAATGCAATGGGTAGGGCGCCCAACATTGTAGCTAGACTTGTCATCAGAATTGGTCGCAGACGTAAAGCAGAAGCTTCAAGGATGGCCTCCATTTTACTTTTTCCGGATTCACGGATCTTATTCGCGAATTCCACAATCATAATTCCATTCTTGGTCACTAAACCGATGAGCATAATCATGCCTATCTGGCTGAAAATATTCAAGGTTAGATTAAAATACCATAAGGAGAAAACGGCACCTCCTAAAGCCAGTGGTACGGTAAGCATGATGATGAATGGATCAATGAAACTTTCAAATTGTGCGGCAAGGATGAGATAAATAATTACGAGTGCCAGCATAAATGCATAAAGGGCATTGGATGAACTTTCCGCATAGTCCCTGCTGGCACCGGTAAGTTCAGTACTAAAACTTTCATCCAGTACTTTCTCTGCAATTCTGTTCATGGCTTCAACACCATCGCCGATGGTACTTCCGGGCGCAAGTCCTGCACTGAGTGTGGCGGCCTTAAAACGATTATAGTGATAGAGTTGTGGAGGACTGCTTTGCTCTTCCAACTTCACCACATTGTCTAATTGTACCAATTCTCCTTTGTCGTTGCGGAGATAAATCATACGTAGATCAGTAGGCTCATCCCTGTTGGCGCGGTCAAATTGTCCGATCACCTGGTATTGTTTTCCCTGTCGTTGAAAATAGGCGAAGCGCTGTCCGCTGAACGCAAGTTGTAATGTTTGCGCAACATCCAGCATGGATACCCCCAGCATGCGTGCCTTCTCCCGATCGATACTCACCTGCAATTCCGGTTTGTTAAATTTCAGGTTGACATCACTGCCCTGAAATACGGGATTGCTATTTATTTCTTTCATGAACACCGGAATCACCGCTTTCAGTTTTTCAAAATCAGAATTTTGGATGACGAACTGAACGGGAAGGCTACCTCTCGGACCACCTCCTGCTGATAATGTCTGCTCCTGAACAACGAATGTTCGTGCTGCGGGAAAAGACCGCGTGAAAGCACTGACCTGATCTACTATCTCCTGCTGACTTCGCTTTCGTTCATCCGGAGTAGTGAGTACGATACGACCAAATCCCGTATTCACAGCACCTGAGCCGGCAAATCCCGGTGCAGTAACGGTAAGGCATATACGTCTTTCCGGAACAGAATCCATGATCATATCCGCAACGGAATTCATGAATTTGTCGGTGTACTCGAAAGAGGCACCTTCAGGAGCCGTTACGAGCAATCTAAACCAATTCCTGTCTTCCAGCGGGGCCAGCTCTTTCTTTAACATCCCGCCGAAAAGAAATATCATTCCGGTCACCAGGCCCAATATTACCCAAGCCCTATACCGTTTCTTCATGAATTGTTCTAAAGAATTCCGGTAGTTGTCATCCAATTTACGGAAAAAGGGTTCCGTCATTTCATAAAAACGACTATGTTTCTGGTTTTTACGAATGAGACGCGCATTGAGCATAGGCGTCAACGTGAGACTTACAAAAGCCGAAATCAACACTGCGCCGGAGAGAACAATCCCGAATTCACGGAACAGCCTTCCCACAAACCCTTCCATGAAAATCACAGGAAGAAATACGGCGGCTAATGTAATAGAGGTGGAGATGACCACGAAGAATATTTCAGCCGACCCTTTATGAGCGGCTTCCACGGGACTCATTCCTTTTTCCACTTTTTTGAAAATGTTTTCTGTAACTACTATACCATCATCAACTACTAATCCTGTAGCGAGAACAATTGCCAGGAGGGTGAGTACATTGATGGAAAAACCGAAAAGGTACATGATGAAGAAAGCACCAATCAAGGATACGGGAATATCAATCAGCGGGCGCAGGGCGATGAGCCAATCGCGGAAGAACAGGAAAATAATTAACACAACAAGTAAAATGGCGATGAGCAATGTTTCTTCTACTTCCTTTACAGAATTTCTGACAAAGCGGGTATTATCAAGCGCAATTCCCACTTTTAAATCGGAAGGAATATCTTTTTTGATTTGTTCCAGCCTTTTGTAAAATTCATCGGCTATTTCAATGTAATTTGATCCAGGTTGAGGTACAATGGCGCAGGCTATCATGGGAATACCATTGTTCTTCAAAATAGTTTCCTCGTTTTCGGGTCCCAAAGTAGCATACCCTACATCCTTGAGCCGGATAATGTTATTCCCTTCGCTTTTAATAATCAGGTCATTGAATTCGTCTTCAGAAGTGAGTCGACCAATGGTTTTCACAGTAAGCTCGGAGCTGTTTCCAACCACTTTACCACCCGGAAGATCTACATTCTCTTTTTCCAATGCATTTCGTACATCCAGAGGCGTTAGACGAAAAGAAGCAAGGCGAGCAGGATCCAGCCATAAGCGCATGGCATATCTCTTCTGTCCCCAAATCTGGATGGTGCTTACGCCGGGTATAGTCTGCAAGCGTTCTGCGATCACATTCTCTGCAAAATCACTTAATTCTAGCACATTTCTGGTATCGCTCTGAACTGTAAGGGAGATGATCGCATCGGAATTGGCGTCGCTCTTCGTTACGGTCGGCAATGCGTCAATATCCTGTGGGAGGTTGCGAACGGCTTGTGACACTTTATCGCGCACGTCATTGGCGGCAGCTTCGAGACCGACTTCCAGATCAAATTCTACAGTGATTACACTGTTCCCGAGATTACTGGCAGACGAGATGGTACGAATACCTGCAATCCCATTGATGGCTTTCTCCAGCGGCTCTGTTATCTGCGACTCCACCACATCCGCATTGGCGCCGGCATAACCGGTACGTACGGTGATAACAGGTGGATCAATAGACGGATATTCGCGGACGCCAAGGAAGTTAAATCCAATCCCGCCAAATAGAATAATCAACAGCGACATCACTATCGCAAGCACGGGACGGTTAATACTAAGTGAAGGCAGGTTCATATCTAAAGCGTACTCTTATTTCTCAATTTAATTTCGCTTCCCGGACGAAGCTGAAGAAGTCCTGTGATAATAACGGTATCCCCCGCAGTGAGCCCGCTAAGAATCTGAATGGCTGTATCATTCCTGACTCCTGTACTTACGCTAACGGTATCGGCTTTACCCGATCTTACGATAAAGAGTTGCTTACCCTTAAGTACAGGTACGATAGCTTGTGTGGGTACCAACAGGGAATTCGAAGAAGAAAGCCGGAGTTTTATGCGTGCAAAGGCTCCAGGCAGCACTTGAGTAGAGGAGTTGGAGCAATAGGCACGGATGTTTATACTTCTGCTTCCGGCATTCACAACAGGTTCAATGGCATAAACTGTTCCGATGTAGGAGGTGGTTTGTCCGCTAAGGCTGTATGTTACGGTATCTCCTGTTTTCACTCTGCCTAAATAATTTTCAGGAATGCTGAATTCCAGTTTAAGCGGATCTAATTGTTGTAAAGTAATAATATCCTGTAGGCTGGTGACATAGGCTCCTTCGCTAATTTGTTTTAATCCAAGCACACCATTGAAGGGAGCGCGTATTTCTGTTTTATCAATTTGAGCAAGGATCACATCTTTCTCCGCTTTAAGCGATTCCACTTCTGTTTGCAGAACATCGTATTCTTCACGACTGATTCCTTCAATCGTCAATAGTTTCTTATTGCGTTCTAATCGTTGCTCCGCCAGTTTTAAACCGGAGGCTACTTTTGAAAGTTGAGCACGAAGTTCAGCATCGTTAATTTTAACCAGTAAATCTCCTCTGTTTACTTTTCCACCTTCTTTGATAAGCAATTTGGTAATCCGACCTGCTACTTCTGCTTTCAAAGTCACTTCTTCATTGGCAAGAATTGTTCCGGTACTTTGCACCACTTCATCGAAAATCACTGGTGTAATGATCTTCACATCCACCGCCACCGGCGCACCTCTTCCCTGACCACCACCGGCCGGTGTTTGTTCAGATGGAAGCAAAAACTTCTTAATAAGGAACAAAGCCCCGATCACGAGTAGGATGATGATAAAAGTTTTGGCACGCATAATTATTCGTTTTGGCTAAGATAAGGAGAACAGGGGAAAAAAGTACAATGAAATACTTGGATATAAATGGATATACTTTGGGATACATGGATATACTTGGATATAATTGGGGATACCTGGATATACCTGGATATACCTGGATATACTTGGATATACTTGGGGATATTTGGGGAGACTTGGATATACTTGGGGATACCTGGATATAATTGGGGATACCTGGATATACTTGGGGATATTTGGGGAGACTTGGATATACTTGGGGAGATATGGATATATATGAGGAGACAAAGGGATAGATGGATTTATATGGGAGACAAGGGATAGATAGGGATATATGGAGAATCATAATGGAACTTTGGAAGACCTGAGGATTTATAGAGGTACCATGGAATACATGGAGGTGAGTGGTATAAAGTATAAAATGAAAAGTACATCCATGATAAAATATAAATATGTTTCGAAGTACCCGAACCTTTATCTGCAAACCCACACTAATGCACGCCAAGTATATTAATGTACATCGAACATCAACGAAGATCAGGGTATCTCAAGTATATCAATGTATCTCAAGTATATCAATGTATCTCAAGTATATCAATGTATCTCAAGTATATCAATGTATCTCAAGTATATCAATGTATCTCAAGTATATCAATGTATCTCAAGTATATCAATGTATCTCAAGTATATCAATGTATCTCAAGTATATCAATGTATCTCAAATATATCAATGTATCTCAAATATATCAATGTATCTCAAATATATCAATGTATCTCAAGTATATCAATGTATCTCAACCAACACCCACTCCTACATTCTTCCCGCCACTACATTCCAATTCACTACGTTCCACCAGGCGTTAACGTAATCCACACGTTTGTTTTGATATTTTAAATAGTAGGCATGTTCCCAAACATCAAGTCCAAGAATAGGCGATCCCTTAAAATCAGAAATGTCCATGAGTGGATTATCCTGATTCGCAGTTGAACCGATGGCCAATTTGCCATCAGGGGTTTTTACCAGCCATGCCCATCCGGAACCAAATCTGCTTTTTGCAGCCTCATTGAATAACTCCTTGAATTTATCGAAGTCTCCGAATGAGGCATTTATTGCGTCAGCAATTCTTCCTGTTGGTACTCCTCCGCCGTTAGGTTTCATCACTGTCCAAAAAAAGGAATGATTCCAGTGTCCTCCTCCGTTATTACGCACACCGGCCGGGAATTTTGAAATATTTTTTACAATATTATCCAATGAAGGATCATGAATATGCAGGTCACTGCATAGTTTGTTGAGGTTGTCAACATATGTTTTATGATGCCTGGAATGATGGATCTCCATGGTTAATGCATCAATATGGGGTTCGAGGGCTTTATAATCATAAGGAATTAATGGCAATGAAAAATTAGGGTCACCATGAGGAGTGGCCATTAGTCCTGATCCTAAAGTGACAGCTCCTGCAGTTGCAGCAGCGCTAATCTTGATGAAATCCCGACGGGTGAAGTTGTTGTCCATAATTATTGTTTTTTTATGTTTTGTTGTATAATTGGAATATTGTCGTTTTTGTTTTTTGGTAGTTTTGAAAGCCCGGCAGGTTTTAATTAAAGAGATGATTTTTCTAACTTACATTTTTCTTCATTCAACTCCGGATAGACGAATGAATGAATTACCAAATAAGATTCATCTTTCAATTGGTAACAATTAAAACTACGTTTCCGGTTTTTTGTCCACTTTCTACATATTTATACGCTTCTGTAATTTGTTCTAATGTATATTTTCGGTCAATGACAGGTTTGTAAATTCCTTTTTCAACCAGATCTTTTAGTAAACAAATGATTTCTTTGTTCATAGAGGGCAACGGGAACAGAACTCTTTTCCCTCCCATGAAAGGTGTGGTGAGGGCAAGAAAAACATTTTCTCCGTTTTTCCCCAGCTCTGTTGATATGTAAACGCCTTTTTCGGTTAACAAAGGCTTACATTGTCCAAATGAACTCTTGCCCACCGCGTCAAAAATGAAATCAAATTTTTTGTTTGTCATAGTAAAATCCCGGGTTTGATAATCGATGACAACATCTGCTCCCAGCGAAGCTACCAATGCTACATTTTTTGTATTGCAAACTGCTGTTACATTCACGTTAAAATACTTTAATAGTTGTACAGCAGCTGAGCCTATAGCGCCTGTTGCCCCGTAAACCATCGCCTGTTGTCCGCTTTTTATTTTTGATGCTTTTATACTGCAGAGAGCATAGTGGGCACCTTCGGTTATTGGTGCAGCTTCATCAAACGGTAGGTTGGCAGGTATATGAGCAATCGCATCATTTTCTGCAATAGTCAAGTATTCGCCATGACCACCAAATGATTTGTCATTAAACCCGAATACCCTGTCTCCTTTCTTGAAGGCACTAACATCCCGTCCAATTTCTTCGATACTTCCGGCAAATTCACATCCTAATATTGGATATTTTGGTCGTAATAGTCCGCTCCAAAAACGCGAAATGAAATATTCGGCACTGCGGAAGCCTGCATCTGTGCGATTGACGGTACTTGCATAAACTTTCACTAATATTTCATTGGCCTTTGCCACAGGCTTTTCTACTTCGGCCAGTTGAGCAACTTCCGGTGGTCCATATTTTTTATAAACTACCGCTTTCAATTTTAATATAGATTTAAATTATTTTAGATGAGAAGCTAAGTTTGTCATTTAAAAGGAGGCGGGCATTTAGCAAAAAGGGAGGTGGATTTTCAAGATAGATAGATCAGCACTTCATTTTTTCTACCGCTTGTCCCTTTTTTACTACAATCTTTTTTACTGTTGCGTCTGCGCTTGCCTTCAGGGAATTTTCCATTTTCATTGCTTCGAGAACAAGAAGAGTATCGCCTTTAAGAATGCTTTGTCCTTCTTCCACAGGAATATTCACCACAAGTCCGGGCATGGGTGCTTTGAGATCGCCGACGCGTAGAGCAGCTGAACTATCCATCCCTAACTCTTTTAGCAATTCATCGTATTTTGTTCGGAGATTAACTGCAACTTTTTTCCCATTAACTTTAATGAGAAATTCTTTATTGGCCGTATCACTTTCCAATACTTCCATTTCATATGAAACGCCGTTCAGTATAAGGTGATAAGATCCGGATTGAACATGATTCAAATCAAATTGCTGGATTTCACCATTTATAACTAGTTGCGCCCCCTTGTTTTCAATTTGCCATTCCGCGGCACCGTTAATGATTGCTTTCATAATGAAACAAAGGTAAATTATCCTGATGGAATTACATACTCAAACATTAATTCGTTAATAAATTCAGTCTGATTCCGGGATATCCATTCCCGGAGTGCCTACTTTCGCTGTAATGTCCTATAAACGCCGCCTACTTCTGTTCAGTGTGCTTGCCCTCTGTTTTTTATGCACAGGACTGTCATTACAGCTTTGGCAGGAAAATGCAGCGCAATCCATGGAAAAGCCGGCTCAGAATGCCGAAATTGCTTTAAATAGACTGATCAGCAATTTAAATTCAACGCTTGATCAACTTCAACAGGAAATGGAAGGTCCTCGGTTTAACGACCGGGCATTTTCGATGAAGGTGCAGCATATGGATCTGCCTCCTCTCTCCTGTATATTGGTATTTGAAGCCGGCAATCTCCGTTTTTGGACGGAGAATCAGGTGCTGCCGGATTCAGCAAAGATCAGCACATTGGAACCCGGTAAGATACATTTTGTGGGGAATGGCTGGTATTTTCTCCAGACAAGAGCGGTTGGTGATCGATTGCTGGCGGGTCTATTGCTGGTTCAACATCAGTATGTATTGCAGAACAAGTATCTGAATAACCAATTTCATCCTGCCCTCGAGCTACCGGAAAATACCCAATTTGAAACAAGTCCCGGTCCGGTGGGTTTTTCAATTAAAGATGAAAAGAGCGTGGAGTTGTTTAAGGTTTCTTTCAGCAAAACTGATATTGAAAATCGTTGTCCGCATTTTATTTCACTTTTATATGGTTCTTCCATTTTATTCTTATTGCTGGCTGCCTTTGATGCCTTACGACGATTAGGCAGGAAGAGATCAGTGTGGGGAATAATTTTGCTATTCGGAATAATAATAATTCGTTTTCTGATGGCATCCTTCCACTGGCCGGATGCATTATATGAGAGTGATTTGTTTAGTTCTACTTTTTATGCGAGCGGATTTATGCTGAACTCGCTGGGGGATTTGCTCATTTCAGTTGCTGTTGCTTCATTGATCATTATTTTCACCTATGCCTGGCTGTTACAAGGGAAGAGATTCAAGGAAGGTGTATTCAGCAGGATGCTGATCATATTGGTATTTTATAGCACTTTTTTGTTTTCAGTTTTAATCAATTACCTTTTAAGCGGATTGATCATCAATTCGCAAATATCCTTTGATATCAGTAATATATTTCAATTGACTATCTATACCGGAATTGGGATGTTGATAATTGGTATGCTGCTCGGTACTTTTTATCTGCTCTGTGACGGTGGTGTGCAGTTCATCCGTAAAACAGGTTTGAAGTTTTCCAACGTGGCCATATTATTTCTCATTTCGCAGGGAATTTTCCTGACTACATTATTGGTATATCGCGAAGATGATCTGTTCACCGACTATGGTGTCAGTGCTTTCCTCATGGCTAATATTTTGATATTTTTTATCGGTTATATCAGGAAAAGTGAGTTGCAGTTGTATTCATTATCCCGAACAGCATTGGTGATTCTGGTTTTCTCCTTGTACGCGGCACAGATTATTTACAGCTTCAATGAAATCAGAGAACAGCAAAAACGTCAATTGTTGGCAGCCCAGCTTGAAAACGAACAGGATGTTGTCGCGGAATTTCTCTTGCAGAATATAGAGCTGCGTTTACGAAACGATAAATCACTGATCCATCTCCTTTCCCTTTCCCGGCAGATTGTGATGAATTCACCGAATCTGATTGAGGACATTAGCAGACAGTTGACACGTCAGTATTTTAGCGGGTATCTTGGTCGTTATGAAGTGCGGTTTAAATATTTCAATTCCTCCGATTTACCTGTAAACAGAGCAGGGGATCCTTCATGGAATATCGACATTATTAATAACAGAAATCTCAAAGAAGGGAAACCTGTTGCAGGTAATAGTTTTTATTATTTCAGTGGAGAAAATGGAAGGGCAGAGTATGTTGGGCTATTGAAACCTGGCGGAAATGATGCTCCGGTGGGAACATTAGTCATTGAATTGAGGGCCCGTTCATCACAAGAAGAAAATGGCCTGCCCGAATTGCTTCTCAACGATAAAGTAGGCAGGACAAGAGATCTCACCAACTATTCCTATGCCAAGTATCAATTGGGCAAGCTGGTGAATCAATCGGGTGGGTATAATTATTATTTAACGGAAGCACCTTACCTGCAGTACATGAGAAACCTGGATGGAATGCGCTTTGTTTCTTTCGATAATCATTCGCACCTGTTTTACAGGTATGGTCGAAATCTGATTATATTGAGTACGCCGCGTCAGGGTTTATGGGTATGGGTCACTTTGTTTTCATACCTCTTTACTTTCTTTACATTCCTGTATATTTTTCTGGATATTTCTATTCGTCTTATTAGAGAGGGACTCCGGTTACAGTTGAATTTTAACAGCCGTATCCAGCTTACTATTGTATTAATTGTTATCGGAACACTTACGCTGATTGGTGTTGCCACGGTGACATATATTGTAGATAATTACGAGAAGGCGCAGACCACCAGGATAAGAGAAAAGATGAACAATGTAAGAGTGTTGGTGGAAAGTCAACTGAGATCCAGAGAAGAACTCGGATTTAGTATTACTGATGATTTATTGTATTCTTTCAGAAATCTCTCCGGCACTTTGAAAACTGATTTCAATCTGTACAAACCGAATGGAATATTGTTTTTTTCATCTCAGCCCGGTATATATGAACAGGAGATCATAGCGCCTGTGATGAACCGGACTGCATTTACCAGTTTAACTACTAACCAAAAGGCACATTTTATACAGAGTGAGAATATCGGAAATCTCAAGTATATAGCGGCCTATGAACCTGTGCGTAATGCCGAAAGTAAGGCTATCGGTTTTTTAAGTTTACCGTATTTTGACCGTGATACAGAGTTAAAGAGAGATATTTCCGGATTCCTCGTCGCGTTAATAAATCTCTACGTGCTTCTGTTTAGTATTTCAATTTTGGTAGCCTTTATTATTTCGAACCGCATCACTCAACCCCTTCGGATTATTCAGGAGAACCTTAAACGTACCACGCTTGGTTCCGAAAGTCAACCCATTATATGGAAGACAAAGGATGAGATTGGAGCATTGATTGGCGAGTACAACCGCATGCTGGATCAATTGCAGAAGAGTGCCGGCCTGCTTGCACGATCAGAGAGGGAAAGCGCCTGGCGGGAAATGGCCAAGCCAGTAGCACATGAAATTAAAAATCCGCTAACACCCATGAAATTGGGAATTCAGCACCTGCAACGGGCGATGGACGCGAAGCATCCTAATATGGATGAACTTGTCAGGAAAATCAGTACCACCTTGATTGAACAAATAGATACCCTCTCCAATATTGCAACGGAGTTTAGTCATTTTGCCAAGATGCCTAAGCCGGAATATACACGTGTAGAGTTGAAGGGAGTTTTGATTCATGCTTGTGATTTATACAATGAGGCAGGAAGTGCGACTGTCGTTTTTGAAGATAGAGCAGGAGAATTGTTTGTTCAGGCAGATAAGGACCAGTTGATAAGAGTGTTTGGGAATCTTATTAAAAATGCACAGCAAGCTATTCCGGATGATAGAGTAGGAGTTGTTAAATTGCGAATTGAAGAGAGTAGCAACGATATCACAGTGAGTGTAGAAGATAATGGTGTCGGCATACCGCCGGATCAGCTGGGGAAAATATTTGTTCCGAATTTTACTACCAAAACCAGCGGAACAGGACTGGGGCTCGCTATGGTAAAAGCAATGGTGGAAGGTATGGGCGGACAAGTGTGGTTCAATACCAGAGAAAACGAAGGCACAACTTTCTTTTTGAAGTTGATTAAAAATTAAACTGAAGTTTTTAATTACTAATAAACTGGCTATTCAGGATAGTTTCCCTGATATTTTTATCCCCTCAAGCGATCCAAAAGATCACAGAGTTGTCCGGCTTCTGCTTTAGATATTCCCTGTAATTCTTTAAGCCATTCATCCGCTTTCGCATCTAACTCTGTCAACAGATCTAAGCCTTTTTGCGTAATCCAAATATCCACCTGGCGACGATTATGTTTGCAGATCTCTCGTTTGACCAATGATTTTTGACGTAATTTTTCCACCAAACGTGTGGCGTTGGAATTTTTGTCAATCATGCGTTCTGTAATATCACTCAGACGGAGTGCATTCGGAAAAGAACCACGTAAAATGCGGAGCACATTAAACTGTTGCGGAGAAATGCCAAAAGGTTTAAAGCGTTGAATATTGTAGCTGTCCAGCCAACTGGCCGTGTAAAGTATATTCACTACGACTTTTTCGTGCTCGTTATTGAATTTACTTTGTTTTATGGCCTCCTCAATCGTTCCCATGGGTCAAAGATACAATTTGCAAAAGTGGTTTGGGCCAATAAATGACGAAATATCATCCTGTTCTTTTTCACTGATCCTTAATATAATCCATCAATAGATGTTCATTTTCTATTTCAGAAGCATAAAGGTTTATTTTCTGTGCAAAATTCGTATTTTAGCTCATGTTAATTCGTTAACCCCATTTGTCTGAATATATGAAAGAGATCACAAAAAAGTACTCGAACGGTGAAGTAACCATTGTTTGGAAACCCTCCTTATGCATCCATTCTGCCATTTGTTTCAAAGGCCTGCCTGCAGTTTTTGACCCGCGTAAACGCCCCTGGATCGAAGCAGAGAACGCCGGAACTACAGAAATAGTTGAGCAAATAAAGAAATGTCCTTCCGGGGCATTATCCTATATTCTTCCTTCCCCATAATTTTATAGAGAATTTGATTTTTAAAATCCTCATTTTCTTATTTCTCCCCTTCCCCCTCCCCCCAGAGAGCGTAGAGAACGATCCTCCCCGCCCCCTCAAATCTCCTCAGATTCATCTTGTCGCTAACAAGACGAGTAATGACGAGACCTTCCTCCAATCTCGTCAGTTGACGAGAGTTCCCCTGCTTATCGTATATATTTCCTAACGATGCTTCTCGCCTCCTGCACATAATGTCCTCCAAAAAGATTTACATGTACCAACAAGGGGTAAAGATTCCAGAGATCCATACGTTGTTCCCATCCGGTGAGAAGAGGATATGCTTGGTGATATGCTGCATAAAATTCCGGTTCGAATCCTCCAAATAATTTAGTCATTGCCATATCCGCTTCGCGGCAATTGTAAGACACTGCAGGATCTATCAGCCAGGCCTTACCGTCATTTCCGGTAATGTAATTTCCATTCCAAAGATCACCATGAATCAATGAGGGTTGCTCATTAGGAAGAAGATGTACGATTTTTTTGATGAGGTCTTTGAAATCTTTTTCATCCCCTTCGGTAAGTAAACCTTTTCGTACAGCTAATCTTAGTTGTGGCGTTATGCGGTGATGGATAAAAAAATAATGTAGTGATTTTTCCTGTTTATTATCTTGTGGAAGTGAGCCGATATAATTGTTGAAGGAAAGTCCAAATGTTTCCGAAGTATGACGATGCATGGCTGCGAGTTGTTCTCCAAAATGACTGTAAAAATGCTTTATACGAGGTGCCGGTTCTATGTATTCCAGTATTAAAACCTGATGCTGTTTTAATGCTGTAACCGCCACTATTCCCGGAACAGATACACTTCCTGTTTCCATGATCAATTGCAATCCTGCCGCTTCCCCTTTGAACATACCCGGATATCGTGACAAAGAATTCATCTTCATCACGAAGTGTCCGTCTGTAGTCTCTATTTTATATACGCTGTTAATACTTCCGCCTCCAAGCGGATGAATGGCAACCACATCAGCAAAGCGATGAAAGCATTCTTCCCAGGCCAAACGGAAGGCATCAGCAGGATTCATCATTTTTTTTAGGTGAGGATCAATGGCATCCAAAGATACTATTCCGGGATAAGAATGAATGCTTAAATTCGTCGGATATGCCGGAATTTACAGGAAATATACGCAGCAAACTCCCTAAAGCCGGGACAACCATTTTTGCCATAATGTCCGGTCTTGCCAATGAAGTGGGAGCTATCAATTTGAGTCAGGGCTTTCCCGGTTTTCCGGTTTCGCCGAAACTGATTGAACTTTATAACAGCGCCATGAAGGCAGGGCATAACCAATACGCTCCTATGCCGGGCATCCTGCCACTACGGGAGCGCATAGCCGAAAAGATGCAGGAGCTCTATTCTTCTGCCTATAACCCTGATACCGAAATCACAATCACAGCGGGCGGAACACAGGCACTTTATACGGCCATCTCTGCTTTCATTCATGAAGGGGATGAAGTGATCGTTCTCGAACCCGCCTACGATAGTTATGTGCCCGCCATCAATATGGCCGGAGGAATTCCGGTGCATGTACATCTTAAACCACCTGCTTATAAAATACCCTGGGAGGAAATAAAAAAGTTGATCAACCAACGGACACGGATGATCATCATCAATACACCACAAAATCCTACCGGAACTATTTTGACTGCTGCAGATATGCTCCAGTTGGAGAAGCTCACGGACGGCACTGATATTATTGTCCTGAGCGATGAAGTGTACGAACATATTATTTTTGATGGTTACGAACACCAGAGTGTAGCGCGCTTTCCAAAATTAGCGTCGAGGAGTCTGTTGGTATATAGTTTCGGGAAAACATTTCATGCCACAGGATGGAAGACAGGTTACTGCATCGGACCCGCCAACCTCATGAAGGAATTCAGGAAGGTGCATCAGTTTATGGTTTTTTCCGTCAATACACCCCTGCAATATGCTTTAGCGGAGTACATGAAGGACAAAAGCAATTATCAGGGCCTGCAGCAATTTTATGCCGAGAAAAGAGATTATTTTCGTCAACTCATCAACGGATCGGCCTTCAAAATACTTCCCTGTATGGGTTCCTATTTTCAGCTACTCGACTACAGCGGTATTTCAAAAGAGAAGGATACTGATTATGCCATTCGGCTCACCAGGGAAAATGGGGTGGCCTCCATCCCGGTTTCTGTATTTTATCATATACCTCAGGATTATCATCTCCTTCGCTTTTGTTTCGCCAAGGAAAATACAATGCTCGAGCAGGCAGCGGAGCGACTTTTAAAGATTCGTCCGTAAGTAATTACAGGTCGCGACCTGTCATTACATTACGGACGAAAATACCTATATTCGTCATCATTTCTAAAAAATCGGATTATGCCAAGAAATCTAAATATTACCCTCGTTCAATCTACCCTTGCATGGGAATCACCGGTAGATAATTTCAAAACCTTTAATAAATTACTTTCTAAGATTGGAAAAGGAGAGAGTGATGTTATTGTATTGCCGGAGATGTTTAGTACAGGATTTAGTATGGAGGCAAAGAAACTGGCTGAGGAAATGGAAGGTCCGTCTATGCAGTGGATGTTTGAAACTGCAAAAGGATTGAAAGCGGCAATTTGCGGATCGCTAATTATTAAGGAAGAAGGAAAATTTTATAACCGATTTATCTGGATGGAGCCGGATGGGCATTATGATCATTATGACAAGCGCCATCTTTTCAGAATGGCAAAGGAGGAGAAAACTTTTTCAAACAGTGCCGAAGGTTTGGTCATTGAATACAAAGGCTGGGGTTTTTGTCCGATGGTATGTTATGACCTGCGTTTCCCGGTATGGAGCCGTAACCGCATCATTGGAAAAGGCGCGAAAGCAAAGTATGATTACGATGTGCTGCTCTATGTGGCGAACTGGCCCGGTGCAAGAAGCTATGCCTGGAAGCAATTACTCATTGCCCGCGCTATCGAAAATCAAAGTTATGTGGCAGGTGTAAATCGTATCGGAAAGGATGGAAAAGATATTCCGTATAGCGGTGATTCAGTTGTCCTCAATCCACTGGGGGAAAGTATTAGTAATATCAAGCCCAACAAGACCGGAGTTGAAACGATTGAACTCAACTGGAAAGCGCTGCAGGATGTGCGCAAGAAATTTCCGGTGCTGTTGGATGCAGATAGTTTTGGGTTGATGTAGTGGGAAGGATGGAGCAGGTGATTGTTTTTTAAAAGTATGTTGAGGCGAAGAAATATTTTCTGATGGACATTAATTTTGAAAGTTGATATTGCCATGTTAAAAGCAATGTGTTTAATTTGCCGTGGAATTTATGCGGATTTAAGTACCTTGATGATTTAGCTCATTAAAAGATCCTGATTTAAAACTCTTATGCGTTAATTATATGTTGGCTGTTATTGGCATCTGCGATAGAGAGCATTAATGAATTAAAAAACGTGTCCCACTTACTTCTCTGTTTGGATGCGCTTAATGGAGGAACACAGATATGAAAAATACGCGACAACTTGGTTTTCTTTCTTCTTTAGGACTAGTTATAGTTGGAATGACATATGCTATAGTGGTAGGGTTCGGAATTGCACAAGTTGGTCTCGACAAACCAATCATTGACCCGACTCTGGCTGTGATGGAGGCTATTACCTTAGTTTCCGCACCGCTTATTGTTATTTTACTTGCCGCAGTAAGCGGCCTTGCCAGCCCAGAACGCAAGGTGTTTGGAGTACTTGCTCTAACGTTTGGGGCAATTATGGCAGGCTTGACAAGCGCCGTGCATTTCGTGACGCTTACTGCGGGGCGTCAGATGAACTTCACAACATTAGATTGGCCATCCACTTTATATTCTGTCGAACTCCTCGCTTGGGATGTCTTCCTCGGATTGGCTCTTGTCTTTGCTGCTCCCGCAGTCACCGGACGAGGGCATAGCGCCCGTGCCCGCTGGGCTCTTTTTGCAACGGGTGTTCTTTGTTTGCTTGGCGCTATTGGACCAATGGTGGGGAATATGGCTATTCAGCGAGTCGGAATCCTTGGTTATGGTATAGTCCTGCCGATCTCGTGTATTTTCCTTGCTCTAGTTTTTCACGAGGGAAAAGGGCACGAAAAGGCGGAAACACTATGAATGTTGAGTTTGAAGTACAACAAACGCCAACAACAACAGACAAAGGCTAACATCAAGAGGGCAGCTAGTAGTAATTTGAAGTGTAGTACAGCAAATAAACTTCATCGTAAGTTGACAGTAAAGTGCTTCGAATTGCCCGCAGGATTATAGCCTCAACCGTTTCAGGCAACTGCCATCCGATCCGACAGAACATTCTGTTAACCCAAAAACTGACACATCCTTAAAGTCAGCAAAGCCGATTTGCTATCACTTTTATAAAATAAAAAATGACAGGAATCATAAGTATTAGTGAACAGTGTCATTAATTTTCTAGTTGATGACATTCAATTTTACATTGAAAAATAATTAAACTGCAAATCATGAAAAAGTTAATTTCAATTTTACTTGCCATCGTAATTATTACCTTCTTCGGGGGATGTGCTTCAACTGGTCTTACGGCTTCGGCCCATCTTACCAATGTTGGTTTAACAAGCAAAAACTATCAAATTGTGGCCACAAGTATCAGTGGTGAATCCTCAAGTAAAGGAATCTTGGGCGTGAGTTTTGGCATTGGTTTGGGTGGAGGTCAATTCTCAATTATCCCATTATCATCCAATCGTACACTCTATAAGAATGCTATGGAAAACCTTTGGGCAAATTTTGAGGCAAAGAATGGAAGTGCTGTTGGACGGACGCTGGCGTTGACAAATTTGCGCTATGATTCAGAAACTTTCAATATGTTATTTTACACAAAAATTAAAATTGTAGTAATAGCTGATGTCGTGGAGTTTAAATAGATCCCAAGCCATTTAGCAAATGGCAAGGAGAGTACATCATTATTGGTCTTCTCTTACTGAATAATCCCGATATAGAATTAATTAGTGCTACCGGTGCCCTATTGATGTGCTCAGGTTACATTCCATGGGGAGTAAATATGCTAAAGAACTAGCGAAATGTTCGGATGCCATACAGAATAGTAGCATAACCTCAACTGCACTATTTCCACGTGCCGGTTTTGTAAAATTATCGAATGAATAATTTATGTCTATCTCACCAACGTCACCTTGCCCGAAAACTCTAACGGTGCCGGCTGTCCGTTGAATACCTTGAACAAATACACATAGGTGCCTTCGGGACACTCATCGCCGCTATTTTGATAGGTGCCATTCCAGCCCTTTTCTAAAGTATTTGACTGATAAACGAGTTTTCCCCAGCGGTCAAAGATGAAGAAATCCGCACGGATAATGCCGATGCCATAGCCGGTAAATGTTTCATTGTTGCCATCATTATTGGGAGTAAAGGCATTGGGAATGTAGAAAGTGGTTTCTCCTTTTACAATGATTTCATTATAGAAGGTATCTACACAACCATCGTTGCTGATCGCGATAAGTTCTACTTTGTAACGACCGGTATCTCCAAAAATATGTTCAGGCGACCAATCGAATGTCGCATTCGTTCCATCTCCAAAATCCCAGTGAGATGTAGCCGCTCCGGTGCTTCCGTTGATAAACTGAACGATGGGATGAAGTATACTTACCTCTTGCGGATCGCTGGTATAAAATGCTACCGGTAAGGGGAAGACAGTAACAAGGTTCGTTTGTGTCAGCGCATTAACACAGCCGTGTTGGTCAGTAACCTCCAGACTCACAGCAAAGGAACCGTCTGTTGTATAGGTGTGGGCAATGGCACTTCCGTTACCATCACTGTTATCACCAAAGTCCCAAATGTAAGTAGCACCCGGCGTCGTCTGACTGGTTGAAACGAAAGAAACTGTTACGGGATTACATCCTTCTGCAGTCAGAGGAGTAAAACTCACTATTGGTAATGGATGTACCACGACATATTGCTGTGCCACTGGTTCGAGTACCGTGCAGGCATCGCTGATGCTTACTGTATAGAGATAACTGCTATCAGGTGTTCCGGTAAAACCACTAACATTTCCCGAATTGGTGTTCCAGGTATACGTATAGGGACCACCGTTACCTCCACCTGCAATGGCACTAAGAAGAGTGCTTTCCCCCTCGCATAGGCTATCATCGGAAACAACGAGATAAACGGATAAAGCAGAATAAACGGCTACGTTGATATTATTTACACTGAGATTACATCCGTTGGCATCGGTAATGGTGAGTGCGTAAGAGGATGTAACAGCAGGATTGACCTGAATGGAATTGGTTGAATTACTATTGCTCCATTGGTAGCTGTAGGATGGAGTACCTCCATTAACAACAGCATTCAGTACTGCAGCTTGTCCGATGCAGATAGTATCCGGATTGGCCACTGCGGCTTGCAATGCGCTTGGTTGAGTTACAGTGTAAGTGGTATCGAAGACACAATTGTTCGCATCCGTTATGGTGATGGAGTACGTACCCGGAGAAAGTGAGGAGATCGCATTTGTATTTGCCCCGTTGTTCCAGACATAACTATAGGGTGCCACACCTCCTGATGTGTTAACAGTGATAGCGGCATTGTTCATCCCGAAGCAGGGAATGGTGTTGATGGCAGATTGAATACTGATCGCATCCGGCTGCAAAACACTCATCGTTCTTGTTTCAGTACAGGAATTCGCATCAGTCACTGTAACTGTGTACGCACCTGCCGCCAAATTGTTAAGCACCGCATTGGTACTTCCTGTTGACCATTGGTAAGCATAAGGTGCCAGCCCTCCTGAATTACTTACTGAAAGCTGGCCGTTATTACCATTAAAACAACTTACATTGGTGATGGATGGAGTATTAAAGAGGATAGCATCAGGTTCAGTGATGAGAACCGATGACGTGGTAACGCATCCTTTGTCATCGGTGACAGTAAGGTTGTAGGTGCCGGCGCTGAGTCCGGAAGTGTTTGCTGTTACTGCGCCATTCGACCAGCTGTAAGTATACGGAGCGGTTCCACCGGCAGCAGAAAATGAAGCCGTACCATTTGATTCGCCATGACAACTCACCATCGTTAAAGTTTGTTGTGTTGTTGTAAGCAAAGCAGGCTCAGTGATGACCGTATTTTTTATTTCGGTACAGCCATGTTGATCGGTGATGATGACAGAATACGTACCCGCAGCGAGATTGCCAGCAACCGCAGAAGTAGTTCCATTTGACCAGGAGTAGCCGTAAGGAGAAGTGCCTCCATTGGCAAGAGCTTCAGCATTTCCGTCACTACCTCCAAAACAGGATACCATGTTAACGGGTGTTGCAGTTAAACTGAGGGCGGAAGGTTCCTGAACATTGAAAGGTTTTGCGTCTGAACAACCGAAATTGTCCGTTACAGTTACTGTATAGGCTCCTGCTGCAAGTCCGCTGGTGCTTCCACCGGTACTTCCGTTGGACCAGCTCAACGTATATGGAGCACTTCCGCTGGAATACTGCACCTGTGCGCTCCCGTTAGCTTCTCCGAAACAGAGTGCATCAGTAATGGCTACATTATCAATCGTTGGACCGGGTAAGCCGGAAACGGTGAGGGTGCTGCTGGAGGTGCAGCCATTATTATCCGTGACAGTAACCGTATAATTGCCAAAAGTAAGACCGTTCACAAGATCAGTGTTGGCTCCTGTGCTCCAGTCATAGCTGTAGTTTCCGGTTCCACCACTCACTTGCACCTGTACGCTACCGTTAGAAGCATTACACTGTGTAGGTGTAGTAATGCTTTGCAGATTTAGCGCAGCAGGCTCCTGAATGATAATAGCCTGTTGTCCGGTACAACCATTCGCATCAGTGACGGCAACAAAATAATTTCCGGCACTGAGTCCGACAGCGTTTGCTCCATTGCCTCCTTGTGGACTCCAGCTGTAAGTAAAAGGTCCGATTCCGCTGTTCACTGCAATGCTTGCGCTTCCATCCGCAAATCCGAAGCAGGAAGCCGGTGTTACATTATTTACCGCAAGCAAAGGTCCGCCTGCATTGGAAACTGCAAGTGTAGCTACAGCAGTACAGTTATTCGCATCGGTGACTGTAACAGAATAATTTCCGGCATTAAGTGAATTAATAGCATTGCTTCCACTACTACCATTCGACCAGTTATATTGATAAGCTCCTGTTCCACCGTTAACAATTGCAGTTAACGTGCCATTGGCATTACCACAAGTGGCAAGTGTACTGTTGAGTTGAATGGCTAAAGCAACAGGTTCGTTAATGATGATATTGACATTCCCCACACAGCCATTGTTATCAGTGACGATCACCGTATAGTTGCCGGCAATTAAACCATTTGCCTGAGTACTTGTTCCACCGGCAGGTTGCCATTGATAAGTAAAGGGACCATTGCCGGAATTGACGATAATCTCAGCACTTCCGTCATTACCACCTGCACAGCTGACATCAGTATTGTTTTGTACTGTGGCTTGCGGACCACCAAGATTAGAAATATTAGCGATGCCGGTGGAAGTACATCCGTTTCCGTCGGTAGCGGTTACTGTATAGGCGCCCGCGGCAAGAGCGTTCAATGAAGTGGAAGTCTGTCCGCTGCTCCAGAGATAACTTAGCACTCCCGTTCCACCGTTACCGTTCAGCTGTACGCTACCGTTAGCTGCACCACAGGTAGCATCAGTAGTGTTTATAAGAAGATTGATTGCCGCTGCCTGATTCACATTTACCACGTCGATGAATGAACAGCCGCTCAAATCAGTGACGGTGACAGTATATGCTCCGGCGGGAATATTATTTATTTGCGAATTGACATCTCCATTGCTCCAGAGGTAGGTGTAGGGAGCACTTCCTCCATTCACATTTACAGAAGCACTGCCATCATTGCCGTTAAAACAGGTAGCGTCGGTTGATGCATTTACTACCGCAAGCGATGAAGGTTGTGTCACACTCGCGGTTGCATTGGAAGTGCATCCATTGGCATCCGTCACAGTTACATCATAATTACCTGCTGCCAGGGCATTGGCGGTAGCAGTAATATCTCCATTGGACCAGACATACTGATAGGCACCTGTTCCTCCATTAGCAATAACGGTAGCTGAACCATTGGCATTGCCACATGTAGCTTGTGTGCTGTTTGTTTGAAGAGCTAAAGCAACGGGTTCATTGATGATGATGTTTACATTACCGATACAGCCATTGACATCGGTTACAACCACTGTATAATTGCCCGCACTTAAACTATTTGCCTGAAGAGCATTGCCACCTGCAGGTTGCCATTGATAGGTAAAAGGACCACTACCGGAGTTGACGATAATCTCTGCACTTCCGTCGTTACCGCCTGCACAGCTTACATCTGTATTGTTTTGCAGTGTCGCCTGCGGACCACCAAGGTTAGAAATATTGGCAATACCGGTTTGAGAACAACCGCTGGCATCAGTAGCTGTCACGGTGTAGGATCCTGCGGCAAGTCCGTTCAGCGAGGTAGAACTTTGTCCACTGTCCCAGAGATAACTGAGTGCTCCTGTTCCTCCATTTCCATTCACCTGTACGCTGCCGTTAGCTCCACCGCAAGTCGCATCTACAGTATTTATGACCAAATTTATTGCCGGAGCTTCATTTACATTTATCACATCGATGAAAGAACATCCGTTTGCATCACTTACAGTTACCGTATAAGCTCCTGCGGGAATATTATTTAATTGAGAGGTGATATCTCCGTTACTCCAGAGGTAAGAATAGGGGGCATTTCCACCATTTACATTCACGGAAGCACTACCATCGCTTCCGTTGAAACAAGTTACATCCGTTGAAGCATTTACCACAGCAAGGGAAGAGGGTTGTGTAACGCTTACCGATGCACTTGTTGAGCATCCATTGGCATCCGTCACCGTAACATCATAATTTCCTGCTGCCAGAGCATTTGCAGTGGCCGTCAAATCTCCATTCGACCAGGAATACGAATAAGCACCTGATCCCCCATTGGCAAGAACAGTAGCAGAACCATTGGCATTACCGCAAATGGCTTGTGTAGAAGAAAGTTGCAGTACAATGGAAGCGGGTTCGTTAATTGTTACGTTCAGTGTGGAAAGACAACCATTGATATCAGTGACATCCACCGAGTAAGCACCGGCAGTAAGTCCGTTAGCGGCGCTGGCATTTCCACCGGAGGGCAACCATTGATAAGTATAAGGACCGTTGCCACTATTCACGGTGACTTCTGCATTTCCATCGGCTGAGCCAAAACACAATGCATCTGAGGAATTTAAAAGACTGATCGTAGGGCCGCCCATATCCGCTACAGCAGTAGTACCGGAGGCAGTGCAGCCATTGGCATCGGTAGCTATAACTGTATAAGCACCTGAAGAAAGGTTAATAATACTTGTTCCGGGGGTTCCGGTTGACCATTGATAGGTGAGTGCTCCGGTCCCGCCGTTTCCGTTCACCTGTGCACTGCCGTTAGCATTACCGCAACTGGCATCGGTGGCATTTACAACCAGATTGATCGCTGTTGCTTCTCCCACACTTACAGTTTCTTCCTGTGTGCAACCGTTGTTGTCGCTAATGGTGACTGTATAAGTTCCTGCGATGATATTTGAAAGTTGTGTACCTGTGGAGCCATCATTCCAGAGAAAGGTATAGGGTGCAGTACCACCGTTCGCGACAATGTCAGCACTTCCGTTTGTTCCCCCGAAACAGGTGGCGTCAGTCGGTGTAAGTGTTCCTGCTACTGCAGATGGTTCCGAAACAATTGCAGTAGTAATTTCTGTACATCCTTTACTATCAGTGACCGTTACATCATAATTGCCGGCCTGAAGATTAATTCTGTTTGCTGTTAATATTCCTCCGGGAGACCAGTCGTAGCTGTAAGGTAAAGTTCCTCCCTGCGCATCGATGTCTGCAGTTCCGTTATTGCCTCCGTTACAGGAAGCAGGCGTAGTAAGATTATTAACTACTAATGGATCCGGCTCTTCGATATCAAAATTTAAAGTGGTACTGCAACCGTTGATATCTGTAACACTGACTTTGTAATTTCCCGGTGTGAGCCCTGTAGCATTTGCCGTTATACCTCCGTAGGGAAGCCAGTCAAAAGTGAAAGGCCCATTTCCGGAAGAAACAATGACAGCAGCTGTTCCGTCCGATCCTCCTGCGCAACTGACGTCCGTAAATGGTCCCGCAGCAAGAACAGGTCCTCCGGCACTATTGATAATTGTACTTTCCGAAACACTGTAACTCCACAAATAAGAATATGGAGCAGTTCCACCGGCAGGGGTTACCGTCGATGTGCCGTTGGCATTTCCACAGGTAGAAGTAGTGTTGTTAAAAGCAAGCAGGATGGCGGCTGGTTCTGCTACTGTTGCCTGTAACGTAGAGGTGCATCCGAAATTATCAGTAACCGTTACAGTATAAGTCCCGGCAGATAAAATGGGATTTACAGCCGCTGCGGTTCCATTGGACCAGAGATAAGAAAACGGTGCATTGCCATTTACGGTAGCAACACCAATGCTTCCATCCGCGCCTCCGTTACAACTTACATCGTTCAGCGAAGCTACATTTAATGTTGGGCCTGTTTCATCCGGAATGTTGATAGAAGTTTGAGCTGTACAGCCATTGTCATCGGTTACCGTCACCGTATAACTACCGGCAGGCATAGCCGAAATTGTATTATTTGTGGAGGTGCCTGTTGACCAGGAATAAGAGTAAACAGGTACACCGCCATTTACAAGAACTTCAGCACTTCCGTCTGACTGTCCGCAGTGAGCAGTGTAGTCATTTCCGATGAGGGTCAGGGCAGTCGGCTCATTGATGACAGCCACTACGGTGGATGTACAGTTATTCGCATCAGTAACGGTGACCGTGTAATTACCGGCACTTAGGTTAGCGCCTGAAATGCCACTACCACCGGATGACCACACATAGCTATAAGGTGCTGCACCGCCATTGACGGCAATGGTAAGATCTCCATCATTACCTCCGAAGCAACTAACGTCGGTGGAGATGAGAACAGCAACAGAAGGCCCATTTGAGCTGGGAACAGTCACGTTGGCTTGCTCTGAACAACCGTTGTTATCTGTAACCACTACGGTATAGGCTCCTGCCGGAAGAGCTGCTGCATTGGCACCTGTACCTCCGGAAGGAATCCACGCATATTGATAACCCGGAGTTCCACCATTTACAACGACACCTGCACTTCCATTGCTGGAACCACAGGTCGCTGAAGTGCTGTTGGTAACCAGTGCCAGGGGTGCCGGTTCATTGACAGTAGCTTGTAACGTTGCTGTACAGCCGAAAGCATCAGTCACAGTAACGGTATATGTTCCGGAGGAGATATTATTGTTAAAATTTCCAACCACTCCATTTGACCAAAGGTAGGCATAGGGTCCTGTACCTCCGGCGATGTTGACGCGAATTCTTCCGTCAGCAAGACCAGGACAGGTGGCATCCAGGAGTGTATTGATACTTAAAACCGGCGCAGCGACATCAGGAACAATCCCCTGACTTTCGGCCGTACAGCCATTTGCATCTGTTACAGTAACTGTATAAGTTCCGGCTGTAATTGCACTCAGTTGATTCGTGACACTTGCACCATTTGACCAGACATAAGAATACCCCGGAGAACCTCCATTTACGAGTACGGATAAACTGCCGTTCGCTTGTCCGCAATGAGCGGTAACCGGAGTCATGTTAAATCCGAAAGCGGCAGGTGCTGTGATATTTACAGATAGAGCAGCAGAGCAATTGTTATCATCGGTAACTGTGAGTGTATAAATACCGGCAATGAGATTAGTAATAGTAGTTCCTGCCGCACCATTCGACCAGTTATAGGTATATGGAAGTGCACCACCATTCACAGAAATATCAATACTTCCATTAGTGCCACCCGGACAGGTGACCATTGTACTGGTATTTAGCGTAAGGATAGGTCCATCTGCACTGGGCACGCTGGCATTTCCAATGGCTACACAACCATTGGCATCCGTTACAACAACAGAGTAGTTTCCTGAGCCCAGACCTGAAGCAGTAGTTCCACTTCCCCCTGTTGGATTCCAGTTATAGGAGTAGGGTCCGGTGCCACCACTCACCGCTACACTTGCCGTTCCATTCGTGCTTCCACAAGTAGTTCCTGTAGAGGACATATTTAAAACCAGGGGTGTTGGAGCAGTAATGTTGGCTATGGTAACGGAAGTACATCCATTCCCATCCGTAACAGTAACCGTATAGTTGCCCGCTGCAAGTCCGGACACTAGTGTGCCTGCAGTTCCATTTGACCAAACAAAAGTATAAGCCGGTGTTCCTCCAACAGCTTGAGCAGTGGCACTTCCATCTGTTCCACCGTTACAGGCTGCAGGGGTTGTGGCACTTATGGAAGCCTGAAGTAAAGCAGGTGCAGCAACAGTAGCGCTTGTTGATGCTGTACAGCCATTTGCATCTGTCACAATAACGGTATATGTTCCCGGAAGAAGATTGTTGTCGGTTGCATTCACTGATCCGCCGCTCCAGGCATAACTATATGCCGGAACACCCCCATTTCCCTGGGCCGTTAAAGATCCATCATTTTCATTGCTGCAGGAAGCAGAAACGTTTGCGGTTACAGTGGCCGTTAGTTGAACGGGTTCTGTAATGATGACAGATGCGGAAGATGTACATCCGGAACCATCACTGACGGTGACTGTATAATTTCCTGCTGTCAGGTTTTGCGCAGTAACTCCTGCACCACCGGAGGGTGTCCAGTTGTATACTACAGGAGCAGTTCCTCCTGAAACATTTACGGTAGCATTTCCGTCAGCACCTCCAAAGCAGGTAACATTGCTGCTTCCCGAAATACTGGCAGTAGGACCGCTTGAATTGGTAACCACAACATTTCCCAGAGCAGTACAACCACGGCTATCCGTAACCGTTACATTATATCCACCGGCGGTGAGCCCGTTTGCTAACATAGCACTGCCACCGGAAGGAGACCAGGCATAGCTGTAAGCAGGAGTTCCTCCCAGTGCATTCACCGTAGCAGAGCCATTGGCATTTCCACAACTGGAGGGGGTGGAAGATAAATTAAGAACAATAGCAGTGGGTTGAACAATGGCAACTGTCATAAAACCGGTACAGCCACGGCTATCCGTAACCGTTACAGTGTATGCCCCTGCACTTAATCCGCTGATGGTGTTCCCTGCTGCTCCATTGGACCAGGCATAAGAATAAGCCGGAGTGCCCCCAACGGTAGTAACAGTTACCGCACCATCTTGTCCGCCATTGCAGGTGACATCCGTTTTTGATGAAACGCTGGCATTCAGAACAGCCGGTTGAGTGATCACACCGGTGGCTGTTGCTGTACATCCATTGGCATCAGTCACCGTAACGGTATAATTTCCTGCAGAGAGATTATTTGGATTATTTCCGCTACCGGAAGGAGACCATGTGTAGGAGAAAGCCGGTGCACCACCGTTTACTACAACTGTCGCAGTTCCGGTATTGTTTCCGTTGCAGGTAAGATTTGTTGTATTCATCACTGCAGAAAATGGTGCCGGTGTTGTGATGTTAATGGCAGCATTAGCAGTACAGCCCGTATTATCAGTGACACTTACAGTGTAATTTCCGGGTGCGAGGTTGTTGAGAGTAGATGAACCGGAGATATTGTTCTGAGTTAAAAGTATGGCACCCCCTGCATCACTCCAGACATAATCCCATGGACTTGCACCCATTCCCTGGGCTGTTGCACTACCTGTGTTCTGGTTAGGGCAGTCCGGTTGGGTGATATTTACGGTAGGTGCTTCACAGCAGGAAAGCGTTGCGAAAAAATTAGTGATCGGATCTTGTGTACAAGCCAGAGATCCCCATGAACCACTTTCTCCATCACCGAGTGTATTGATGTTGATATTTAAATTGGTGCCCTGTATGCAAGCACTTGGAGGCAGCGTATTGATGGTCCAGCAAAATGTCCAGTCACAGTTGTTGGTGCCATTGTTATCTCCAAAATTGTTTCCCGGATTACCATCAGCAACTGCGAATGGATTTCCAAAGGGAGATTCATAGTAAAAACCCGGACCTGTCACATTTCCGGTTGCAGAGCTGGTAATGTTTCCGGGATACCAACTCCAGGTGCCATCACCGGAACAGTCTGTTACCGCTGCCGGTGAAAAGGTACTCATGTCCCAGCCGGCACCAAACGTAGGAACAACACCGTGAAACCAGTTGGCGGATGTTTGGTTGTAATCGGAAACCGTATAGCAGAATGTTACGGATTGTCCTGCAGGATAAGAACCGTTTACAGGAGGAGGATTTGCTACCAATGTACTTTGAATGACGCAACCGGCACAATCGTAATTGTTTTGCAGTGTTAAGGTAAAATCACATTGATCGGCGAGATTATCTCCACTTACCTGTAGATAATAAGTACCTGAAGCTAATCCGCCAAATGTGGTATTTAATGATCCGTTACTACCAATTGCACAACCTCGTGGAATCAATCCCGCACAACTGGCGCCCTCGTATAGTCCAACATTCGGCGTGTTGATACCGCCTGAAATACTAATGTTAATACTCGGTCCTGTAATCGAAAACCTGTACCATACATCTGCAGCAGGGGAAGCCATGTTACCGGCCGGTTGACATCCGAGTAAGGAGGAATAAGGAGTAGCAGCAGTAGCACAAAGATTGGTGGTATTCGTAACGGATAAAGCACCTATTCCCCCCGGACAAGCGGCTGGTACAGGAAGAAGTCCTAAATTTTGTGCGCCGGTGCATTCATCATTTGCGGGGGGAGGCCCACCATTGCAATTGGTAGCACAAGTTCCTGTAGCGCAATTTACACAGGAGATAGTTGCTGCCCATCCCGGCTCGTTGAACACTCCATTTGATGTAAATACTACTGTGAGACAACCACTATTCGCTGTAATTAAACCCGGACTGTTATTTCCGGTAAACACTCCGATTAAGGGAGAAGCGGCAGATGGTCCATCATAAATTGTCATCTCATCAAAATTTGTTTCAAGTTCAAAACTTGTGAACAATAGTCGGACACAATTACCGGGCACCGACGAACAAAAGGTCATGGTCAAATTTTGATTGTTGCCATAGTTCCCTGCATTTCCACCATTATCATAAAAAGTTCCGCCGCAAGTATTCACAGACGAATTATTCATGGTGTAAACCTGCGATTGCCCTTCAGAAAAAACAAAAGCAATCAGCGCTAGTACTAAAAATATATTTCTTCTCAGCATCGTCAACGTTAGTAAATTATTATTGTCGGCAATTCACCCCGTATATTCCAGGAAGAACACTGCCGGCAAATTTTGGTGTTTGTTTTGGTGTGCCGATAACTATCGGCAGGTAAATGTAGTTATTATAATAGTAATAATAATACGTAAACGGCTGATTTTTTTAGGTGAATGAAGTTTATTTTTGGGTTAGGGAATGAAAGCTGTTTTTGAAGATGTATCCTTTGACCATAGATAGCTTCGGCAGTTCTAAAAATATGGGCTTTAAAAGTTCGAAAATTGGTCGGTTTGGGAGATGGAAGGGAGTTCACCTACGACTTTAGACCGATATTAGTGGACCCTTCCCTGATATTTGTAAGGCGGAAATCAGAGCAAAATCGTCCATGAATAGGAATATTCAAAGAAAAAGTTGACTTATTAATATAATTTATCGGATGAGGGCTGAAATTTAACTCAACTTCTCAGTCAGTAACTTCATTTCCAGACGGGCGGAAATTTTCTCATAAAGTATGTTGTAAACTGCCGAACAAATGGGAAGATCAGCCTTCAGTTCTTTGTTGATTTCATGAATACAGGCCACGGCATAATACCCCTCAGCGATCATATTCATCTCCAACTGCGCACTTTTAACCGAATAACCCTTTCCAATCATCGACCCGAAGGTTCGGTTTCTGCTGAATTGAGAATAGGCAGTTACCAATAAATCTCCCAAATAGGCACTGTCGTTGATGTCCCTTTGAATGGGATAAATGGCGTCCACAAAGCGTTTAATCTCACGGATGGCATTCGAAATTAATACCGCCTGAAAATTATCTCCGTAACCCAGACCATGGCATATTCCACTGGCGATCGCCATAACATTCTTGAGAACCGCGGCGTATTCCGTGCCGAAAATATCGTCTGATTCCACTGTTCGTATATACCTGCACGTTAGTAAAGAGGCCATTTTTCGGGAGATAACATGGTCATGGCAAGCCACCGTCAGATAACTCAGTTTCTCGAGCGCCACCTCTTCTGCATGGCAAGGTCCCGTGATCACACCCACTTTTTCATACGGGATATCAACAACTTTGTGCATGTAATCTCCAACAATCATATTGTGCTCCGGCACGATGCCTTTGATGGCAGAAAAAACAATTTTATCTTTGAAAATGGAGGGATGAATACCTGAAAGTGCAGTTTTTAAAAATGCAGCAGGGATAGCCAGGAGTATCATTTCCGATTGGAGAATGCATTCTTCTAAATTGGCAGAAGGTATAACTTTTTTCAAATCAATTTCAACATCACTCAGGTAATTCGGATTGTGCTGATACTGATTAATAAAGGCTACTGTTTCAGGATTTCTCAGCCACCAGTGAATGGTATCCGCATTGTTGCTGAGAATTTTCACCAGGGCTGTGGCCCAACTACCTCCTCCTACAACTGTGATTGATTGCATCCAACGAAAGTAAAGAAATTTTTATCGCGACATTTTTACAATTGGGGAAGGGGGAGAAATATGTCAGAAAATAGTTAAATGTTTTTCAATTTGTATTTGATTTGAGAAAAAGTTATACTTTCATCCTACAAACCTAAAAAACCTATTTAAGATGAATGTACTTAAAAAAATTCTGCTGGTCTTGCTTGTGTTGATAGTGGTAGCAGCAGTCATCGGCTGGATGATGCCTTCACAATTGCACGTTGAAAGAAGCTTAACAATGAATGCTCCGGTAGAGAATATTTATGATCAGGTTAATACTTTGAAGAATTGGGAAGGATGGAGTCCCTGGCAAAAAATGGACCCGGAAGTGAAGATCACCTATAACAATGTTCCTGCAGGTGAAGGTGCCAGTTATAGCTGGAATGGACCGAAAACCGGAGAAGGGACAATTACACTGACAGAGTGTAAGCCCAATGAACTGATTAAAATGGACCTCGCATTTAAAGGAGAAAAGCCGGCTTCCAGCTATTTTACATTTGCACCTGATGGCAATGGCACTAATGTGACCTGGGCTTTTGATAGTGAATTGGGAGCAAATCCCTTTGTCAGGCTATTTTGGTCTTTAGGTAAAAGCATGATGACAGATGCATTCGATCAAGGCCTTGCTGGTATTAGCGAAATGGCAGACAAAGCTCCCGTTGCATCGGCACCTTCTATTCCGGTAGAACTGAAAACCATGCCCGCCATGCAGTATCTCTTTATTCATGATTCGGCAAGTATTGCTACCATCGGGATGAAACTCGGGATGAACTATGGAAAAATTATGGAAGCCATGAAGAAGCAAGGTTTAGAGCAAAGTGGTGCACCTTTCGCTATTTACTATACAGAGTCCACTACGAATTGGGAAATGGATGTTTGCATCCCTGTAAACAAAGCCGGAAAAGAAGATGGCACCATTAAAGCAGGAAATTATGCAGGCGGGAATATGATAGTTGCTTCACATTACGGACCCTATCAGAATACCCCTGCGGCACATGAAGCGGCCGGAAAATTTTTGGAAAAGAACAACAAGAAATCTACCGGTGCTCCCTGGGAACGCTATATTACCGACCCAATGGTGGAGAAGGATTCTACGAAATGGCTGACTGAAGTTTGCTACCCGGTAGAGTAAAGTTCTCGACCAGGATTGAACTTTTCATTTGTTTAAAAATTGAATTCTATCCCTACTTTACCTGCTTCAAAATAGTATTTAAAAACATAAAAGAGGCTGTCCGGTAATAAGACAGCCTCTTTTAACAAGAAATTTTTTTATTTTCTTTCCTCTATTTTCTTTGATTCATCTTCACCGGCTACTCCTTTAGAAGCATCCTTGAATTCTTTGATACCTCTGCCAAGTCCTTTTGCAAGTTCCGGTATGCGCTTTCCTCCGAAAAACAAGAGGATAACCACAATTATCATAATAATTTCTGTTGTTCCCATGCCTCCAAGAAATCCAAGTAATATTGTTAAGTTCATTTTCAATTTATTACAATACAAAGATATTCATTTTAATTGCAAATTGAAGATAAATGATGAACACCCTTGCTTTATATACTTAATAATCAATACTATATATAAAAACTTAATTTTCCTGGTCAGTAGGAAATATGAGAAATAGCCTAAATAAAGAAGCGCTGAACACCCAAACCCAAGTGAACAGCGCTTTTAAAATGTGATGAAGTATATATTACTTCCGACCAAAGAAGTCTATATAGAATTGACTCTACAAAGATCGGTACTCACGTAACTGTAATCAATCCCCAATAGTGGTGGTATTTATCGCATCAAACAACCAATATTTGCCACCGGAATCAGGTTGACAAATTTTAAATCGCTGTTGTACACAGTACGCAAAGAAAATCCAAGCACGACATTGTTATTTATTTTCAGATCCCTCCATATGCAAAGATGAATCCTTCATTAACCACTTTAAATTTCTCTTGTAATTCATTGACCAGTTTATCCTCGGTTTTCTCATATATCGCCTCAGTAAAAAAACGAAACTTATTACTGCCATATCTGAAATTAATACCGTATTGCTGTCCGGTTTGTGTATCAGTGAGTTTCTGATATTTCACCAGTCCGCTGAAGAAAGTTTTTTTTCCTGCTCCGACGCCTCCTGTAATCCAAATACCATATCCTCTTCTGCTGAGGTCGAGACTATCCAGACTTTCGTTGATATAACTATAGGACTGTCCGAAAGCCAAATCAATACAAGCCGAATTCCAGTAACTTCTCAGGTACATTTCTCTCAATTCTTTTACCCTTGCGCGGGTATTGGCTCTCATGTTGATAATCTGCGACTCTGTATTCAGGATCTGGTTTTCTGTTTGAATGCGCTGATAGGTATCTGTGATGGTATCGAGCCCTTTTTTCATCTCTTCCATTTGTTGTTTAAGCGCGTTTTCCTGAGCCAGAACTTCCTGCATTCCCTGGCTCATGTATGAGGAATCCGTTAAGGGGTCTCTGCTTCGGAACAAGTTCATTTTAAGGGCATAGGCCACAATTCGAACGGTATCTAATTGTAAAGTTCCCAAGGAAACACTTAGGGTAGATAATTGCCTCATGAATCTTCCTGCTTTACGGTAAGCGGTTAACTCCGGCCGGTCATACGCAAAGAGAAAGATGGGTTGAGCTTCCACAGAAATATTAGGGCTTAAGCGGTAGGATCGAAAGGACCAATCCACTTTAAAGTCGCGGAGGACGCCCGGCATGGATACCAAAGCGGGATCGGCCCCCATCAAAGCGAAGGCAGGAGAGACGGGAACAGAAAATTCTGTTGCTTTAATTTCTTCCTTGGCCGCTTGTTGAGCCGGGAGGTTTTGGTAAATTAAAACTAGAAAAACGATGAGGAGCCGGGGAACGCGCTGAGTTTTCATAACTTATTTTGGTGGGGGAGGTGAGTTTTATCCTCTTCAAAAATGATGACATCACTTCAAAAATCCAATCCCCGAAAATAGGGATTTCGCTATTCGAAGTTTTTAAACTATTTTAGTTGAAGAATGAAATGGTGGGAGATGTTTGCTCGTTCGTTGTCGGAAACTATCCGTCTGACTTTAAGCGGTATACTGATCTTATTGCCAACTTTGACATTTGCTGACACTCTTTCTACTCGTTTTTTCTCCAAAGTGGCGGGAATTGAAATTTCAGCTCCATTGATACTTATTGACTCAGGAGGGAAGTGCAATTTTTTGAATTACAAAAGTGCAAGTCCTGTTTCCGTGTTGGACTCCTTAAAGGAAAATGGTGAAATCAATGAGGTCATCTGGATTAGTTTTTCGTTGAGCAATACATCCGACACGAAGCGTAAAATTGTCCTTGAACCTCCTTTGTCCGATTCTTTACTCTTTCTTCTAAAATATCCTGCCGGCGATAGCCTGAAGATAGCCGGACGTAATATCAATAATTCCGACCATCAGTTAAATACACAACGACGGACAACAGAGGTATATATTGGTAGAAAGGAAGTGGTTCACGTTATTCTTAAAATGGTTCCTACTTTAAAACCTATTGCCTATGATGATTTATTTGTTTTAGTAACAACAGAAGAAGATTTTTTGAAGGAATCGGTTTATGCTTATTTCAAGATAAGAAAGACGATTACTATAGCTGTCATTTTTTTAAGCATGTTGTTGTTTCAAGTGCTTTTTATCGGAGTACAGGGACTCTACACCCGGCGCATTGAATATCTATATTATTTGCTGTACGCATTCAGCATCGGAATGTATTATTTATCCAAATATGAACTTGCCTTAAACTGGGACATCTTTTTTACTTTTTTTCCGTCGACCAATTTTGTAAGAAGTAATATACTGCTGTATATACCCTACTTTTTTTATTACCGTTTTGCCCGTCATTATTGTGAAATCGAAAAGCATGAGCCAAAGCTGGCAAGGAAGATTAAAGTAGCGGAGAAAGGGGTATTAATGATTTGTATCTTGCTGTTCATTTGTATTTACTTAAATGCATCATTTGCTATTTTTCAATTCATCTTATTTTTTGGATTGATATCCTTACTGATAGCTTCTGTTTACTTCATCTTTAAAGTCTATTTACTCAGGAACATACTTTCCAGGATTCTGGTGGCCGGAAGTGTTCTGGCACTTTTCACGAGTTTGGTCGCCAACTTCGCTACGTATTCGAAATGGCTTTATGATTCGCTGCCTGTAACTCCGTTGGAGTTGACCATGATTGGAGTGATTGCGGAGATGATTGTTTTTAATGCCGGATTGGTAATTAAAGCGCGCCTGCTGGAGCGGGAGCAACGCATTTTTCAGGAAAAACTACACCAGGAAGCAGAGGAGAAACGTCGTTTGATTCTCCAGAATATTGAGGAGAGAGATCGTATTGCTGCGGATCTGCATGACGATATCGGTGCCACACTTAGCAGCATCAGTATTTACAGCGACTCCGCTGCACAAAAGTTGCGTCTGGGCGATCATCAACGGGCAGCGAAATTACTGGAGCAAATCGGAACCAATGCCCGCACAACGATGAATACTATGAGTGACATCGTTTGGGCTATCAATCCTGTCAATGATGATAACCGTCATTTAATTGCCAAGATGGAATCTTTTGCCAGCACGCTTCTTCAATCAAAAGGTATTGAATTCGATTTTAATATTACCAAAGTAAATCCATCAGGCGAACTACCCCCCGGTGCAAGAAAAAGTATTTTTATGATATTTAAGGAAGCGATAAACAATAGCACCAAATACTCCGGTGCTACGCGCGTTAGTGTGGAGCTGGAAGAGGATGAAAAGGGCGTGGATGATGAATATTAACGACAATGGATGCGGGTTTAATCCGGACGAGGTCAAATCAGGCAACGGACTTCGGAATATCAGAAACAGAGCTAAAGAATCAAGAGGAATAATTTTTATACATTCTGATAGTTCGGGTACGGTTGTATCTCTTAAAATCCCCAAATAAGGGGATTGTTTGCATGGATCAGATCTTCGTCCTTTGTATGTATATTTATTTCAAAAGGTATCAGCAGGCAAATAATTCTTTTTGTTTAATATCTTTCCAACGAAAAAAAAGCAATCCATGTCCGTTCGTGTAGCCATCTTCGATGACAATGCTCTCTTCCTCGATTCCATGTCTCTTCTTATCGAGGATGCACCGGAATTTTTTCTCTGCGGAGCCTATACCGATTGTGAAAATCTGGAGGATAAAATCAACACCAGCGAGCCCGATGTGGTCATGATGGATATCGAAATGCCAAAGGTGAATGGCATTGAAGCCGTCAAGATGATTAAAAAATCATTTCCGAAGTTAAATGTCCTGATGCAGACTTCCTTTGAAGATGATGATAAAGTCTTTAATGCCATTTGTGCAGGTGCTTCGGGCTATATTTTGAAAAACACCTTGCCCGCACGCATCCTTGAGTCTATCATCGAAGTGTATCAGGGTGGTTCACCCATGAGTCCTTCCGTTGCCCGAAAGGTGCTCGGATTTTTGCAGGCCCCTCCCGTGGTGAGCAAGATCATTCCCGATTATAATTTATCGAACAGAGAAAAGGAAGTTTTAAGTTGCCTCGTGAAAGGGATGAGTTATAAAATGATTGCAGATACCTGCCATATCAGCTATGAAACCGTTCGTTCACACATGAAAAATATCTACGAAAAACTTCATGTCGCCAGCATGACGGAGGCGGTGGCGAAAGCGATTAATCAGGGGTTGGTGTAGTAATGACAGGTCGCGACCTGTCACCGGCTTCTAATGACAGGTCGCGACCTGTCATTACTGAGACGGCGTATTCTGTGGGTGACAGGTCGCGACCTGTCATTACTACCGTTTCGCCAGCCAAACTTTAGGATCCAGTTTCGAGGTGTTTTTCCAGATCTCCAGGTGAATTTCTCCTCTTGATTCTTCGGAAGAGGTGCCAATGGTACCTATAGCTTGCTTGGTACTGACTTTGTCTCCGGAACTAACGGATACCGATTCCATATTGGAATATACTGTTAAGTAATCGCCATGCCGGATGATAACGGCTTTCCCTGCACCGGGGATGGAAACTATACCACTCACAGTTCCTTCAAAAATAGCGCGGGCACGTGCACCTTTTGCCGATTGAATATCTAAGCCGTTATTTTTTATGACAATATTTTTAAATTCTTTATGCGGATGTTCACCGAAAGTTCCTGTGATGATTCCCTGTTCCACAGGCCAGGGCAGGGCGCCTTTATTTCCGGAGAAGCTGTTTGAAAGTTTCGCGGCTTCAGGAGTTAACGTAAAGACGTTGCTGTTAGTAACATTTTTCTTTCCTGCAGCAGTAGCTTTCTTCTTCGCAGCTTCTATTTCCTTTCTGATAATTTTTTCGATGGCCCGGTCCAGCTTTTGTTTTGCCGCTTGCTTATCGGCTAATTCTTTGCGAAGTCGCTTTTCACGATCGGTGAGGTTCTTGAGTAATTTATCCTGATCCTGCTTTTCTTTGAGTAATGTGCTTTTCTGCTTTTGTTCCGTGTTTCTCAGACTTGTCTTCTCCTCCTTGCGTTGTTCCAGTTCGGTTTTCTTTCCGTTGAGTTGGTTTTGCGTGTTGGTGATTTGATCTGCCTGTTGTCTGCGGTATTCTCCATATTGCTGGAGGTATTTCATGCGCTTATACGCCTGATTGAAATCATTGGCGGCGAAAACGAACATGAGTTGCTGATAGACATTCCGGTTCTTCCAGGCGTAACGGATCATGCTCGCATATTCATTTCGAAGTTGCTGCAGTTGTTCCTCCAGATTATTTATTTCCTTACCGGTAGAAGCAATCTCCCCACCCAGGACTGATATTTCCGAGTTGATGGTTCCGATCAAAGCTTCCCGCAATTGAATCTTTTTTCTCAATGCACTGAGTTGTTCCGCTGTTGCATTTTTATTTTTCTCAACAATCTTCAGTTGCTTGTTGGTGAAGTCGATTTCCTTTTGAAGTTTGGCTTTTTTGTTTTCAAGCTCCTTTTTGTTTTGAGCAAAAAGAGTGCTTCCCGTCATCAATAACAGGATAGTAAGTAGAATAGAAAATTTCTTAACGAACGCGCTCATAGTTGGAAGGAACCGTGAAGGGGAACTCCTGCTCTTGTCCTACATTTAATTTTCCGTATTCGATTTGTATTTCAAAATCTTTTTCGGCAGTAATTTTTGTTTTCGATTTAAAGGGAAACTGTCCGGCATCTGTTATCCGGAAATCATCATACTCCGTCAATTAAGTTTTGCCGATTTTCTGATCTTCTACCGACATTTTAATTATTCTATAATACCCGCTGTTAATATAAACATCCTGTATCACCGGCTTGTTCAGATCTTTTTCTTCAAGAGAACGTTTCAGTTTTTTCTTGTTGAGAGAACTCAGGATATAATATTTATCTTCCAGATAAACGGAATTAAAGCGATTTTCATTTTTCTTGTACGCGAAGAAATTACCAAACATCAGTGCCTGTACGATTTCAAAATTCACTTTCAGTTGCAGGAGCTTGTTGATGGTTTCAAAAGTGTTTACCTGATACTTGCTGTGCAAACGGTCCAGGAATTTTACTGAATCGGCTGTAATGATCACCCTTGCGACTTCAATACCCAATAGGGGAGAGATGGAAATCCAGATGATACTGTCACGCTTTGCCCTTAAGGAAATATTGAAGGATGTTTCACTGCCTTCCTGAATGGTAGTGACACTGGCCTTTGCATTTATCCATTTCGCATTAAAAGCAGAGGAGTCAAGTCGATTCATGAGTTCCGCTACCGATTCATTCTCCATGGGTCGGACAGCCGTTCCGGGAACTGCAGGAAGTTTCTGCCTCGATTTACATGAAGCGGCCGTCAGCATAATAATGACTGCCAGCATGTGCAGCCACCGGTAATTACTCATAGAGTTTTTTATCGTTGATTTTTTTATCAAGAAGTTCCGTATGATCGCCGGTCTTCTTTGCGCGTGTCCAGTATTCGAGCGCCTCTGTTATTTTTCCGAGTCGGAAAAGAGTATCTCCATAATGCTCGAGAATAGTTCCGTTTTCCTGTCCTCCCGCCACTATCGCTTTATCTAACCAGATGAGCGCATCAGCATATTTCGCCTGCATGTATAGAATCCAACCGTAAGTGTCGAGGAAGGAAGGGTTATTCGGACTGAGTTCATTCGAGCGCTTCGACATTTCGGCGGCTTTCTCGAGTTGTTCATTTCTCAGACTCAGGTAATACGACCAGTTGTTTAAAACATACACATTATTCCCGTCTATGTTGATCGCCTTCTGGTAGTACTTATCCGAGTCTTCAAATTTTTTCAGTTTATCGTAAACATCTCCCAGATTCGAATAAAATTCCATGAGCTGCTGGTCATTGTCCACGACCAATTTACTTCCACTCAACAATTTCTTCGCTGCCGTTTCATAATTTTTATTCTGACTGGCAGCAATGCCACTGAAGAGATACAATACACTCTGATCCGGAAAGAGACCCAGTGCTTCTTCCGCTTCCTGCTCCATCGCTGCATAATCTCTCAACTCTGATTCTATGATCAGCAATTGTTGCCAGGCCTGCAGATTTTTCTTGTCGATAGCTAAACTTGCTCTGTATAATGTTCGCGCCTCACTGTATTGTTTATTGATATTTAAAAAGTCAGCGTAAACGGATTGTGGATTGGCTTCTGCCGGATGAGTTTGACTCAGCAGTTTACTTAGCTCTAACGATTGATCCATCATCTCAGGACTCGTCTCCACCAAGGGAAGATAACTGGTAAGAATTCGAATTTTTACTTCACTTGCCAACTGTGGAGAAGCAAATGCCTTTTTAAGTTGTTCAAAGGATGCGGCGCGATCGCCTTCACTGCGGAATTGCTCCGCCAGGGCAAGCGCAATACCAGGGTTGTCCGGATCAATCGCCTCCATTCTCTTGATAGTTGCGCGTGCTTTCTCCGGTTGATTATTGACTTGCCAGAGTTCTACCAGCAGTGAATAATTATCAAGATTTCCCGGCTCCGATTGAATCAGCTTCTCCAGCTCAGCCGCTGCCTCATTCACTTTTCCCATCTTCAGGTAGAGCCGCTGCTTTTGCTGAATCATCTCCCGGTTCACTCCAATTTTTTCTTCAATCTTATCGTAAAGTTTAATCGCCTCGTTGAGTTTGCCCTGCATGAGGTAGGCATCAGAAGCATTGAAAAGATATTCTACACGGTCGGGATGTAATTTGTAGAGCTGTTCATAGATGACAACTGCATCATTGAACTTGCCGCTTTTTTCGTAGGTATTGGCAAGCAAAAGTTGATACCATTCGTTTTTCGGATCCAGCTCAGCCGCACTTTTTGCAAAGAAGAGGGCATCACTGATTTTTGATTTTTGATTATAGATCGCCGCCAGCTCAAACATGGCTGCATGGTTTTTTGGATCTATCCGTAAGCATTGCGCGAATTTCTCTACTGCCTTCTGTTCATTACCGGTGACCTTTTCCTTTTGCCCTTCAAAAAATGCATAAGTAGCGTTGATCTTGTCGGTTTCCTTGAGATTGCTCCCTCCTTGCTTCGGAGCGGCCGCACTGCTTCCTGAAGTTTTTTTAGTCGTCCCGCATGCTGTCAGGAACAACAAGGGCAAAAGGAGCAGTAGGTAAAGATTTCGTATATGCTTCATTGTTATGATTCGGTGGTGTAGTCACCCATGCTTAAGTCACGGAGAACACCTTTATAATGAACGTGGCTCCCTATCAGTGAATTGTTGATGGCTGCTTCTTTTATCGTGCTGTGGTCGCGGACAATACTGTTTTTAACCAGACTCTGCTGTATCTTACTGTGCGCGCCGATACTGGTATGCGGTCCCACTACCGAAGCCTCAATCACCGCACCATCGCCGATATAGCAGGGTGGAATGACAATGCTATTGTGCACTTTGGCCGTGGAGGAGATGTGATTGTTCGGATATTTAATTTCAAGTACACGCAGGTTAGTAAATACGGTAGCATCCTTATTTCCGCAATCGAGCCATTCATCCACTTTTCCGGCTTTGAGTCGCTTTCCTTTGGCCTTCATGTTTTCGAGGGCATTGGTCAACTGATACTCCCCTTTATCCTTGATGTTATTATCGATCAAATACTGGAGTTCGTTGCGTAAATTTTCTCCATCTTTCAGATAGTAAATGCCAATAATAGCGAGGTCAGAAACGAAGTCTTGCGGCTTCTCAACAAAATCAGTGATGACTTCATCTGCACCTGTTTTCACCACACCAAATTGACGGGGATCTTCTATTTGCTTTACCCATATAACACCATCGCAGTCAGCGTCCATGCGGAAATCAGCACTGAAGAGTGTATCTGCAAAAGCTACCACGACCGGACCGCGAAGAGCCGATTCGGCACAAAGAATGGCATGCGCAGTTCCCAGAGGAGTATCCTGATAATGTATCGTTCCTTTTGCGCCCAGATCTTCTGCAATTTTGATCAGATTTTTCTCTGCCTCCTCTCCAAAATGTCCCACTACATAGGCGATTTCTTCCACTTTCTGATTGCACATGCGAATGATGTCCTCTACCAGATGCTGGACGATCGGTTTCCCGGCCACAGGTACCAGCGGCTTCGGTGTAGTAAGTGTGTGAGGACGCATGCGTTTGCCCATGCCGGCCATTGGAACAATAATTCTCATAGAGGGTTTAGTTGCGTGAGTAGTGAATTGAGCTGTTTTTCTTCAAGCGATATTTATATAATTCGAAAGCAATGATGTTTTTAGAAATCTGCTAATGCGGAAGATGCCTTATCGACCTGTGGAGCCAAATCCGCCTGCTCCTCTGCTTGTGTCTTGTAAATCAGAGGTTTCCGACCATTCGACTCTTTCGTGTTTTGCGATAACCATTTGGGCAATTCGCTCTCCATTCTTTATTTCGAAGGGTTCCTGGCTGAGATTGACAAGAATCACTTTGATTTCGCCCCGATAGTCGGCATCAATAGTTCCCGGACTGTTGAGCACGGTAATACCATGCTTCCAGGCCAGGCCGCTGCGTGGACGAACCTGAGCTTCGCAACCGACAGGCAATTCGATGAATAATCCGGTGGGTATGATTACTCTTTGCAGAGGAGAAACCATGACCGGTTCCTCTATGTTTGCACGAAGATCCATCCCCGCTGAGGCGATCGTTTCGTAAGCAGGCAATGGATGGCCCGATTGATTAATGATTTTTACTTCCATGGTTCGGGCAACGAAATTAAGGCTTTTCAGCGCAGCTTTATCACCTGAAATAAGGTCTTTTCCTGCCCCAATTGTTAAAAAACCTGCTTTTCAGCAGGGAGAGAGGAGAATAAACGGGAGATAGCATGAAAAAATGTTTTGAGGATGCATTAAGAATAGTACTTTTGAATTACAGTTTTAGCAAGATATTCCACTCTAAATCATATCACCATGAAATCAATTTTACTCAATCTCTGCTTAAGCCTTCCTCTATTTGCACTCGCACAAAATCCCGTCCCTAATCCGGGAATGGAAACATGGACGCAAGTTAATCCGAATAACTGGCTCACGAATAATGTAGTGGGAACAGCTATTCCGGTTACCCAAACAAGCGATGCACATGGGGGGTCATTAGCTGCAAAACTGGAAGTGTTATCTGCATTTGGAAATCCATTTCCCGGTCTGCTGACTTGCAATGCCGGAGGAGCAGGCTTCCCTGTGAGTCAGTCTTACGGTAGTTTAAGGTATTATTATAAGGCGGATCTGCTTGCAAGTGATTTCTTCAGTGGAACAGCGATCTTTTACGATGCCGCTTCCGGTACAACCGGTGGAGGATCCGGAACAATTACGGCAGCAAATAATTCAAATGTATATGTGCAGGCTGTGGTGCCCATCACTAATATTGGAGGAACACCTGTTACGGCAGCACTAAGCCTGACGATTTCTTCATTGGCGGGTTTAGCAACTGTAGGTTCATTTGTGCAGATAGATGATATCCTCCTCAGTACAAGCACGGGTATAGGAGAAGAATCCGACGTGATCAGACTGGATCTGTCAAGCCCTCAACCCAATCCCGCTTCCGGCATTTCATTATTGCCATTTTCATTGGAGGAACAAGGTGAAGTAGAGATCAATGTATATAATGTTCAAGGTGTTTTAGTGCAAAAGGTACTTCAGCAAGAGATGAATGCCGGCCGCTATAAAGCTGAAATCGATGCCCGTTCACTGCCCGCAGGTATTTATAATTGCGTCCTGAAAACCGGTGGTCAGCAACGGAATACCAGATGGGTGGTGAAGCATTGATTGGTGCTGTGAAGGGTAGCGCGCTCTTTATTTTCCGGGATGAGCGATAGGGGCATTATTAAATAATACATGGAAAAAGGAGCTGATGTAATCGTTACATGAGCTCCTTTTTTTGCGTCTAAACCGGTGCATTTTTTCCGGGAAATGCTGTAAGGTTCGGGTAAAATGAAGTCTTTACTGCTGAAACCTTTATCCGTTTTTTACGTTGTCTGACCTGGAAAAACCAACAGCCATTTTGATGTATATAATTAATTATTAACTATTTATAGTGTTTTATATGCCTGCTGCTTTGTAGGCGATCGCGTAATGTTATTTCATGAATTGAAACCCTTTTCCGCACAATACAGTTTAATTGTGATAAGAGTGTACCGTTAAGCGGAAATCAATCATTAAAACCACCATGAAAGTAAAAACCGATTTTTTTCTGAAAGCAGCCCTCCTCTTCGTTTCGGGGATGATCATGCTGCTGCTATTTAGTTCCTGTAACCGCTATGCCTTGTACCAGACGGCTGCCAAGCCCGGTGCTAAACAGGAGACTAACGTTCAGGCAGTGGAGAAAACACTGAGCTTTGGTGATAAAATCTCATTGAGCATCTGGGGTCATGACGATTTGAGCGTAGGTTCCATACATACCGTTTACAATTCGCCTGAAGAATCCGGAAAATGGCTGATGATTGATGAGAAAGGTGAAGTGAATCTTCCGCAAGTAGGAAAGGTAAATCTGGATGGCTTGACACTTCGAAAAGCAGAAGAGAAATTAATTGGCCTTTATAGTCAGTTCCTTCAAAAGCCGGTGTTGAATCTGCGCTTGCTGAACAATCAGGTGACCGTACTCAGTGAAGTACAGCGCCCGGGAAATTATGTTTTCCATACCGACCATGCCCGCCTCGTTGACATGCTCGGAAAAGCCAATGGTCTCACGGACTATGCACGAACTACAGAAATCAAAATCATCCGCGGAACGGAAACAATTAAAATAAATCTGACCGAAGCCATCAACAATGAAACGCTCGTCTACCCGCGCGACGTCATCTATATTCCTCCCGGCCGGAACAAAGCCTTCGACCGCTTTGCTTCCAAACTTATTCCTCTCGCCAGTCTGCTGACAGCATTAGCACTGGTTTATAGTGTATCAAACGATTAATCATGCGCAGCCCAGGTTCACTCCAGTCTATCCTCTATCCATTGCAAAAGCGATGGTATCTGATTGTTATCTGCATCCTCCTCTCCGGAATTGCGGCTACGCGTTACCTTTATATGGCCACAGCTCAGTACCAGTCAACGGCTACTTTGCGCATTGAAGATGCTCATGATGGGATGTCGGGCAGTAATTTATACCGCGACTTTGACGTATTTAAAGTTAACTCGAAAGTTCAAACAGAAGTGGAGGTGTTAAAGTCCCGCTCCCTTTTCGAAAGAGCCCTCGACCGTCTGGATTTCTATGTTGAATATTATCGTCAGGGTGAATTGAAGAAAGAGGAAGTGTATCATGCCGCTCCTTTCTATGTTGATTTCACTATCGCCGACTCTTCCTTCCGATCGCTTTCTTTTGATTTCAGATATGATACAGGAGAGAAATTTAAAATCAGCTATGAGTCGGGAGGACGTTCGATTGAGAAGGAAGGTCAGTTCGGTCAGCCGCTATGTGAGAAGGGATTATGTGTGACCATTAAGAAAGATGAGCAGCAATGGAAGTACCATCGCAGCAAGATGAATGAGCCCTGGAGTTTTACTGTGTATTCCCGCTCCGCACTCTCGGCTAAATTGATGGGCCCGCAATTCCTGGTGAAGGCCATTGACAAAGATGTAAATATTGTTAAGTTATATTATACGCATCCGGTTCCGGAAAAAGCATCCTTGCTTGTGAATGCCATTGCTGAAACGTATATCAGTCAGGGAATCGCCGATAAGCAAGACCTGGCAGGCAACACTGTCGATTTCATTAATCAGCAGATCGCTATCGTAGGCCGTGAACTGGAAGCAGCCAGAGATGCGATAAAAAGTTATCGGATAAAAAATGAAATTGTAAATATTGCGCAGGAAACCGAAGCGACCTATAAAACGTTGGGGCAACTTGAAATTCAGAAAGTCGATATCGGTATGCAACTGACTGTATTGGAGAATATGAGTGACTATCTGCGAAAAAATAAGGAGATAAAATTTTCCGGCCCTGAGTATGGAACTGTTATCGATCAATTATTTTCAGAAAGTGTCAGTCGCCTAAACGGCAAAATGCGGGAGCGCGATGACCTGATGCGAAAATATACCGCCGATAATGACAGGGTGCGAAGTGCTGAAGCAGAAATCGTTCAGCAGAAAGCGTATTTGGTGGAGAGCATTAACAATACCCGACGCAAACTTTTGCTGAAGCAGGATGACTTGTACCTTGCCATCGATGATCAGAAAGCCACCTTCAAAGGGCTTCCGGAGAAGGAAAGTACCTTACAGGAGCTCAATAGAAATTATTTCCTCTTCGAAAAAGTATATAATTTTCTCATCGAAAAGCGCACCGAAGCCATCATCACCAAACAGGTAAATGTTTCCTTCAATCGCATTTTAGAATCTGCCGATGTTCCGATCGAAGCCGTTGCGCCACGGAGAGATGTGATCTGGGGTGTGGCGCTCTTCCTCGGACTCATCCTTGGCGTTGTACTTGCCTACTTCCGTCATTATACCAAACCTTCTGTCAACACTCCGGAAGACTTGGGTAAAGATTCTACTATTTCGGTTATCGGACAAGTGCAACAGTTTAAAAAAGATGAACCGGCTTACAAAGCATTCACCGCATTGAGTACACGTATCCTGATGAACAAGCCGATGGACCAATCACTGGTCATAACGGTGACGAGTACCCGCAAAGGTGAAGGCAAATCCTTCATCGCTGCACAATTGGCACGTACACTTGCTGCTCAGGATAAAAAAGTCATTCTCCTCGATCTCAATACCCACTTTCCTCGTTTGGGAGAATGGTTTGATACCCGCAACAGCAATGGAATGAAGGAAATCTATCTCCACCAAAGTTCGCTGCAGGATGCCATACAGTTGACCTCCATTCCGAATCTGGATGTAGTTTCAGCAGGAGAATCGGATAAACCTATCGGACATTTAATTGCTACCACGCGCACCAGAGAAATCATCTCCGAACTACGCACACAATACGACGCTGTCATCATCGATACCCCTGAAGTAGGAGAGTACACCGACGCCATTCCGTTTATGAAGTGGAGCGATCTGAACTTATATGTAGTAAGAGCGGATAGCGATCGTACCGAGTTGGTAGCGAATGCGGAAATGGTAAAAGAAGAATACCGTCTCGAGGAAGTGTACTATGTCCTCAATGCCATGAAAGAAAAACGCAATCATACCGGATACATTTCGCCGGCAAAAGTGAAAACCATCAAAGGAAAAAAAGTACCCGCGCAACTGACGAACCTGTTTATGTGGTAAGCTGATTTTATGCAAATAAGTCTCACACGCCCGAAACAGTTCCTCCGCAGCGGAACGGCCATTATCTATGCTGATCAGGCATTGGTGAGCGGGTTGAATTTTTTATCAAGTGTGGTACTGGCGCGTTATCTGGGTTTAGAAGGATTTGGTATTTACAGCATCGCCTGGTTAGGTGTGTTGATTGCAAGCAGTATCAATCAGCCCTTCATCATTTCACCCATGCAAACGCTAAGTGGAAAAAAAACAGCGGAGGTACAGAAGGCCTATTTGCAGACTCTCGTATTTAAGCAGCTATTATTCGCCGCCCTCATGGGTTTTTTGGCATTCATGGCGGTAGTGGTCATGAGTTATATTTTAGATAAATGGAAAGTACAAAGTATCATTCTTGCTTTCCCGCTCGCGGTATTCTCTTTTTTATTGCAGGATTTCTTTCGTCGTTATTTCTTTGTCATTGGGAAACCGTATAAATCATTTTTAATTGATGCCATTGCTTATGGTGGAGTCTTGCTCAGCGCATTTGCCATTCACTTTGTACGCACCATGGATGCACAGTTCGTCTTATTGCTCACGGCGGTTTTCTTTCTCTATGCCTCGTTGGTAGGACTCTGGTCGCTGGATCAATTGCGATTCAATACCCGATTAATAAAAGCATCTGTCCTGGAACATTGGGATTTCAGCAAGTGGCTAACGGCTACGGCACTCCTCCAATGGTTTAGCGGCAATCTGTTCATCATCGCTGCCGGTGCCATCATCGGACCAATTGCAGTAGGAGCCACACGCATGGCCCAGAACATTGTCGGCATTACGCATGTGCTCTTTCTTGCCATGGAAAACATCATTCCGATACGGGCGGCAAGTCATCTGCGCACAGGCGGGAAAAAACAAATGTTCAACTACCTTAAGGGCTTCACCTTGCGCATGGGATTTTTAACCTTATCCTTGCTGGCGCTTATCGCCTTCTTCAGCAAGCAAATCATCTTCATGTTTTACGGTGCGGAGTTCATCGGCTATCAATACATGCTACTTGGTTTCTGCGGCTTATATGTCATCATCTTCATGGGTTATCCTTTGCGTTATGCCATCCGTACCTTAGAAAACACACGCCTCATCTTCATCTCATTCATCGCCAGCAGCGCCTTCAGCATCCTGTCCGCTTATCCCATCATCAAAGCCTTCGGTCTTGCAGGAGTTCTCATCGGTTTATTACTCACCCAACTCATCACTCTTTGCATTTATTTTGTGAGTTTAAGGCGAGAGTGGAAGGAGGGGTGGGGGGGTGATTAAAACTTTTTATCTCGCAACTGTGGTTTTAGCAGATACGCCTTTTGCGGAAACGCGATCTCTTTTTTTATTTGACCGCTCTTCATATAGGATTCAGCCAGACCGGAATAGGATTCGGCATAGTTGGACTTGTATTTGATAGCCTGTTCAAATAGCTGGATGGTGGCAACATACTTTTCTTTTTTTAGTCCTAAAAGATAATATGTTCGATAGTTATTGGGATTTACATTGATGGAATTCTCTAATGCAGCCAATGAATTGAGATTGTCCGGTCTAATCCGTAAAGAATTGGTTTTCAATACATATTAATTTTTTCAAACATGATGATTCAATGAATTTTTCATTTTACATTTGCTTTTTACAGAGTAGCGTTTAGTCGAATAATTTTGGTGTCAATAGTTTAAGTTCTGTTCAAAGCAATCGTTTTAGTGTTATTTATGCAGTAATGTAAGAGGTGAGATTCTATTTAAGGTAAAATTGATTATCATTAAATAAACCTTTGGTTTGGTGAAGTAAATAGGACAGATCGATTATGTCATTCGCTTTAATGTCTTAATGTATAATTAAACTACATATTATTTAACTAGTATCAATTTAAATGCTTTATGAAAAAAAAGACCCTAATTCTATTGTTCTTAACATTAACAATGTTTAATGTAGGAAATTCAGTCGCGCAACAATATGACCTGACTGATGTCTCAATCAATTTTACCAATTCGCAAGCTTTTGCAAATAAAGCTAATTGTAAATGGATAGTTGATTTTGAGGGATTGACGAATATAGAGAAAATTGAATTTAATCTTGGATCAACACCTTTAGAGAGTAATTTGATTAATCTGGAGGTAAATTGTATTGGAAGCAATTCATTACCTTTTAATTGTAGCTATTCTAGTCTAAGTGGGAATTTAAAGCAGCTTGTATGTGACAATATAGATTTAACATCTACTTTTTTTGCAAAGGTCCGAGTAAAAAACACTTCCGGAGTTTGGTCTAATTATTTTGAAATTGTTGTGAACTAAATCTTTTAAACTATATTATTATGAAATCAATAGCTAAAATTTATCTATTATTCCTGCTTGGATTTATATCGTTTAACAGTAACCTATACGCTGGTTCTTATACTTGGACAGGGGCAACTTCAACTTCGTGGAATACAAATTCTAATTGGAGTCCTAGCGGAACTCCTGGTACAAATGATACTGTTTCAATATCTAATCAAACGAACAACCCGGTTCTTGGAGCAAACACAACGGTTAAAAAGTTTACAATTAATTCCGGCACCTTAAACTTAAGTACTTACAGCCTTACTATTTCAACCGGTCTTGCAAAATTTTCGGGCGGTACTATTAGTGGTTCTGCTGCTTTAGCATTGAAGCCTCGTGGTTCTCGTGCTACGTTTGAAGGTACAGTTTTTGATGTGCAAGTGGATGCAATTTGTAGTGATATTCAACTAAACGGAAGTACTTTTAATTATAAAAGTGTATTCGAACAAACAGGAACAACTTCTGGCGTTGGACAAGGCAATAATGTATTTAATGATACGGTGACTTTTATAAATAGCGGTAGTGGGTTCTTTTTACTTGCCGATACATATGGTAATACGTTTAATAGTACTGTTTATTTGAATTGTAATGCGAGCAAAGAAATTGTTGCCTCAAAAATGAAATCATATTTTAATGGAAATATCTTTGTTTCTTCCACTGTTTCCGGCGGTGGAATTAATTTTGGAGCAGCTGATGGAGATACAACTTTCCTTGCAAGTTCAAAAACTTTAAATATTGGATTAGGTGGCTTTAGTGATGGGACACTTGCTCTCAGAAAGTTCTTTAAACAGTCTGATGACCCAATTAGTCTCACATTAAGCGGAAATGCTGTTTTGAATATTCAATATTCATTTTTTGAGGGTACAGTTAATGGCCAAGCCTCTTCAGTTGTTGTTAAACATACAATTTTTAATGATTCGCTTACATTGACTAAAACAGGAAACTCCGCATCATTAAGCGGAGGAGGAAATGTGTTTAATGGCCCTTCAGAATTTATAAATACTAGTACCTCGCAATGGAGGCTTGCAAATGATGTAGGTGATACGTTTAATGGCAATGTGAGATTTACTACCACAAGTACTGGACAAATTAGACCCAGTTATACAGGAGATACTTATTTTAATTCCAATATCTTATTAACTGGTAGTAAGATCAGTTTTGTTTCCGGTGACGGATGGTCTATATTTAATGGAAGTTCGAATCAAACAATAAATTCAAATTACCCAATTACATTAAATAAACTTAAAGTTAATAAGGCAAGTGGATATGTGAGTTATGATACTACCTTCACAATTGTTGATACATTGCAGTTCATAAAAGGTATTTTAACTGCTTCAGATTCTAATTTATTAGTTATTGATTCTTTGGGTAAAGTATTTGGAACTAGTGATTCTGGATATGTTGAAGGTTCGGTGAGTAAAATCGGCAGGTATGGATTTGAATTCCCTGTTGGTGAAAATGGCAAATATTATCCAATCTATATAGACGGACAAAAATCTCAGAATGATAATTTTATTTGTAAGTATATAAGTGAAGGTCAAAACATAGATACATTAATAGACAGCACTTTGGAATATATCAGCAGTTGTAGGTTTTGGTATTTAAATAGATTGGCTGGAAATTCTAAAATTAAAGCTTCATTTAATTGGAGGTGGGATGATTGTGAACTTAATAACCCAATAGATCTTCGCGTCGTAAAATGGGATTCATTAGTGTGGACAAGTTTAGATTCAATAAATTACTCTGGAGATTTTTCAATTGCAAATATAACACCAGTAGACTCTATCAATAATTTTGGTTATTTCACAATTGGTTCGGTACTTAAACCTTATACATGGGAAAATTATTGGATGAACGATGCTGTGGAAGCTGCGCCCTCTACAAGTTCAGTTTGCACAAACAATTCTACAGCATTTTCCACTAAATATAATCAGAATAGTTGGCACATTCCAGATGTAACTGATCCAATTAAAACAGTATTGGTGAATTTAATTATTATTCAAGATGCTAATGGACTTGGGAATTTTGATCCTTGGAACTCATTGAACCCACAACAAGCACAGGTCGATAGAAATCGCTTAAACAGTATAATGGGCTGGGTTAATACTGCGTTTTACTCAAACCACTGGGTGCATAATCTCAATCCGCCTAATGTAACCCCGCAATTTATTGACGATACAAGAATTCGTTTCGAAGTGGCTGGAATTTATGAATACAAGGATGCTACTATGTTTTTAGCAACTAATCAAAGTGCATGTGTTAATTGGTTGAATTCAATTGATCCTGATAAAATGAATCAAATGAATATCTTTTTTGTTGGTTCAAATGTCGGCAACTTAAGCGGTGCTGCCATGTTTCCAAGTTTTACTAATATGAATTATAATACTGGTATCATAATATATAACAAATATTTTGGAGGTAATCCTGTTGGTGATTTTAGCACAGCGGCGTCACTTGCTCATGAATTAGGGCATAATTTGGGTCTATATCATTCATACGGACCTACAACATGCACTGAGTCACACAAAGATTATTTATGGGATTTATTTGGATATAGTAGTGTGACTCCTCCCCTTAGTAGTTTATGCCCATTTCCCACTGGTGCATCCAATGATCTCATGGGTAGTCAGCAGGATTGTAGATACACAAGCGCACTTCAAATGGGATGGATGCATAGGGCATTAGCTTTGAGTAGTGTGAGAAAATATGTAAAATGTGATGTAAATTATGGAGGAGAATTTGAAATCACCACTGCAGAAGATTGGGATTTTGATATTAGAGTTTATAAAAACATAAGAATAAAGTCAGGAGGAGTAATGAATTTAACATGCAACTTAGTTATGTCGGAGAACTCTAAAATATTTGTTGAAGAAGGAGGAAAATTGAATGTCGATGGTGGTAAAATTAGTTCAGTATGTAATATGTGGGATGGCATAGAAGTTTGGGGCGATAGATATGCAAGTCAACTCCCGTTTATATCAACCACCCAAGGCGTGGTTGAGTTTAAAAATAATGCTGAAGTAAGCGATGCTCATGATGTTGCAACTACAATTAAATATGACCCTAACACTGGTAATTGGGATTGGGACAAAACAGGAGGAATCATCAGAGCAGAAAATTCATCTTTTTTCAATAATAAGAGGGGTTTTCAGTTCCTTTCTTACCATAATTTTAGACCTGGATTTAATCAAGCTAGAAACAATCTGAGTTATATTCACAATTGTACTTTTGAAGTAAACAGACTTCTACTCAATCCATACAAAAATCATTATGCAGATATAACAATGTATGATGTACATGGAATTTCCATTAAAGGAAATACATTCAGGAATACCGTTTCGGAAAGTGTTTATTATAATCAAAATTATAGAGGAGCTGGAATTATTTCAGTCGACTCCAGATATTCAGTTGTTCCATTAGGTTCAGATCGAAATAGTTTTGAAAACATGTATTATGGAATATATGCGGCAAATTCTAATTCCTTAAATCCCTTAATCATTAATAATAATGACTTTATAGGATGCTATAATACAATTTACGCCAGTAATATCAGTTTTTTAAACATTTCAAAAAACAATATTGAAGTTCCTGCCAGAGGACCATTAGGAAGTGCTGGAACTGCAACATGGGGGTTATATCTTGATAATTCACCATATTATTTGGTTGAAGATAATATTTTTGAGTCAGAAAATGTTGCGGATGCTGACTATGGTATTCAAGCAGTCAATTCAGGCAATGCATTAAATTATATTTATAACAATGTTTTTGATGGTTTTAAAGAGGTAGCTGTTTATGCTATTGATGACAATGATGGTCCCTTTATAAATGATGGGCTTTTAATTAATTGTAATGATTTTGATAATCAAGTATTAGATGAGATTTCTGTAGATCTTAGTCCAACAGGAACATCACATGGCATTGGTGAAAACCAAGGTACATGCGGCAATACTTTTATGACTTCTAGAAATAGATTTTATTCTAATGTTTGCGGGGGAATGGGATTGGAATTAAAAGTTAAAGCATCTCCTCAGCCTCTGTCTATTATTAATTATGCGTCAAGTAATTTAAATGCAGATGCAGTCTTAAGTTGTTCTACAAGCACGTGGGTAAATAATACTTTATGTACGTTAGATTTTGATAAAGATGCTGATTGTCCTCCTTTTGCCGGGAATTCAACCTCCCAGTTGCGAGCCATACTTGCAAGTTATGATGAGGAAATTGCCGATTACGAAAATGAATTGAATTCAGGATTAAGCAGTGATTTGGAATATATTATCAGATCAGTTGAATTAGATAGTTTAACATTAGCAGATATCATTAATGAATCTCCTTATATAAGTCAGAATTTGTTAATTGCAATTCTTGATCACATCGAAGAGTATGCTGAAGCAGGACTTCTTAATCAAATAAAAACACTCTTTATTCAAAATTGTGAATTAACTTCTGGATTATATAATTATTTAGCTTTTTGTAGTAATAATTCTGAATATGCAGGAGCAATAGTGGATACGGTTTCATATTATATGACTGGGGGCAATGAGGCTTTTGAAATAATCACTGGGTTAGACAATGCAATAAGCATGAGAGAATTTTATCTTTCACAGTATTTAAATTCTTGTTCTAGTTCTGATGATACCTTGTACCAAGCATTTTTTGCTGATACCTGCATTTCACTTCTTAATAATCAGTCAGGTTATTTATTAAAGCATGATTCATATCTTTTAAATGGCGATTTTACCAATGCACAATTAATGTTGGATTCTTTGGATACTTTAGGATTAGATGAAGGTTTTTATAGTTTTATTCATACATTAGATACGATAAACGAAAGATCTGGAACATACTTATTTGGAGCGAATCAGATAATTGAAGCACTATATACCAACAAAGACAATTTTACTAAAACTGCAGCAATTTCAAGGGGACTACTAACATTATTAAATGATTCAATTTACGAACCTCCAGTATTAGTGGAGGAGAGTGAAGAACGCATTGGAAATCCTTATACTTTTGTGGAAGGTGAATCATATATGGCATATTTATTCCCAAACCCAACATACAATTTATTAAATGTTACTGTTGTTTCATCAAAAGAAATTTCAATTCGTATGTTCATTTTAGATCTAAACGGACGAGGAGTATTAAATCAAGCCTTGTCAAATCCACTAAACATTATAGACGTTAGTAAACTCAATCCGGGTGTTTATATTGTAAATTTAACAGATGAAAATGGGAAAGTTAAAAATGAAAAGTTTATTAAGCTTTAATTCCATCCAGTTGGCGATTACCACCAGGAAAGACTTATTTTTTCTGGTGGTAATGATTTTTTCCTTGATTGACAATTGTAAGTCTCAGACTTGGGCAACAGTAGATACAACAGAGTTTGAATCTGTAAGAATCACATATTATGATTCTGTAACGTCCACCTATATTTTAGGTGGTAGATTTGATACTCTGTTTAATGTTGACGCTAATAATATTATTGCTTATGATGGGGTAAACTGGTTTCCCATGGGGGACGGTTTTAATAGGGTCGTCACTTCAATTATAAGATTCAATGGGGAACTTTTTGCTGCTGGTGCTTTTGATAGTTCGGGCAGTGTTCATTTGAGAGCACCTATCGCAAAATGGGATGGTGCGAATTGGGTTCCTGTTGACACATTGAGTCATTATGATGATAAATCACATGCCATAGGTCAGGTACCCAGTATTCAAGATATGTGTATCCATAATGGAGATCTATATTTGTGTGGTGATTTTTTGGCTTATCCCAACTTTTACCATCCTATGGGATATGCTGATTTAGCCAAGTATAATGGAAATTATATTGAAAGCGTGCTGTTTCATTATTTTGAACTTAACTGTTCAACCTGTAATATAGAATCTTTTAAGGGAAATTTGTATATGGCAAAAAATGCTGGTACTAAAGATACATGTTTAGGAACTCCTGTCTCATTTCCTACTGGATTATTAATTATGGACACCTTATGCTGGACTTTTAAACCAGTTGGTCAATGGCCAGTAACACGATTGTATGGAATGCTCGCAACAGATTCAATGTTATATATTGGGCTTGATTATCCTAGCACTACTTTCGGAAATTTTTTTACAGGTTATGATGGTGCAAATTATCACAATATCGGTGGTGGGTTAAATGGACCGGTTGGATATGTTCATACATACAATGGAAAAATACTCGTTTCAGGCGCTTTTTCTGCTGATTTTAACAATACTGTAAGTTTATCAAATTTTGCACTTTTAAATGGACTAAATTGGCAACCACTTGGTAGTACATGTAATCTAAATTATGGTCTCGGTTATGTATCTGTTTTAGATTCTTTCATTTTTGCATCAGGTTTTTTTGATTCTTGTGGTGTTAATCCTGTTGGTTACATGGTAACTTTCCCTAATTCTATTATTACAAGCATTAATGATGTAAATATTGAACCTCCCAACCCAAAAGTCATTATTAAAAACGGATATTTAAGTGTCGAATTTGATGCTTTCGAATATTCTAGAAAAGCGAAACTTTTTTTGTATGATGCGATGGGCAGAATGATTTCCGGAAATAATTGCTGTTCTATAAATTTAAATCCATACGGCCTTGTCAATGGAATTTATTTTTTAGAGATTATTGTTCCGGAGGAAAATTTTAAACGAGGGGTTAAATTTGTTGTAAATGATTAAGTAGGTACTCAACCAGGGTGTCTAAATGGTGATTTTATTTAGGAGAAATTGATTTTGAATCCTAGGGAATTCTGTCAAATTTAAGGCTGTCCAGGCTCAACTAGCAATCCTTCAAATAATCTCGTAGTATTTTAAGGATCGAGGATAAATTGAAGTTTCACGAAAAATTGTCCTCCAACTTCCGCATTGAATCTCCCCCCCCTTCTCCCAGCGAAGCAATCCTCCCAATCTCGTCAGATTTAGCTCATTGGATATTCCGGTGAAGCTGACCCCCTATTCCGGCGAAGCTGACCCCCTGAGGTAAGCTTAGATTACGAAGGAACAAAAGAACGATGGGATTAATAATACAAAGATACATTTTGTCAGTTTACGCTTCCATTTTGCGTAATGATTCTCCTTTTAGGTCTAGGCGGACTGCTTTTGCAGTCAATCTATCCATGATGGCATCAGCTACAGTAGGGTCATTAAGATATTCATGCCATTTGGCGACCGGTAGTTGGGAGGTGAAGATGATGGACCTTCTATTGTAACGATCTTCCAGCATTTGGAGTAGTGTCAGCCGAACATTTTGATCGATTGGTTGTATGCCAAAGTCGTCAAGAATGATAAGAGGTGTCCGATCCAGATGAGTGAGTAATTTTAGGTATGACCCATCCAACTTGGATAGTGTGATTTTTCAATGAATCGAGTCATGCTATAGTACTGTGTTCGATAACCTTGATGACAAGCCTGATGAGCTAAAGCACAAGCCAGATAACTCTTTCCGCATCCTGTTGGACCAGTTATCAAAACAGGTTGACCGTTCTTAATGTAATCGCCTTGCATGAGTACCGCCAACTGTTGCTTGGTCAGGTTACGTGCGGAACTGCATTTTACTTGTTCGGGTGTTGCGGGAATGCGCAGCTTTGCCAATTTAAGGTAATAGGATGTTCGCTCCTGCGATCTGGAAGATAATTCTGAATGAGTGAGCTGGGCAACCATTTCATGGGCCTCCAGGTGTTGATCCATTGGCAGATCAAGTTGTGCTTGATAGGCCATGGCCATGCCACGTAGTTTTAGTTCTGATAGTTGATGTAGTGTTTCTGATGTGTTCATGTTTTTAGATGTTATTGATAATGTTGTGAACCTCGTATGTTTTCATGGAAGAGTGAAGCTTGTTGCAATGGTGTATCCTGAAGTTTATCCATGCCGTTAAGCAGTATGTTTTTAATAAGTGTGTAATTCACCCGACTGCCCTTTAAAACCCTGCTACATGCAGCCTCTATTCGTTCTGCACCATATTTTTTCACCAGCATGAGTACTCCATTGCACGATTTAAAGTTTTGTTCAGGGTAGAAGGATGATTGAAGGATGAGTTGGATAGCCACTCGTGTTGATGGTCCGATTTTCTCGGCCCGAAGTAAAAATTCGTCTTGGGTAAACCCGCGTTGAGAGGCCACATGCTGATGGTTGGGTGGCATATGTTCCCCTTGCGTATGATAACAACTGCCCTGACCTGTACGATGATGAATGGCGATGCGTTTGTGATTGAGGTAGATCTCGATGGTTCGCTGATCATATAATACGTCCACCTTCTGGCCTACATGTATGTAAGGAACGCTATAATAATGATGATCCTCGCTCAACTGAACATGATAATTGCGTTGTACTTTCAGCGTTACTTTGTTTTTCATTACAAAAGCCGCTTGCGGGACTGGGATCATAAATTCTTTCTCTCTTTCCAGATAGATGGACCAGCGACATTGCGAACTATTTTTATAGGGCTTGTTATTGAGCTTTTCAATGTGATCCCGTAGAGCGATATTGAGTTCTTTCAGGGAATAAAATGTTCTCTTTCGAAGTGGTGCATATACCTGCTGATAAACGATCTTGACATGACCTTCTACCATGGCCTTGTCCGGGGTTTGGCAGGACGGGTAGCCTGAAAGACATTTCCATAGTGGGCACTTAGCTGATAACACAAGTCGGTAAAAAGAGGCTCATACCGATTGCTGCGTGTGACGAGTGTTTTCATATTATCACTCAATACTATTTTACTCACTCCGCCAAAATACCTTATCGCTTCACCGATTCCATAAAGCACATCCTGGAGGCGTTGGAGTACCGTTGCTATGCAAAAGGTAAGCCCACTATAAGGGAGCGTAGCAATAAAAACATTACAAGTAATTATCTCGCCCGTCTCCATGTCAATAAAACACATTTTGTCACCGGCATAGTCGATCATCATTTCCTGACCAGGAATATGTTCAAGATGCATCACAACATCTTTGCTATCAAGAAAGGTGCGCAGATGCTCACAATACTGGCTATATTCATACCCTTGAGGATGTGATTCTTTGTATTCAAGCCATAAAAGCTGTCGGGTTACACCAGTCTCTTTGAGCTCTGTGCTACAACTTTTGAAGTGCTCAATAAGTAGCTGATGACGCTTACTTTTAAGATCGGTATAGTCATTTTCATAAAGCAACTCAGCAAGCTCCAATGGAGACAAGGAGTCGATTTTGCGACCATTTAAACGGCGCAAATATTTTTTTATAGTGTTACGGGCTACGCCTGTATTCCGTTCAAGTACTTTGATTTTGTAGCCTAATTCGGCCAACTTTAGAACCTCCAGTAGGGTGTCCATTGATTTAGGTTTTGAAGCCATCTATTTGCTCTTTTTAAAAGCAAATGTTCTTCAGTTCCTGTTGCAATCAAACTCTTAGGGGGTCAAGATGTGCCGGAATGACACCCATAAAGGGGTCAACATACGCCGGAATGACAGCCCAAATTTAGGGGGTCAACATGTGCCGGAATGGCAGGCTCATTTTACCACTAGTAGCTTGCTCAGCCCCCTTGGTGGGGGTCAGCTTGGCCGGAATAGGGGGTCAACATGAATCGGAATCGGGGGTCAACATGGTCCGGAATCTCCAGCTCATCGAAGCCGAGATGAGTAATGACGAGACGTCAGTTTCAAATCGGCGAAGCCAAGATGAGTAATGACGAGATGATCCCCCAATCCCGTCAGTTGACGAATCACTCCCAAAATCTCGTCAGTTTCAAATCGGCGAAGCCGAGATGAGTAATGACGAGACGAAACCTTACATCAATCTTACACGTAGAAAGGTCATCTATGAAAGTGATCCATCTTGTTTTGGGTAAAGCCAATCCTGAACGCATGAACGGCGTGAATAGGGTCGTGCACTTTTTGTCGATGAGCTTGTATGAGAAAGGGGTGAATGTAGAAATCTGGGGCATTACTAAAAATGTGGAGGATACCGTTTACCCGCGTCCATTTCCGACCGTCCTCTTTCGCGCCCAACCCTTTTACCGCGACCTGGATCCGCAACTCATGCATCGCATTTCGAAACAGCAGAAAGGAACAATATTTCATATCCATTGGGCTTTCATCAATGATTTCTACAAAGTAGTGAGTTTGCTAAAGGACCTGAAAATTCCATTTGTGTACACTCCTCATGGCGCTTTTAACAAGGTGGCTTTAGAGAAGAACAAGTGGGTGAAGAAGGTCTATTTTAACCGTTATGAAAAGGTGATTCTGAAGGAAGCGAAGAAAGTGCAGTTCCTGGGTCAGAGTGAGTTTGACAATATGGCCAACCTGATGCGACTACAGAACAAAGTGGTTGTTCCGAATGGGCAGGATTTTAAAGAACTGAATTTCGAATTTCATAAAATGCAACGTCGCCAATCGCCGGTGTTTGGTTTTTGCGGGCGATTGGATATCTATTATAAAGGATTGGATTTGTTGGTAGAGGGTTTTGCCGCCTACTGTAAGAAAGGCGGTGAGGGGGAACTATGGCTGATTGGTGATGGTCCTGATCGTCCCAAGCTGGAAGCGCTATCAAAATCATTACATGTGAATGATCGTATTGTTTTCATGGGTGCCCGATATGGAAAGGATAAATTGAATCGCATTGCTAACATGGATCTCTTTTGTCATCCCTCCCGTTCAGAGGGTTCTCCTACAGCAGTATTGGAAGCAGGCGCTTTGGGGATAGCCCTTATGGTGAGTACTGCTACGAATGTCGGGCAGGAAGTGGAACAGTATGGTGCAGGATTACATCTCCGGAAAAGTACATCTAAAACAATTGAAACCACGTTGTCTACATTTCATGATCTTTATTTATCAAAGGAATACCTGAAGATGGGTGAACGTGCCCGTGAAATGGTGGCTGAAGAATTTAACTGGAATGCTATCGCGGGCAGAATGCTGGAAATTTATAAAGCCTGATTTACCAAACTCCCTCCATGAAACCGCAAAGTGTATTACGTGAACCGGCAAGCGGTTACAGGAACTTCCTGATCGCGCTACTGATTTTGCGTATTTGCTCTTATTTTATGCTGTCGGACTCCATTATGGTGGTACAGGCTATGAAGGCGGGATTACGTGCGGGATTGTCGCTGGTGATGCTCGCAGCAGTATTGTATCATTTGAGGGAGCACAATAAACAGACCTTTCGCATGCATCAGCCGGTAAGCGTGTGGATGTATGGCGTCTATTTAATATTCGGTATGGCCTCGCTGTTATGGACCAGCTCCTTTGATGTTAGTCTGCTGCAACTATTAATGGATATAGAAGGCTTTGCGTTCTCTTTTCTCTATATTTACCTCATAACGATTTACCGTCAACGGCATCCCGGAGGTTATTTTGATTTGCATAAATTGCTTGCGCCGGCTATCCTTTTTATCGGCTTGGGGTTTCTTGTCGGATTATTTCTCGACCCCGACCGCTTCTACCGCCTTACCCATGGTGGTGCTGTTAGTCGATTGGGAGGATTTATCATTAATCCCAACGAATTGGGGATGCTGCTTGTCATCGGAATTGCTTGCTACCTTCCTCTACTTGTGAAGGAAGGTCGTGTGCGGGTTTCAGTCATTCTTTCATTGTTATTGCTGATTCAGTTGCTCCTGCTTACCGGTTCGCGATCGGCATTCATCGGATTGCTCGCTGTAGTACTTGTTTATGGGTTAACCAATGGTAGCCGCTCACAACGAACTTTGATTTTTCTGGGTGGAATTGCACTTATCCCCTTGGCAGGCTGGTCCTTCTTTGTAAAACAGGATCAGTTAACGGAGATCTATACGCTCACCGGCCGACTTCCCTTTTGGAGGGATCTGCTGACCTACAACTTCCCACGTGAAGCATGGTTCGGATATGGTTATATGCGTATCGACTATGCGGATAAATTTGAGTCGTTGAATGCATATGCGGGTGCGATGACACACAATACATTTCTCCAGGTCCTCCTTGGCTTGGGAATGACAGGTTTGCTGCTTGTTCTTATTCAACTTTCTACTTTTTTATGGACCATAAAACAGGTGGCCGATAAAAAATACAGAATGGTGGTTGGGTTAATTTTCATTCCCCTTTTTGTGAACTCACTCACTGAATTTGGCATTTTCGGTGAGACGAATTATGGTATATTATTTTATTTATTCTTAGTATTTACTGCTGCTCTGGAACCTCAGACGGGTATTGAACGTAAAAACGCTTCCATCTCTAATGAAACCTCCGAAGCTATACCTTACCGATCTCCGGCTTTTACGTGATTTTTTCGCGGAGGGAAAAGAATTGTATTTGCTGGATAAGAATAGCAGAATTTCCGGAAATATAACAGAAGGTTCGTTGGTCAAGCAGGAAAACGTCATCGACCGTGATTATCCGGCTTGCATTGTTGAAGTACATAAAGCCGGTTTTGATATATTCCTGAATACTGCGTCAGATCATCAATGGGTCAGCTTTGATTACATCAACAACCCTGATGGGAGTATTCGCTGGTTCTATGGTTCCAATGGGGAACATGCCGGTCACTTGGATTTGTACAATGCTGCTACCACTAAGGCAAAGCTCTATAAAACGATCACGCGTCTGGTCTGGAAAGCAGGATATTCCCGCTTATTGGCTTCCGGGACCTTCAGAGTGCAACAATTACTTTTTGAAACAGTACAAAAGAGTTACGGAATTGATGCGGACGAGGTGGTGTCCTTCTTTACCGGTACCCGAGGAATTACGCGGAAGATGGTCATGGAAGTTCACAGACACCATCAATCGCAAGGATTTATTAAAGTGGCGTTTACAGAAGCAGCTAAGCTTTTGATTGAAAACGAATATAACATGGTCAACACACTGAATAAGTATGACTTTACCAGTCTGAGCATTCCAAAGATCTCCAAACGTATCAATGGTCATGCGCGACTTTCCAATATTAAACCTGCAGTGATTATTCCAGCTGATCGTATAACGTCGATCCATATACGTGCTTTGGCAGAGTTGTATGCCCTGAGCCGGGAGAAAAAAGCTGTAGCAGATACGGCGGCCTGGCAGAGCATTCTTTCCAACATGGATTTTCTAACGAAAGAGCTGGTTTTTATCAATGAGCTCGATAAGGAAAGTACCCGTCATCTGGTTCAACTCCTTAAGAAGTTATTTCAGGTGATTCCTGTCGGGGAATCCGTTCCCGTATCTGTTTCGCATGGCGATTTTACGCCCTGGAACATGTATTGCGATGAACAACGTCTCTACGTTTACGATTGGGAAATGGCCCGCAACGGAATGCCCATGTTGTTCGACTTATTCCATTTCACCTACCAGAGTTTAATACTTCAGCAACGGAAAGGTTATGCTGAAGTGAAAGATACCATCAACCAATGGACCATTCAACCTTTAGTACAGCAACTCGTGAAGAAGTACAGAATACATCTCTCGCTTCATCACGCCCTCTATCTCTTGTTCAATGTAAGTCATTACCTGCGTCAGTATCTCAGCGAACGCGAACCGCTGATGCAAAGTCAATGGATGATGCACGCCTGGACATTAGCGATAGAAGATTACCTCGAATCGACACAACGAACTGTAGGAAAATCATGAATCAGCGAAAGGCATTTTTAGCATATTTCTTCAAAGCGATAAAGCCTTTCCGCTATGCCTTGCTTAAGTTTATACATGAATCCATTGATGCACTCCCGGAAAATTCCGATGTGGATATGCTGATTGATGAGACGGAGAAACCGGCATTCCTGCAAATAATTCGCAAAGGACCCGGCATTGAACGCGTCCGTCTTCACCGAAAATCATTTGTCACTTTTGTAAGTATTTTCTTTCAGGATGGTTCCTACCTTGAAATTGATCTCATCAATCGCTTCGACAGAAAAGGAGCTATCTATCTCGATTCCGCCGAAGTGCTGGATCATGCGTTTGAAGATGCAACAGGACTGAAGCGGGCCGCGCATCACCATAATTTTGAGTATATATTATTATTCTATCAGTTAAATAGTGCTTCGGTACCCGAACGCTACCGAAAGTATTTTGCAGGATTCAACTTCGAACAACGGACAACCATTTTTACACATGTAACCGGAAAATACAAGGTGAATATTAATGTCCTTGATGAGTTATTCGACATGAACACACGCTTTTCAAAGCGAATTATCAGTCATGTCAAGGGCTTGAGCGTAAACCGTTTTCCCTTTAAACAAATGCATGCCTTACGGTATTGGAAAGATGCTACCGGTGATTTGTTGAATCATCGTGGTATCACCATCACCTTTAGTGGTGTAGATGGAGCCGGGAAATCAACCATGATTGCCGAAGTGGAATCTGCATTGCAACATAAATACCGTCAAAAGACGGTCGTTTTACGTCATCGCCCTTCTTTGTTTCCTATCCTGAGCAGCTTTAAGCATGGTAAAGTTGAAGCCGAGAAGAAAACAAGGGATAGAAATCCACGTCAGGGAACGAATACCAATACGATAAGTTCGTTTCTTAGATTCCTATATTACTACGTGGACTATCTCTTCGGCCAGTATTATATTTATTTCCGCTATACGCTGCGTGGCTATACAGTATTGTACGATCGTTATTATTTTGATTTTATTATTGACTCCAAGCGATCAAATATACTGTTGCCGAAAAGTCTGATGAAGCTGGGTTATCTCTTCATTTTTAAGCCACAGGTGAATGTATTCCTCTTTGCACCCACAGAAGTAATTAAGAGCCGCAAGAATGAACTTTCAGAGGAAGATATCAACGAACTTACTTCCGGTTATAAAAATCTGTTTGATGAATTCGGAAAATCATACTCCGGTCAACATTATTTAGTATTAAACAATATCAATTTCGACGAAACATTCAAACGTGTAATGAAGGAATGCGTTTCGGCAACTATTTAAAACGTATAAACTTATCTTGTTATCATGAATCGTAAAGCGCTTACTCCGCCCAATAAGAATAACATCACCGCTCGCTATGAAAATCCGGTGATTGATAAAGTGCTCGGCAGAACAACACTGGAATGGACCTGTGACGATGGAAGAAAGGAAGCGCTTAAAGCCAGCCTTCGCCTGACCGACTATGAAGGATATCGTCCATCATTGTATAGTGTTTTGCGATTACCCTATGTCATGAAGACCTGGATGCAGACCCGCACTTCGCCGATTTTAGATCAACCGGTCCCATTTATTGTACTTGACGCGATCCGGTTTCTTGAAAATATTGTTAAACCGGGCATGCAGGTACTGGAAGCAGGCGGTGGTAATTCTACATTGTGGTTTCTTGAACGAGGAACCCGGGTAACGACTTATGAGCATAACGAAAGCTGGGCCAACCATGTACTCAGTACCGTGAAATACAATCCGCTGCGCTACCATGAAAAAAATATTCGCATGAAGGTGTTATGCGGAGAAGCAGCAACGGGTGATATGTCCCTGATACCTGACAAGAGTCTGGATGTTGTTCTCGTGGATTGCATGAATGATTTCACAAGACGAAATGATTGCATACGTGTTTTGATGAGCAAAATTAAGCCCGGCGGTTGGTTGGTACTTGACAATAGCGACAATCCTGTCAATTGGGTCGGCGCTGAGTTACTCGAAGGAAAAGAAGTGCATCGTTTCAGCGGATTCGCGCCCATGGGACTGTTTGTGTGTCAAACTACTTTTTGGAGAATGTAAAAAATGTTGCGTCAACTCATCATAGCTCTTGCCCGTCGAAAGAATCCATCCTTTACACTCGACTCCTCCGTGAAGAGTAGGGTGATGGCCGGATTTTTATGGGCGAAGGTGAAAGCCTGGTGCCGTGCGCTGAAGTTTATTTCTTCAAACCGTTCGGTTCTTCTATTTTGTGGAAGGGATGTCCGCGTGGAAGGAACAAGTAATGCTCATTTCGGTAAGGGAGTACAGTTAGGAGATTCCTTGCATATTTCTGCCTGGGGTAGTGAAGGTTTATCGATTGGTGATTACTCATGGATCGGAGGTCACTCTTATCTGAAAGTGTCCTTTTCATTCAATGACCCGGGTAAGTTCATTCGTATCGGCCGTAATGTAGGTATTGGTGAATTCGCGCATTTAGGTGGAGCAGGTGGACTGGAAATTGGGGATGATTGTATCATTGGTCCATATTTCAGTTGCCATCCGGAGAATCACCTTTTTCCGGAAACGGATAGATTGATTCGGCTTCAGGGAACAGAACGAAAAGGAATTCATATTGGAAGAAATTGTTGGATAGGAGCAAAAGTGACCATACTGGATGGCGTGGAGATAGGGGCTAATTCTATCATCGCCGCCGGTGCTGTTGTGACGAAGAGTATGCCCGACAATGCCGTGATCGGCGGAGTACCTGCAAAGGTGATCAGATTACGGGAGAAAGAAAAACCGGAAGAAATATCACCGGGAAAAATGTTTGCCTGAGTAATCAATAGGAATATGGATACAAAAATAAATACCACTGTTTTACTGAGCGCCTATGCTGTGAATCCTTACCATGGTTCAGAAGATGGTATGGGCTGGAATTTTATCATGCAAATTGCACGATTCAATAAGGTGATTGCTGTGACACGAGAAAATACCCGTAAGGATATTGAGCGCTATATGAAGGAGCATCCTTCCAATTGCTATGGTAATATTCAATTCGTCTATTACGATTTACCCTACTGGGCACGTTTTTGGAAGAGGGGTGGACGTGGTGCCATGTTGTATTATTATTTATGGCAATTTTATCTTCCCCGATTTGTAAATAAGCGAAAACTCAAATTTGATATCGTACATAATCTTAACTTTCATAACGACTGGACGCCGTCTTCACTTTGGAAATTAAAGAAGCCATTTGTATGGGGACCCATAGGACATCATCCACGTATTCCTAAAGATTATGTACTTCATGTTTATGGTCTTGGATCGTATATCGCTGAGGAAATGAAATGGCTGATGAAGAAATATTTTTGGAAGGTGGATCCATTGCTGCGACAAACAGTGAATCATGTTGACACGGTTCTTACAATGAATTCAGGCGTAGAGCGGGTACTTCATCTTCCTAAAGACAAGATTGTACACATGACTTCGGTAAGTACCGAGGCGCCTTCAGAGTTAAAGGAAATCCGGAAAGGGCAGGGATTTACGATTCTCTCTTCCGGCAGATTCGTTCCTTTAAAAGGATTTGATATTACCATTCGTTCGTTCGCACGGTTTTACCATCAACTTCCTGCACATTTGAAACCCTTTGTTAAGTTGGTTTTAGTGGGAGATGGTCCGTATAAGAAATATCTGCAAAATCTGGCAAAGGAAATGGAGGTAGAAAGTCAGGTTAATTTTATCGCGTGGCTGCACAGAACAGATTATAAAAAACTCTACAAAGAATCGGATGTGTTTTTATTTCCAAGTCATGAAGGTGCTGGTATGGTGGTAGCGGAAGCATTGTCTTATGGTCTCCCTGTAATATGTTTCCGGAATGAAGGCCCCGGTGAATTTGTAAATAAGGATTGCGGTATAACGATTCCCTATAGCCGTTACAATACCAGCGTGACGAAATTTGCGGAATCACTGCGCCTGCTTCATGATAATACTAAATTGTATGCACAGCTTTCAGTGGGTGCCCGTAAGGCGTTCAATGAACGTTTTAATTGGGATTTGAAAGGCGAGGAATTAAAGAATGTCTATGATCATTTGTCGAGAAAAGCAGGGTAGATGATTTCCGGGGAAAAAAGTAAAATCGTTGCTGTTCATCTGTTGAATGATTTTAGCGGCAGCCCGCTCATCTTCATGCAGGCGTTGAAAGGCCTTCAAATGGCAGGACATGAAATAATAGTGCATACCAGTAAGAGCAGGGAAGGATTTCTGGGTCGACTGAATGCTCCTTTCGTGTATTTCCCCTATCACTTCTTTTCAAATGCCCTCTTAAGACTCTTCGCTTTTACTGCGAGTCAGCTCTTTCTCTTTTTTCAATTGTTGCGTTATCGGAAGGAGGATGTTGTTATTTATGTAAATACATTGCTTCCTTTTGGCGCGGCTCTTGCCGGAGCATGTATGGGAAAAAAGGTAGTTTATCATGTGCACGAGAGTTATATCAAACCTGCATTGCTTAAAAACTTTTTAAGATTTATTGCTGCAAAAACAGCGGATACTGTATTGTATGTTTCCCACTACCTGATGAATGAAGAGCGGATTAATGGAGTGAAAGGTCAGGTCATTTATAATGCCTTGCCCGATGAGTTTACAGCGCAAGCCGGAAAATTCAATTATCATGCTATTGCCGGCAATTCGTTTAATGTTTTGATGATTTGTTCATTGAAAAATTACAAAGGCGTACCGGAATATCTTCAGTTAGCAAAACGTCACCCGGGTATTCACTTTGAATTGGTTCTGAATGCTTCCTCTAAAAATATTGAAGATTATTTCATGAAAATGGAAGTTCCTGTTAATCTTCACATTTTTCCTGTCCAAGAAGATCTGGACCCCTTCTATCGTCGTGCAGGTCTGGTAATGAATCTTACGAATCCGGAATTATGTATTGAAACGTTTGGGATGACCATTCTTGAAGCGATGTGTTATGGAATTCCGGTCATCGCACCCCCCTGGGTGGACCTGCAGAACTGGTAGAAAGTGAAAAGAATGGCTTTTCAATAGATGTCCGCGATGCCGCTACATTGGATTTCCGTTTAGAATATCTCGCTTCAAATCCTGAGTTTTTAAAGAAATTATCAGCCGGTGCACGCGAAACTGCGCAAAAGTTTAAATCAGAAAATTTCAGGAATGCCGTTGTTCAGTGCGTTCAGGGTGACAAGCATCTGTAAGGTTTTAGTACATTTTGTCCAATTTCATTAGAGGGTTAAATTCTAATTGGTTTCTTTTCAGCCTTCTGGAATTGATTTATGCTGCAATTCTGTTTTTACGTCAATTTCAGAGTAGGCTTGACTTGCAAGGAGTGTCCCTTTCTTTGTTCCGTTTTCGCTAAACCTTAGATGTAAGATGTCGTAGAAATTGATGATATACCCACTGTGGTATGATGTAGATTAATGAATTCAGCAATAGAAAGGGAATTGAGTATGTCGAAGAAGCGTGTGGCAATTATCGGAACAACGGGTCTGCCTGCACGGTATGGCGGATTTGAGACGTTAGCACATCATCTGGTGGATCAGTTGGGAAGCAGATATGATATATCGGTGTATTGTAGCAGTAAGTATTTTGCGGACCGTGGCAAACGTCTTTCAGTGTATAACGGTGCCCGATTGATTTATCTTCCGTTGAATGCGAATGGATATCAAAGTATTCCCTATGATATTTTTTCCATCATTCATGCCATCCGTAAGAACGATGTTTTATTATTACTCGGTGTTTCCGGTGCAATATTGCTCCCCTTCCTAAAACTGTTTACTAACAAACCCATTCTGGTGAATATTGATGGACAGGAGTGGAAACGTCCGAAGTGGAATTGGCTTGCGAGAAAAGTGCTGGGCTTTAGTGAAAAACTGGCCGTAAGGTTCGCCGATGAAGTGATTGCCGATAATAAAGTTATTCAGCAATATGTAGAACAAAGTTATGGTCGTGACAACGCACGCCTGATTGAATATGGTGGTGATCATGTATCGAAACGTCCGCTTACAGATAAGCTTTTAGAAAAGTATCCCTTTTTAAATCAAAATTATGCTTTCAATGTCAGTCGCATTGAACCGGAGAATAATATTCATCTCATTCTTCAGGCATTCAGCAAGGCACCGCGTCATCAACTCGTTATGGTAGGGCTGTGGAGTCATGGTAAATACGGCATGAATCTGAAAGCACAATATAGTAAATATCCGAATATTCATTTGCTCGATCCCATTTACAATCAAGATGAGTTAAACGAAATCCGATCTAACGCCGGTGTATATGTGCATGGGCACAGCGCGGGAGGTACAAATCCGGGGTTGGTAGAGGCCATGTGTCTTGGTCTTCCCGTGGTGAGTTATGATATCAGTTATAACCGGGAGACAACAAATCACCGTGCCCGTTATTTTAAATCCGGAAGTGATCTCTTGTCCATTCTTGATGTACTCGATCAGAAAGAAAGAATGCGCATGGGTTATGATCTGGAACAGTACGGTCGTCAGTATTATTCATGGAATAGAATTGCAGCACTCTACGCAACAGCATTCGACGGTGATGATGATTCAACGGGTCGGTTATTGTACCGGTCCTCGCAGAATTTTGTAGAACAAATTCAGCTGTTAACAGGTGGTCAAAAAGTTAAGATAGCATGAGGCGAACACTTACCGGCTGTATTTTATTTCTTATATTTCAAGGTGCACTCTTTGCGCAGCAGGTGAGCACTGTGGCCGGTCTTGCAGGATTGACGGGAAGCGCGAATGGTACAGGGAGCTCGGCCCGCTTTAATGAGCCTCATGGATTGACGGCTGACAAGAATGGTAATATCTATATCGCAGACCGAATAAATAATTTAATCCGAAAGATTACGCCTTCAGGTACGGTTTCAACCTTTGCAGGTACAGGAGCAATTGGTGCAACGGATGGCCCCGCTTTAACAGCTTCTTTCAACGAACCATGGGATATTGCCTGCGATACACTTGGTAATTTTTACATCGCTGATACGAAGAATTATAAAATTAGAAAGATAGATGCGTCAGGAAATGTCACCACTCTTGCCGGTACAGGAGTATTCGGGACCAGTAACGGTCCGGGTGCAACTGCTCGTTTTGGAACCCCTGCAGGAATAGCAGTGACCAGGGACGGTCAAAAAATTTATGTCTCCGATTACAACACACATACTATACGTCTGATTGACGCCGGACAGGTCTTTACACTTGCAGGTACGGTATTTTTATCAGGTAGTGTTGATGGGAGTGGAACCGCGGCATCCTTCAATCATCCGTTTGGATTATCTCTGAATGCATCAGGCGACCTGTTGATTGCCGATGAATGGAATCATAAAATTCGTAAAATGACTCCGGCAGGAGTGGTATCTACCATAGCAGGAGATGGTAATCCTGGCACCACTGATGGAACTCCACTTACAGCCCGATTCAATTTCCCTGTTGATGTGGCTACTGATACAATAGGAAATATCTTTATTACCGATGGACAGAATCATACCATAAGAAAATTCTCTTCACAGAGCGGTCAGGTGACCACCTATGCCGGCTATGCAGGTCAGCCTGGAGCTGTTGATGGAAATGGATCTCTGGCACGGTTTAAAAATCCGGCCGGAATAGTATACAACAGAGCTAATCGCGCCCTTTACATTGGAGATACAGGAAATAATACAATACGCAAGATAGTATTTACTTCAAGTGTTACGCTGACTGTTGCACTAACGGGTAGTCCTACCGTTTGTGCCGGCACTCCGGTTACTTTTACGGTTACCCCCTCCGGTTTGAGCAATTATTCGATTACGGAGAATGGAAATATTTTGGGATCTTCCACCACTCCGTCAGTTATACTAAATAGTTTAACGCCCGGTAGTCATACCCTTCAGGCCACGGCTATAGATGCAGGTGGTGCCACCGCTTTTTCGAATACGTTATCACTAACCGTCCTGCCAGCTTTCATACCTGTCGTCAGCAGTAACGGTGGAACGGCCATATGCAATGGCGCCTCATTAACATTAACAGCACAAAGTGGTTCTAATTATCTCTGGTCAGGTGGACAAACAACTTCCTCAATTGTCGTTTCATCTGCAGGTTCATACAGTGTTTCCGTTACAAATGGAAGCGGTTGCCGGGGAACTTCTCAGCCGTTTGTCGTTACTGTACAAGCATCCCCGACTGCAGTCATCACTGCACTTACTGATACCGTTTGTCCCGGTGCAACCACGACATTAACCGCATCTGCAGCGAATACCTGGCTCTGGTCAAATGGTGCAACCACACAAGCAATCAATGTAGGTGCAGGAAATTATTCGGTCACTGTGAGTGGTGCCGGAGGATGTACCGCTACATCTCAACCAATGCCGATAAGTTCATATGTTGTCAATACACCCGTAGTGAATCCATCCGGAAGTGTAAACATCTTGCAAGGTGATTCCATTCTGCTTCAGGCCAGCGGAGGTACAAGTTATGTTTGGTCTACCGGTGCAACAGGAAGCAGTATCTATGTAAGCGCTACCGGAAATTATTCTGTTGTGACTACTGCTTCGAATGGTTGCACTTCATCATCAGCAATTGTTCAGGTGACAATAATTAGTTCTTCTACAATACTGACAGCACAGGGTGTCACTTCATTTTGTGATGGTGGCTCCGTTGTTTTGAGTTCCATTTTTTCTTCGGGAAATCAATGGTTTTACGAGGGAATGCCGTTGCCCGGTGAAACAGCACAACAATACACTGCGCGTGACAGCGGATGGTATTATGTAGGAGTATGGCTGAATAATAGCTGGATGTATTCTGATTCTGTATTAATTAAAGTGTATAGCGCTCCCGAAGTTCCCATGGCAAATGATACCGTCGCTTGTAAGGGTTCGTCAATAGTTTTATCTCCCGTGATTGTATCCGGGGTGAGCTACAGGTGGTACGATAGTGCGTTCAATGGTACGCTTTTGTATTCCGGAACGCAGTTTCCTACTCCGCCCATCATAGCCAATACCACTTATTATGTGGAGGCGGTGAGTATAAACGGCTGCCCCTCTGCCGGAAGAATGAATCTCAACGTGTCGCTGTTCGATATTCCGAAGGCGGCATTTACGTATTCGGTAACCACACAAAACGGATTGTATACCGCCAATTTTAGTTGCACGGCTGTGAATCCCTATAGTGTTACCTGGATTTTTGGAGATACTACTGTTGCGGGAAATGTAAGTTATAGTAATGATACCGTATTCACTTATTCTTCTGCCGGAACCTATGAGGTTATTTTAATTACTTCAAATGCGTTGGGTTGTACAGATACTTTGATTAAAAAAGTGTACATCGGTGCGAAGTATCCTGCATTTGTGCCAACTACATTTACTCCGAATGAAGATGGCAAGAACGATATTTTCCGAGTGAGAGGAGAGCAAATTACGCTGCAGGAAATGAAAATTTATGATCAATGGGGAACATTGATCTATACTACCGATAGTGCATTACCGCAATGGGATGGCAGAGTCAATGGCAAAGTGGTACCGAATGGTACGTATGTCTATCGGATTGTCATCCTGGATGCAGATAATATTTCAAAAGAAATGACCGGACCGGTTACCGTAATAAAATGAGGAAGTGGAAGGGATATCTGTTTTTATTACTGGCGATTTTATCGACCGGAAATGATCTCTTTGCGCAAGATCCGCACTATACACAGGCGCACCGCATTCCTTCCTGGTATAACCCTGCAGCAGCCGGTCATGGTGTAGAACATATTCGTTTGACTTTGCTCTACCGCAATCAATGGTCTTCGGTGACAAGTCCGTTTAAAACAGAAGGATTGTTTTTTGATAAGCAGGTGAGCAAGGTGGGCTTCGGTGCAAATTTGGTGAATAATTCAGCGGGAGAAGCCGGCATACGTCAGTTGTTCCTGAATGGACAATTGTCTTATAGGCTATCCTTCGGAAAAAATATGCTCGCATCCGGTGTGCAAATTGGATTAATACAGAAGAGTTTTGATCCTTCAAAAATGTCTTTTGATGATCAGTATACTCCCGACCAGGGATACAATCCTGCTAACCCTACCGCTGAAACTTTTTCATATACTAAGCTAACCAGACCTGATTTCGGTGCCGGTTTTTTATGGACCTATGGCAAAGCAGGTAAAGATAAATTGTTACCCTATGCCGGGTTGTCGGTCCAGCATATCAACCAGCCAAAGGAAAGTTTTATAGAAGTGAATAATACTATCCCTCGAAAAATTACAACTCAAGCAGGTGTCGGAATTCGCTTAAAGGAATCGGTCACCATTACCCCAATGTTTGTATATGCCAGTCAGCAATCAGCAAAAGAACTGATGGGCGCTGTGATGGTGAAGCTGCCGTTGGATGGAAGGGACAATGTGGAAGGCGGAATCATCTTCCGCAATAAGGATGCGGTGGCACTCTATGCCGCTTATCAATGGAACAGTTTTATGATGGGCATCAGCTATGATGCAAATATTTCAGGATTAACAGGAGGACCCGGTGCTTTTGAGCTCACGTTGACGTATATACCAAAAGCCAAAGTGAAAAAGGCGCCGGAGAAAAAGAAGGAGAACGACAAGAAGAAGGCACCTGAAGTGAAGAAGAAAGCTCCTGCAGCCAAAATTCCGGTATCCGACAATAAACCAAAAGTAGCTGTCCCTGTTGTCACTCCTGCACCAAAAGAAAAGCCGGTAACCGTGAAACCTGCTGCTCCGGAGGTGAAGAATGATGCAAAGGTTAAAGCAGTTCCATCTCAACCTGTGCCGGCTCCTAAAGCAAATGTACCAATACCGGCAGCGAAGAACGAGCCACCGGTTGACATTAGTACCGCGACTCCACGACCTCTTCCTGTTGGAGTAAAACAGGAGCTTTCGAAACCCACGCCTGTCAGAAAAATTGTAAATAAACGTTTGGGCTTGCCGTTGGAAATTAAGGAACCTGAAGCGCCGGTTGTTGTTGCAGTGATCAATGAAAATATTGACAAAGCGGTCGTTAAGCCACTGCCAACAAAAGTTAAATCAGAAGTAAATAAACTCATTCCGCAAAAGAAATCTGAAAATGCAGTTGCAGGCTTACCTCTAAATAATCCTGATCCGGATTCTGTTTCTGTTCCTGTTCCTGCTCCAGCTCCCGTTCCCGTTCCCGTTCCTGTAGCGGATGCAGATGGTGATGGAGTGGCGGATGCGAATGACCCTTGTCCTTATATTAAAGGAAGTGCGAAACATAAGGGTTGTCCGGACACTGATGGCGATGGAATCATTGATAGTAATGATGCTTGTCCATTGGAGGCGGGTACAAAAGAAACCAATGGATGTGCAGTGAAAGGAACGTTAACAGAGGAGGGTTCGCCCATCACACAGCATTTCGGAAATATTGAATTCAAAACATCAAGTGCAGAGGTGCATGGACTCTATAAGCTGGATATTATCGAACCCGCTATTGACTCCCTCTTCGAGCATGATGATTTGATGCTGGTGATTACCGGACATACCGATAGTGAGGGCGATGCACTTTTCAATATGAATCTTTCACAAGCCAGAGCAGATGCCGTTAAAGCAATCTTTATCCGAAAGGGTCTTCCGGAAGAAAAAATACAAACCGTTACTTACGGGGAAACAATGCCTTTGAAAGAAAACGAAACGGAATTGGGTCGTCAGCGTAACCGCCGTGTAGAAATTCATGTAATACAGAAAAAGAACCCGTAGATAAAATATGCTTTCAAACTCCCTGCTCATACTTTTATGTAGCCTTGTAGCCTTGGTCATTACCGCCATACTGATTCCATATTGGATAAATGTTTGCGTGAAATGGAATCTGTTTGAAAGAACAGATGATCGTAAGAAACACAAGACCAACATTCCTACCATGGGTGGTATAGCCATCTTTGCCGGAATTGTGATCAGCTTTCTTTCTTTTCAGGGCGTGCTGGCCGGTCATAATATGAATTTACTTGTGGCTGCTTCTATTCTGTTGTTTTTTACAGGATTCTTTGATGATCTCATTGACCTACCCCCATCCTCGAAATTAATATTTCAGTTTATTGCATCTGTACTTGTTATTGCAGCCGGTTTTAGAATCGATAATTTATTTGGACTGGTTGGCGTACATACCTTACCGTTAGTCATATCCTGGGGTGTAACGATTTTCTTTATTGTAGCGGTTACCAATGCTTTAAATCTGATCGACGGATTGGATGGTCTTGCAGGCAGTTTAACGCTGATGTCAAGTTTGATTTTCGGAATGCTATTTCTTCAGGCGGGAAACTTTACAATGGCCATGCTTTCAATGAGCATTTGTGGTGCTGTGTTTGGATTTCTTTTGTTTAATTTTCATCCGGCCCGGGTATTTATGGGTGACACCGGTTCATTGGTGCTCGGTTTTCTGCTCTCCGTACAGGCGATAGCTTTAATTCAACAATACTCCGGTGGGCAAGCTGATATTCCTACGCTCACACCAACTTTAGTCATCGCAGTACTTTTCGTTCCCATGTATGATGTCTTGCGCGTTTCTGTGATTCGTATATTGACCGGATATTCCCCCTTTCATCCCGATCGAAATCATGTGCATCATATGATCACAGGACAAGGATTCGGACAGCGAATAACTACGGTGTTGATTACAGGCATCAATTTGCTATATGTAGGAATTGCCATCGTTTTTCCGGAGATGGGTGTGAACAGCTTTTTGATTCTCTCGGTTTGTCTGGGGATGTTACTGATGAATACGCTGAGTATGTCATGGCTGGCACTCCTCTACGGCCGGCTAGGTGGCAGACTTTACGACCGTACAGTAAAAGTTTAGCGGACGCATTTGGCACGTAAAAGAAGATAGTATATTTGAGGCGTGAAAAATACATCCATGTATTATTTCCGAAACGCCTTATGAAAAAAATCGCTTATTGTTTCTTCCTCTTGTTCTCTTTTTCCGTTACCGCGCAGCAAAATGACTCCCTGACTATTCGTCGTATTTATGACGAAGCGCTTACCGGTAGTAAATGCTATGGCTGGCTGGATTATTTAAGTAATAAAATTGGCGGTCGGCTGAGTGGCTCAAAGGAAGCCGCGCAGGCCGTCAATTATGTGCACATGGAATTGACAAAGCTTTCACTGGATTCGGCTGTACTGCAGGAAGTCATGGTTCCTCATTGGGTACGCGGCGCGAAGGAGCAGGCCTGGATTGAAACAGGAAGCAGAAAAGTGATGTTGAATATTTGCGCACTCGGTGGAAGTATTGCCACTCCGAAAGGTGGTTTGGTTGCTGAAGTGGTGGAAGTTTACGACTGGGAAGAGATGGAGAAATTGGGAGCGGGGAGATTGAGTGGTAAAATTGTCTTCATGAATCATCCAATGAAACCGGAGTTCATCAATACTTTTGAAGCATACGGTGAAGCGGCTAAGTATAGATACGGAACGGCTATGCGTGCAGCGAAATACGGAGCTTTGGGTGTAGTCGTTCGTTCGATGACATTGGCCATGGATGATTATCCGCATACCGGGGCAATGGGTTATGTAGATACTATTCCTAAAATTTGAGCAAGATGTTAAAGAAGGAGCCGGCTGCAAAGTTCGGATTCTCCATGGCAACACAAATTTTGCCGGATACCCTTTCCCATAATGTTATTGGCGAGATCCGCGGAACCGAATTTCCGGATGAGATCATTGTTGTTGGGGGACATCTTGATGCCTGGGACAATGGAGATGGGTCACATGATGATGGCGCCGGTGTAGTGCAATCCATGGAAGTACTACGCATTTTTAAAGCGCTAAACATTCGACCGAAGCGAACCATTCGTTGTGTCGCATTTATGAATGAAGAGAATGGGGGGAAGGGAGGAGAGAAATATGCAAAGGCCGCGAAGACTTCAGGAAGAAAGCACATCGCCGCGATCGAGAGTGATGCAGGGGGATTTTCTCCGAGAGGATTTACTTTTAAAGGGAACAAAGAAGCGATGGAAAAAGTGATGTCATGGAAGGAACAGTTTTATCCTTATCTTTTAAATATCTGGCGCCCGGGATACGGAGGGGCAGATATCAATCATTTAGAAGATCAGGGAACATTATTGATTGGTTTTAGTCCCGACTCTCAACGTTATTTTGATTTACATCATGCCGAGACGGATACTTTTGATAAAATCAACAAACGCGAACTCGAGTTGGGCGCAGCCAGTATGGCCGCATTAGCCTGGATGATTTCGGAGTATGGAGTGAAGTAGTCTCGTCATGCTCATCTCATCTGCGATGAGTTGATTCTGACGAGATTGAGGTGACAACTCCTCTGGGGGGGACGCGGAGAATCGTTCCCGCCGTAGGCAGGATCTGCTTCTCCGCTTGGAGGAACGCTACGTTTGGGTAATGAGAGAAACGTCTCGGCAATAGTGATCTCTCCTGCGTCGGGTAGCTGCTAGCGAAATTGGAAGAGTGGAGGAGGATTTTAACTACGCTACAAATTCCCATGTTGTGAAAAGATGATTTTGATCTACCTCGACAATTTCAATATTCACGAACCCTGAAAGGGTTCAACCTTTGTAACTCCGGGTGCAACCCGGAGTTACAAAGCACAAGCAACCCCAACCCCAACGGGGTTGAATATGGAAGTCATAACCCGCAAAGGAATTTCCTTCATTAAGAGTATTTCATCTCTAAGTAGTTGTTCGCTGATACAATCGATTTTTTCGCTAAAAAAGAGTCGTTTCAAATCGGAACCCTGAAAGGATTCAACCTTTGTAACTCCGGGAGGAACGTTCTCTTGTCATTTTTCATTTCATCTTTGATACAATGAATCTGACGAGATCACTGGGAGGAACGTTCGCTTGAGAGTTGCTTCACTGAAATGATTAATCGCATGGCGAAAAAGTAGTATATTCACGATCGGAACCCTGAAAGGGTTCAACCTTTGTAACTCCGGGAGGAACGTTCGCTTGTCATTTTTCATTTCATCTTTGATACAATGAATCTGACGAGATCACTGGGAGGAACGTTCGCTTGAGAGTTGCTTCACTGAAATGATTAATCGCTTGGCGAATAAGTAGTATATTCACGATCGGAACCCTGAAAGGGTTCAACCTTTGTAACTCCGGGTGCAACCCGGAGTTACAAAGCACGAGCAACCCCAACCCCAACGGGGTTGAATATGGAGGTAATTACCCGAAGCAAAAGTTAGACAGTTAAATAGAATATTATCCGGATGATAAGAAATTGTATGCAGCAATAAAAATCCTATCCACACATCCCCGCCACCGTTAGCCTCATCTCCACTTTCATCAAGAGCGGTGCAGTTTCACAAAACGATAAATACTTCTAACAATAATAAAAAGAATTACCGCCGTCAAAAAGTACTGCATCTTCAACGTAGGTAGCGGTTGTAACCAGATTTTTATACCCGCAACAAGCGCAACTCCTGCCAATAATAAATGATAGTATTTATTCGAAAGAAAATTCATTTTTCAGATTTATTTTCCAAAAGTAAATAATAATCCACCATGAAAAGATCTTCCCGGCATCGCTCTCCAGGCAATGACCTGATAATTTTCTTCGTAAAGATTTTTTATTCCTCCCGTTAATGTCAAACTCCCTTTTCCTAAAGTACCCGTCCATGCCAGAATGAGTTCTGCACAATCGAACGGGTCCAGGTAATGTGCATGGTCAATGGTCGTATAACGGTAGCCGGTATAATTATGATAATAGCGTATGGAGAAAGTATGAAAAGTAATTTCTGCTTCAGATTTGTACATCAACCGCGGGGTGTAAATCATTTGTTTCCCGATTCCTGAATCGAAGGAAGGATCTGTCTTTGTGATTTTGGATGACACAACCGGAGTCGTCAGTCTTGCCCGGAATTTCCATTTTCCCGTGGTGTAGGCAAGATCAACTTCTCCCTCAAAACCTTTGCTTTCCATTTCATGGATGTTCTCAGCTGCATAAATTCCGTTTAACCCCGGGAGCCATACGATTGCTTTTTCAAGCTCTGAGAAAAATACGTTCGCCTGCATCTTCATGCTAAACTTTTCTTTTTTCAATAGCCATTGGATTCCTGTAGACGACGAAAATCCTTGTTCCGGTTCAAGATTTTTATTTCCTCCGGCTATCCAATAGCGATCGTTTAGGGTTGGTACACGAAAGACACGTGCTACATCTGCTTTCCACGACAATGTGGGTACGAAGTTGTACCGTAAATTCACCGCCGGCAGAAAGGGAATCATCTCCTCATCAAATAAACCTTGTCGTATGGAAGCATTGATATACCATTTATGATTTTCAAATACTCCCTTCAGCCCAAGCGACCATTGTTCCTGCTGTTGCTGAGTAGCATAACCTTCGCAATTGGCTAAAGCATGTATAGTAGCGAATTGAGATATAAGTTTGAAGTTTTTAGAGAAATGATGGCCGAGCTCCGCGGTAGCCTGAACAGTAGTAGCGGTGCTGAGTTCATCAAGTCTGGCTTCCGGATCAGTGTATTTTATTTCCTCACGATTTATGCCCCCGTTTATGTTCCAAAACCATTTATCGTGACTTACTGCCCATTCAGCCACTGCACGAAGCGATTTATCCTGCTGCTCTTGTAAACTCAGCTGTGCCAGCATATGTGGAGGAATTTCCCTTTCATTTTCAAGGTACCAAAGGTGCAGGTCAAGGTGATTGTCCTTCCTGCCGAAACGGATGTCTTCTGTAATACCTAATTGCCGAAAGCGGGCATGTGACTGTATTTTCGATTGTCCTTCAGGAGTTGTAAAGGAAAAATTGTTTTCTGCTCGTTGTGTATAAATTTTTGTTTTCGTTACCAGTTGACCGTTAGCGACCACTATCCCGGCGCCATATTGTTGCTGTCCAAAGCTTCCATAGCCCGTCATCACTTCTCCTGAAACACCCTTGGTAAACTCCGTTCCTGAATTCATATAAATAGCACCACCTACAGCACCTCCTCCGGCCAAGGGACCATTCCCCCCGCATTGAATGGAAACTTCATCGAGCAGGAATACCGGCAATAAAGAAAAATCATATATACCGTTCATGGGTGAATTTAGCGAAAGTCCGTTCCATAGTACTGCTGTATGCGCCGCTCCGGTGCCACGAAGAGAGAGCGTAGACAGGCTTCCCGGACCATACGACTTCATGAACAGCATCGACTCACGCCCAAGCCTATCCGCAAGTGTATATCCGGTTAGTTTGGAAATTTTAGAAGTATCGAGCGCATGTACCTGCATGCCGGGATCTGTGAAATGAAAACGCTCCGCACGGATATCCACCGGTTTCATCCAGATGATAGTATCCCTTTGCGCATGAGCAAGCGAAACAAAGAAAATATTGAAGAGAAGGATGACGAATCGTGACATGTTGTTGAAGCAGGTGGAAGAAAATAACAACAAGCCGGCGGAAATAGATCGCGCTGACATGTTCTCTTTCTTTTCACCGAAGACATTGAACTTATTTTCACCGGGCAGGTCTTCTGACTCACGATTGCCGCGACCCCTTCCCATCCTTTGCATTCGGACAGTGGTTAGTATCGCTCAACGGAATTTCCGTTATCGTTTACAGCAGCGGGAACTGTTGCCGGATTGCACGGCATTCCCTTTTCATCCTTCCGAAGAAGAAACCTGATGAGGGTGCAAAAGTAAGCAAATCAGCATTAGGTGATGGGAGTAGAGGCCATTTTATTGGTGCTCCGACTTCTATTCTAGAACTTGTAAATCAACTGTTTATTGAAAATCTTTCTCGTGATCTGTTATTCCGGTGGTAAATCTTTACTAAAAGCTTCTTTCTTCCGAAACAGGCCGTATTGAACATTCCTGACTATTTTCGCCGGGTGGAAATAGCGCAACTTCTTTCAGGAATTCAACAAGGTGATCGGCGGCTGATTGCCAAAGCGATCACCCTCGTGGAGAACGATCAGCCCGGTTATGAGGAATTGCTCAGCCGATTGACCTATGAAAGAAAGACACCGGTCATTGGCATTACAGGTCCTCCCGGTGCCGGAAAGAGTACATTGATCAACGCTTTGATTCATGAGTTGACACGGAAAACTAACGGTGAAGGATTACCGAATCAGGTCGCTGTGATAGCAGTTGATCCCAGTTCGCCTTTTACACATGGTTCATTGTTGGGAGACCGGTTGCGGATGCAGGAACATTTTAATAACCCTCATGTTTTTATCCGTTCATTGGCAACAAGAGGTGCGCTGGGTGGACTTTCTGCAAAGACAATTGAAATTTGTGATGTGTTGCGAAGTGCGCCCTTTGATTATATTTTTATTGAGACCGTAGGAATGGGACAGAGTGAGGTGGAAATCATCTCCCTGGCGGATACGGTAGTGGTTACCCTGGTTCCTGAAGCGGGAGATGAAATCCAGGCACTCAAGTCCGGCATCATGGAAGTCGGAGATATTTTTGTGGTGAATAAATCTGATCGTGATGGCGCAGATAAATTCGCCGCAGGATTGATTAAGACCTTGCATGAACGCCCGGCTTCGGAAGGTTGGAGTATTCCCGTTGTGAAAACAACAGCGAGTCGAAACGAAGGTGTTGAAGAATTATTGACAGCCATTCACCAACACCATCAACATCCTTTGCCCGGAAAAAGGCTGCAGCTGACAGCACAACGCGCTTACCGGCTTCTTCAACAGCAAAGGATGAAGGGAATTACCGTTCGTCAGTTGGAAGATAGGTTGAAAGCCCAATTGGCAATGCCGGAATTTAATTTGTACCGGTTCATAAAAGATTTCCAGGAGAAGTGATGTTGGCAGAGATACACCTGTATGTTTTTTCACTGCAACGGTTCGCGCCATAGTTATTTTTAAAGTGTAATTTCGGAGGCCATACATCCAATGATGAATACGGATCAGAAAATATTTCATAAACTAATAGTGGTGTTGCTATTCGTAGTAACAATGCCTGCTCTTACGATAGCACAATCATTAGTACTTACCGACTGGTCTTTTCGCCGGTTATCAAGCGATAAATGGTTGCCGGCTCGGGTTCCGGGTAGTGTGCATACCGATTTATTGCAGAATGGAATAATTACCGACCCCTTCAAAAATGATCATGAGAAAAAAGTGCAGTGGGTAGGAGAAAGTGATTGGACCTATCAATGCAAATTTAGTTGTCCCGATTCCATGTTGAACAAACCGCAACTGGAATTGATCTTTGAAGGTCTCGATACATATGCAGAAGTACTACTGAATGATGCGCTTATTTTACAAGCCGATAATATGTTTCGCTCCTGGAAAGTGGATGTAAAGAAGCTGATTCAAAAAGAAAATGTATTGCTGGTTCGGTTCAGCGCGCCGGAAACAGTGGCATCTGCAGCAGTTCAGAAATTGTCCTACACCTTGCCGGAGGGTTTTCGCTCCTTTACAAGAAAAGCACAGTATCATTATGGCTGGGACTGGGGTCCGAAAATCCTCTCTTGCGGAATCTGGAAACCGGTGAAGTTAACAGCCAGCGAGCCTTGTACAATTCTTTCTTTTCGTGTGGTTCAGGATCATCGCATAGACAAGCCAACCGGAGCTATTGCGTATGTAAAAATCAGATCAGAGAAACAGAGGAAGACGAATGTCACAGTGAAATCGGCTGGATTTCCAACTCAAATTATTCAGGAGGTGAATCTGCGTCCGGGAATTCAAACCATTCAGATTCCTTTTCTGTTTCCGGATCCAAAGTTATGGCAACCTAACGGTAAAGGAGAACCGAATCTCTATGAGTTCAGTTGTATCCTTGACGAAGATCGAAGTCGATCTTTAAAATGTTCAACAGGCTTTCGAAAAGTGGAGTTGGTCAGAGAGAAAGATGCACAGGGAATGAGTTTCGGATTTCGGGTGAATGGCAATGAACTCTTTGCGAAAGGTGCGAATGTCATTCCACCGGATCTGTTTTTATCCCGTGTGACTGACAACGAGTACGAGCAACTGGTGTTGAAGGCGAAAGTTGCAGGAATGAATTTGCTTCGGGTTTGGGGTGGAGGCGCTTACTTGCCTGATGTATTTTACGATTATTGCGATAAGCATGGCATTATGGTCTGGCAGGATTTTATGTTTGCCTGCAGTATGGTTCCGGGGGATAGCGCTTTCTTGGAGAATGTACGACAGGAAGCGATAGAGCAGGTAGAACGATTATCTCATCACCCTTGTCTTGTACTCTGGTGCGGAAACAATGAAAGTGATGAGGGGTGGCATAACTGGGGATGGCAGAAACAATTTAATTATTCTGTTGCCGATTCAATGAAGATTTGGAAGGATTATCAGCGCATCTTTCATTCGGTAATACCAGCTGTTATAGATTCACTGGATCCATCCCGCCCGTATTGGCCCTCTTCTCCTTCCATCGGGTGGGGACGTAAAGAGAGTATGACACAAGGCGACAGTCATTACTGGGGAGTATGGTGGGGAATGGAAGATTTTGAAGTGTACAAAAAGAAAACGGGACGATTTATGAGTGAGTATGGCTTTCAGTCTTTACCGGATGTGTCGCTTTGGAAGAATGTAGTGGATACCATTTCGCTTTCGTCATCGGGCTCGCAGTTGCAACAAGCCTATGGAATGAAGATGGCCATGGATGCACATCGGCGGAATTTCCCATATTGCCGGGGAACCCTCTTCTGGCAGTTCAATGATTGCTGGCCCGTGATTTCCTGGAGCGCCCTCGACAGCAAAGAGCGGGAAAAGCTCTTTTACTTCGAAGCGAAATGTAGTTTTGATTCACTGTTTATCTCCACTGTTGAAACGGAAAAGGGCCTGTCTACAACCGTGCATGTGGATGGGGTGGCCGATAAGTCGATCACCCTCCGGTTATATTATATTCGTACAGACAAAAATGCAGAGCCGGTGCTGATAGCGGAAAATTCTTTCAAGTTATCTCCGGATAGTATTATTCATGACGCCCTCGTTTTTCCAAATCTTGCCATGAGAAATCTGGATACTGCCAATGTGGTTTTTGTCACCGAAGCGGAAGATAATTTTACATTCAGAATTCTCAAAAGAGAATATTATTTTCGCTGCCGTCCTAAAAATCTCCTCTTGCAACCTGCGCAAATCCAAATGCTACAGCGCGATAGTACTACAATAACGCTTACTGCTGATGTATTTACTTATGGCGTGTATCTATACGATGATACCGGTGAATGCTCTTTCAATGATAACGGCTTCCATCTGATGCCCGGTGAAAAAAAGACAATTAAGTATACAGGTGATTTTTCGAAGATTAAAAGTAGTTCGTTTAATATTATTAAGAACCGGTAGGTGATTTATAAATACTGACAAGGATAATATTCTTAAAAACCGGAGTTGCGAACAGTTATTGATTCAACCTGTTCCTGTTATTTTAATACAAGTAAATCATAACAAATCTTAATAATCTTAATGAATCAGCGGCCCATCCCTCGTTTTATTCTCCCCAATTATTATTTTTATACCATGATTAAATATATAGTAATTATTTCGTGTTTATTTCAGACGATCGTTTCTGCTCAGGATCTCACCCGTTATGTAGACCCGATGACCGGCACAGGAGGAGTGGGGCATACCTATCCGGGCGCTACGGTTCCCTTTGGAATGGTGCAATTGAGTCCGGATACCCGTCGCGATGCCAGTTGGGAAGGATGTGGTGGATATTATCATTCCGACACGGTCATCTATGGCTTTACACATACCCATCTCAGTGGAACCGGTTGTTCGGATTACGGAGATATTTTACTGATGCCCGGCAACGGAACAGCTTCTTTCATCCCTGAACAGTATGGTTCAGCTTATAGTCATGAAAGTGAACGTGCTGAGCCCGGCTATTATGCCGTTTCTTTAACGGATGATCAGATAAAAGCGGAATTAACTACTACCATTAGAGCCGGGATGCATCGGTATACTTTTAGTAAAAAAGAGGAGCGCTACCTGATGCTCGATCTGCGTCATCGGGATAAAACACATGGCGCCTCGCTGCGATTTGTAAGTGATACCCGTCTGGAAGGATACCGGCACAGTGAAGCCTGGGCCAAGGACCAATACATTTATTTCGCAATGGAGTTTTCACAACCTATTGCCAGGATTGTTATCGACGGATTAATCCCTGAAATGAAACCGGAATCGGCAATCGAACAGAATGAAATTGCAGCTGCAGTGTATATCGGTGGCGGTAATCGGGAAACGGCTATGCCCCTATTGGTAAAAGTGGGAATTTCCACGGTGGATGCGGCAGGAGCACGTCGAAATCTGGATGCTGAAATGTCGGACTGGGACTTCGAAAAAGTAAAGTTGAATGCAAAGAATTCCTGGAACAAAGAGCTGTCAAAGATTCAGGTGTTTGGAAAGAAGGAGAAAGACCTGGTAAATTTTTATACCGCGCTTTATCATACGATGATTGTTCCAAATGTCATTTCGGATACGGATGGCCGTTACAGAGGACGTGATAATTTGATTCATAACGCGGAAGGCTATACTCAATATACGGTTTTCAGTTTATGGGATACCTTCAGAGCTGCTCATCCCCTTTATACACTCATCGACAGGAAACGTACACTGGATTTTATCAAAACTTTTCTTGCACAGTATCAGCAGGGAGGACGATTGCCGGTGTGGGAGCTGGGCGCCAATGAAACCGATTGCATGATCGGCTATCATAGTGTTCCCGTGATCACTGATGCCCTGGTGAAAGGGGTGGGTGGATTTGATACTTCCCTCGCCTTTGAAGCCATGAAGAAGAGTGCCACCTGGAAACATTTGGGACTTCCTGCCTATATGGAGCGTGGATATATCGGAGTAGAAGATGAACACGAATCCGTTTCGAAAACGCTGGAGTATGCTTATGACGACTGGTGCATTTCGGAAGTGGCGCGTATGTTAGGCAAGAGCAGCGAGCAGAGCACCTATCTGCGTCGGGCAGCCTCTTACAGAAATGTATATGATCCGCAAACAGGATTCATGCGCCCGCGTCGTAACGGTGACTTCATACCGAACTTTGATCCCCGCGAAGTGAACAATCATTATACCGAGGCGAATAGTTGGCAGTATTCCTTTTTTGTACCACAGGATATTCCGGGACTGGTGAAGTTAATGGGCGGTGATCAGCAGGCGGAGGCGAAGCTGGATGGTCTCTTCTCTGCCTCTACAAATACTACCGGAAGAACGCAGGCGGATATCACAGGTCTCATCGGACAATATGCACATGGCAATGAACCCAGTCATCATATGGCTTATTTATATGATTATATCGGCAAGCCGTGGAAAACACAGAAACTGGTCCGTCAGATTATGGATAGTCTCTACCATAAAGGTCCGGAGGGTTTGCCGGGTAATGAAGACTGCGGACAGATGTCGGCATGGTTCGTATGGAGTGCATTGGGTTTTTATCCTGTCACTCCCGGAAGTCCTTATTATGCGCTGGGGAGTCCCCTCTTCGATTCGGCGATGGTGAATCTTGAGAATGGTAAAACGGTACGATTGATTGCTAAAAACAATTCACTCACGGCCGTGTATGTACGAAGTTTAAGTATCGATGGGGTGGTACAGGATGTAAATCTCATCACACATGATCAGCTCACGCAAGCGAAGGAAGTGGTGTTTGAGATGAGCGAAACGCCTGCGACGAATCGGGGTGCTGTACCTGAAGTCAGAGGGACAATGAGCTTATATTATTTTTACAGGACACCGGTGATTAAAGCAGAGAGCAGAGTATTTGATGATAGTCTTCTGGTGACTATTGAATCTCCCGACGGCGGTATGATTTTGTTCGGTCCGCATCAGGGATTGATGATGATGGGGGAATACTACCGCGAGCCTTTTTACATTCATCAAACTTCCACTATTTATGCGCAGTGTGGTGATCAGAAAGGGAAGAGCGGAACAACGTCGGCAACATTTTACAAACGCCCCAATAACTGGAACGTGGTATTGCATACCAGTCCGGGAAAACAGTATTCAGCGGAAGGACCATTGTCAATGATTGATGGCATTCACGGCACCGACAACTGGAGGAAGGGAGATTGGCATGGTTATCAGGACGCGGATATGGATGCAGAAATTCAATTCGGAAAGGAAGAAAAGATTAGTTCGGTTACAGTCGGATTCCTGCAAGACAGTCGTTCCTGGATTCTCATGCCGAAGGAGATGATAGTGGAAATTTCATCTGACGGAAAAAAGTGGATCGCCGTGGGCCGAAAAGAAAATACGATTCCTGATAATGATTTGAATGTACAGACACAGAAGCTCACGATTGAATTTAAACCGGCAAAGGCTAAATTTATCAGAGTCAAAGCCGTAAACTATGGCACTTTACCGAAATGGCATCAGGGCGCAGGGTATGAGGCGTATATTTTTTGTGATGAGATAGAGGTGAAATAATAATTAGATTTATGTAGGATTGTGAATCTTCTTCCATGAAGTTAAACAGTTGTACATAATCAAAGGTCATTAAAAGGAAAATCTTTTTTGCAAGCTAAAAAACTATTCGCTCTCACAAAATCCGGCCCCCGCAATTAGGTAGAAGAGCTTAACTTTAATTTTAAGAAATATCTATATATTTAGGCCATTCTTTTTTGTCCCGCTAAACGAACAACAAATAATGATAAATCGTAGAAAATTTATAAAAGGCGCATTTTTTACACTGGTGCGTTATGGGCTGCATCACGAGTGAAGGGCGCAACATTTCCGGGCATAGATTCTCAGTTTCCACTAGTCATCTCTACCTGGGCTCCTAACGTCAAGGCGAATGCGGCGGCATGGGAAATACTAAGTAAGGGCGGAAAGGCGCTAGATGCGGTGGAGAAGGGCGTGATGGTGCCGGAAGCTGATCCGGAAGATACCAGTGTAGGTTATGGCGGACTCCCTGACCGTGACGGACGTGTTACTCTGGATGCCTGTATCATGGATGAACAGGGTAACTGCGGATCCGTTATGTGTCTGGAACATATTATGCATCCGATTTCAGTAGCGCGGCAGGTGATGGAAAAGACACCCCATGTGGTACTCGCAGGCGATGGCGCATTACAGTTTGCTTTAGCGAATGGATTCAAAAAGGAAAACCTGCTCACAGCAAATGCTGAAAAGATCTGGAAAGAATGGCTGAAAGAATCGAAGTATGATCCGATGGATACCCTGAAGCACATGAAGACGAAACGTGGCGCAGGTACTAAAGATAATCACGATACCATTGGCATGCTCGCCATCGATAAAACCGGCAATATCAGCGGTGCCTGTACCACCAGTGGAATGGCCTTTAAAATGCATGGCCGCGTAGGAGATTCTCCCATCATCGGCGCCGGACTATATGTCGATAACGAAGTGGGAGCTGCTACCGCTACCGGTGTAGGTGAAGAGGTGATACGGATTTGTGGTGCGCATACTGTAGTGGAAGCCATGCGCTATGGCAAATCTCCCAAAGATGCCTGCAAACTAGCCGTTGAACGCATGTACAAACTCCGCAAAAATAAAATCGAGGATAAACAAATTGGATTCATCGCCGTAAGCATTACTGGTGAAATAGGCGCTTATGCACTCCGCGAAGGCTTCACTTACACCTACCGTCTCGGCGATGGAGTGGATGTCATCAAATCTGCAGACTTTCTCATATAATCTTAAATAATCATAAAAATCATAATAAATCTGCGGCCCATCAATATTAATGTATTTAACAGCTTTATGGGCCACCTGAAGTTTGTATGCAATTAGAACTTGCTTGCTTCAATTTAGAATCTTCTCGTATAGCCGCTGCCGTGGGTGTCCACCGCCTGGAGTTATGCGAAGATTATCCCTGCGGAGGACTCACCCCTTCCATAGATTATTTCCTGGAAGCCCGCAAAATATTTCCACGAGACATCTTCGTCATGATCCGCCCCCGTGCCGGTGATTATATCTTCAGCGATGCTGAATTCAACCTGATGTTGCAAAATGTAGAAAAATTCAAATCCGCCGGAGCCAATGGTTTTGTAAGTGGATTCTTTACTGCATCCGGAAAAATTCATGAAGAGCAATTGAAACGTTTTATCCAGGCCTGTCATCCCTTACCGGTTACCTTTCATCGCTCCTTTGATCTCTTGCCCGACTGGAAATCCGGACTCGATCTGCTCATCCAATGCGGCTGCACGCGACTCCTCACTTCAGGAGATGGATCAACAGCGTTCGAAGGAAGGCTGCGATTGAAAGAGATGATGGACCATGCAGGAACAAAGCTCATCATTTTACCCGGTGGTGGAATCCGCTCTTCCAATATCCGGGAAATCATTCACACCTGTCACCCAGCAGAAGTGCACAGCGCAGCATTGAGTTCCACAGGAGTTTATAATAACAATTATACTGCTGACGAGAATGAGTTGGAGAGGTTGTTGGAGATTTTGGAAGGGTAGTGAGAAAGGGTGGAAATTATAGATTTTTAATTTTATTTGCCGTTCAGCTTTTTTATTTTCTCAATATCGTTTTCAATTTCTTTTAAACTCTGTTCTTTTTGGATTTGCTTTTTGTTGGCCTTGAATTTTTCAAATTCCGTTCCCGATTTTTCTAACGCCATTTCGTGACTTATCTTTCCGGCATGACTGAGTAATTCCCTACCGTTTAATTGTAAAATCGAATCTAATCGGCTAATCCAGTCGGCCATATACATAGGTGTTCGTTGTTGAGCCATTGTTTCGGCAAATGCTAAATACTGCTCTACCAATAAGCCCAATAATTTTATTTCATCTTCGTTCAGGTAATTTTTGGCAATACTTACATCGGTCTTTTTAACGGACGGTGGGTTCTTTTTACCTGCCTTGCCGGCAGGTGGGTCGAAAGATTGCATTCCCAACAATGGCAAGCTTGCGTCTACTCTGCGATAGACCAATTCGGCCGCTGTTTGCTCGCTAATAGCCCAAAGCAATTTATTTTGTACTACTTTAAAAAACTCAATTGTCTTTTCATCTTTAGCATCGTAATCAATACTGGTAGTATAAATGTCCTTTATTAGAAATTGTGTGCCTTGAGGCGATTTAACCCTGTAGCCTACTGAAATTATTACATCAAGATTGTAGTGGTCTATTTCTCTTTCTACTTCTCTATTACCTTCTTGCCGAACCTGTCGGAATTTCCGACAAGTTCGATTTTGCACCAACTCACCTTCTTCAAACACATTTCCGATATGCTCAGCTACGGTGCTCCTGCCTTTTCCAAACAAGGTTGCCATTTGGTCTTGCGTGAGCCAAACGGTTTCATCTTCCAGCCGCACATCAATTTTGATGTTGCCGTCAGGGTTTTGATATATGATGATTTCGCTGTTCATTTCTAACTCAATATAAGTGTGACCTACACATTAAAACTTACTCAATTTAATTTGCACTACTTCTTTCGGCAGTGTTACATTGAGTAAATACATGCCGCTTTCATACGATGTTAAATTAATGGAGGATGTTCTCCCTTTTAATGCGCCTTGTTGTATCAACTGTCCTTGTATAGAATACACAGTGTAGGTATATCCTTCTTTAGGAAGTAGATCCTGTTTTATATTAACTGTGAAAAGACCTGACGAAGGATTGGGAAAAACCATTAAAGGGATATTATCTTTTATTTCATTTAAGCCCACTGAAAGTGTATCGCATATGCTCCCGCTCAATGCGCCTAATGCCAAATTAACATCGTTAGGAAGACCCACATAAGTTCTAAATCCATTTAGGAATTGCCCCAGACCAGCATAATTACATGCCAGTCCAAAACTATCGGGTTGGTTAATGACACTTAAATGAGTGTTTACAGGTACATAAACCGAATCCAAAAATGGATAACAATTCCATCCATTTTGACACCACCAATTAGAGCGATATATTTTCCCATTGGGGGCTAAGCGGATGGCAGAACCTGTATTAATTAATGAATCAATGGAATCAATAACTATTTTGTTTTGATAGGCATTTGGATTTAACAAGTCAATCTGAAAAACATATTCAGGAACACCAATGGTTGTAACGTATAAAAATCGATTGTTCGGACTGATTGCTCCATCCCAAAAACTAAATGGTGGGCTCCCGGTTCCGTTATAAATTACTAAATGATTACCAAAATTTCCCGTACACCGGTCAAAAGAAAATTTTTCAATAGAAATAGATGAATTGCATAAGCCAACTATAGTACTTCCATCGGGTGAAGGAATTAATCTATAGAAGCCTCCGTTTGAGAAAGAAAGTCCAATATTCTGAGTGCTCACGGGACTCAATCCCTGTGGGGTAAGTAATATTTTATAAATAATATTATTGGTAAAACCTTTTTATACAATATCCACCAATCTCGCCCATTACCGTGCCTGATAGCAGTTATGCCATCGGCAATGTTTCCGGTATCTATAATTGTATTTTTATCAAACACTTTTCCCAACCCGTTATTATAGGAAAGATCAACTTTAGAATATGATATTTTCGTTCCGAGGTTGCCATACTTGAAATTACCATAAATTTATCAACACTATCGGGCCAGGGTAAAATGAGTAGTTCTTTATACCAATTGGAACAAAAAAGCGAATCACCATTCTCCATTTTAGCATGTTGTTTGTTATATACTCTTCCACGGTTTATCATGGTTGGCATTTGATACAATTCAAGATCGGGTGAAGCGACATAAAACAACAAATTTCCACTTGAGTGACTAATTGCTGCACAAGACACTCTAGCATTTACAGAAGTACGATAAATGGAATCAATACCAGTAGCGTTAAACTTTATTCCACAGCTATCACCAAATGTCCAATTAACATTTGTGAATTGTGCATTTAATTCAAGAAAACTTAAACATATTAAAATCGATACTATTAACTTTTTCATTGCTAATCATAAACTTTTATACAATCACCCAAATATAAAATTAAAGTTTGAACTTAGCTTTCTAAATTTATATTCTTAAATATTTTCCACATCATCTCTCTCACCATCGCCTCTAAAATAAAGTACATTCTCATTCGGCACCTCTAATTCCTTCTTATAACGCTCCATGATAAAAGCTGTCACATTTTGCAGGTGTTGTATACCGGAAATTAAGGCATTCTGACGGGCTTCATATTCTGCCGCCTCTTCAAGTGATTTGAAGACTTGAATATTTTCCTTCTTGTAAGGGTCGGAATTTTCTGTCACGGCTTTCTGAATTAGTGTTTGCTTTTACAAAGATAAATGAAATCAAATGGATTCACTGCATCAACACCGAAAGGCCATTCTCACGAGAGCGAAAAATATCATTCAGCAGGTACCTACACCCCCCGTATGAACATACAATAAACTTCCCGGAGTCAAAAGATGAATCGCTTTCGCCATTTCTTCTCTCGGCAATGCCGGACAACCATGACTTCTTCCGCAGCGGCCATGTTCTTCAATAAAGGATTCGCTTACATAATCAGCACCGTGAATGATGATTTCACGTGCACGTGCTTTGTCATTTAAACCTTTCTCGAGTCCCTCTAACAGCAAGGCAGGTCCGTGCTTGGGTGAAATGAATTCTTCACCGATACTATAAAATCCTTTGCTGCTCATGTGCGAAGCATCCTTGTTCGAGAAATGAATGGCGAAATTATCACCTGAGTTTTTACCGTGGGCTACCCATGTTTGCAAAATGACTTCTTTCTTTTTCAAATCAATAATATAAAAGCGTTGCTTCTCGGATCCCTGCGATAAGTCAGCAATCGCCAGCATGCGGGCATCCGGGTTCCATTTTTGTACTCCCTGATAAGCGATGTAGAAGGCGTCTTTTTTAATACATCCCTGCAATTGATCGAAGATCATGTCGGCATCATTCCGATGACTTTCAACTATCCTTTTATCTGTAACGGGTAATTCAGCGAGCCCTTCTCCAATAAACAATGATTGCACGTAGAAGAAGATGTGAATGACGAGTAGCACCATGCTTTAAGGTTTCAATAGAGGTTTATTAAACGGTAATTATCGGGATATGTTATTCAATTATAATTTTATTGGGAACGCTGATTAAACGGATTTAAGGGATGGTCACGGATGTTATGGTTGATGGTCGCGGATTTGTTTGAGGGACACATTGATTTCAACTGGAAGCGTGAATTCCGGCGGATGGTACTTTCACTGTATTTCAGGAACACTTACTTTTGTCCCTCTCATCTCAAAGATACAACAGGAATCAGCCATTCTATGTAACAAATGTTAGGGAGAGATGCTGAGAGAAATCAGTAGGCGATTCAGTTAAGTGTTTGGTATATAGTTGTTTAAATTTATTCCCGTTAAAAATCATGGAAGATCTTCGTCCTTTCTTACAGGAAACCATTGCCGACATGGCCTTTAAAAAGGTGGGTTTCGGGGATTCATTGATCGAATCAGGATTGCTGGATTCTATCACCCTCGTGGAGGTCATCGTGGCCATTGAGGAAAAATCGGTAAGTCGGTGCCCCAACATTTACTGCAATGAGAACTTTGAAACGATCGATACCATTGTCGATACGATTTCAAAATAGATGCCTGATGCGCCGGATTTTTACTTTATGTTTGATTCCTTTTTAATTGCAGTTTTTACTGTTGCCCTTTTATCACGAATTCCGGAAGTTAAATTTTTTCTCGATAAAGGTTTTGTTGTTCCCACACAGCACGAGGAGGATCTTCGTTACATCTACAATTTTCACGGCAACAAATACCTGGAAGATGAATTTTTAAAGCAACCCGATGATTCGACTACTATTTATTTACTCGGTTCTTCTGAACTGACCTCAGGCACTAAATATCTTTCCTATCATTTTATCAGCGATCGTTTTCCGGTGAAGGTGATGGGCGTTGGACATGAGGGCAATCAATGTTTCTCCATCTATTGTCAGTTGCTCGCGAAGTCAAATGTGCTGGAAGGAGCGCCGGTCGTGATTATCCTTTCTCCGGGATGGTTTGAAGCGAAACCGGCACGAGGCACCACCTCCGCCGTTTTTCTCGAATATAATTCAGAGGCATTTATAAGAGGACTGCATCACTACACTGTGGAAGATCGGTTTAAACAATATGCGTACGCCGGTATTTCACACTTTTATGATGAACTGAATGCGCCCTCAGCCGCTTACCGAAAAGCGAATATCGCCTACCGTTCTTCACTTTCGTTTTACCATCGTATTTGGTGTTCCCCCGTTTATACATGGAATACGATGATCGATAAAATAAAAGATTCTCCTACGCAGTATGCACCTCATCTTTATTATGGCAGAGGGTCTTTTGAAATTGAAGTTGAGCCGGTAGCTTGTGCCATTAACTGGGATAGTCTGCTAACGATCACGAAGGATTCCACATTGGCTCACGCAACAAACAATTCACTCGGAATTGAGAATGAATATTACTCCACCTACATTAACGGAAAGAAAGGAAAAATTCAACCGGTAGCAGAGCAATACAATACCGAGCTGAAGGATTTCCGCATGTTGGTGGAATTGCTAAAGAGTAAGAATGCAAAAGCCTCCTTCATCATCTCTCCGTTGAATCCATATTATTTTACCACACTTCCAAAATTGCAACCTACAGTTGATACGCTCGCGGCAGTACTGCAACGAAATGATTTTCCGGTGCTGAATCTATTCACGAGTGATACTACTAACTATAATAAGGCCCTCCTCAGTGATGTGATGCACATGAGCGATTATGGATGGCTACAGGTAAATAGATTTATCATCAACACCTACGGACTATGCAAATAAAATCTGATCGGCTACGGTATATACTTCGCCTCGTCCTGCACGTAGCGATTGGGGTGATGTTGTACGCACTGTACTCTCCGCATAACCCGCATCCCAATAATCAAACAGGGTCTTCCATTCAATTCGTTTACCAGCAATTCTGATATGATCCCTTTCAGCAGCAGCGATTTCTTTTTGGTGATGGCGATCTTCATCGCACTGCTGGCGCTGGTGAAAAAGATTGCACCGGAGAAAACCTATCGTGAATGTCTCTTTGTACTCAATGCCACTTTCCTGCTGGTGTTTTATCCCGATCCCTTGCTCTATTTTTCGTTCATCGTCTACTCGTATGCCATCACCTGGCTCTTCGGTAAGAAGTTGCATTTGCCCTTGAAAATATACGGTATCCTTGCCTTGTTGTTGCCCATGTTGCTCGTGAAGTTTAATATCCGTTTCTCTGCTTATCCTTTTGAATTGAATTATATCCTCTCCTTCGCCGGACTCTCTTATGCCAGCTTCCGTACGATGAGTTATTTTATGGATAAGGATCCTAAGGCAGACATGGCAGATCCGGTTTCCTATTTTAATTATTTATCATTTACGCCTACGTTACTGATCGGTCCAATCGATCGCTTTGCGCATTTCAAAGCATCACAGAACAAAGGATTCTCATTATTGACCGTTACTGGCTGAATATTTTTCCTGCTGATAGTCGTGCACTCCCGCACATGGCCAGCACAATGTATGCCTACTACGCCTATCTCTTCTTCGACTTCGCCGGTTATTCCTGCATGGCTATCGGTATCGGTAAGATGATGGGGATGCAGGTGCCGGTCAACTTTACGAATCCCTTTCTGGCCGTGAATCCCCAGGATTTCTGGAGAAGATTTCACATCACACTGGGTGCATGGTTAAAGGATTATTTCTTTACACCGCTCTTCTTGTGGCTAAGTCGTTTTAAATCATTGAAGAAGTATTCGCTGGCGAAACAAAATTTCACACTCACCATGACCTTCCTGCTGATGGGTTGCTGGAATGGGTTTAAGATGAATTTTATTCTCAGTGGATTACTTTTCGGGCTGTACTCCGCTTTTCATAACTGGTATCTGGTCACCTGTAAAAAACGCGGAAAAGATATTATCTTCGGTCAGTTGAATCCAACGGCGGTCAGGATACTCAGCATCTTCATCATGATTCATCTGGTTGCTATATCCTTGTATATCTTCAGCGGACGATGTCCCTATATTTAAACGCATGCGCTTCGACTTCCATCAAAGTAAATTCATAGAGACGGAGATTGCACCGGAGAAGCTTGCCTTGTCGGGCAGCGATGCCGATTGTTCCTGGCAGCAACTCTATGAAGAAACTGAGAAACTTTCAGAAACTCTTTTGCTGTTAAATATTCCCGCGGGTGAGCCGGTCATTATCTACGGTCATAAGGAGGCGTGGTTTGCTATTGCCATGCTGGCTTGTTATCATTCTAAAACCACCTATACACCAATTGATAAAATTTATCCGGAGGAAAGGGTAAAGCGCATCATGGAAATTACCAAGGCGCAGGTCGTCATCAACTGTACCGGTACTGCCTTACCGTTAGCATTGCCTTGCGCGATTGAGATCAGCACGAAGGGAGAAGTGATTCCTCATAAGTCACCGCAGCATAATCGTCCGAGGAAGGAGTTTGGCGAAGATGTACTCCAATACATCATGTTTACTTCCGGCTCAACAGGCGAACCCAAAGGTGTTCAGATATTGCGTTCTTCCGTGCTTACTTTTGTAGATTGGTCGACCACCGCTTTTGGTTTTAGCAGTAAAGATGTTTTCCTGAATCAGGCGCCGTTTACCTTCGATGTTTCCTTATGTGATTTACTCAACGCCTTTGCTTTGGGAGGGACCCTGGTATTAAGTGCGGCAGAGTTGACAAAGGATCAGGATGCATTTTTAAATCGGGTGATTCATTATAAATGCACCGTCTGGACCAGTACACCTTCCTTCGTCTTTATCTATCTCCGCCATCCCTTCTTCACCAGTGGTACCATGCCTGATTTACGCACTTTTCTTTTTATGGGAGAAGAGTTGCCTTCCCGTACCTGCACAACCCTACACACAAAATTTCCGGAGAGCAGAGTGCTCAATGCCTACGGACCTACAGAAGCCACCATCGTCACCACACTCGTCGAGATCACGCCGGAGATAGCTACACAGCAAGCATCAGTGCCTATTGGTTTTCCTATGCCGGCGAGTACATTGCTGATCGATAACGGTGGCGGAGATATCAGGGAAGGAGAACTCATCATTGTCGGACCCCATGTTTCACCGGGTTATTTCAACAGGGAGGATTTAAACGAGAAGAAATTTTATATGCATGAAGGTCAACGTGCATTTCGTACGGGTGATGTCGCTTATTATGAGCAGGGGATGATTTATTTTCTGGGAAGAAATGACGATCAGGTAAAGCTGCATGGCTTCCGTATTGAGCTGGACGAAATTTCTCACGTCTTATGTGAGCATGCAGAAATTGATGAAGCTGTAACCGTTCCATTGAAAAGAAACAATGAAGTAAAGAAGATCATCAGCTTTGTAAAGTCATCCAAACATACCATTGGCGTTGATCTCAGAGAAACTGTTTTACCGATGCTTTCGAGTCGTCTGCCCTATTATATGATTCCTGCAGAAGTGATCGTCATAGATGATTTTCCGTACAACGTCTCCCATAAAATTGACAAGAACAAGTTGGTGGAGATGTATATGGAAGGTTTGAGATAATATTATCGGTTGGATGGGACAGGTTACCAACAAGTACAGGGTATATTCGAAATATTTTATTTAAAGTAGTTGCTACTTCAACTCCTTAATACGCTCATACAATTTCACAAGTGAAGTGAGTAGTTCTTCAGTGGAGGATAGTATCTGGTAATGGTTCTGTCCGAACATTTGAGGGAGATAATATTTCGCCACAGCTTCTATGGCCAATGCATAGGAGTTGATGTTTACTGCGTTCAGTTCACGGAGGGATTGTTTGATATCTTCTATACCGTATTTACCTTCATAGCGGTCATAGTCGTTGGGTTTACCATCACTAAGAAGAATCAGCCATTTGCTTTTGGACGATCTTTCTTCCAGTAGTTTTCCTGCATGTCGTATTGCTGTGCCGATGCGTGTAAATCCTGCGGGTTCAATAGCGCCGATGTTATTCCTGGCTTTCTCCCAGTTCTTTTCAAATCCTTTCAATACCTGAAAGCTGGAATGGTTTCGCGTGTTAGAGTGAAAGGCGGAGATGCAGAAATCAATTCTGAATTCATGCAATATTTCGCCGAACAGTATGGAGATTTGTTTTTCGATGTCTATAACTCTGTTGCCATCCACATAACCATCACTCGACAGACTTGTATCCAACAGCAACAGAATTGAAATTTCTTTTTCTTTCTTTCGGTTGGAGAGATAAATATTTTCAGATGGGGTATGGCCGGAGATGATGTCCGTGAAAAAGTCAGTAACGCTGTCTATATCGAGTTCATTGCCCTGAGGCTGTCTGCGCTGCAACTGATACCTGTTGTTGACATTGCTGAGCATTTTACGCAGTCCGTTCAGGATCACCCTGTAGTCATGTATGGTTTTGTGGTAGTAAGCTTCATCAGCTGATTGTACCACTTGCGGATAAAGTTTACAAAACCCTGATTTGTATTTCTTCTTTTTATAATCCCATTCATCGTAAAGTATGGATTCGCTTTCTTCGTTATCAGAGGCACTTTCTGAGACATTAGTATTTTCTAAAAAATCCGATTGATAGACAGAGTGTACCATGTCATCCACACGAATTGTAAATTTGAGATTCAGTTCATCAAGTGCATCCTTATGACTCTCCAGCTCATCTTCGCCGTCAAAGTCACGCCAGGTACCGTTGAATTCATCCGCTGTATCTACCTTTTCAAAATTATGGGTCAGCACATAGTCTTCCTGCGCTTTTTTATCTACTGTAATTGTTTTAATTTCTTCTACCGCTTTTGATTTAATGATGGTTTGCGGTTTAACCGTTGTAGCACTCCGTATTTTATCGGGTAAATTCTGAAGCAGGTTTTTGTCGGTATTTTCTTCTTCATTGCGCATCAATCGTCCATAGAGCCAGGAGGTATCTATGACGTTTTCTCTATCAGCCTTTGCAGTCAGAATGCGTAAAAAATCACTATGCATTGTTTCACATACCGGATATTCTGAAAAAAGAGCGGGAAGTATATTTTCTGAGGATTTCAATGCTATTTGTCTTTCGTCGGTAACAACGGCATCTGTAAAAGTATGCAGGTTGACTTGGAGATGTTGCTGCACGGATAAATACAGTACCCTGAAATAGTAAAAGGCGAGGTTGATTTCTTTGTCGTCAAACAAGTCGCATTTAGCAGGAAGAAAGAAAACATTATTTTTATAGCCACCTTCACGCTCAGCAGGCAGGATTTCGACCGGATTTCCACTCACCGCTTTTGCGATTAAAGCCAGGCGAATATGAATCCGGTCGAGGTAAATAATGCGGTCACTGCGCGTTTGCTCATTCAGTTTTTTCAATCTGAAATACCTGCTGATACGCCCATAAAGAAATTCATCGAAGGCCATCGTACTTAGATCATCAGATTGGCAAGGTCACATAATGCATCAACTACTTCACGATCATCGGAGAGTGGTTCTATCATGGCCACCTTTACGGAGAGCCTTTTTGGGAGTCCGCTATGAATGAGTTTCGCACTATCAACCAGCAATCGGGTAGAGACAGTTTCTGTCAGCCCCATTTCTTTGAGGTTACGGATTTTATTCGCGATAGCAACGAGCTTTTTGGCACTGTCGGGGTCGACGTCGGTTTCCTGAGTGAGTATTTCCGCTTCCATATTTTCATCGGGATAGTTAAAGTGAAGCGCAACGAATCGTTGGCGTGTAGATGGTTTCAACTCTTTAAATCCCCTTTGGTAACCCGGATTGAAGGAGGCTACCAGCATAAAGTCTTCGTGTGCTTTAAATGTTTCTCCCAGTTTATCGATGAACAACTCACGTCGGTGATCGGTCAATGGATGTATAGCGACGATAACGTCAGGGCGCGCTTCGGCTACTTCATCCAGGTAGAGTATCGCGCCCTGTTTTACAGCAGTGGTCAACGGACCATCCAGCCAAATCGTTTCTGCTCCTTTAATGATAAACCTGCCGATGAGATCAGTGGAAGATGTTTCTTCATGGCAACTGATTGTGATTAATTTTTTCCCTAGTGTGCTTGCCATATACTCTACAAACCTGGATTTGCCGGATCCCGTAGGTCCTTTCAGCAAGACGGGAAGTTTATTTTTAAAAGAACTATTGAATACCTCGACTTCCTTTCCGGTCGATTTATAATACGGTAATGTTTTGATGTTGTCCAATGAGATAGGTGTAAGGAGTGCTTTTGAATCTATGTAATGCATATGAAGTTTTATTGAAGTAGTCCAATATATTTCTTGTCAGAGTCGGGTCTGATGATGAGCATCAGGTATGCCCAGTTCTGCAGGTTCTCAGCGTTAATTGTTTTGTGTAAAAATTCTATCGTTTCAGTGGATAAATAATGACTATAGCCACCCTGAACGGATACCGCAGAATTGATGATGAAACCAAAGCTAAAATCAATTTCATTACCAAGATTGCCGCTTAATTTTTTACTGCTTTTATATATGGCAGCATTGGCCGCGAAGGAATGCACATCAACGGAAGTAAAGAAGTTGACATTGATGTCAAACCGTAAACGAAAATAAATATCATTTAATCCTACAGATTTTTCATGACGACCTCCTACAAAAAAATAGTCCATGTACCCGTTGTGTGCATGATTAGTTCCATACATTGGTGAGAAGGATGATTTTTCTTTGGTCGTATCATTGTTATCTGTTCCACTTATTATTTCTATACCTGCAGTTAATCTTAAACTTTGTTTATTTATTTCATTCAACTTGAATAGATGGCTGATTTGGAAGTTGGCATCGTAGGCGCTTACATCATTATCAGCGATATCTTTTCCGGTTTGGTAATAGGCAAATGAAGAAAACGTTGTATTGGATAATTTGTATTTGAGGGTTGGGATACCGTAGGTTTGGGTCTACCGGACTTCTTTTTTTGTGATTTTGCTTCCTGTAGAATCATAAGCAACATATTGAAGACCATTATTCCAGAATAGCACCGAAATCTCCATCTTTGAAAGTTTTTTTTCATATCGGGCGAAGATGGCGTTCTTATATTGATTGGCCATCAGGTAAGTATTCCCTGAAAGGGCTTCTCCATCTTGATTGTATCCTGCACCAAAATGAAGTGCTGACGAATTTCGTTCGTATTTTATAAGTGCGAAATCATGCGCCCTTCCCTGCAAAGCCCAGTCAAGATTTCCGAGGAATCTTGCGTTGTCATAATTCAACTCCTGCCTTCCGAGTTTAAATGACCAGGAGCTGTCAACTTTTATTTCTCCCCATGCTTCGTGTACGGATAGGAATCCATCGCTAAGTTTGATCTGTGGCGTATTTCCCCAGGTCCTGATATCCTGAATGCTCATATAGAAGTTTAGATGATCCAACTTATATGAACCCTGCAACCGAAGACGTTGGCTGATGAATGTAGAGGGGCTTAGTGAATCTTCAATTAGTTTTCCATAGCCATGCCTGTATTCACCTCGTTGTACGAGCTGACCACCAATGCGAAACTGCGCAGTAGCGGTTGTCGATACCAATGGAAGGAGGAGAGCTGTTATACAAATTATATATAGACGAGAATAAATATTCATAAGTTTAATTTTTCACTGTTTCAATAATTTTATTGATCGTTTCTTTGTTATTTACTCCCAATCCTTCCTGCTGAAAGACCATTTCACCACTTCTGTCAATCACGCTGATTATATTTGAATGTGAAAAGTCAAGTGGTGAAATTTCCTTGTATTTTACTGCCATCACATTTGCAAATTCGCGGGTATCGCTTTCTGTTCCTTGCAGGAAAATCCAATGTGACGCATCCATTTTGTTGGCTTTTGCAAAACGTTTTAACCTTCCCGGTTTGTCGGTTTTTGGATCAATACTAATTAAGACAAAGGTTAGATCATTCAGATAGTTTTTTGGAATTTGGGATTCAATATCTCTCATGTCGGCTACTAGTCGCGGACAAGCCGCCTTGCAGGAAGTGTAAATCATCACCATGACCAGCACTTTTCCTTGCAGATCTCTTAACTTAATTTGTGAGCTATCTTGCGTATTCCATACGGTTTGCAAATTGAAAATCGAATTTTCACTAAGTTTCTTATCAATGTTAGTATTTGAATCATTTTGTATTTTACTACAAGAGCAAACTAATGCAAAGTAAAGCAAGACGAGTAAATAGTTTTTTGTTCTCATTTTGTGATAAGCGTATCTTTTACACATCTGAATCCAAGATTCTGAATGGAGTATTTTGCTTTCAAACTTCCACGGAAAGCGTAACGCATAAATGCAGCGTAATTCATGAGATCATTGGCTCCTTCTGATCCCGAACCACAGAATAGGAGGGGGTCGTTAGTAACATCTTTTCGTGACTCACCGGAGATCATTACGGAATTAAAGTCCATCGTCCATTCCCAAACTAAACCATGCATGTCATAAACACCCCAGTAGTTTTGGAATGTGCTTCCAACCTTCTTGGTATTTGTGCGTGGTTTTTCATACCAGTCAAGGATATACTGATTGAAGGTCTTCAAAGCTCTGGCATCGGGCATATCCTGATTGGCCATGGCAATATATTCCCATTCATCAACGGTTGGTAATCTTTCGCCACGACATTCACAATAAGCTTTTGCTGCAAACCAGGATATATTTGTTACCGGAGAAGTACTGTCAGTCATAAAGGGAAGAGTGGTGTCATTAGGCCATTCCACAAGGTAATTCTCATCACCATAAAGGGATTTTAATTTCGATTTGCGCCAGCGTTTATTTTTTTGGACATGTTCCAGAAAACGGATATTCGTGACCGGATGTACATCTACCAACAGATTACTGACATGTACAGTAATCGAATCTTTTCCATACAACGGAAAGTAGTCGCCGGCAGTAACTAGAACTTTTGCGCTGGAGGAACCGGCTACAGTTTTTTTGCTATTGCTCCAGGAGCTATAGACATAAGTCAACACATTGGCGATTTCTTCGTCGCTTAATTCCTGCTTGGTCATTACGCTGTTGTATTTTTTCCCATTTACAGTTATTTCACCGGTTTTGCCATGAAGAACAATATCAATAGCGCGTTCAACATCTGCATTCAGATAGTCGGAACCGGCAAGAGGAGGGAAGGCATTGGGTAAACCTTGTCCTTCGGCCTGATGACATGCGAAGCACGTACGCATATATGCTTGTTTTCCCATGGCAATTCGTTCTGTAATATTCGCTGCTTTTTTCGTCTCTGCCTTACCGTTATCAGATGGCATGGATTGAATGGCGCTACCTTCAGGATTGTAAATACCTTCCTGCTGTTTACCGGAGTAGAGAATTTTATTCTCATCACCACTTACTTTCAGCATGCCCAATGAGCCTTTATTAAATGTTCGGAAGATGGAGTGATCTACAATGATGAATGTGCCCGGTACATCTACTTTAAAATCAACAATGGCTGATCCTCCTGCAGGAATTAAAGTCGTTTGAACATCTTTGTTGATAAGTGTCCCTCCTTCAACATGTACATTATCAAAGATTTCTCCAATGACGTGAAAGGAAGAAACAAGATTTGGTCCACCATTACCCACGTATAGTCGTACACGCTCACCCACATTTGCAGTGATGGCTTTATCACCGGCAAGAGCTCCAACACTTCCGTTGAAGACCACATATTCAGGTTGCTCTTTTATTGCCTTCTTCATATCAAAAGATTGCAGACCGCTTTCACCATTTTCACCCTGCGTATAAAAATCGCCTTGCATGATATAATATTCCTTATCCACTTTTGGAAGTCCACCTGCAGGTTCAACCAGAATAAGACCATACATGCCATTTGCGATATGCATTCCGACCGGTGCTGTGGCGCAGTGATAAACATAAAGACCTTCATTGAGCACTTTAAATGAGAACACTATTTCATGACCGGGAGCGACAAAAGAAGAGGCAGCTCCTCCACCTGGTCCGGTTACAGCGTGCAAATCGATATTATGCGGTAATTTGTTATCAGGGTGGTTCTTGAGATGGAATTCTACTTCATCACCAATACGTGTACGTATAAAGCTACCGGGTACCGTGCCGCCATATGTCCAGTAGATGTAAGTAACACCGTCGGCCATTTGACCTTCTTTCTCCACGATTTCCATATTGACAATCAATTTCGTCGCTTCTCTGTTTCCAACAGGCTTTGGTACCAGTGGTGGAGAAGTCATTTCCGCTTCTGATTGACCAACAACCTTAATGTTTGCAGGATCCGGTTTGATTAATTCTGAATTTTCTTTTTGCGTACAACTGAAGAGGAACAATACTGTAAGCACTGTCATTGCCCTTAGCAGTTGATTTCTATTTACGATTGAATATATTTTCATATAATTTGGATAGGGGCTGAGAATGAACTTATTGTTTAACTATTTCAAGTGCTTCGTCGTTGGGTTGCCCGTATTTCACAAATTCAATAATATATAGAACAATACCGGTAGTGAACATCGTGGCGCAACAGACAAGAATGAAAAAATGCACTTCAATTTCCTTTTGTACCTCACCAAATTCTACGCCCATGATACGTTCCATATACACTTGCGCAACGCCTGCAACTCCAAATGCCACGGTCATTCCAAGCATACCGATATTGGATAGCCAGAAAGCGAGTACACCACGGTTGCTGTCGAATAATTTCCTTCCTGTGAGATTGGGCATACTGTAGCTGATAATCGCAAGTACGATCATGGCATATGCTCCCCAGAAGGCCAGATGGCCATGCATTGCAGTAACGAGTGTGCCATGGGTATACATGTTAACCTGTGGCAAGGTATGCGCAAGACCCAATAATCCTGCACCAACAAAAGACGTGATCGCCGTTCCAAGTGTCCAGTTGAGTGCAATTTTATTCGGATGTTTTTTTTCACCCTTTCTATACATCGAGATAGCAAATAGTGCCATCCCTAAAAATGCTAGCGGTTCGAGTGCGGAGAAAATACCTCCAACAATAAGCCATGTTTTTCCTGCTCCGATGTAGTAGTAATGGTGTCCGGTTCCAAGAATACCGGAGATGAATGTGAGCCCAACAATCACATACAGCCATTTCTCAATTACCTCACGATCAACCCCTGTTATTTTAATCAGAAGGAAGGACAATATGCCGCCCATAATTAATTCCCAAACACCTTCCACCCATAAATGCACCACCCACCAGCGAAAGAAAGAATCCATGGTTTGATTGTCAAACCAAATCATACCAGGGAGATAAAGTAAAGCCGCGAAAACTAAACCCATTGTTAGTACCATAGCTGTGGTTGTTCTTTTCTTGCCTTTGAATAGTGTGGCGATAATGATACCCAGAAAAGTAAGCACGTTTACGACTACCAGCCAGTCAAGTGGGCGGGGTATTTCAAGAAATTTCCTTCCTTCCCAGTAGTTGAAGTGGTAGCCGACAATGGCAATAACGCCAACTACTGCAAGTGAAATAAGTTGTATGTAGGCGAGTTTAACATTTACCAGTTCTTGTTCCGCTTCCTCGGGTATAATATAATAGGCCGCTCCCATAAATCCGGAAAGAAGCCATACAACCAATAGGTTGGTGTGAACGGCTCTGGCCGTATTAAATGGGATGAAATCATGTAAATTATCATAGCCCATATGTGCAAAGCCCATGATAAAACCATAGATGATCTGAAGTGACAGCAATAGCATCGACAGTGCGAAGAACCAGTAGGCTACTTTTTGTGATTTGTATTTCATAATTCTCTATTTTGAAGAAGGTGAAGTGTTGTATTTATGTTTTGCCGGGAATCCGTTTAAGTCTATTTCGCCGATCCATTTCAGGAAGGCGACAACATCTGTAGCATCTTCTTCGGACATATTATAGGCTACCATTTTTCTACCGCGTGGAGACCAGGGAACGGGTGACATTAATGCGGCTTTGATGTAGCCTTCACCCCTGCGTTCATAGACCTTTGTCAATTCAGGAGCATAGTAGGCGCCTTCCCCTAAAATGGTATGACATCCCATACAGTTGTTGGCTTCCCAGATTTGCTTTCCTCTAATGACCGAAGGTGTCAGATTTTCTTCATGGGTTCGCTTGGGAACCTCCTGGCTGAGCGTATTCCAGGATAAACCCAGGAATACGGCAAACGTTACCACGGTGCCACCGAGGAAGAACGTTTTTGCTTGACTTTTTGATAGCATTTTTTATTGGGTTAGGTAGTTAATAAGGACAAAAATGTCCGAAATAGGTTTAAATTTTTTTCAGGGTTTTATGAAAGTATTTAACATAGATAAATCGGTTACGACATCTTTTAACAATGTCTGATGTAAGAAGGCAACCAAGTCATTCCGTATGGGAAGAAATTTATGATGAACCGGGCAAGGGTGTGAATCTGTACACTTTTCCAGACCCAGAACGCAATGCGTCAAAACAGAACGACCATCAATGGTAATTACGATTTCCGCCAGCGAAGTTTTGTTTATTTTACGATTGGTTATTTCGAATCCGCCACGTGGTCCTTTTGTAGAAATAATTATTTCACCTTTAGCGAGTTTTTGCAGTATTTTGGCTGTAAATGCAACGGGAGAGTTGATGCCGTTTGCAATTTCATGTAAGTTCGCCCGTTCACCCTGAGATGATTTATCGGCAATGAAAATCACCGCTCTAATAGCATATTCACAGGCCTTTGAAAACATGGCATTGAAATTTTGAGCAAATTTAAATTATTTTACGATATTCGGACAATTTGGTCCGAATAAATGAATATGAGATTTGTCATATTTAATGAAAAGTAAACTCTAAAAATATCAGTGAAATAAAACACGTGATAAGTACTGAAGATGAGTCAATTAGTGCTATTGCATTTTCTTAAGATGAAGTAACTTTTATATAAAACCGAGAAATGGAAAGGCGCACCGTGTCGAATTTAATTTCCAACATGTGATAACGCTGCCGAAGGTGTGCGATTATAAATAGATATTCAATACATAAGAATTGAAGTTTGTTTTAGAGAAGAGTTTTAATGCCGGATTGATCCTTTTATAAAATACAAAAGTTGCAGCACTTGATAGTTGATTGAAACAAACAACAATAGTAATTTATTCTAAAACTCTTTACGGGCTTCTTATGGATTTGTATCGGATTAAGGCGCAGTAAAATCAAAACTAAGTATATTTCCATTAAACAGCAACGGTACTTTACTCCAGGTTTCAATGGAGTTGCGGTGTCGAAGTACAATGTAATAACTATCCTGTGGGACCGTGTTTGGGAATTGGACCAAAGCTGACCCGTCCGTGAGAAGCACCACATTTTTTGAAATCACAAAACCGTAGGGTGAACCGGAGTTATGCAATTCCACGCTCACGACATCACAGGAATTCGGTGGATAGTTCAAGGGGTCATTGTTGTGGAGGACGGCAGTCATTTGTCCGCCACCGATGTAGAAGCCTTCAATAAAAGCTTTCAGATTTAACAACCGCAGATTGATGTACGGCTGTTGTTCCCCTTGTGTGAGGATAATATTTCCGGCCTGGAGCGTGGAATGGCAAGTCTCACCAAGGGTCCATGAGAGCGAGCTCCCCCCTGCATTATAATAGCCTCCATCGGTTGTAATAGCAGCGGGACTTAGCGATTGACAGTAGATAGGGCTTGTTTCAATGAGCCAGGAGCCTGCCATAATTATCAAAATTCTATAGATTATTTTCATTGGTAGTTGGATATAATACGTGGAAATTATTTATTCTTTTGCAGTTGATATATGTAGTTGATTCAATTCTTCAATGGTGACTGAAGGTGGCATTTCACCCGCTTTCAATTTCGTAATAACAAGTCCTGCTACTTTAGTGGCATCTTCTCCATTTTTGAATCCCATCTTCCCTCCTACAGCAGGAATAGAACGTTGCTCTATGACCATATCACCGTCAATAAAAATGTAGTAACCATAGTTATTTGAATCGGTATGAATAATCATGTGGGTAATGTCTGAAGATGAAAGTTTCAATGCCAGTTCCTTTCGCTGATTTTCACTTGCTATTTTCAATGAATCAGCATGATTTGTTTGTCCAGGATCAGCTTGAGTTTGAGCATTGCTTTTTGTTAAGGAGCAAAGTATGAATAAAATTATTAGTGTGATACTGATAATTTTATCCATACTGCTCTCCTTCCCTAAATGATTTAGTGTATGGTTTATCATTTAATGAATATTATTGTATAGCAGTTATAAATAAATTAATTCCCGAATTCAGAGTTATACCTGCTCCTGTGGTGTTACGGTACGCGACTTCCACCGTTCCGAGAGCGGATACACGTGCATAGGCTATGATTAGTCCCGCATTTATAGCTGTTGCCGGTGAAACCAATACTGAGGCCGTAGTCACAGTATTAGAAATCGTATACGTTTGAACACTTGTTGTATTGGCAGGAATTAATAAAGAAGCTGTGGACACTGTTTCTTTAATCACAGCAGCAAGTACCGTTCCCGCACTTCCAAACTTCACTGTTCCATTTACATCCAAAGCAGCGAGAGGTTCAGCAGCATTACTATTGATACCAACATTTCCTCCGGAGTTTTGCAGAAAGAGACGGGAAGGTGCACCGTTATTGCGCGACATAATTTCATTGTCATCAAAAACCAGATTTGTAGTTCCGTTATTGCCAATCGTAAGATATCCTGAAGTGTTTGTAAAATCTGCATCAGTCCCACCATCAATATGTATTTTAGTCTGAGGTGAATTGATTCCGAATCCGGCATTACCATTTGCGTTAAAAACCATTCTTGAAGTCTCTAGCCCAGCTGTAGCTCCCGGTGAGAAGATGATATCACCATATTCACGGAACTCCATTTTGTTTTCAAATCGTCTGAATAGAATCCGATGGTTATTACTATAGCTACTGATTTCTCCATTGTCAGTAAACTTGATGTTTCCGTTTACTTCCAGTTTTTGGGAAGGAATATTGGTTCCAATTCCTATATTGCCATTATTTGACAGGAACAAAAAGTAATTCCCCGAGCCACTTGGGTTGGGATTTGGTTTCCAAAAATTCAATCCTCCATCAGTGGGTTCATATTCAATTCCCCACATACCGTTATAATCTGCGCCCGGGCCGGTAAGCGTGGTTCCTCCGCCAAACAAAATCATCGGACCTCCAATGGAAGTGCCACCTGTAACCATAAAATTTCCATTGTGTACATGAAAAGCGTGCAGGGGATCGGCAGTTCCTATACCGATTTTAGAACCGTTATCATGCATTATTCCATCCGTTAAACTACTTCCATTCCATTTTGGAATTTTATTTACTGAAAGTGTTCCAACTTTAGGATCGGTTTCAAGTGAATTTAAATTTGCCCATGAAGCCAATCCTGTTGCATCCGATTGCAGAATATAACCCAATCCCTGAGTACCATCTGTTAATTTTAAATTACCTGTAATATCCAGAGTTGCCGTGGGGGAAATAGTGCCGATACCCACATTACCGGAATTTAAAATAGTCATTGCCATTGGAGAAACTCCAACTGTAGCATTGCTTTTATAAAAATTAATTCTGCTTTGCGGCCGGAGTTCCAGTGCTCCTGTTCTGTAAGGGTAATGAATATCTTTTGCAATCTGACCAATAAAACCTGTTGATTCAACACTTAAGTCATCAATGGCTTTTAAAACCAGAATGGGTCCTGATCCAACATTAGTCGGGTTAGAACTGGATAGGGTAAGCATGTTATCCAAAAAAGATTTTATGGATAATTTGGTTTCCGGTGTAGTGGTACCTATTCCAACATTTCCATTATTACTGTTATATATATCGTTGTTGGAAATGGTCCAGGCGCCGTCAGAAAAAGTACTGTTCTGTCCGGTAAGAACTGTAGAAGAATAATTTATTCCAGTTACATTGTCATCCATGTATTCCCAGAAATCTATATAATACGTACCAGCTCCATTGTATCCACCTCCAATATATCCTTTATTGCCAATTGAAAATCCTATTGCTTTTAATCTGGGTATTCCACCAAAATTTGCTTTTTGAGTCCACCCATCATTTACAGGGTTGTATTCCCAAAAATCATTCATTGTAACAAAGCTATATCCTGTCCCGATGTATCCTTTATTCCCTATTGAAAAGCCAACTGCTCTTGATCTCGTGCCACTTGCAGTAAAATTGGCTTTTTGCGTCCAAGTATTTAAGGTCGGATCAAATTCCCAAAAGTCAGCAGGACTTATATTGGATCCCGTTCCAATATAACCTTTGCTACCAATTGAAAAACCAACGGCATCAGCGCGTGCCCCGGTCGGAAGACTTAAGCGAGATATCCAACTATCGTTGGTAGGATCGTACTCCCAAAAATCAGTTAAATAAATGCCACGATAACCTGTTCCAATATATCCTTTATTATTAATGGAAAACCCAACTGCTTTTTCTCTTGGTCCGGCAAGTGCAGGCAACGGAGCTTTCTGTGTCCATGAATCTGAAGTTGGATTGTATTCCCAAAAGTCAGACTTATAAGTACCATCATTTCCTGTCCCAACATATCCTTTGCTTCCAATAGAAAAGCCCACAGCGCTCATTCGGGCACTACCTCCAAAATTAGCAATTTGAGTCCATATTCCTGTAGTTGGATCATATTCCCAGAAGTCAGTTTTATATCCTCCGAAATTGAAATATCCTGTTCCAATATATCCTTTGTTTCCTATTGAAAAACCTACGGGTTCCAGTCGTTCTCCACCTCCGCAATTTGCTTTTAAAATCCAGCTATTGGGGGTTGGATGATTGGGATCAATGGTGGTGCTTGTGACTCTTATTCCACAATTTTTTATCCAGTCTGTACCATCATAAATATCTACACATTGATCATCTAAATTAAAAATTTGTAATCCTAATGCAGGTGATGCAATAGCATTGCGCTGCACCGTTGTCATTCTTGGCATGAGAAAACCTTTTGTTGTGGACGTTAAATCTAGAGTAGCAGATGAGCTTGGTGCTGCTGTTCCAATGCCAACATTACTTCCTGTATTCGTTACTGCATTATCTGCAATCCAGGTTGTTCCGTTCCATCGCAACGTATTTCCGTTCGCCGTTCCATCCGGAAGGTTTGCTGATTTCCCTGAATATAAAGCATAAGGGACACTGAGCAATTGCTGCGTGCCCATATCCGTGTAAGTAACTCCTGCACCGGTTATATCCAATTCTACCTGCAAGAATTTTGCATTGGTGCCCCAGTTGATGGCCGGGAAGGTACCTGTCACAGGAGTCCCTTGTCCGATATTTACTGTAAAGAGTCCAAGTGTATTAGTAGTTGCAGGTTGTGTTTCAGAATAGACAGTGGCCCCTCCCGCGCTAACATCGTGTATGCTGAAGCGGAGAATTATCGACTGGCTGATGTAAGGATTTCCAGTCAGGTCTCTTGCTACCGCCTGATAGGGGATGGCTTGCGGAACTTGTGCATGTAGCGTTTCAAAGGTGATACAGAGAAATAGGAGTAGTTTGATGATGGTAGATTTCATAACCTTATATTTTAATTAATTAGTATAGAATTATTTTTTATCTTAAAATTGAATTTATGAAACAAATCGACAAAATTGGTACTATTGAATTACGGTGATGTGATAATTCATGAGAGGAGGATCTATAGCTGCACCGGTGATATTTGTGAATTTTACTTCAACAGTATTCGCGACGGATACCCGGCAATAAGCTATCAATAGACCATTCCCCAAAGCTTGTTCAGGAGAAACAAATGCTGTTGCTCCAATGCTGGCGTTAGCAATGGAAAATGTTTGAATGTAGGTGGCGCCTGCTGCTATAGAAGGGATTTCCATAGACTGTGATTGTTTAATCAGGTTATTTATCACCGTACCAACGGTACCTAACTTCACTGTTCCATTTACATCCAAAGCAGCGAGAGGTTCAGCAGCATTACTATTGATACCAACATTTCCTCCGGAGTTTTGCAGAAATAGTCGGGATGGCGCACCGTTATTACGTGACATGATTTCATTGTCATCAATAACCAGATTTGTAGTTCCGGTGTTTCCAATCGTAAGATATCCTGAAGTGTTAGTAAAATCTGCATCTGATCCACCATCAATATGTATTTTTGTCTGTGGTGAATTGATACCAAAACCGGCATTACCCGCTGCATTAAAAACCATTCTTGACGTTTCTAAACCTGTTGTGGCACCGGGTGAGAAGATGATATCGCCAAATTCACGGAACTCCAATTTGAATTCAAATCTTCTAAACATAATACGATGGTAATTGCTGTAACTGCTAATTTCTCCATTGTCAGTAAATTTTATATTTCCGTTAACCTCGAGTTTTTCTGCAGGAGAAATAGTTCCGATACCTACATTGCCGCCATTGAATAATCCATCACCATCAAATCTGAATCCGCCCGATTGATCAGTTGCTGTTTGATTCTGTATATAACCACTGGCGCCGGCTGGAATATCGCTTGCCGTCAGGTTTGTGGCAATAGTAGCGCGCCCTGTGGCATCCACCGTAAGTTTAGTATAGGTACCGGCTGTTACACCACTATTGTCTAGACTAATTGTGCCGGAACCCGTAATAGGTCCACCTGTTAATCCTGTACCGGTGGCGATATTGGTAACTGTACCAAGACCTAACGTTGATGGAGGTACCCAATTTGCATTTCCACTTGCATCGCTTATGAGCACGTGACCATTTGCCGGTGTAGTGGTCAGTTGAAAGTTAGTGGTTCGTGTTGTTCCTGCTACGTCAAGTTTTTGAGTTGGTGAACTAGTTCCGATTCCAGTGTTTCCTGAATTGCTATTGTAAATGGTGTTTCCAAACGTAATCCAACTCCCATTATTTATGGAAGTGTTGTTCATAGTAGTTGGTATACTTGAATAGGTGGTTATTTGTTGACTTGGAGAATATTGCCAAAGCTCTTTTTTATACAACGAAAAAAATCGACCAGTACAATAGTATCCTTTCCCGGAAATTACAAAACTTATTGGGATATCAATATTTCCCCCACCCAAATTAGCTTTTTGAGTCCACACATCTAATGCAGGATTGTATTCATGAAAATCGGAGTAATTATATCCTCCTCCAAGATAACCTCTATCTAAAATTGAAAAGACTACCGGCGAAGATCGAAATACTCCTCCGGGAGTTCCAATGAAACTTGTTTTTTGAGTCCATGCATTGGTTAAAGGATCATACTCGAAAAAATTAGGATCTGAAAATTGAACCCATGAAATAAACATATACCCTTTGTTTCCAATTGCAAATCCCGCTCCATAATTGTTAGGAGATGATATAGGAACATTTGCTTTTGCACTCCAACTATTTAAAATTGGGTCGAACTCCCAAAAGTCGGTTGGTGCATTATTTCCACACCCTACATATCCTTTATTTCCTATTGGAAATCCGACAGCGGACATTCTAGCTCCTCCGGGGAAATTAGCTCTGATTAGCCAGGTATTATTAATAGGATTGTATTCCCAAAAGTCATTATAATAACCAGAGTTTCCGAATCCTGTACCTAAATAACCTTTTCCATTAATACTAAAACCGGCAGCATAATGCCTGGCCCCTCCGGGAAAATTTGCTTTTTGAGTCCATGAATTTGAAATTGAATTATACTCCCAAAAATCATTTAGAAAATTTGAATTAGCATCATTCCCTGTACCAATATAACCCTTATCTCCTATACTGAAACCAACTGCAGCAGATCTGGCTATACCCGTTAAGTTCGTTTTCTTAACCCATTCGTTGCTTCCGGATCCTGTTGGACTAGCTACTGTACCCGTTTGTTTGAACCCGCAATTTTTTATCCAGTTTGTTCCATCATATATATCTGTACATTGATCATCCAGATTAAAAATTTGTAATCCTAATACAGGTGATGCAATAGCATTGCGCTGTGTAGTTGTCATTCTTGGCATGAGAAAACCTTTTGTTGTTGAGGTTATGTCAAGTGAAGCAGAAGCATTTGGTGTCGATGTTCCAAGACCAACATTACTTCCTGTGTTCGTTACCACATCATCTGCAATCCATGTAGTGCCGTTCCATCGCAACGTATTTCCGTTCGCCGTACCATCCGGGAGGTTTGCTGATTTTCCTGAATACAAGGCAAAGGGTACACTGAGCAATTGCTGCGTGCCCATATCCGTGTAAGTAACTCCTGCACCGGTTATATCCAATTCTACCTGCAAGAATTTTGCATTGGTGCCCCAGTTGATGGCCGGGAAGGTACCTGTCACAGGAGTTCCTTGTCCGATATTTACGGAAAAGAGTCCAAGTGTATTAGTAGTTGCAGGTTGTGTTTCCTTATAGACAATTGTACCTCCCGCGCTAACATCGTGAATGCTGAAGCGGAGAATTATCGCCTGATTGATGTAAGGATTTCCAGTCAGGTCTCTTGCTACCGCCTGATAGGGGATGGCTTGCGGTACCTGTGCCTGGAGAGTTTCAATGGTTATGCTTAAGAATATGAGTAATCTGTAGAAGATAGATTTCATAATATGGTATTGAATATTTGATTTATTTGAAAGTGATTTTTAATGGATGTAAAGAGGCGTTTTTATAGAGTGAAGTAATTTAGTTGGATGCTTAATCTTGAACAGAATTGTTATGGTATAACTCAAAATCGGACGATCCATAGTAACATAGGGGGCATAACTGTTTTTTTCTAAATTATTTGTGTCTTATACCGGGGATCGTGTATTCATTATTTCATTTGTCAGATATTTCATGTTGTCCGGATGTGATTTCATATCGACAGTGAACGCAACAGGCTTGTGAAAAAATCAGAATCAGGAGTTGTAGTAAACAGGTTATTTTAATTACGTTTTTCATACGCTTAAAGAATGAAATGAATACAAACAGTTTAATACCTAAAGAATAATAACGCAAATGGTCAGTCAACTAAAAACGAAAAGCAGTAAAGAATCTGTGGTGCAATGCGCTGGCGAACAATATAAATCTGAACAAGGATATTAATAAATTGTTAATTCTGCAAGCTTTATTTTTTTATTTTGAAAAAAATTGTATGTTCAAAGTTAAAATTTATGATTTAACCATCATAACGATGATATATTTATATAAGGATGAATGGCTTTGACAACATTTCAAAACTGACAAGGATCATTTTTCTTCCGCAAATTAAAATGAATTATTATTCATCCACTGCCGAAATATGGCGATAGAATGTGAACAAAAAGGATTATGAAGGTTTGTATAAAACAGTCGGTAGTCTGAAAAATGGAATACTATTTACTATTACCGATTTACTTATTTTCATTTTACTAAGCACAGCTTAAACAATTTCGCATAGTCAATCTTCGAATTATGCCTTGGATCACGTGGAATTTTATTCATGAAAAGGATTTGCTCCGGCGGAATGGGGTGTTTGTGAATTTCCTGAGTGATCAATTCTTTATCAGCGAAAGAGTTGGCTTCGATGATCGCATAAAACCTTCCTTCCTTCAACATGATGGTTCCTGTTTCTACACCATTTATCGATAAGAAATAATTTTCATAAACGAAGGGTGCAAGCAGTTGCTCTTTAATATGTATCAGCGAATTGCATCTTCCCGTGAGATAGAGGTTTCCCTCGTCGTCCATAAAGCCACTGTCTCCTGTGCGATGCCAGCAAGTCCCCTGAATGAATATTTTATTTCGTTTTAATGCTTCTTCGTTGTTGATGTATTCTCTTAGTACATGTTTCCCGCTGACTATGATTTCGCCAATTACATAGGGCGGGGATTGCAATTCAGATAATTCTTCGTCAGCGTGCAGGTGAAGAGAAGCATCAGTGACCGGAATGATTTTTACAGAAGTGTTTTTATCAACTCGTCCGACAGGAAGTCCGCGAAGGGAATTTTTATTGTTTTCTTTTATTAATTGAAATGCTGAAATGGAGCTGATGGGTTCTGATTCGGTGGAACCATAAACGATTTCTATTGTAGCATCGGGAAACGCCTCACAATAGATGGTAGCTTCAGCCATAAATACCGGTGCTCCTCCGGTGATGATTCGCGTTAAGTTGGGTGTTTTTGCTTTTGTAGAAATAAGATGTTTGGCGATCTGTTTAATAAAGAAAGGAGAAGCAATTATTCGTGTCACCTGATATTTCTTTAGCTGTTTCAGAATGTTTTCAGGTTGTAGTGTATCCGGCTTTCGTGCATTGAAATCAGCAATGACAGAGGTGGTTCCTGTTCCAAAATTCATCAGTAAAACAATAGGAAGAACCGGCATGTCGATTTCATGGTCGTGGGTTTGTATCTTCTGAAGGAGTACATCAAACTGAGCCCTGAGAAAACCATGGGTTCGCTTCGCTGCTTTGGGAATGCCGGTGCTGCCTGTCGTAAAAGTGATAAGCGCAGTGTCGTCAGCCGTGGTCAGGGGTACTGCATATTTTTTCTCCGGTTGAACATACTTCGCACTTAGCATAATGGGTATTTTTCTTAATTCGGATGAAAGTAAGGAAAGAAGTCTTACTTTAAATCTACCTATCAATGCTTTGCACGGCGCTACCCGACAACAGGCTTCCATTCTGCTCTTGCTGACCCATTCATCCAGAAATACAGCCGTAGCTCCTATGCTGAAGATGGCAAGAACAGTTCTGTACAAATCTATACTCATCGGCAGAAACACCATCACCCGATCGCCTTTCGAAATACCTTTGCTTAATAAATATTGTGCGTAATCCGTTACTTGTTGCTCAAGCGCTGAAAAGGTGATGGCGTGGTCGCGATAGTGAAGTGCGGTTTTAGAGGGATGTTTACCCGCAGAGCTGTAAAATAGTTCGGTAATGTTAAATGCGTCAGAGTGCTTTTCCATACAGCGCATAATGTTTGAATCTTTCTCCGTTGAAATTCTTCGTGATACCAAGAGACGAACCTTCTTCATAAAGGAAAGCATGAATGACAGATTGAAATTGTTTTTCTTTCGCTGTTTCACTAACGATGTTGTACAGCGCATGTGCCAACCCTCGCCACTGTTGATCAGGATGTCTGGCCGCCGTTTTTATGATCAGCCTTTTCTCTGCGGGATAGTAGAAGTCTTCAATGCTGAAGAGGTAACCCATCAAATTTCCCTTCCGGTCTTCCGCCATCATGATCAATTCCGGTTGTATTATTTGCTGTATCGGCCGGTATTTGTTTTTAAATTCTTCCAACGTTATCGGCGTGTAAAGGAAATTATTTTGAAAGGCGAGTGTATTTAATGTGTAAAGCTTTTCCAGTTCCGAATCAAAATGATGGGGATCAATAGCACGAAAGGTGATCCCTTTTGCTTCAAATGCACTTTTTCTTTGATGGAAGTCTTCCGGTACCGGCTCAAGATGCGCCATACTGGAAAAATACTTTCCAATAACATGAAATCCTGCTTTCAGAAAATGCCTGTTATAATAGAGCGGATGCCAGGGTTCAAGGAAAAAATTCGGATGGTTATGGTCTGTACTAAAGCGATAGTTTTCCCAGGTGCTGCCGTTCATTGGTCCTATCAGATATTCCGATCCTGACGCCTTCGCATCTGCTTCGATTTGCTGCAATAAAGCCAGGCCATATTTATCGTCCTCTACCGCTTCGTAATTACCTATACAGAGTGATTTTTTTATGATCATAACTTAATAGGGGATTATGATACAAGGCGGCTCTGCATTTTACTTCTTCTCCCTCCATGAACAGATAACAAGCTTCAAGGAAATTACCGGGTTGCTTTTGGGCCTGTTTTAGCCGGATACTTTCAGCCGGGTATATTTTTGCAGGAAATTGCTCGTATAAATAAAACAATGGGTCTCCCGGCAACATACGTATGACGCGATTCATGTGAGTGCTATTAAAGTGAGCAATACGGATACCGGTATGGTGATATTGTCAAGACCTTTACTACTGATCGCCTCCGCAATACCTCCAATGATGGCTAACGGCAAGGATAGGAGAAGAATGTCACTTCCGGTTGTACCGGTTGCTGAGAAGGAGTATAGAACACTGGAAGTAATGATCAATGAGGAAAGAAAGAAGGCGGTCAATCCTGAAAGTGATTTTGTTCCACCCCAGACTTTGAATTTTCCATACGGAAAGTGCTTTCCGGCATAAGCCGCCATCGGATCACAAATCGCGAGCGTCAGAATAGGCAGATAGTAATAGAGAAGGGGATTGCCAATATGAGTTGTTTTTGATGAATAGAATTCATAGACTAAAAAGCAAAGGTACACCGCTATGGGATAACAAATACTTCCATGAGATTTTCTATCAATAGCGTTGATGGAAGGAAGAAAATTAAATCTAAGGCTCGCTAGAATAATTACCGCGAAGGAACCGCAGAGCATTAAAACATACCAGTGATGGATAAGGAGTAGTGGGAAAAGAAGTGTGAGAAGTCCGGTGCAGATATGGACCATTTTGCGCGTCAGCTCTGCCCGGATATGTTGCTTGTGGTAAAGATATTCAGCAAGACCAAACAGCACCAGAAATGAAAGTGCTAAGAGTAAGGAGTATTTTAAATCCGAATTCATGATTTACTATCGACTATAAATTGTTTGTAGAAAAACCCTTTGTCTATTTGACTTAATGATGATGATAGTTCCTGTTTATATTCAACCGTTCCTGATAGTAGAGCAGAAATCCTGCGGGGCACCATCAAATTCCAATAGGCCAATCGTCCGCCGCTATTGCTTCCGCTTATTAGGGCCTCAGCAGTTTCGCGAAAGAGTTGCTCATCCATGTATTCAAATATATTGGAAAGATTCATTCCATGAAACCTTCCGTAAGTACTGATGGCATCCTGTGCATAACCCTGCATGATTTTTAATCTTGAAATGTTTGAACGAATGAGGTCATAATTTTCTCTTTGAAGATAGTGCGGCAGTAAATGACCAAAATTTCCATTCAGGTTGAAATGAAGTATAAAATTCATTTGGGCATTTTTACTTTTTAAATGTAGTCCTGCTTTATTGTAAATATAATCTGCCACCGGCACATTTACCTCTTTTAAAAACGCGGGATCTCTCCCTAACTTGCCCATCACGTACTTGCTGAAAAACAGTTTGAACAGCAGTCGCCAGCGAAGTGTGTCCCATTTCTCTTGATAGAATATTTCCTGTTCCTGTTCCGTTTTAATTTTAAATAATTCATGTACCTTCTTTCGTGAATGAATCAATGGTAAGATGCGTTTACTGAATAATATAAAATATTTTTCAAATTTACCTGCGTAGATGATGCCATTGCTGATCAATTCCGGATTTCTTTCCCAATAGTTTCGTGCATCACCTGATAGTTCTTTTTTTATCTTTTGGAAAATAAGATCTCTATCTGTCGAAGCAGTGAAGCCGAGAAAGGAAATTGTTTCTTCGTATTCCAGTTGTTCAAAACAGCATTTTTTGAGTGCTACTACATAGCCCTGAATTTTATTGACGTCAACGGCAACAACGATTTCGGGATTTTGTGTGAGCAATGAAAAGCTATTGTCTCCTGCAGAAGCAATGGACAAAATTTTCTCACCGGGAGTAATGGCCAGACCTTTCAAAAGAATGTCAGCATCTTCCCAACAGTTCGCATATCGGATAAGATCAAAGTTGACTTTTTCAGTAAGCGTCTCACTCATGCAGTAATAATATTTATTAATCCCGTACTTCCATCCATTTCGATCAGATCGCCGCTTTTTAAGGTTTTTAAGAGGCCGGTCACACTAACTATACAGGGAATTCCCATTTCGCGCGATACGATGGCGGAATGACTCAGTAAGCTTCCCCGTTCTACAATGATTCCGGATGCGCTGGGAAAGAGTGTTACCCATCCCGGATCAGTACTTGTCGTTACAAGAATATCGCCATTCAACGAAGAGGTCTCACCCGGATCTGTGATGATTCTCACTTTTCCTCTGACTTTTCCCGGACTGCATCCAATTCCTTTTAAATCTCCCGTATGTATTTCCACTTTGGCGGTGCTGTAAAAGTCGTTGCCGTTGTAGACAATCCCATACGTCGCGAATCGTTCTGCTGGTGCCTCTTCTTTCTGATATCCTTGAAACTCATTCTTTCGGAGGTTTATCAGCTCCTTTAGATTTGTTGTAGCAGATGTCCCTTCAATATATGAGAAAATTTCTTCCTTGGTAAGATAGAAAATATCCCGAGGATGTTCAAGGACATTCCTGGATTGCAAGGCATGGCCCATGGCGGAGAAGATATTGCGCACAATTCCGAAAGCACGGGTTCGTTCGTAGCGTAAATTTTCACGTGCACTTACCATTGTTCTTGTTCGACGCAACGTCTTTTTAAGCATCCATAATCTGAAGGGTTGATATTTTAATCCCGCTTTCATCTCCTGCTCTGCTGTTTGTCGAAGCAACGCTTCGGTTTTGCCTGAAAGCATTTCACTGGTAGTCCCCGACTCCACATACGACTTCAGGATTTGGATGAATTTCACGGGATCCTGGGTATACGATACGGTTTCAAGTTTTAATTCTCCGATACAGCGTTCACCGAAATCGGAAATGTAGCCATCAATTTCTTTTTTTAATGTTTGTAGAGTAAATTCTTTTCCGGAAGAAATGATTTTCCAAATTTCAGTAGCACTGTGACCTGTAAAAATATTTTTTAGATCATTATTCGCTGCAATGGTTGTCGCTATTGCCATGCTTCTATGAATGGGCTGAGTAGAAATAATATCACTGCTGCCGCACAACAGATCATTGTGAATATTCGGATTCTTGCTAAAGGCGTATTTTTTACAACGCTTTTGCAGAAGCCCAAACCAGATCATCGCAAAAAAATCATTGATCAGGGGCGCTTTCCATTCTTTAAGGAGCGTACTTTCAAAACGGAGATACAAGTGCATCAGCTCTTGTGCGTCCTTTTCTCGGAAGTTGATTTCCTTATAGGATGAAATGGTCTTCTCCACCAATTGCATAAACGCTATGCGCTTTGATGGAAGTGTTATGAACCGAATGTACATCAACACCACCATCTTTATAATGCTCCACCAGGCTTTTCCTTTTGAAAGACGAAGGGATTCCGGAATATCAAAGCGTTCCTTTACACCCATCATGCTCTCCATAAAACGGGCATTGATACTGTAACCGGGAAGCATGGCCAGCATATGATACCATGTTCTGAGATTATAATATACCCTGCCCTTGATCAGGCCCAATGTATTCGCAAATACCCGTTCATTACTTTTAATGACGGAGGAAGACACACCCATATAGCTGCAAAATATTTTATAGGCCTCTTCATATGAACTGCTGATGAATGAAAAAGTGAGTGGCGTAGTTACACCGGGATAGGATTCTACGATGTTGCTATTGTCCCATAAGATGTATTCACCATTCGGAGTGTTCCTGGTGGTAGTAGTGGTTACCGGACGTGTTTGTAATAAGTAAAGTGTGTTATTCTTATAGGCGAATTCAATATCCTGTGGATGCTGCAAGGCTGTATTTAAAAGATCTAATAATTTTCCGATTTCAACTACCTGTTGATCGGATAGCGTAGGTTTCAGTTGAAGTTCCTTTTCTACATCTTTTAAAAGGGTTCCATTGCCGGAATGTTGGTCGAAGAGTACCTGTTGTTTTTTTTCAGCCAATTGAGCAATGACTTCCCCGTTTTTTAGAATAAAGTTATCGGAGTCCAATAGTCCGGAAACTAGCCCTTCCCCTAAACCATAAACTGCACTGATTACTTTTTCATCATTTTTGCCATTGACCGGATTTATACCAAAAGCTACGCCGGCTACTTCCGAGTCGATCATCTCCTGTACAATAACAGCCAACCCGAAATTATTATCCAGATGATTGGTTTTTCTATAGAGTAAAACCCGCTCAGAGAATGCTGAACACCAAACAGACTTTATTTTTTCAGCAAGGTCAGCTCTTGTAACATATAAATGACTTTCAAATTGTCCGGCAAATGAAAAAGCTGCCCCATCTTCGTCAATGGCAGAGGATCGCACCGCATAATATCCTTTAGAGGGGAATCCTTTAAGCAATTCCTCAATTTCTTCCTGACTGATGTGAATATCCCGGATAAATTTGCGAATAATTTCAGGATCGGAGTTGCGAATGCTTTCCGGAATAGAGTGGTGTAAAACTTCCTGAGGAATTACAATAAAGCGAGGCACATTTAACCCAAGTTCTTGCAAACGGAACAGATTACCGGCTTTTCCACCAATATGGAATCGCTGAAGGTCTGACTTATTTTCAGATGAAAGAGAAATCATGTACCGGAAAATAATTTAGACAACATAGGCGCCGCGCCCAGGGTCAGATACATGGCAATCGTCCAGATGCCGGAAGCTTTTTCAATCATTTTCGCAAAGCTTGCCGTTTTGTTTTTCAGGAAGAGCAAGGCCGGTGTTGCGCAAAATATGAAAACAATTCCCAGCACGATGAAGGCGGTGGTTCCAAATCCTGCATAGTTACAAGCGGCAATGCTTAAGAGCAAAGTGACCATTAGTGAAGTTAACCAAAGAAAAACACCACGATTCGTTCCAAGCATCGACGTATAGGTCAGTACACCTTCTGCTTCGTCTTCCGGTCGGCGTATTTTTCGTCCGGTTTCTATTACAATTCCGTTCATATAAGATACGGCAAAGAAAAACAATAATCCAACGGGTGCTTCTACACCTTCCAATAGCCAGTCAAGACCACTGGAATAAATATCGATCAGCGGAATGATAAACATATGAGAGGTTACATACCAAAATTGGTGTTTCTTGAGCCAGCTGGCAGCAAAAAACTCCTTACCCATCAATGAGAGGTAGGCAATGATGATAAAATAGATCAACAACATCTTTGGCAGGAAAATGAAGTTGATCGTGATTTGTAATAGTATCAAAATAGCACCTACAATTCCCAGTTCTTTCAGAGACACTAATCCCCTGGGTACGGGTAGATTTTTACGGTACTTTGCATCATCTTCCGCGTCTTTGAATTCATCAAAAATCCTCACGAGCAGGAAGAGGCTAACGGTGGTGAATATACCAATCAGGAACGTCGGCCAGGGAATAAATCCAACAGCTCCCCTGCAGAGCCTGGAATAGGCCGTAGCGGAAAAGCTAAAGGCGCTCACCAATAGGCCATGTCCAAGCAATGGAAATCGTTCTTTCTGATAGATGTAAAATCGTCTACCGAATGAAGCCGTGTTTTCAGCATGTACACTAAACTCATTCTGCATTTTATGGCCACTCATTTCTTTCTTCCGAATTTTTTATGAGCGGAAGTAAAATGACCGGCGGATAAAGCTGCTGCAATTGACAATTCACCTGCGAGAATCAATGCCCCGCAAATCTCCGCATATTTTCGGGCATTGCCCACACCATAACAATCCATGAGCTCCAGACATTCTTTTTGAGTAGGCAGTCCGGTTCCGCCACCCACAGTACCTACAATTAAATTTGGAAGGGTTACACTCGCATATAGATCTCCTGCAGCGGTGACTTCCATTCTGGTGATACCTATTGAAGCTTCAGAAACACAGGCTACATCTTGACCGGTAGCAAGAAATAAAGCGGCCAATCCATTCGCATAATGTCCCTGTGCACCGATAGCACCACTTTGAATAATGCCCAGTGTGGAGGAGATCCAATAAGCTGACATGGCCTGTGGCGAGGTCTTCAATACTTCAGTTACAATTTTTTCTGAAAGCGTAATCTCTGCGGTTACTTTTTTTCCTCTAACGTTACTGAATGACCGCGAAGTCGCTTTCTTATCGCCGGAATAATTGCTTTCAATAAACCAGAATACAGGCTGAACAGGGCTATTCTCAATGATATACTGGCAGATCGCATCGGTACACATCGTCACCATGTTCTGTCCGGAAGCATCACCGGTATGGTATTCAAAGGTGAGAATAAGTTGATTGCCTTCGATATTCGACTGCATGTCTGTCAATGACGCATACCTGCTGGTACTTCCAACGATTTTTTTGAATTCCTCCATTTGTGGCAAGAGCCAGATGAGAAACTGCCCGAGTTCAGCGATATTTTTAAACTTAAACAAAGGGCTTCGCTGTACACCTTCCACCAGACAAATAGAAGTAGCCCCTCCCGCAAGGAAGCAAGCTTTCGCCCCGCGGTGATAAGAAGCAACAAGAGCTCCCTCGCTCGTAGCAAGAGGAACATAGTAATCCCCATCTGCCGCTGAACCAATCACCCGCAATGGACCAATTACTCCGGTAGGTACCATCGACATGCCAATATAATTTTCAATATTGCCATTCAATTGTTCCAAAGAAGAAAATTGATTTTTGCCGCTGAGGTAAGTGATTGCTTTCCCTGTTTTATTACGGAGAAATTCATGACGGCTTTGAATACCTTCTGCTGAAGCAGACAATTCAACAGGCAAGGATTGGACAGTTAATTCCTGATCCGCCTTATGTTGAATTTCTTCAATCAATGTAGCCGGATTTCGCAAGGCTATGATGGCCTTTAATGCTGCGGTTGTTTTATCGGTAGAAGATGACATAAAATTAATTTGGTTGAAATGAATGGATTTTTATTAACTTTCGGATATGAATTGTCCGGTAAGAAAGAACGGAAAGGGACGAATGTTTTGACAATAACGCTTAATTCATCAGTAAATTTATGTAAATTTGATGAAAGCCGGAATTCAACGATCAATAGCATTGATTATCCATCACTAATATTTTGGAGAATCCTGTAAAGTATTTATTTTGTTAATGTCCAACTTTCTTTAGGGCCATTTAGTAGACGGATATAAATAGAAGAATATTAGCACCTAACAGAAAGGTTTTATGGTAAATTGCGCGATGTTATCCGATTTTAATGATGAATTTAATAGTTTGTATACTTTAGCAGTAATGAAATTTGGAGCAACTGAAGGAACTCATTCCAGTTTAAAGTACATTTAAATGAAATAACTTATGAAAAGGCGTACATTTAATCAAGTTCTATGTATTTTTTCCGGCTTCTTTATCCTCTCCATTTTTTCCTGTGAAGATGACACCCCGCCCTATTATCAAGTGGATGAGTCCATTTATGTGAAAGTAATAGAATTCCATACGGGTAATCCCATTCCCGATGCTAAAGTGGTGGTGAAAGGGTATTGGGGAGGAGGTTTTGGAACAGCGCCCTATGAAGCGAGGATTGATTCTTTTTACACGGATTCATCGGGTTACTGTACTTTTCTTAGAAAGAAATATATTGAACTTATGGCATCTACCTATACATCAATAGGTGTTTGTTGTAATGTGCCGAATATGCCTTACAAAGAATCCTGCAGTAGTTTAGGCGTGACTGGTTTACCCGGTATTGAAGTCACGCTACAACCCACCGGATGGCTTTGTCTTTATATCAATGATGTGTTGCCACTCCACCCTGAGTTTACACCTATTTCTCTTTCAGTAAAAGCATTTGCAACCCATTGGCCGTATTTAATTTTCCGGATAATTATGATCCGGAAATCGGTTCTGTTATGCCGCTGGATGGATATAAATTATCAGAAAGGAAGGCAACATTTTTAACTGAAAACGATGGCATCACGGGAAATGACATTGATTCCCTTATTTCCGGGATTGTCAACGGATTGGATACGGTGGATGTGAATATAAATTTTTGAGTATTTATGACATATGAGCTTAGGTTTAATGGAATTTCACTCCATTAGAAGTAGTATGACTTTTACACCGGAATAAGTTTAGCTTTTTCAAGACTTAGATTAATTAATCAGTAAAATCATAATTTAATACAGGGGAATCAAACAGGATAGGTAGCTTTGACCAGGTTGCAATGGTGTTCCTGTTAATTACTTCAATATAATACAATTGATTGTTTACTGCAGCGGGAAAGTTAAACACACCATTTCCATTGATATCGATGATGGATGATGTAGAATGAATGGGGCTGAAAGGTGCTATGGGTTCACGTAAAACAACGGTGATACTGTCACATATATTGGGTAGAGTAAATGGGTCAAGAACTGCGGACATTACTCCATTTCCCAAATAATAACCTTCAATATAGATTTTTAAGTGTAATGTTATACTTGTAAATTCATCCGTATTTCCATTGCAATTATCATCAATTCCATTGTTGATTTCAGAAGCGAGTGGATTAACACCCGGATTGGTATCATCACAATCGGTGGAGTCTGTTACATAACCTATAGGTGCTGTACAGGCAAATGTGCTTAAAGCCGGATTTCCGAAATTGTCCCCATCATTATCCGCAAAATAAATATTAGGAATATCCGCAGTTACTTGCATAGTATCCGTTGTTTGACAACCTTGTGGTATGGAGGTGATAGTTAAAATATATGTTCCATCAATCAGATTATTGAAGAATGTGGTCACTCCTGAAGTGTTATAAATGCTGTACAATAAATTCCCTGCACTATCCGATAAATTAGCAAGATGACCATTGCAGCTATTCGTTATTGAAGTGGAAGCTAAGATGGAAACCCCGCAACCACTAACAATGTTGTAAGTTGTTTGAATCGAACAACTCGGAGCAATATAGACAGAATCCCAAATATCGCAGGAGATGTATTGGCCATAGTAATTGGTATAACCTGCAGTTGCATTGAAGAAATACCATCCGGGAGGCAGTCCGGGATAATTGAATTCTTTATCAGGGTAATTGGCTAAGTACAGATAGGTGTAATAATTCTGCTTGTTGAATTGATAGATGCTAACTGTAGAAAAATTAGTGCAGTTTGTCGTCGTATCTCGGATAGTAAAACTTCCATCGTAACAGCCATATCCGCTTGCCGATGTAGCAGAGATGGTCCAGGGACTTACACAAGGAGCGTCGGCGATGGTGAAAGGGATAATTTCTTCGCAGAAAGTATCGTAGAAAGGAGATGTTCGGATGCGTAATAGATAGTTTCCGGGAGGAATGGTATTCCAGCTAAGTTCAACGCCGCTTGCTGCAGCTTGCTGGGCAAAGATAGTGGAGCTGTCAGTGGTACTTAAAATATCGGCTGAGTACCCATAACAGGCATTGGTAGTGGCGGTGACTTTTATCTCACCATTGAAGCAACCGGCCACGCTGGCAGGTGAAGTAGAATAGGTGGCTGTGAGGATGCAAGCAGGTTCAATGTAAATGGAATCCCATATATCGCAGGAGATGTATTGGCCATAGTAATTGGTATAACCTGCAGTTGCATTGAAGAAATACCATCCGGGAGGCAGTCCGGGATAATTGAATTCTTTATCAGGGTAATTGGCTAAGTACAGATAGGTGTAATAATTCTGCTTGTTGAATTGATAGATGCTAACTGTAGAAAAATTAGTGCAGTTTGTCGTCGTATCTCGGATAGTAAAACTTCCATCGTAACAGCCATATCCGCTTGCCGATGTAGCAGAGATGGTCCAGGGACTTACACAAGGAGCGTCGGCGATGGTGATGGGAATAATCTCTTCACATAGGGTGTCATAAAAAGGATTGGTTCGGATGCGTACTAAATAATTTCCGGGCGGAACAGTGTTCCAGTTAATGGCGACTCCACTTGCTGCAGTTTGTTGTGCAAAGATGGTAGAGCTATCTGTTGTGCTTAAAATATCGGCCGTATATCCGGAACAGGCATTGGTGGTAGCGGTCACATTAATTTCTCCGTTCGGACAACCGGTAACACTTGCAGGTGAAGTAAAATAGGAGGTAGTGAGTATGCAGGAAGGTTCAATATAAATAGAATCCCAAATATCGCAGGAGATGTATTGGCCATAGTAATTGGTATAACCAGCAGTTGCATTGAAGAAATACCAACCGGGTGGCCATCCGGGATAATTGAATTCTTTGTCGATGTAATTGAATAAGTACAGATAGGTATAATAATTTTGCTTAGTAAATTGATAGATGCTCACTGGAGAGAAATTGGTGCAATTCGTTGTAGTATCTCGGATGGTAAAACTTCCATCGTTACAGCCATATCCGCTTGCTGATGTAGCAGAGATGGTCCAGGGGCTTACACAGGGAGCATCGGCGATGGTGATTGCATTCCATCTGGTACAGGAACTGAGCGCATATGGATAATCTGTTGTTTTTATTAAATAATTTCCGGGAGGTAAAAACAAGAAAGAACAAGTATCACCGGAAACAGAAATGCATGAGGTTACCGTGACACTATCAGTGGTCATCAATGTGGACTGATAACCCTGGCAATTGTTTGTAATGGCACTGATTTTTATTTCGCCATTATTACAGCCAGCTATAAGAGGGTTATTAACAGAAGTACTAACATCCATTTGGCAATTATTTTGTCCAACGATGATCGAAGTTGTTGCTTGACAACCTCCGGGGTTGGAATAAGCCGTAATCAAATACGTTCCATTTTGAAGGCCACCCAGTGTAGGGTTTGATGAGTCTACATAGCCACTGAATGTCTGAGGGCCGAATTCATCATTTAAGCGTTCGATAAATGCATACCAACCATTACAGGCATTGGTGGAGGCGGACACTGTTATTGATCCAGGGGAACAGCCAAGACCAAAGCCGGATGCATCTGTTTTGGTTGCACTTACAGATATGTTACATATAGGCGCACTACCTGTAGTTACCTGCGTAGTCTGTTGTATTTGATAAGAGGAGGTGTTGCAATCGAGACAGTATTGAATGCAGTTGTTGTTAATATCCCAGTCACAGCAATATTGAAAGGGGCTCGAGGAATAACAAGTAGAATACAATGTAGCGCAATAGGTAGTATTGAAATCCGCTGAAAAAGTAAAGTTATTGGTATACCATGGCCACCAACCCCCATTGCAATCATAGGCATATTCAAAAGCAGCCTGAAAAGTTACCTGATAATTTTCTCCATAACATTGAGGTACATAACTGATGAAATAACCGCCGCTGAGTGGATTGCAACCGGAAGGACATTGAGCGTTGGAGGCAGCAGGCATTAGAATTAAGGCAGTAAGCGAAACAAAGAGTAGGGTGCATTTCATGTTCATAATGATAGGATAATTAAAATAGTGTAAACTATTTTTCTGATTCAGATTCGAAAGTTATAGGTTAAAATTTAACAATCAAAGGAAAGATATCAGAAATAGTAAGTAGCCACTATTCATTGGTTTTTTATTTTGTTTTATAACGAAATACTCTTGATTACTATAGCAATGTATGAAGACCCGATTTTTAGTTTATTTATTTTGGCGATAGAGTAAGAATGGAATGACCATACTTACCATTTATTTTGCAAGAAAGAGCGTGTTGATTTTTGATCAGGTGATTTTATTCTATCAATAGTTTACCAATTTGCGCAGATCGCTGTGTGTGTAATTCTACCATATACCAACCTGTTGTCAGGAAGTCATTAAAGAACTCCAGCTTGTTATCTCCTTCTTTGGAATAGGCAGAATGGGTAAACAAAGTCCGGCCACTGACATCACTGATTTTCAGCAAATAGTTATTTCGTTCAGTTGAAATAAATTGGATGATGAAATGATTTGAAGCCGGATTCGGATATATTTCCATTGGGAGAAGTGTATTCGCTGCAATAAATCCATTCATCTTAGCACCACAATAAGCGGAATCAATGGATATGCCCGACAGACTTCTCCATGCTCCCGTTCCACATGAATTGATACCTCTCACGGAAATAACCTGACTTGTTGCCGGAGTTGTGCTGTAATTTACGGTGAGGAATTTAGTTCCTTGTCCTCCTACAATGGCAACACCACCGGGCACGACCCATTCATACGTACTCGTGGAGGGCACAGTGGCCACAGCGTATAGTTCTCCACTTTGCCCCGGACAAATCGTAATGTCTCCCGAAACGACAGAGGGTTTGGGCGGTGCTCCAATACTATTTAATGTTCTGGATGTTCCGATCCCGCAGGCGTTCATTCCTGCTACAGTGATCGTCCCCGTTGTAAAAGAAGGTAAGGCGTCGACTGTAATGGTAGCAGTTCCTGCGCCTCCTATAATAGTTAGTGCAGGAGGTACTGTCCAGCTATAGGAAGTAGCACCGGATGCCCCAACAGTTGAAAACACAGCACCACTGATTCCGCAAAGACCCGCAGTAATGCCGGTGATGGGTTTTGGTTGTAAAGGCAAATTAAATAAAAGTGTTTTAGCCCTTGTCGGACTCTGTCCGCAGCTATTCGTAGCCGTTACATATAAAGTTCCGCCGGTATAAGATGGACCGGCTGCAGCAGAAATAATATTGGCATGCTCATTAGAAAGAAAAGTCATCCCTCCCGGAAGATTCCACTTGTATTGATTCGTACGAAAAACAGGAGCAATTGAATAGGTGGCTATATCTCCCGGACATAATTTGGATGGGCCGCTGATAGAGGGAGGTGTAACCGGGATCACTGAATTAATATTTAAAGAAATACAACTTGAAAGCGTATCGTAACAGGCTCCGGTAGCGGTGACGCACAGTGGTCCATTAATCCCATTCGCGATTGCTGAAGAAGTATAATTGACAGAAATTAGCCCTGTCCCCTGCCCACCGGTAATGACAGCTCCTACCGGTGCCGTCCATAAATAAGTTGTTCCTGTGGTTGAAGGCAAAACGCTGTAACCTATAAGAAGTGTCGAAGTGGTACAAATGGAATCAATGCCCGATATTAAGAATGGGGTAATAGAAGAAACAGCTGTGATCACAATAGAAGCGCAGGATGTGGTATCACAAACTCCTTCTGCACGTACATAATAATGATGCGCTCCGGCGGAGACAGGAAGGACGGAGATGGAATTCCCGCTACCAATAGGCAGGCCGGAGCCGCAACCGGATTTATACCATTGCCATGAAGCACCGGAGCCCAATGAACCACTATGAACTGTGAGTGTCACTGAATTTCCCGAACAAGCCGTATTGGCAATGGCATCACTTGTAACCGAAGTTGGAGCTACAGAAACCGAGAATAAAGTAGAAATAATAGAAGTACAGGAAGCCTGACAGGAATTGTTATCGGTTACCATGTATGTATAGGGACCTGGTACAAGATTGTTAAATGTTCCCGTACCTCCATAAGGGGCGGTGCCACCGGTAGCTGTTACAACTATTTCACCATTCGCATCACCGGGGCAGGATTCATCAGCAGTAACAGTGCACATAGCAATCAATGTATCGGGAGCTGTAATTATCGCTGTGCAACTGTCTATGCAGTTATTGGCATCACTAACAACAACTGTATAATTTCCCTTGACGAGCCCGGATATTCCCGGTGTTGTATTTCCATTTTCCCAATCATAAACAAGAGGAGTAACTCCGCCTGTGGCCAACACGAATGCAGTACCGTCATCGTCATCACTACAGAGCAGATCACTACCTGTACAATTTAAAACTAGTGCATCGGGTTCATCTACCGTATAACTGCAGTTGCTATAACATCCAAATACATCATAAACCGTCACGTTATAGATTCCGGGAGCGAGGGAACTAATCCCCGGACTTGTACTTCCTTCCGACCACGCATAGGTGTAAGCAGGAGTACCACCGGATGACAGCACAAAAGCCACCCCATTCGAATCACCATGACAAACTACATCTTGTCCTCCACAGGCAGCAATTAATTCAGGTGGTTCAGCTATGGAAATACTGGAAACACCAATACAACCTTTTGAATCTACAATATTATAAAAATGCACTCCCGCCGGAACTCCGCATAAAGTTACCGGGAATGGATAAGGAACATATGGCGGAGTACCTCCGGTTGGTGTTATATTGATGCAGGTGGTATTGCCATGACAATATATGGGAGCGAGTTGTGTGAGCACCAGTGAAAGCATACTGGGTTCCACTAAATCCACACCCACAGGTAAGGAAGCGCAACCGGAAACGTCGGTTACAATGATATCATGATGCCCGGCAAAGAGGCCGCAGAGCGTACCCGTGTTGGAATAGGGTGGAATACCACCGGAAGCACTCACCATTACACAACCATGCCCTCCAGCACAAGGAATGGGATCAATGCCTAAAATGGTTGCAACAATGGGAGGCGGAGCACTTACCGTAGTACTGCAGGATACGGTGCAGCCATTTATATCAGTGACAATAACAGAATAGGTTGAGGCCATCAAAGCATCTGCAATGGCTGTAGTATCTCCATTGCTCCAAAGATAAGAATAGGGGCCGGACCCTCCGCTGGTGATAGAGCTGCAATTTCCATCTGCCAGATAAGAGCAGGTAGCTGCTGTCGAAGTACATGTAGTCATTAACAACGAAGGTTCGGTAATATAATAGGAGATGATGTGTTTTTCATCAAAACCATCTTGTATGGTATCGGTATAGAAGCCGGGAGCTAACCCACCGATGTCTTCCGAAATGGCACCATTACTCCAATGATGTGTAACCGGAGGAAAGGCCCCACTGATAGTTTGGTCAATAGTTCCGTTACCGAGACCAAAGCAGGAGACAGGAGTAACTATAGCCGATACTGCTATAGGGTTGTTTATAATTGAAAAATTCTTATTGGAGATATCGAAGAAGATATTTCCAACCGATTGAACTTTGATTCTGGCTTTATCTGTAAGCGTATCAAGCACAAGCACTGCTTCAATGCCATCATTTAGGATATGTGATTTTAGCAAATAAGGATAGGTATATCCGCTGTCCACAGAGAGGTAGATGTCAACCAGGGCACAACTGACAGGCGCAACAATGCTGATGCCCGGGTTCCATTTCACAGTATCTATACTTTCTGCTTTCCAATTCATGGAAACATTTGGGACCATGACATGAAAAGGACCTCCTGTTACTAGTGAAACTAATTTGGGAGCATCATTATACGTTACGCCACTTCCGCCTGCCCGGTTATCTCTCACCGTTAGTCTGAAATTCAATATTCGTGCATAGGAAGGAAGTATTTCACCAATATAGGTGGTGTCACGAACTAGTGCTTCTATTTTTGGAAATATTCGGACCGAATCTGCTGTTGGTAAAAATGATCTGAATGCCGGAGCATTCCCTGAAGGCATATTCCATACACCATTTGGGCCGGTGTCAATTTCTTCCCAACAATACGTGATGGCATCGCCATTAGCATCTGAACCTGTTCCGCTCAAAAAGAAGGGTGTCTCAGTCGGAATACTGTAGTCAATACCGGAAATTAGTGCAGGAGGAGTGTTGCCTGTGGCAATGACGGAAGCACAGGTATTTCCGGAATCTGTTTGTGTATAAGTAATGATTTCATCGAAACTTCCGGTATGGAAATGAGGATCACTGTTTAGCTGAAGATTAGCAGCACTACATATGCCGGCATAACTCATGATCGTACTTCCGCTTCCCGGTTCAAAGGCAGTGGCTGATATCCATTGGCCAATCACGCAATTTCCTGAAATCTGATTATAGGTATGATGTGCGTTCATTTGATGCCCCATCTCATGACAAACATAATCCACAAAAAAGGCATCACCTACCGGTATAGGACGACCGGTACCCCCTTGTGCCTTCCAACCGGGACTGCATGTGACGCCATGGTAAGCTAAACCTCCGGTGCTTATTGTGAAATAATGGCCGATATCGTAATTGGCAGTACCAATAATGGAATCAGTAATTACCTGATTTCTTAAAAGTGAAGCGGTTGTTGGAGCACCCAGCCCAAGTGGGGGATCTAAGAATAATTGATCGTTATTGCCGATGATAATAAACCGAATATCAACTTCAGATTCATACACTTGATTCACCCGGTTTATAGCAATTACAATATTGGACATAATGGCAGAATCTGTATTGCCAAAATAATTGCAGTACGAGGTGTCTGCTGTCATTGCAAGCCGATATGTTCTCAGCTGAGTGCCTGAACTTCGTTCCTGATTTTGATGAGGTTCTTTTTCAGATGATTTTTTATTTTTTCGATTAGTTCTAATATAATCATGCCGGTTCATTTGTTCGTCGTTCAAACATCGCGATAACACCGGAGAAGCAGGAAGCTCTTTTCTATAGTAAGAGTAATATTGGTTTCCACCTTTTGATGAACAGGGATCAATATATGCAGTTCCATATTCAGATGAACTTATCATAGCATGGAAGCCCGAGGGAGTAAGATCAAATCGCATGGTAGCATCTGTAGACGTGGCGATATATGTTTTAATATAGGGATATTTTTCCGGTCGCTCCAGGATCGGTGATTCCATTACGCTGAAAAGCACATTTCTTCCGTCCGGCATGGGGAATTCGATCATCAGCTTTTCAGCTTCTGCATTTGCCGAATACTCAAGAGGAGCTTTCCTTAATATCGTTTTAAGGAAGGGGAGGTCAAGCTCTACCAGCCGAAATCTAACAGGTGTGACGGTGTTTTCTTCCCGTACAAAATTTTCAGACAAAGCGTCTTTCCATGGTTGAAGCTGGGCGAATACTTCATGTATGGGTCCGGTTAATAGCAACAGGAAAACGCCTATCAATTTAGTTTTAAAGTTCTCCCGGCACATCTTTCTGAAATATGTTTGTGCTTTCATGTTGTTTTATTTAGTGGATTATTACAATGGTAATAATTTTAATTAAATAGCTATGAGGCCTGTTTTTCTAATTGATGTTGACTCTTTATAAAAAAATATTGGCATTGAAAAATGGAATAAAAAATTTTAAAAAAGAACTAAAAGGCAAAACCTTTCCACCACAACTTGTTCACAGGGAGTCGAGCTTTCTGAATTAATAAGAACCCATCTAAGGGATTTCAACGCGAAATATGGGAAATATTATTGAGAATTGCAAGATCTATTTTTATGATTAATATCACCCGGGGTGAAGGGTGGATGGTTTTAGAATTTACATTAAGTATAGAGGTTGTCGGTTGCCGATTGCAGTTCTTTCAAAGGGAAAGCTGAAAATGAGGAGGGAGAATGATTCATGAAGAGTGGATATTAAAACCTTGCTCCAAGAAGGGATGTGGAGATATTTTTTTGATTATTGGGCATTGGAGTCGGTATCAGCAATTCTTTAAATGCTTCATGCCCTTTTCCAATGCAGTTTTTTTCCGAATCCCAGAGTGTTGTCAGTCATTTTAATTTCAAGGAGACGAATAGCCCAAATTACACCATGATGATGGATGGCATAGGGGAATTTACTGTAATAGATTTCCTGAAAAGAGGTAGTTTGTACATCTGTAATCTGTTCCGATGAAATCAAATATCCTTTGAATTGTATTCCGCGTAGTGCTTTAATGTTCAGCATGTCGGGAAGGATGGTGCCGGCTAATAGTGGATTTTTAAGTGCAAGTTGTATGTGCAAAGTCTGTGGGTCAGATTTAAACACTAATGTCGTATTTTCTTCGCAGAATGCGTAAAAGCAGTTTGCACAATGCGGTTGATTGTTAACTGTCACACACAAAGTAAGGTTGGTGTTTTCACCAATGAAGCAAAGGATGTTTTCATCCATCGAAGGGAATTCGTTTATTTGTAATGTGGACTATTCTGCCATGTGTAGTTTGCCTCGCAGTGATTCCACCCATTCTTCCCATTCCGCTTTTAAGCCTGTTCCCAACTGTCGGTCCGTATCCTGAAAATCGAAATACATTTTTTCTAGCTCCGCATCTGTTAACAAGGATTCAGCAATCATAAACACTTCTTCGTTTTCAACTGCAATATGATCCAGTAGTGCATCTGTATACTCCACCAATAGTTTATGGCTGATTTCGAAATTTCGTTCGTTCAGTGATTTTTCAATGTTGGATATCATCTCCCTGAATTCTTCGTGCTGGCTAAACATCTCTGCCACCACGCCTTCGGCAAGTAATTCATTTTTCTTGTTCATCAAGGGAAAGAGAATGATCTCTTCTTTGTGATGATGATAGCCATCAGCATATTTCCGGAAGAAGTGGAGGAGCTCTGTGGTCAGTTCATAAAATTGATTGGGATTTGATTGAATCATTGGCTTGATTCGGTTAATACTATCAATGGCATTCACTATTTTTGAATGTTCTTCAAACAGCATTTGTATGGCTTTGTTCATAGTATTGAATATTTTTAGTTGATATTTAATTCTTTAAAACTTCGTTGAAGAAAAACACGTATCATTTCTTTTCGGTATCCTCTTGTGTAATAGTCATTATCCACAATCCTGCATTTCTTGACTGCGACTTTAATGATTTCCTCTGAATTCATTGGTAAGGCAGCTTCAATGAGCACCGGACCGGGATCTACTCCACCTAATACAATGCGTATTTTTTCTTTATCATCGATAGATACTGCAGTTGTTAATGAAGTGAAATCAACTGCTTCCCGTGGCCTAAGTTTTTTAAATACACAGTTGATATTTTGTTTAAGTTTCAAGTGTATGGATGTAATGATAGAATGATTACTGATTTCACGTGGATTGATTCCATTGCCGGTGTAAAGTTGTTGTAAGGGCACCATTTTTATTCCGTCCTTTTCAGCGATTTCAATATGCGCATTCAAGGCAATCAAAACAGGAGCAGTATCGGATACAATTTTTGAGAAACAGTTTTTTTTACCGCCTGTAGCTATGCAAATGTCACCATCACATTTAAGGCAGAATCCAACTGCTTTTCGCCACCATTCACTCTGATTGTAAAAAACACATCGGTTTTCACATAGTAAATTTCCACCTAAAGTTGCTGTTTTTCTGATGACGGGTGAAGCGACAGATTTTGCCGCAGTAATCAAAGCAGGGAAGTGGGCTACAATTTCGGAAGTATCCGCTAATTCATCCAAACGGACTAAGGACCCGATACGAATAGAATCACCGGTAACATTTATCTCCTTTAGCTCTTTAATTCCGGTAAGGTCGATCAGGCAAGGCGCAGTTTCATTTCCTTGAAATTTATTTACGACCACATCTGTCCCACCCGCTAAATAGCGGAAGGAAGAAATGTGTGCTAATCCGATTTCAATCGCTTCCTGCACCGAAGTGGTTCGTATATATTTCTCCTGCTTTAACATATTCAACTTATTTCACGTTGAGCAATCTCGTTTTTCTTCATCAGATGCAGTACGTCTTCAGAACGTATAGGTAACCGTGTGATGCGAACTCCTACTGCATCATATATGGCATTGGCTATTGCAGGTATAACCGGATGCAAAGCTCCTTCACCGCATTCTTTTGCACCGAAAGGTCCTTCCGGATCAATTGATTCTATAATATTCGTACTGAATTCAGGGGTGTCAAGTGTAGTGGGAATTTTGTAGTCGAGGAAATTATTATTAACAAGCAGGCCATTAAAATATTTCATCTCTTCACACATCGCCTGTCCAATACCCATATGCCAGGAACCTTCGAGCTGTCCTTCCACAGCGAGAGGATTCAAGGCCTTGCCACAATCATGCGCACCCCACACCTGTAATAGTTTGACATGTCCGGTTTCCAGATCTACTTTTACCTCTGCAACACAAGCACCAAAAGAATAGGAGGGACTCAATCCGGCACCTGCACCTTTGAAATCGCCGCCCAACTTTGGTGAAATATATTTACCGCTTACATTGACTGCTCCTTGGCCGGCTGTAAGGATTTCAATGGCTTCAAGCCATTCCATGTGGATGGACTTATCATTGCTGAAAATGCAGTTACCGGAGAAGTTCAGTTCTTCCGGCGCTATTCCTTTTTTCACGACAATAGCACTGATAATTTCTTTTTTAAGGTTTTCAGCTGCATCCTTCGCTGCATTGCCGGCCATGAATGTTACCCTGGAAGAATAGCTACCCAAATCAACAGGTGTTAAAAGCGTGTCTGCAGCCACTACAACTATTTTATCAGGAGAAATGCCCAGGACTTCGCCTACAATGATGGCTAGCATTGTGTCGCTTCCTTGTCCAATATCATTGGCACCGGATGTGATCAGTACCCTTCCGTCAAAATCTACTTTTAAGTGCACCGTTGATTGCGGAAGTTCATTCCAAATAATAGGCAACGCACTGCCGCTGATAAAGAATCCGCAACCCACGCCGAGGCCATGGCCGTATTCCATTTTCCCGTGACGCGTATCCCATGAAGATTGTTCTGCCACTTTTTGAAGGGACTCGCGGCTGCCGTTGGATGTTATTCGGTACTGGCCTACCGTTAGTGTATTTGAATTCAAAAAATTTTTCATGCGTATCTGTACCGGATCCATCTTGAGCCGGTGAGCAATATCGTCGATCAGACTTTCTACAGCAAAACGGGAATTAACAGCTCCATGTCCACGCATTGCACCGCATTGCGGTTTGTTGGTATATACACGAAAAGTTCTAAAGCCGAAATTGTCGAGTTTATAAGGCGCCTGTAATAAAACACCATTATAATAAGAAGTAACTACACCGAAACTTCCGTAAGCCCCTCCATCAATGGCGATATCCGCATCGAGCACTTTAAAATTACCTTCTTTATCTGCACCTAATTGTAAAGTTAACCGGGATGGGTGCCGACCATGATTGGTCAAAAACACCTCTTCACGGGTTAGCTTCACCCTAACCGGCTTTCCTGTTTTACGAGCGATATGTGCTACAATAATTTCATGAGGAAAAGGATCTCCTTTACCTCCAAATCCGCCGCCTACATGTGGTTTGATTACCCGCACTCTATGAAGTGGAACTTCAAGTGTTTTTGCAAGTGTACGGTGAAGATAGTGCGTTACCTGAGTGGAGGAAACCATTGTCAGTCCATTTTCATCCCACCAGGCAACAGCAGCATGTGGTTCTGTAAATCCATGGTTGACACCTTCCGTTTCAAAACTCATCTTACTGATGATTTCTGCCTCCTCTAATCCTTCCTGCTGATTTCCAAAACGGAGCTCTGCTTTTTTATGTATATTATTGTTTAGTTTACCATAGGAATGTATTCTTTCATTTTCACCGGCATCTGCTAATGAATCGTCGATGGTAAGATAGGCTTTGATAGGATCGTAATGCACTTCTATCAGACGGCAGGCTTCTTCGGCAATTGATTCAGTATCTGCTGCTACTGCGGCAACTATTTCACCAATGTATCTTGTTTTTTCTATTGCCATTGCCGGCTCATCCTGTGAGATGGGTAGCACACCGAATTTTACCGGAAGCTCTAGGCCAACAGCAATGTAACGTACTCCATTAATATCTTCCGCTTTATCAGTATCTATTTTCTTTATGTACGCATGAGGATATAAACTCCTTACAAATTTTACATGTAATGCATCTTTTACCATGTAATCATCCGCATAATCGGCAGTTCCCTGCGCCTTCCTGCCGGCTTCAATGGAAGGACGACCCGTTCCAACTCCGTGTGTGGAAGGGGCTTCCTTATTCAGATTGTTGGATTGTATTTCCTTTTGCAAATCCTGTACATACGCGGTCACCGCTTCAACTATTTTTTTGTATCCCGTACATCTACATACATTTCCGCTTAACGATTCCTTTATCTGTTCCTTGGTTGTTGAAGGATGTTTATGAATGTAATCTAACGAGGTCATAATCATTCCGGGTGTGCAAAAGCCACATTGGATGGCGCCCTTTTCTACAAATTTCTCTTGTAATGCATGAAGTTCCCCGTTTTGTGATAAGCCTTCTATTGTGGTAATTTCCGCATGGTCGAAGCGAAAGGCCGGTGTTATACAGCTCAGTACGGCTTCGTTATTCACGAGTACTGTACAAGCTCCACAACTTCCTTGTGAACAACCAATTTTGGTTCCTGTAAGTCCTATTTTCTCCCTGATGACAGTTGACAGCATGTCATGCTCATTCGCAATAACGGTGTACTCTTTGCTGTTAACGGTGAGGTGAAGAATTTTCATTTTACGGAATGTTTTTGGCTTATGTTTTTTATTTGCTTATGGCATCACTCAAACGGAATAGGATTACTTTTTTTACTTTCAGTGTAATTAATTATTCAAACGTTTTGCAGATTTACGATGGGTGGGATTTTCACCACAAATGTTTATTCGGAGACCTGTACTTCCACTTTGTACAAATGTGACTGCGGACCACGAAACCCCGCCTATTGCAAATCTGCTGTTGTTATGCGTAGATTTATTTTTTCCGTCTGTAATATAGACTTTTATTTGTCGGTTAAGGGAAATTCCAAGTTCATTTGCTTTTGAACGAATTACATATTCGCTTCTGCCGAGTTCGTAAGCAATTAGTCCTGTTGGTCTGTTGCCTTTTTCCATTTTCTCTAATTTAGTAACACCATTGACTGTCCATTGTGTAAGTACCATTATTTTTTTGTGTCTTTGCTATAATCTCTTTTTTAATTTGGATAAAACACCCAATTTCCATTATACTCTTTCTTATAGGTACCTAACTTATTTCCGTACTTGTCTTTTTTAACAATGTTACCATTATAGTCTTCTGATAATGTGTATAAAATATTTCCAAAAGAATCTTTTACTACTTCGTCTCCATTATAATTAGTGGATTGCGTACTTTGTCTATTACCGTAATTGTCTTTAGTAACAGTGTTTCCATTGTAATCTTTGGATTCTGTTTTAATAACATTTCCGTACTTGTCTTTCCAAACAAAATCACCATTGTAATTAGTTGAACCTGTCGCAATAATATTTCCATATTGGTCTTTTGCAACTGTATTTCCATTATAATCCTTTGAATAGGTTATGTTTTGACTAAAACCAACAATTGTTGTTAGCGTCAATAGAAGTGTGATAATTATTTTTTTCATTTTTCAAAATTTTAAATCAATGCTTACTCTAAACAGTTTTCAGCGTCCCTTTGCCTTCTCTTATTTGGTGTCGGTTTATGCATTTCCGACTTTGGGTTGGTCAGCCCTTTTGACCGATACTTCTGAGAATTTACGCATAACAATTTCTTCTCCTTAAATTCCTGCACCTATACTTTTGCCGCCATCAACATACATGGTCTGGCCGGTAATGAAATGTGTTTCCGGAGAAGCCAGAAAGGCAACGAGATGGGCAACATCGTTTACATGACCAATACTCTTTGTGGGTTGTGCTTCAATCAGTTTTTGCAATACTTCCGTTTTCAGCGTTCGCGTGAGTGGTGTATCAATTAATCCCGGTGCCACAGCATTTACATAGACATTGTATTTTCCAAGTTCTAAGGCAAGTACCCGCGTCAAGGCAATAACTCCTGCTTTGGAAGCGGCATAGTTAGATTGACCGGGGTTACCCAACCAGGCTCGGCTGGCAATATTTATAATTCGTCCCTGCCGTTGTTCCTTCATAATTTTTGAAACCGATCTGCACATGAGCCAGGTGCCTTTTAAATTTACATCAATTACCTTATCAAAATCTTCAGTACTCATTTGCCAGATGACATGGTCTCTGATGATACCTGCATTATTAACCAACACATCAATTTTATTATTGCTCTGAACGGTATTCGATATTAATTTTTCAACAGACACTTCATCAGTAATATTACAATAGATGAATGTACAATGTTCCTTGCCCCATTCATCTTCCAGTAGACGTCCTTTGTTTTCATCTTCATCAGCCAAAACGACAAAGAAACCATCACATTTTAAGCGCCAGGCAATGGCTTTCCCAATGCCACTAGCCGCACCTGTCACTATCGCTATAGGTTTCATGATGATTTTTGTTTTGTGTAAATGAATTTAAAGACTTGCCATTTGCAGTAGCAAGAATTTTGGCGATGATACCTAACGCAATTTCCGCCGGATTGTTTTGTCCCAGATCGTATCCCATTGGCATATCTACCTTGTTCAATTGCTCCTCGGTACATATGGCTTGTTGCAGGAATTGTTTTTTGGTAATAATCACTTTTCGACGACTGCCAATCATACCCAGATAGGCATGTGGCTTTTGGATACAATAGGACAAAATAGCCCGGTCATATTCGTGCTGATGTGTACAAATTACGATGTAGGTATGTCTATCAAACACCAGAAGTGGTAATGCCGCTTCATGCGATAAGGACAGTTTTGAAGCCGCCGGCAATTGTATGGAATTGATAAATTCATCGCGTTCATCAATCACCATCGGTTGAAAATGCAGTTTGTTTGCAAAATCTATGATATGTTTTCCAATATGACCTGCTCCGAAAACCAGTAGTTGTCGATTAACAGGTAGGGAGTCGATAAATATTTTCATAGTTCCACCACAGCACATTTTTAAAGCAAGCAAATGGTATTCTTTTGTTTCAGACTTAGCATGTGAAATGAGTTGAACAGCATCATCGATTACTTGTTTTTCAACATTTCCTCCTCCAATGGTTCCATAGCTCCTTCCATCCTGCCATACTAAAAGTTTAGCGCCGGGCTTCATGGGTACTGAACCAACGGTTTCAACAACTGTGCACAGGGCAATTGCTTCGCGGCGTTTTACAGCTTGATCAGCTTTTTCCAAGACATCATTCATGTTGAAAGTATTTCCCGTATTCTTCAATGGTGTTGATATTGGCAAGGATTTGTTTGTCGTCAGTCTCTACTGCTATGCGTGAACTTTTTGGTAAGAGCAATTGCATATTTGCATTCATATCCTTTTCATTAAACAGAAGAGATGCCATTTCAAAAGAGAGGAGAACAGGATGTCCGTTTTTACCATGGTAAACAGGTACGATATATTTTCCTTTCCGGTTGGCATTCATCATTTGCTCCAGTAAGGATTTTGTAGTAAATGGATTGTCCGGATTTTGCAAAAAAATACTGTTGCCTGATTGGATGGCCTTTATACCAAGAAGTACACTGGATAACTTCCCTTGATCTGGATGGGTGTTTATTAAAATTGTAACTTCTTTTGTCACTCCAATTTTCGCAATCTGCTCTTTTGTCTCATGAGCAATACGATCATTGATAATTAATAGGATTTCAGTAATTCCGGCAGCGATATATTCATTCACCAGTTTTTGCAGGAAACTTTGGCTTGAATTGAAATTTAGAAAGGCTTTAGTCTTTCCAAAGCGTGTTGAATTACCGGCCATCAGGAAAATGGCTGAAAATTCAGGTGGATTCAAACGCTCATTCGTTTTCATTGTCCGGTAAATACAACTTTGGTCCCAATTGAACTGAGTCCCAAAAGGGCGTCGTTTGTACTGAAGATGGAATTCAATTTGTCAAGTTCGGACGAAGGTCCCATTCCCTTTTCAATAAGTTCTTCAGCAATGTGCATGGCGATAGGTGCTTTATATCCCATCAGTTTACCAATATGATTAAGTTCAGTTTGCTCTATCCTACTATTTTGGCATTGGTGGGATATGATGGAGGTGAATGAATTTTCGGAAAACAAATCGGCATATGCTTTCCATTTGGCCGGTAAAGTCCTTATCATTTTGGTGGGAATCGGCTTTGTTCCTTCTGTAATATCAAACAAATCTTCAGCGGAAATAATAGCATCAACTATTCCAATCTCTTCCGCTTCTTTGGCAGAAAGCGTCTTGCCTGTCAAGATCATATATTTAGTGAGTCCTTTACCAATACGCTTCTGTGTACGTTGGGTTCCTCCTAAGCCCGGATATATTCCAATTCCTGTTTCAGGGAATGCCATGGTTGCTTTATCCACAGCAAGTATAACATCACCGCAAAGGGCGAGTTCAAGTCCGCCTCCAAGTGTCAGCCCATTCAAGATGACTACGACCTTTTTTGATGAAACATCTATTTTTTCGAATACAGAGTGCCCGAATCGGGTAAAATCTATGATTTTTTCCAGTGAATGATTTTTAATATTCTTTACGAAAAATTTAATATCAGCACCTGCCACAAAGGCCTTTCCGGTCCCGGTAATAAATATCGTGTGAATAGAAGGATCCCATTCGGCTTCTGAAAAGCAAGCCTCCAACTGTTTTATTACTTCTTCATTGAGTGCATTGAGCTCCTCTGGTCTGTTAAAAGTGAGAATGGCATGCCCTCCGATTTTATTAATTAAAATGAATTCTTGTTTCCAAAGATCTGAAGATACAATGGGTGGTTTAACACCATATTGTCGTGCATAAGTATCCACGATCTGTTCTACTTCTTTTGTGCCCGCTTTAATCATTAAATCAACCGGCCCTTTCCTCCATTTAAGTCCAATTTTTGCACCCTTGTTAAGATCTGTAGCAGAGCAGACACCCTCCTCAAGGATTTGAGAACAAATAAAAAATACTACCCCTGTCATTCGTAAAACCACTTTCCGCTCAATGTCTTCGTTAATTATTTGAGTCCTTGCAGCCGGAATATTCCAATTCAGTTTTTTCTTCACTTGTTCTACCAGTAAAGCGGACACCTTGTAGGATGTTCCAAATGCTTCCAATGTTTTCTGTGCATGTAGTGCAATAGGTATTCCTGTAACATTCATCAATTCAAAAGGTCCCATGCCTATTCCAAATGTCTTTTTACAGATCGTGTCTATTTCAACGATCGTACCTATTCCTTCCTCCAGAAGTTTCACCGCTTCGTTTAACCAAGGCACAAAAAATCGATTGATGGCAAATCCATATTTATCTTTAGTAATAATGGCATCTTTTCCGGAAAGAGCACTGAATTTTTTTACACTGTTTAAAGTGGCTGGATGAGTATGCTTACCGGGAATTATTTCAACCAGCCTGTTTTTTGCAGCATGATAGAAGTAATGTAAACCGATGAAGCGTTCCGGGTATGATACAAATGCTGACAGATCTGTAACGGAAAACGATGATGTATTTGTAGCAAGTATGGTTGTGGGTGAAACAAATGAACTTAGAATTTTAAGTAAATCGCACTTTGCGTTAAAGTCCTCGTAAATAGCCTCAACAATGAGGTCACATTCTTGAAGTTTGTCAAGTGAGGTGGTAGTGGAGATGCGGTCAAGGAAAGTTCGAACCTGTTCTGTTGTAAAAACTTTTTTCTTTTCGCCATCCGACAACATATCCGAAATTCTTTTCAGCCCCTGCAATACATAGGTTTCATCCCGGTCAGCAAGGATGACTCGGAATCCTTCCTGAATAAATTTCTGAGCCAATGCAGAACCCATAATACCGGCACCAACTACTCCAACGGTGTGTATAGCTTTCATTTTATTTCAATTTTATAGGATTCCCATATCGGATTTCTTTTCTCAAGAAAGGCCTGAATGCCTTCATTGGCATCCGGCGTATTCATGAGTTGATTTACATATAAATTTTCTAATTGCGGAAGGAAGTTCGATAATACATGATTGAATTTCACTCTTGCAGCCCTCACAGCATACCGCAAGGAGGTAGCGCTTTTTGGTATGAAATTAGTTTCAATCCATTTTTCGGTTTCGGTCAGCATACTTTCTTTATCTGCAAAAACTTCATTTAGTAAGCCCATAGCTTTCGCTTCATCAGCCGTTACAGTTTTTCCTGTAAGAAGGAATTCTTCTGCTCTTGCCAGCCCTATTTTTTCCGGTAGTATAATAGAAGCGGGAGGAGGAAATACACCTAAGATAATTTCCGGTTGACCCAGTTTTGCCGTTTTATCTGCAAACATAAAATTGCACATTAATGCCAATTCAAGACCACCGCCCAGACATTGCCCACTGATGAGACAGGCTGTTGGAATGGCAAGGTCACGCAACGAGTAAAACAATTGATGAAATCCGCGAAGCATAGTAGGAGCCATTTCTTTTGTGTGCTCTTCTACGCTTGCACCAAAAGAGAAATGTTTTCCCCCACCTTCAAAGAGTATTAGCTTGAGTTCCGGTCTGTTCTTATAGTCGTTTAAGAGAGTCTGCAATTCCTCCATCATGAGATGATCAAGAATATTTCCTTTACCATCGTTCAGAAGGATTCGGGCAACCGTATTTTCATGCGTGTACCGGATGAGTATTTTGTTCATGCTTTTTCAGTTAAATATTGTGGAGAGATTAATTGATGCATTTCATCGTCCCAAACTTTACCCTTGGCTAGCAATTGACGAAGCTTAATAAAGTCAATTTCCCTGTTGTTTTTCGGTCCTTCGTTGAAAGCCTTGAAGCCCGCTTTTGCCTCAGTCATCATGTTCAATGCAAGCCACTCGCGGCTACTCTCTTTGTTCTTGTCCCAATGCTCGAGTTTAAACTTTCGGACTTCGGAAATGGTTTTCATTGTGCAGTTTGGAAAAGTATGCAGTATTTTTAAAGTTAAACTATGCACGGCATTATCCAACAAGCTCAAATCAGTTTCGCACGTGGCGATAAGTTCTTTTGCTTTTTTCAACTCGTCACCTGATTTTTGATTGCCAAAAATGAGCTTACCATATTCATCAGTCAACCGGTCTGTTATCACCATGGGATTAGCAATAAATTTTCCATTGTGTTTAAGTACAGGCACAATATCACTTACCACACCGAAGTAATATGCTTGATGTGCTGAATAGGGTTCGCAAAGCGTGAGAGAACCCATTGCTCTTTCAATACCCATAAACAAAGGTAGAAAGTCGGTAGCCCCTCCAATCGGGGAGCTGCCATGTTTTGGACCCGCTTGTCCGAATCTGGCCATATCACTGCTAACGCTGAAATCACAGGCCATACCAATTTCTTGTCCACCACCAATACGCATCCCATTCACGCGGCAGATAACAGGCTTTTCACATTTTAGTATGGCACTGACCATATCGTTGAATAACCGCATATATTGTGAGTATTCCTGCGGATTGCCGGAATAGTACTCCGCATATTCTTTTGTGTTGCCGCCGGTGCAAAATGCTTTGTCACCTACAGCAGTAAAAACAACAGCAACTACACTTCGGTCATTAGAACTTTCTCCGAATGCAAGTATTATTTCTTTAACAGCATTCGTTGTGTATGAATTAAATTGAGCAGGGTTATTTAGTATGATCCATGCATTGTATAATCCATCGATCGCTGCACCACTAGCATTCAAACAAGGGCGCTTTTCAAAGAGGATATCCTTGTAATGAGTTTCAGTAAGATTGTGATTTTTTAGCTCCATTTTGATTTTATTTGGTGAGATTAATCCGGAACAAGTACCGAACGGATTTTGTATTTATTGTCGAGTGTGTTTTTGAAAACAGTATTTATTTCTGATAAAGGAAACGTTTGCACAAACTGCGATAAGTTCAGTTGGTCGTTTTGAATCAATTCAAGCACTTCTGGGTAGAGTTCGGCGCGACAGCCCCAGGTTCCAATGATTTTAGCATCAAAAGCCATTAAATTACTCAATCTTACTTCGATTTTGTCCATGGTGAATCCGACAATGGAAACTGTAGAGGTGTATGTGATCAGGTTAAAGGCAAGTTCCTGACCGGCTTTCGTTCCACTGAACTCAAATATTTTCCAACCTAATTGCGGAGCATTTAACTCGCTCGCTAATCTTTTCACCTCCGCTTTTATCGATTTTATATCTAAATCTTTTATATTGAGAATAGCATGCACGCCACAGGCGTAGGCAGTGTCCAGTTTTTGATCATTGACATCTAGTGCAATTACTTTTGCACCAGTAATACCGGCGATGAGCGCTCCATAAATACCCACACCACCTACACCGATCACAATGGCAAGATCTCCTTGATCAAGTTCCGATTTTTTGATCACCTGATAGGGTGTAGAAATGGCATCTGCTACTACAGCGAGGTGTTCGAGTGGGAATTTTTTCAAAATGTCGTCAGAAACCTCACAAAGAAAGCGGGCAGGAACAACAATATGCGAGGCAAAGCCACCATGAAAGTCATTGCCCGGCATTTTTTGATTTCTGCAGATATTGCTTCGTCCTTTTTTACACAATTCACAATCACCACATGGTAAAACTGCCGGGATGATCACTTTTTTATTCAGCCAGTTCTTTTCACCGGCTACAACAGTGCCACTGATTTCATGTCCCAGTGTTAGTGGTAATGAATGTTTGGTTTGTACTCCTTGATGCCAGAAACTAAGATCGGTGTGACATACTCCACACCCCGCAATTCTAACCCATACTTCTCCCACCTTCAGTTCCGGAATCTCCTTCGTTACTTTGCTGAAAGGTACGTCAGCACCGGTCATTTGCCATTGGTAAAATTGATCGTTTCTCATGATTTGTATTTCATATTTTCAATGAGTACAGCAGTACCTTGTCCTCCTCCAATGCATGCAGCAGCTATACCATATTTTTTATTTCGGCGAATCAATTCTTTATAAAGGGTAAGTGTGAGTCGCAATCCGCTTGCTGCAAGTGGGTGTCCTATAGCAATAGCTCCTCCGTTCACATTCAATTTATTTCGGTCAATACCCAGTTCTTTTTCGCAACCGATTACCTGCGCGGAAAACGCTTCATTTATTTCAAATAGTCCGATATCTTCAAGCAAAAGTCCGGAAAGTTCAAGCAGCAACCGAATGGCAGGTACAGGACCTAACCCCATGCGTTTAGGATCAATACCACAACTGGAAGCGGCAACCAGCTTTATATTTAGTTGTATGTTTTTTGTAAGTGCCGTTTCCCGGTCAACAATTAACATGGCGGCAGCGCCATCTACTATACCACTACAATTTCCTGCTGTCAATACCCCAACTTTGTCAAAAACTGTAGGAAGTTTAGATAAGGATTCGTATGTTGTTTCTCTGATATGCTCATCGTTGCAAAATGATTCATTGCCCTTTGGCAACTGAACTTTTCTTGGCTTTAACCCATCTATTTCAAATTTAGTGGATAACATGGGTACGATTTCCTCACGGAAAATATTTTCTTCTTTTGCTTTTAAGGCTCTCGCAAAAGATAATGCTGCAAATTCATCGCATTCTTCACGACTAATATTAAACTCTTTCGCAATATTTTCAGCAGTGAAACCCATAGGATAGCCGGCTGCGGTATCGTCAAGTGCTTCCCAAAGCATATCCTTGAATAGTGGTCGTCCTAACGGATATCCCATCCGGTTACCAAAACAGACGGTGGGAGATAGAGACATGTTTTCGGATCCAACACAAAGTACTTTTTTCGCCTTACCTAAAGTTATCTGTTCTGCACCTGTAATGATGGATTCAAAACCGGAGCCGCAAATACGTTGGACCATCAACGACGGCACGCTGATAGGAATACCGGAATACAAGCTGATATGTCTCGGTAGAAAGTAAGCATCAGCGGAACTCTGACCAATGTTGGCTGTTATCACCTGGTCTATCTCGGCTGCACTTATGTCGTTATTTTCAAAGACACCTCTTGCTGCATATATCCCCAGGTCAGTAGGTGATATTTGTGCAAGTGTGCCACAGTATTTGCCGAATGGTGTTCGCACTCCTCCTGCAATGAAGATATCATCAAAGACGATCCCAATTCCTTTTTCTGTATGATGATAACCTTTCATGAATAGAATTACTATGTTTTAGAATTTTGTAAAAAAGCTCTCACGGGCATTGCCTGATAAAGATCTCTCGCAATTAAAGCAGCACCCTGAGATACCACGTGTTGCGGATGATCAAGAACAACAATTTTTAATCCGTATTTTTCATCCAGCAGCGTTTTCAGATACGGATGATAAGCAATGACTCCACCCAGCATGGCCAGAGGGACGGAAGAATTAAATCGCATTTTTGCTAATCTGTTACATATAGAGAGATAAATACCTTTTGCAAGATTTTCAATGGGTTGTCCTTCAAAAATCCAGTTCATAATTTCTGTTTTTGCAAAGACAGTACAAAAGCTGTTTAATTCCTGCTTGTAATCACTTTGAGCAGCCAGACGACTCATCTCTTTGATATCAACCCCTGCACGCTCTGCAATTTCGGTCAGAAAAGCACCCGTGCCCGCAGCACATTTATCATTCATGAAAAAATTTTCAACTTTCCCCTCTTCATCACAGTGAATCATTTTGATATCTTCACCACCTATATCTAGAATATTTTTAATCCCGGGTAGCATTTCATTGGCAGCGATGGCTGCGCAATGGATTTCAGTTTTCACAGCATCCGCATCCGGAAAATTCTTGCGACCATAGCCCGTTGCGCAACTGTATTTGATAGGAAACTCTTCGTTCAGGGCGGCGATAATGTGTTTTGAAGCTATTTTATCGCGATTCAATGTTTTTAAAATATACCGAAAGACAACATTTTTTGCTTCATCAACAACTGTAAATTTTGTATAAGCAGAGCCAAGGTCAATTCCTAAAAAGCAGGATCCTACCGGATCAAATTCTTTTTTAATGTAAAGAGCTGCTTTACGCGAACCGGTTCCGGATAAAGAATATTGTAAATACAGATTCTTTTGGGTAATTGATTTGACCATGTTTACCATGGAAAGATTCAATGAAGTGCGTATATAATGCTTTCGGCCATACTCCACGATTTTACCGTTCATGTAGTCGATTTCAGTCATACGGTTATTCATCAGATCTCCGGCCAGAGAAGGATAGTGATTCCCTCCCTTTTTCAAATAGCGAAGACAGCTTCTGATAAAATCATCAGGGAAATGGATTTTTTCAGCCTGTGCGACTTCTACTGACTCGGCGATGATCTGTTCAATAAGTTCAATAGAATCAGGAAATGCCATCGCTTCAGCCATGGTGAGGCGGCCGATTCCGCATAATGCACTGAGGGATGCATTCAGAATTGTTTTTTCCCATACACGTTTGGTAAGTTCAAAAGATGAAATCGGTTCTGTATCCAGCGCTGTTGAATTAAGAAAATTCGCAATTTCAATGGCATTTACAGCCCCAGATTCTTCCAGGGCGGCGATATAATTAGGCGCATTGAAGAAAGTTATTCTGACCGTGTTCGGTTCGGTCATGTTCCCTGCAAAATTGATGACCATTCTCATCACCCTGCTTTCACCAAAATGGGCAGTAATGATATCTTCAACATCTATTCCATTTTGTGCACAAATAAAAACGGAAGTATTTTCCGGTGGGACATCTTTGATTATTGCATCTACTTGATAGGTCTTCAATGCTATTATGACATAATCAGGATTCGTTTGAAGTAGTTCGGCAGCGGTTGAATAAATAGTATTGAACTTTGCTTTACGATGGATTACGTTTTCCAAAAGAATACCTTCATTGCGAATGCGATTTGTTTTGATGGGATCATTGTCGCAAATGATCACATTGCAACCTGCATCCTGTAAATGAACAGCCAATGTCATGCCCACGGGTCCCAACCCGATAATTCCTATTGTTTTATCAGTGGTGTTCATTCTCCTTTAGCATTAACACTCTCCAACTGTTCAATAAAAGTTTCTATTTTAGTAATACTTTGCCCTTCAGAAAAGAAGCGCAGATCGCATAGGTCACCTTCAATAACCAAATATGGAATATTATTTTCGTTTTTTAACCGTTGTGGCAATCCGAACCGCGCATTGGAATTATTGAAGCATGTTTTTGAGTCATGATAAACAATTCCATCGCATTGAAATTCTTTTAACCAGTTGTCAAGCATCCTTCTTTTAGCTTTTTCACTACGGTTAATAAAGATGTTTGTGTATGCCAGTGCTGATGACTCAAAGGGATGTCTTTCATCAAAGTCATCAAATACCCAGCTGTTGCAATAAGTAGAAGCAACAACAACAGCATTATTTTGTGTAAACAGGTCACTCAACATTCTTATTCGTCCCCAAATGGGCATTCCGTCCCAAAATATTCTTATCTGTTCTTTTTCAACAACCCCGATTCCAATTCTCATATTTTCTTTCAGCTCCGCCAAAAGGTGTTCATAATAGTCAATAGCCTGTTGTGTTCCTCGCAGCACAACGATAGGACCCATATGAATTACGCCATCAAAAAAACTGAGGGGTGCCGGAGAAACCATTGCTGTTTTAAGTACCTCCTGCCATAACAAGGTAGCTTCCTTACTCAACCGTAAGGTCTCACGAAAAGCGTCAATATCAAATTTATTCCCGCTTGCTTTTTCACAAGCCGGTATAATTTTCCGATGCTGACTGATAACCAATGCGACTTCTTCTTTAGTAACCTCATCCATATGTCGGGGAGAGTGTATTCCCGCAATCGGACAGTTAAATTCTTTTGCAAAAAAATTAAACCAGTCCTGGACTTCACGGCATTGATTGGTATTGTAAACGATGAGATCGGGCTTTGGAATACTTTCAATTCCGTATTGCCTTTTTAGTGGAGTAGTTTTATTGAGATAGGCTCCAATATCGCTGGTGGTATAGGAGCAAACATGTCCGGAATACCCTGCCTTAATAGCGGATGGAATGCAATCGGTAGCCAGTCGTGATGCACCAAGAAGTGCTCCGTGATTTTCAGGAAAGTAGACTTCGAAATTAAAGGAACGTAATAGCTCGGCAGGTCCTACACTTGTACACCATGCGATTTTTCTGCCCGGATTTTCCAGTGAAGAAAAGTAGGTTTTCATGACGGATTTTAGAAGTAGGGTGGATTTCAGATCATACATATTACATTTCCGTTTTAACCCTTGATACTAAATTATCTGTGTCCAGTTTTATCAGATAAACTTCTTCGCTGACAGATTTCCCATTCCCATAAATATTTTCGATTTGTGCTTTATAGGCATCCATAACTTTTTTTGGTGCCATTTTCATTGATGGTGTTAATGTATTATTTTCAATACTTAATTCATCGTCGATGATCAAAGCATATTTGATTTTTGAAAATTTTTGTGCAAGACTGCAATTGGTATCGTGCAAACAACCTTGTAAACATTTCCGAAGTTCACTTAGGTCACGAGGACAAAAACAACCCTCTTCAGGAGAAAGTTCGTAGTTGGGATTGGTGAGCATAGTTTTATTCGGGAATAAAATAGCCACCGGGTATTCACTACCATTACCTACCACAAGCGCATGCATGACGTAATGGCCTTTTGATTGTATCAGATTTTCCATTTCGCCCGGAATGACTTTTTTCACCATTGGTGAGTTTGAAAATCCTGTCTTTTCTGGAAATGAGTTTTACTCCATTTTCTGTTATATCACCAATATCTCCTGTACGGTACCAGCCGTCGGTAGTAAATGTATCTTTATTCGCTTCATTGTTATTAAAATATCCTTTCATAACATTGGGTCCCTTCACCTGTATTTCCCCTTCATCATCAATACGAATGGTTATTCCCGCAAGGGGCTTACCTACTAGTCCGTTTTCTCTTTTAAGGCTGTGATCAGTTAAAGTGCAGCAAGGTGCAGTCTCTGTTAAGCCCCATCCTTCTATCACAGGGATATTTCTTTTTTCAAATTCGTCTGATATTTTTTTCGGCAGAGAAGCAGCGGCTGTAAATACAAATTTTAAGTCCGGATGAAACAATTGATCCCAGGTATTAGAGTTTCCTTTTGCGATTTCAAGTAATGATTGATAAATTTTAGGGACAGAGAAAAATAAAGTGGGCTGAACAATTTTCCAGTTTTCAAGTAATGTTTCAGGACTTTTTCCAAATCCCGATTCAAGAAAAATGGTGGAGCCATGATACAATGCCGTAAATCGTTCAAAGATTCCACCAAAGCTATGGTGCCAGGGTAAATAGGACAAAAACCTGTCATCTGCATTCAAATGAAATTGACGGGTCCATGACTGATTCAAGGCAGCCTGTTGTGAAAGGATATTTCTGTGTGTGAGTTGAACACATTTCGGCGTACCCATAGTTCCCGAAGTGTACATGTTCAGGCATATTTCATCCGCATCCGCATTATAATTTAATGAGTAATGACCGGTAATCGGTTGTGTCAATTCAGTAAATGAATGAAGGTTTTTAAATCGAGGATCTTCGACCGGATCAAATACAAAAATATGTTTTACAGGAAGATCCGGTGAAAGGCGACTCAGTTGTAATATCCCTGCAACAGTGATGAATTTTGCAGCAGAATGCCGGATAATCATTTCTGCAGTTTCTTTGTGGAAGTAGGCAAAGATGGGAACACTGATTCCTCCGCAACACATTACAGCTATTTCAAGCTCCAACATTTCCAGCCGATTGGGAGAGAAAACGATCATTTTATCACCGGATCGAAAACCGAATTTGGATAGATTCGCGGCAATACTCTGTATTCTTTTATAAAAATTTGACCAGGAAATACCACGATATTCACCATCAGTTTTTTCACAAAGGATATCCTTTTCAGAAAATTTTGCAGCATTGTGCTGCATCAGTAATGCGATATTGGGAATAACTTCTCCGAGTGTATATTCTGACTCCAGAATTTTCATTTTTTTATTCCTCCGATTAATTTCCTGTTGCTTATCAGAAACACTAGATTTTTTGCATACAAATCTGCGAGCATGATTCGAACCTTAATTATTTTTCCACTTCAGCTTTTCGCTGCATAAGTTTAAAATGACGGTATCCACCCCATAATGCTGCACCAATGGCTCCGGTATAAATGGCGTCAGGGTCGGTGACAATGATGAATTTTTTTCCTGTCTCCTCCAGTTGTTCACGAATAGCCTGCAGCATTCCGCTGTTTAGTGCCATACCTCCTGAAAGAAAGATAGGCGATTCCGCTTTTAATGAACTGAGCAGTTTAATGATTCTGTTTGCTATGGACAGATGAATGCCTTTTATTATATCAGGTGTTTTAATTCCACGCGATACCATATTGATAACATCCGTTTCTGCAAGTACAGCACAGATGCCGGACGAAATTTCAGGAGCAGTAGCGGATAAAGACACCTCTCCAACTTCCTCAATGGATAAACCCAGATATCGGGATATGTTTTCAACAAACTGACCGGAACCCGATGCACATTGGCCTGTCATTTTATAGTCCTGTACTCGGGCATCTTCGGATATCTTTATTGCTCTTACATACAAGGCTCCCATGTCGACGACAGTTCTTGTTTCACGATGAAAATAGTTTGCTCCTTTCGCATGTGTCGTCATCCCGTAAAAGTGCCCCCTTTTTCTTTTAACAAGGTCTCCTTCACCGGTCGATGCTAAATAGGAAATATCTTCAAATTGAAGATGATGTGTACGAAGCATGGCTTGAATCATTTCATCAGCAACCTGTGTAGGGTTTCTTTTTCTTATTTTCTCTGTTTGCTTGTCGAGAAGAATTGGAAACGCTCCATACTGCATTAAAACCAGTTTAATGAAATTACTTCCCACATCTATACCCATGGTCATGATGGGTTCATTCATGTGGGTAGTATCGGGTAATCCGTTTATCGTACTTACTTCGTTGATCTTTTGCATTTTTTACGGTTTAAGCATCTACTTCTTTTTTAGCTATTGGCTGCAAGTTAGTTGCTGCATTTCGTCTGGCAAACATAGCCCCTCCAAGCGCTCCCATAAAAATGGAATCAGTATGGATATTTATTTTTATTTCACTTCCATAATTTTCTTTTACCAATTGTCCGAGGTATTTAATAACCGCAGGGTTTCTTGCTACACCACCAGTAAATGTAAATTCGTTGTATACGCCTCCCGATCTTGCGATCAGCGACATGGCTCTCATGATGATGGCCTTGTGTAGCCCTCCAAGTATGTCTTCACGCTTTTCTCCCAGGTTGGTAAGTTCACGCAATTCGGCACCGGCAAATACGGTACAGGTGGAACAAATAGTAACTTCTTTTTCAGCTTTCATTGCCATAGGTCCAAGTTCATTCAATGAAATACTCATCTCGTCAGCGATATAACCGAGATAACGTCCACAGCCAGCAGCACAGCGGTCATTCATTTGAAAACTGGTTACAAGTCCATATTGATCGACCTGAATCGCTTTGGTGTCCTGACCACCGATATCAAGCACTGTACGTGTATCCGGGAAGACTGCATGTGCACCAAAAGCATGACATAAGATTTCTGATCGGATACAATCCTCAGGAAATGGAAGCAGAGCCCTGCCATAGCCTGTACCGGTCATATTTGAAATATGAAAATCCAATTGTGCTATTTCATCGATATGTGATCGCAAACTTTCAGAAACATGATCGAAGTTCCCTTTAAGTAAATTGATTTCTGCGTCAAAATTTACACTCTCGTTTTCATTTAGTGCATCAGGCAGGTTTTTGTATTTGTTGCGAAGCTCCTCCATTGCCTGATGAATCAGTTCCTTGAAATCGAACTGTACTCTGACGTTTTCCGCGGGACTTATACTTTTATCCCAAACAGTCATCAGAGGTTCGAACAGTGACATGTCCAATTTGTTGACTTCTTCATTGTATTTCTCAGAGACAATGTCACGGAAAAACTGATTTTTTGATCCGAGATTGTTAAAGAGATAATCATGTTTAATGGTTGGCTTAAAAGCTTTGCGGATGTTTCGGAGGTGGTTTAAAATTTCTGTTTGCTTGGTTTCATCTTTGAAAAAGGTTTGGCAAGTTTTCAGTAACTCTTCCCCCAACCGATCTAAACGCACTTTAAATTGCTCATATTGAAAAACGCTTTCCAGGTCATCGATGTATTTCCGGTATTCCGGATTTACCATTTGTTCCTCCTCCAATTTTTTCTTTAATACCGAAAAGCGTGCATTGTAAACTGCTTCGTCACGTGCAATGTCAGCTGCCACTGAATAGTTGGAGCGTGTATTGGTAATACCGCGACCGATGATTTCATCATTTTCATTAATGATGACTGCTTTTGAAGTTGTGGAGCCAAGGTCCACACCGAGATAATATTTATTCATTGTTGTGCATTTTAAGCGATCACACCTTCCTGTTTTAAAATAATTTTACGCTGGTCAAGCATTTGGAAATAGGACTCAAGTCGGTTCTTGATATTGGCGTAAGAGAAATATCTTGGATCAACCAAATCGCTTTCTATAAATCCTACGGGTACACCGGTGCGTTGTTCAATTTCACGCATGATCATCAGTTGACCGGCGGAGAAGGAGTTACAGGATTTAATCGAGTTGATAAGAAATCCATCCGCTTTGTATTCTTTCACATAATTTTCGAGCATACCAACACGTTGAGGTAGATTTAAATTGGTATAACATCCCATACAGTATCGTGATAAAGACTCCAGAGGTTCATTGGGGTCATGACGAAAGCCCATGTCATACACGCCACCTACTTTTGTATAACTGGAGGCAACAATCACCGCGCCCATATCATAAAATATTTTCCAGAATTCACGGAAGTTGGTCCAGTTCGGCGGCCCCTCTACTACGAGACGAAATTTCTGTTCTTTTATTTCTCCTTCCGGTGTAACGGGACCAAGCCCAAGTCGTATTCGTTCCTGTACTTCATCCCAAAGTTCCTTATAGTAATCAACCGCTTCAGTAGTGCCACGAAATGCTGTAAAAATGGGACCGATATAATAAACTCCGGCAAAATAGGCATCTATAGGTGTGGGAACTGTCTTTGCGCTTTCCAGAATTTTTACAAGTAAATCTTCAGCTTTTGCGGAGTTTATCATCATGGCAGATAATTTCTCCTGATCATATTTTTTCCCTGATACTTTTTCCATCTTAGGAATAACATCATCTTTCAACTGCTTTACCATGTATTCAATTTGATCGGTAGTTATTTTTCCGTCTTCTTGATATGGAGTATGAAGCATCGCTACCGGAACACCGGGATAGAGCCTCTCCAGGTTTTCAAACCATTTTAAAAAGGTAAAACAGCCGGTATAACTTAAAAGTAATAAATCAGGTGATGGTAGTTTTTCACCGGTGGGGCCGATATTCCCATTTAGCATCATTCCAATGTCACATTTTACATAAGTGCACACATCTTCCGAAAAACCCATCTTTTCGGCATCTTTAATGTAAGATGCCGACTTCTTCCTCATACCACTTTGAAGGGCATTTATTTCCGGATAAACCGGAAGCATATCAAAGGATAGAATAAGCTCGGTGAGATTTCCGGGAACAAAAGTGTATACTACCTTTTTGCCGGTTTCATTTGCAGTAGAGAGTTCACGAAATTGTTTTGCAAGCATGTCTTTTTGAAGATTCATGCTTTTCTCTTTTATTACTTCTTTGATTTCTGTCATCGCCTGATAAGTTTATTTGTTCCTATGCCCAAAGTTTTATTGAATCTGAGAAAGTGCCGGCCTGTTCCTTAATGACTTTAAATTGGCCTGTATTTTCATGGTATTGGAAATTTATATGAGGGATGCCGGCTTCATCACAGTCTTTTTGCATAAGCGGACGGTCAAGTAAGGCCGGATCACAAAAACTAGCCGCAGAGAAAATAACACCATCAGCATTACGGCTTTTAACAAGTTTTACAAGACGTAGCCCTTTTGGGTTTCCTACATCATAATAGGCAGATGAAAAAGTGCTTTGATGAATATAAGCATTCATTAATTCTTGTAGTGGATCATCAGAATCATCGCGAATATCTCCTTGTATCCAGCGTGACCCTAGCATGAAGTCATCATCTACAATATAGCATCCTGCCATTTCAATGGATTTAATCAGCCCGATAGGAGGTTGTTCACAAAAGGAGCCCGTAATAACAACACGTATATTATCCATTGGCTCGCCTCTTTCTTCACGAATACATGCTACTACCTGTTCCAGCATTTCATTGTGTTCGGTCACTGGTATTGTAAGACCGGCCCGTAACAAATAATAGGTTTCTGTTGCGGACAAACGCCATGGAAATTCCTGCCGAATATTGTAGATTTCTTCAATCAACCTTCTGTTTATATTGTATAGGGTGATGGCAGCGTTTAATTTTTCATTTGTAACTGCAACTCCATTAATTAAATACATGTCCTGTATCACTTTCTCCATCTCTTGTTGATAAAAACTTCCTCCTATACCGGGCTCGAAATTCTGCGGATAGTCAAAATAACGTTGAAATTGCCCTTTTTTAGAAAGTTTGAACATCCCTGAAAGATTTCGGACGCAATCACAAATAGCCGGAAAGAGAAACCCGTCAAATTCGTTGAGGTTGGTGTCTAATGCCATTTCAATAATCCCTCGTGGCAAATGACAAATGTAGGATTGATAATAAGCATCTCCTTTGATGATTTGTTTACGATCACCGGCCCCCATAATTCCTACGGGTAATCCATTAGCGGCATGAATTATTTCCCTTGGTATGTATATTGGAAGATAACCTACCAGTATCCTTCCTTTTTCTGCACTTTTCCAGTTTTTCGCTGCTGCAAATTGCAAATCAAAGGATAATGTTTCTGCCGTTGTTAGAATAGTATCGATAACTTCCATGTTAGCTGCAATTTATGACACCATTTAAATCACCTGTTGTTTTCAAAGATGAAATATTGGTATATTCAAAAGTAAAAGGATGATTTCATGCAAACTATGACCACGGTCAACTTTTTCATGTAAAAAATTAACGAATCATGCAAGAATAAACCCTTTATTGATTTATTACAGAGCATAAATTGATTTTTAATTTTTTCCAATTAAAATTTATGATTGAAGTCAGTTCAGGTAAAATATTAATAAATTAACTCGCAAAATCGGTAATAGGTGTTCCTTATATTTTCTATGAATTTAATCAAAAGTGAAAGTGCTCAACGATAAATTGAATAATAAGTATATGTTTATGAATAGAAATTTATTGATGAAATAGACTTACAGGGTTGCACCCGAAGACGCAGAGTTAAAAGAGAGAGTAATCGAACGGGCAGTAGAACCCGGGAAAAGTTAATAGGACGTAGTAATAATTTGGCTCTTAGTAAAACCAAACTGCATCCCCCCCCCTTCGGCGTCTACGCAATTCCTTCAAACTTATAAACTTTAGCGAAGTAGTCTGTGCAACACCTTTAAAATTAGATTTAGAATAGGGTTAATATCTTGTAAATGTACTTACGTAATTAGATTGTAACATCGCCTCTTCGTCTTAGAATAGTATTTATTGCAATTAATTCTGGCTGACATGGGATCATTAATTTATTATCTTATTTGAATCATTGAGCAGTTTGCAATAAAATAGGAAAGAGAAAAATTCTGTTATCTCGTATACTGAAATGAGTTAGTCTTACGGGTTTTGGATGAAAAAAAGCAATTGAATTATTTTGATAATTTGAATACCTAAAATGTCAAGACTATTTTAGTTATTTATGAATAATTTTTGAAGCAAACCTTAGTGTGAAAAAAGCTTTAAAAAATAAAGCTATTCTTTTTTTCATTTTCCCGGATCAATTCGTGGAGGACGCCCCCCTTTCTGTATTCCGCCAGAAGGAGCCTTCTTATGCGGCTTCCTGCTCTTCACCGCTGCACTCACATCAGGAGAAACACCGATGTTTTCAGGTACTACTGTCACTTCCAGCTTATGCCTGTGCAAACACCATAGTGGGGATGAAATGGCTTGTCATCCTTGTGGATAGCGCTTTTTAAAACGCAATTTCACTGCAGCTGAGGTAAGTTGAGTTGTGCCTTTACACCCTTGATAAGTGTATTTTTTAAATGCAATGGGTAAAAGGGTGCCTGCGATGATGCTTATGAATTTCCCTTGTTTCTGATAATGGGAATTACCGGGGTCGATGCAATTACGATTTCATACTTAAAGCCATTTATCCTGCTCTCAGATCCTTGTTTCTGGCTTTTTCTAAAGTCTAGCCACGCAAATTAGCATGAGTGTTTGATAGTAAGCACCTTAAGTACTATATAATGTAAATATTGCTTGCAACCTTATAAGAGGTAGATTCGTCTTACCTGTAGAGAGAACAAGAGGATTATTTACGTTTCCCGGACTTCTTTAGTAATTATTAATTAGTTCAAAGATTCTTGAATTACACGAGTTAAACTTGGAATTGTATGCAACAAAAATTTAATTGTAACTGTTTTCGAATCTTTAGATCATTAAAAGGTAAATTAAAACTTATACTGTTCATTGCTATTTTATATTTCAATGCATCTTCTAATCTTTTGATGGCTTCCGATTATTATTGGGTAAATGGAACAGGTAAATGGAGCGAATTTACTTTGCATTGGGCCACATCATCGGGCGGTTCTGTTTTTCATACGCAACTGCCCGACACAAATGACAATGTTTTTTTTGATGCAAATTCCTTTGTTGCACTTTCAGATACATTGGACATTGATCTTGATAGTGTTTTTTGCAATGATATGAATTGGTCCGCTGTAACAAATAATCCGGTGATATCCTATAGTAATACTTATTTTGCTTCGTATCCATTTATTACGATAAAGGGCTCTTTATTTTTGAGTCCTCTTATTCAGTGGAATTTATTCGCCGTTTTTGATTTTAATTCAAATCAGTTGGGAAATTCGATAAATCTAGCTGGTCTCGATTTATTGAACGGCAATACTGTCGCAGGATTTCAATTTAAGGGAGCGGGCTCATGGCAACTATTGGAAGATTTAATCGTTTATAATATTTCTTTTTATAGTGGGACGTTTATTTCTAATGGGAAGTCGATTAATTCCAGCATCTATTCCCCACAAACCCAATTTGGTGATACTACTTTTTTGTATTTAGGAAATTCAAGAATATATGGCGACATTAGAAGTCAAAACCCCAATTTATTTTTTGACGCCGATAGCGCATTGTTTAACGTAAGAAGTTTTATTATCAATTCTCCCGCTTCCTTCGATACCGTTATATGCCAAGAGGTTTTTGATTGTAAGGGTACTATTATTAATACGTTGATTTGCCATCAAATGGCAGGGGATAGTAATTTGATACATAAAGCTGAATTTCTCACTGATACATTTTGTATATCTTATCCTAGCTATTGTAATTATATATATGGTAATGGAAATTTCTTTGATAAAGTAATTATTCACTCTAAAGATTTCGATATTAGTGGTAATAATTCATTCGACACACTTATATTTACTAGTATAGGTCAAGAGCTTATTTTGCATGGAGATACGATTATTATTTTTGATGAATTAATTTTAAATAATTCGTGTGGATATATCACAAGTATTATATCAAAAGAGGATACATCAATGATATCGTTCCCAAATTCTTTTTCAGCATTGAATAATTATTATTTTCAAAATGTAAAGAATGGAGCTGGAACAACTATTACACTTAGCAATAGTATTGATGCCGGCGGAAATTACGGTTGGAACTTTAATCCGCCAACAGCTAAAACTTTATTTTGGGTAGGAGGTTCAGGAAATTGGTCCGACCCTAATCATTGGGCAACTACCAGTGGTGGCGTAGGTGGCAACTGTGTCCCTACTAAGTTGGATAGTTTATTTTTTGATGTGAATTCCTTTTTGGTTCAGGGAGACACTGTTGTTTTTGATTTGTCCAATGCATATTGTCGATATTTTAATGCACTGGCTACAGTAAACTACCCAACATTTTTCGAAAAGACAAATATTGCTAAATTGAATGTGGATGGGTCCTTTTTATTGAGTTCAAACGTAAACTGGGACGAAGGGCCAGATGTAAATTTGTATTCTCAATCGATTGGAAACATCATTCAAACTTCTGGTGTTTTAATAGGGTCTCAATTGGCATTATATGGATCAGGAGCATGGGAAATTCAATCAGATTTTAAAGTTAGAAGTTTATTACTATTCGGTGGCATTATAAATACAAATGATTTTTCAATCACAGGAGATATCTCTACAAATCATACTGCGAATGGTGTGACAATTAATTTTGGGACTTCTTCGGTTGTGGGCAATTTCTATTATTTAAATCAAGGAAGTAATGTAGTTGTCGATGCGGATAGTGCCGAATTCAATTTTAATGAGAATTTATTTTCATCAAAAGGCGTAAATTATTTGAGTGTAGTTGCAAGGGTAGTTTATGTTGACTCATGTACTTTTAAAAAAGTAACTTGCAATGTATTTTCCGGATTAAATAGCTTTGTGGATGAAATGGATTCTGTCACTTATATTGGAGGCACAAATTCTACCTGTAAGCGAGTGAAAGTCTCCACGAAAAGTTTAAATGTAGATGGGGTAAGTCTCATCATCGACTCGTTGATATTTACACAGCCTGGAACCGATATTTTTATTAGTGCGAATTCATTTTTAAACGTTACAGAATATACTAACTTGAACGGAACCTGTGGTGACTTTGCAGCTTTAATATGTAATTCAGGAAATGCTATTTTTAATTATTCGGGTGGTTCTATTGTATTAGATTATGTTAAATTAAAAAATATTCAGGCTTTAGGATCAAGTACTTTTACTGCGAATAATTGTCTTGATTTAGGTTCAAATACTAATTGGATAATAAACACAATTTCACCCCGCTCTTTGTATTGGGTAGGTGGAAGTGGAAGTTGGATGGACCTCAATCATTGGTCTTTCTCGAGCGGAGGGCCGGGTGGAGCTTGCGTCCCCAATTACATGGATGATTTGTTTTTTGATGCAAATTCATTTTCATCCATAGGAGATACGGTATTTTCCGGAAGCGAGGAAGTTCAATTTCATACATTGGATGCTCGAGGAGTCTTAAATTTTCCTTCACTATTTATAGAAAGCAATTTTGTTAGAGTTTTTGGTTCTTTCTTTTTAGGAACCAATATGAATTTTAATTTGGGTGGTTCTCTTGTTTTTGTTTCCAATAGTATGGGGAACATTATCCAAACGAATGGTACACCCTGACCGGCGTATTTCCTACGGCTAACGTTTATTTTTCAGGGCAAGGAAGTTGGGAATTAGGAAGTGATTTTGTTACGGATTATATATATCATGAAAAGGGAACGTTTAAAACAAATAATTACGCAGTAACTGCACATGAGTATAAACCAAGTTGGAATGTCAATCAAAATGATAGTTTATTTTTAGGAACATCAATTTTGCATATTGACATAATTGATTTTAATAATCAGGATATGTATGTAGATGTTGATAGTTGTACCTTTATTTCAAAAGATTTTAGAAATTCTGTCAGCACTTTAAATTTTAATGAAGTATTTTCAGATTATATCTATTCGAGCAACGGCAATTATAAGTTTGTAGAATGCGAAAGCCTAAATGGTGGGTTAAATTATATTGATAATGTCAATTTTATAAATAATGCATCAGTTTGGGGAGATTTTCACTTTGAAAAGGTCATACTTACAACCGATCTCATTATTAGTGGAAACTTTAATGCCGATACATTAATTTTTAATAACCCAGGACAAACGATTCATTTTTATTTTAAAGCAGAAATTAATGTTAACAATTATTTACAAATTCAATCCAACCCCAATACTCCTACCACACTTCGTGGTGTTAATGGAGAAATTGGAAAGATTTTTCTTCTTTCTGACACTTTATGCACCGATCATATTGTTTTGCAAAATATACAAGCCATTGGCCCGGGAGTTTTTTATGCCGGTTCAAGCTCTTTAGATCTTGGTAATAATACTGGATGGAATTTTAGCAGTTGTGCCATTGATTCCAGTACTGTATGGCCTGGTGATGCGAACTCCGATTTGATTGTTGATAATCTGGATTATTTATCAATTGGTATTGCCAATGGATTTAGTGGAGGTGTAAGACCAAATGCTTCGCAGCTTTGGACACCACAGCCTTGCTTAGACTGGAATTATCAATTTGTAAGTGGAAAAAATTATAATCATTCAGATGGTGATGGAAATGGAGCGGTAAATAGCAATGATACATTGTCCATTATTGCGAACTATGGATTAACGCATCCACTTCGTATGCCGGGTGTCGATCAAACTAACCAGATAGGTCTACCTTTAACTTTTGAAATGCCAACGTCCAACTTAGTGCCTGGAACTGTTGTGAGTATTCCGATTAAATTAGGAACATCATTGTTTCCGGTAAATAATATTTATGGTATTGCATTTACAATTAACTATGATCCGTCGTTAGTACAGGCAGGAACAATGCAATTAGATATATCGAACTCGCGGCTTGGTGATATCAATAATTGTATTCATCTTGGTAAGGATGATTTTGTAAATGGCCTGTATGATGTGGGATTTGTACGGATGGATCATCAGAATATTTCTGGAAATGGAATGATTGCAACCTTGTCTTTTACGGTGGCCTCCGGTGCATCAGGATTATTTAATTTATCTTTTAGTAAAGTCCTGGCCATTGATAAATATGAATATTCCATACCGATACAATCTTTTTCTTCATCCATTTATACTTCACTTTTTGGAAATGCGATGCTTGAAGAATTGGTATCCGTCTTTCCTAATCCGGCAGCTTCGTACGTCACGGTGACGAGCCCAACTGTAAGCATGACTGCAATTACTTGTTTAGATCGCATAGGAAAAGTGTTGTTTTCTATCAGCGTAAATAGTAATATACAAGAGATAATTACCCACACGTTGTCGGCCGGAATATATTTCCTTAAAATTGAGACGGCAAAGGGCCTGCTCTATAAGAAAATTATTATTGAGGAATGATTGTTCCTGAACAGCTAAACGTTATTTGATCTATCTAATTGAACAGCCATGAGTCATAATGTTCCGGAGTGAACGGGAATGCCATCGACGACTCACTGCATATTTTATTTACTAAATCAATCCTTCATTGGATGTTAGAGTTTGAAATAACAAAAAGTGCCAAAACACATTCAAAAATTATACTGCTAAATAAAAGCAACCCTATTTACCCTTTCCCTGTCCCTGATCCGTTCTGCCTCGGATTACCCTTGTGAGGACTTTTTCTCTGCGGCCTTCTGCTCTTCACCGGAGCACTCACATCAGCCGAAACTCCGATGTTTTCAGGCACAGCGGTCACTTCCAGCTTATGTCCGATTAGTTTCTCTATCCGCTGAAAGCGCTGACGATCGTGGGTATTGACAAAGGTGATAGCGACACCGGAATTCTCGGCACGTGCTGTCCGGCCCACACGGTGAATATAATCTTCCGGATCAGGAGGAACATCGAAATTGAGTACCAGACTGATTCCTTCTACATCAATGCCCCGCGACAAAACATCCGTGCCCACCAGCACCTTCGTCTTCTTACTTTTGAAATCACGCATCAGTTGTTCGCGTTGCAATTGTTCCAGGTCAGAGTGAAAAGCGGATGTTTGTAAGCCCGCTTTTTGTAAAGCAATATTCAATCGTTTTACATTTTCTTTCGTGGAAGCAAAGATGATCGCAGATTGATATTCCGGGTTTTTGAGAATATCAATGGTCATCGGTAACTTCTGATCGTTGTTGATATAGTAAAATTCCTGTCGTATTTTATCTGCCGGACGTGAAACAGCGATACTCACTTCTTTCGGTTGGTTCAGAATTTTATTGGCCATCGTACGAATGCGGGGCGGCATGGTAGCGGAAAACAACATCGTCTGACGTTTTGCAGGAAGCATTTTAATAATGCGAATGATATCTTCATAAAAACCCATGTCGAGCATACGGTCCGCTTCATCCAGCACCAGATGTTGCAAGTGACTAAAATCAACATCTTCAGATCCCATCATGGAAAGTAATCGTCCGGGAGTGGCGATAATCATATCTGCCCCTTCGCGCAATGCTTTTTTCTGTTGTTCCCAAATCATCCCATCTCCACCACCATAAATAGGAATAGAGCTCACCGGTAAAAAGTAGCTAAAGCCTTCAATCTGCTGATCGATTTGCTGGGCCAGTTCCCGCGTAGGAGCGATGATGAGCGTATTCAGGTGACTATGGTCGGAGCGGGCGATGCGGTCGAGGACGGGCAATACATAAGCAGCGGTTTTGCCGGTTCCGGTTTGTGCACAGGCAACAAGATCATGGCCCTGGAGAATGATGGGAATAGCCATCTCCTGAATTGGAGTTGGGTCGTTGAAGCCCATGGCATCGAGGCCTTCCTGGAGTGCGGGGACGAAGGAGAAATCAGAGAATTTCATGTGGAATGTATTCGGGACAAAAGCCGTTATACGGTGTGAAAGTACGAAATTTTATAGGAATTGAAGGCGAATACTGAACAAGCCGGCGATTGCATCGTTTCACCCGCTCCCGTGATGCCGATTTCAATTCAAATTTCCGAAACAAGTTAAGCATCGCATATAGCGGTATCAGAAAATTCACACCAGGCATCTCTTATGAATTATTTCATGGATTAAGTGATGGAGATTTTCTGGAATGGCAGGACTGGAGGTTTGTTATCGACGGAGAGTATAAAATCAATAAGCGGAATTTTATCGGTATAGGTTATTTAATTCAACAGGAACTACGACCAGGTATTGACCAACGGGATAGAGTAGTGTTGCTGAGTTATAAATATGTTTTGGAATAATTTTAGTTGTTTCATTGAATCGGGAATTTATTCTTTCTACAATGGTCGATTTAATCCCTTACCTTCGTTTGGTAATTTATCATGTATGTATAGCCACGAGTTTCAGGAAATAGTTGCCTTTCGTCGTTCCAACCGAAAGTTTGACCCCAATGTTGAAATTCCGGACGATGTCATCAGAAGAAGTTTATAACGTGCCGTCTTATCGCCAAATAGCAGCAATATGCAGCTCTGGGAGTTTTATTGGCTTCGTTCGGAGGATATGCGGAAGAGTTTTGTGCCCTTATGCATGGACCAACAGGCCGCAAAAACAGCAAAGCAAATGGTGGTCTTTGTGACGCGCCGTGATAAATGGAAGGAGCGGGCCGCGTGGAATTTGAACAGAATTAAGTCAACAATCAAAGGAGAGCCCACATCCATTCAGAAAAAGGCATTGAAGTATTATGGTGTGATTATGCCCTTGCTCTACCGACAAGATCCGCTTGGAATTCTGAATGGTGTGAAAAGAATCATCAGTTTTTTCATTGGACTCACACGTCCTTTTTTTCGTAGTGGGGGTAGTGCACAACAGCGCATCATGGTGCATAAATCCTGTGCCCTCGCCGCTCAAACATTTATGTTGAGTATTGCCGCCGAAGGTTTTCACTCTTGTCCGATGGAGGGTTTCGACGAAATCCGTGTAAAGCGAGCCTTAGGATTATCCCGGGGAGCGGAGATCAACATGATCATTTCTGTGGGGAAAGGCACCGAGGCCGGCATTTGGGGACCGCGATTCCGGGTGCCGAATGAAGAGGTGATATTTGAGAGATGATTTAGTCAGGAAATTTTAAATGAGTAGAATGAATTATCAAATTAATTGATGCATCTGTTTACGATGTTCAGTCAAATTTTCTTGTTGAATAACTTCTTGCCGCGTTTAGAGATGTCGTTTACAGTGAAGTGGTATAGCCTGTCGAAATTGAATGAAATTCACTACTATTGCGGAGAAATTCAATTAAAATGAGCGTAATAGACGTACTAAAAGAGAGAAGCGGTAATTCCTGTGAGTTATGCAAAGCGACAGAAAATCTTTCCATTTATAATGTACCACCGCAGGGAGAATCCTATGGAGATGCCGCAATCCTGATTTGCAAAACATGTCTGGATCAGTTGGACAAAAAAGAAGAGCTCAATGCCACGCATTGGAACTGTTTACGCGATAGTATGTGGAGTGATGTGATACCGGTGCAGGTGGTTTCCTGGCGCCTGCTGAACCGATTGAAAAACGAAACCTGGGCGGCAGATCTGATCGATCAGATGTACCTCGATGACGATACGATGGAGTGGGCGAAGGCCAGTGGTGATCACCTGGAGTCGGATGCCGGAGATATGCACCGTGATTGTAATGGCGCACTCTTGCGTACCGGAGACACTGTGTCGCTTATCAAATCCCTCGATGTAAAAGGGTCGCAAATCAATGCCAAAATAGGAACGGTGGTAAAAAATATCAGGACTGTTTCCGATAATACGGAGCAGATAGAAGGTAAAATAGAGGGACAGCAAATAGTGATTTTGACAAAGTTTGTGAGGAAATCTTCGTAATTTCTTACGTCTTTTATTTTTTTGAAGTCTGATTTTTTTGTGTTCTCCTTTTTAACTGCGCGAAGAATATCGTAATATCCATCCGCAAACACCTTATTATCAGCCAGATCAAATTTCTTTCATGTTTTTCGAAATTGAAGTGAGTTTTAATTTTATTTTGATCGTATGATTAAATTTTGTAGTATTGAATTGAAATTAATTGTCCCGGTTTATTTGAGGAGTTCGTTGGGTTTATTTTGAGATGTATAATTTAATGGGAGCAGATACTCTAATGTGTATTGTGCTCATGGTAAAGCTTTACATTTTAAAGTAATTTCAGACTCCATTTAACGATATAAATGAAACTAAAAAATATATATAGAATTCTTATGAAAAAAACAAACATTAAATTAATGATTGCTGCGAGTCTGTTTCTTGGAATCTTTCAGGCGCAAACTGTAAATGCACAATGGTCATTGACCGGAAATGCGGGCACAGTTCCCGGTACAAATTTCCTAGGCACTACGGATACCAAAGCTTTGTATTTTAAAACCAAGAATGCGACGCGTATGGTCATTAACAGTTCCGGTCGTGTAGGAATTGCGACATCAACACCTCAGAACAGATTAGATGTAAAAGGCAATCTTTCTATAGGTTCAGCCTATGCCGGTACTTTTGCAGCTCCTATTGATGGGGCTATTATTCAAGGCGCGGTGGCAATTGGAAGTAATACTCCGTTTACAGGTATTGCAAAATTCCATGTGAAGGATGATGGAGGTAATTTCTTTAATGTGTATAATAATTTTGGAATCGGTAATGGAATGCGACTTGTTGGAGAGTTTTCTTCAGTAGGAGGAGCAGGTGCTATAGTACGATATTCAGGTGTAGGTTCTTCGCTTGTTGATATTGGTCAGGGTGCAGGAGGAGGTTTTGTGGTAAATGGAAACTTTAGTAATTTAATGACAATAAATCAAAACGGGAATGCAGGTATCGGCGCCAGTCCTTCTGCTACCTACAAATTAGCAGTAGGAGGTAAAATAATTTGCGAAGAATTAAAAGTACAATTGCAGCCCTTCCCGGATTATGTTTTTGAAGCAGGCTATCCGCTCAAATCAATTAGTGAAGTAGATGAACATATTCAATTGCATGGACATCTGCCGGGCATGCCAAGTGCGGAAGAAGTGGAGTCGGCCGGAATGAGTGTGGGAGAAATGACAGGTAAAGTGGTAGAGAAAGTAGAAGAGAACACCTTGTACATCATTCAACTGTATAAAGAAAACCAGCAGTTGAAAGCTACATTAGAAGCTATGCAAAAACAAATTGATGATCTGAAGAAATAATTTTTTGACCCCATTTCATTTCAATAAATTATTTAATCAATCAGATATCATGAAAATAAGAAAACATATATATATTACGCTGTTGGCGTGCTTGACCTTCTGGTCAGCCTACGGACAGCTATCAGATAGTCGTCAATGGCCCGCGCAAACTTCTATTGATCAATTGCAATTACAAAACGAAGTCTTTTATCCTGCCGGAATATTCAGTACACCCGTAAATCAAATCGAAGAAGGCATTGGCCCCTATGTATCTATGAAGATGGATGATGTGGGGTTGAAAGAACTCTTTAATGCCAATTACAAATCGATTCAACTTAAAATACCACAACCCGGGGGTACTACAGTGAATGTACTGCTTACACAACACCGGATTCATGCGGAAGATTTTGAATTTTCCATAACAGATGCCTCAGGAAAACATCCAGTGACAATGAATAAAGGCAGATATTATTATGGTGTAGTAGAAGGAAAGCCTTCCTCTCTGGCGGCAATATCAATATTCGAAGATGAAATAAGTGGTGTAATCAGTGATGAATCGGGCAACTGGAATTTAGGAAGACGGAAAAACAATCAGGAAGAATATGTATTTTTCAATGATCAGACCTTCCGTTTACCTATACAATTCAAATGTGAAACAGCCGATAATGATCAGCAACAACATAAGGGCATCCAAAATAACTTAAACACATTTGGAACGCAATTTAAAGGAAATTGTGCGAAGATATTTTTTGATTGTGCGTACACATATTACCAAACTGCAGGGAACTCCACCACGAATGTGACCAACCATACAAATTCTATTTTCAATGTAATGTCTTCCATTTATGGAAATGATAGCATTTCATTGGCAATAGGTTCAATTCACATCTGGACAGTAGCAGATCCATTTGACTACACGAGCAATGGGACAGCCTTAAATACATTTCAGACCTACTATAATACCAATGGTTATACCGGAAATATTGCTGCCTTACTTTCTACTCAGGATACATTAGGGGGAGGTGTTGCATATGTGAATTCTATATGTGGACCTTTTTCCTATGGATTTAACCGTATTAATTATGGAAGTATAAGTGGCTTTCCCACGTATACCTGGGATGTATTTCTGGTATCGCATGAAAGCGGACATACCCTGGGTTCTCCACATACGCATTGGTGTGGCTGGACAGGTGGGCCTATAGATGGTTGTAATACCTGCTTTGGTATAAGAACAGATGGAGGATGTGCAAGTAGCAGCGTTATACCGGCTACAGGAGGTACGATTATGAGTTATTGTCATGGATGTGCAGTTGGCATTAATTTTACGAATGGTTTCGGCTTTCAACCGTCCAGCAAAATTCGGGATGCGATCGCTGCTGCTTCGTGCATCACGGTATGTACTTCCTGTAATACGAATTTAGCATTGTCTGGAGGGCACATGACAGGTAGTAGTACAAGCTGGTGGGCAACGAATGAAATTGTTGGTAGTTTTATTAATCAGCAACCCAATAGTTATCTGAACTTCAATGCCGGTGTCAGTGTTCGCTTACTTCCCGATGTGGAAATCCTTGCAGGAAGCACTTTTCATGCCTCTGTTGGCTGTGCTCCGATTGCAATAGCTGCATCACCCGGGCTGAATTCTTCTCCATATACATCCACACTGAAAAAAGCCGGCTCCGGAAACGAGCTTGTTGTTTATCCCAATCCATTCAAGGATCAGGTGAAGGCAGCTTTCGATCTTCCGGATGCAGCAAGTGTTAGTTTAAGTGTTTATGATCAGGTGGGAAAAATTGTTTTTACAGTGTTTTCTAACCGCATGTTGGAGAAAGGAAGAAGAGAAGAGCTCATCAATACGGAAAGTTTAGAAGAAGGAATTTATTATTTGGTGGTTCAAATCAATGAAGAAAGAATAACCAGGAAATTGATAAAACTCTAAGGGTTTCGAAAGATAGATTGAAGGGAATTCTGCCGGGCAGGGTTCCCTTTTTTATTTCTATTTTAGTAAGAAGTGAAACCATTAAATTCTATTTTATTTCTTTTTGTTGAAGTACAGAATTAGCTTTGAAAGCTCCGGAATTTTTAAAACAGTAAGTTCATTTAATGGATAAGTATTTTATTTTTTAATCAAACGTACTGCCTTTGGAATAGTAATCGAAATGAAATATAAAGGTGAAAGTCGAATATAGTATTATTATAAGAAATGAGAATTCAGATGGTGTTTTTCTGTGATATAGGAAGAAAGTTGTTCTTTTCTCATGCCTTCAGAAATTCAGAAACTGATTGGTTTGAGTTTTATATTCGGTCGTTTAATTTTATTTTGTACTGTATATCAAAGTGTTTTCAATTTTGTAAATGGTAGAAATTATCCAAAGTTGTCAGTGGATAAATGAAAGAATATTCCTTGTTTGAATGCTATGATTTTCGTAACTTGCCAATAGATTCAACACTGGTTAAGTGATTGAAGAGCTATTGTTTATAGCTAACAATTCAATAATGTTTGCGTAAACAGGCTCATACTAACAAAACGTAGGAATCTGCTACAGATATTAAGTTAGTACCAAAATAGAAGTGATCCTAATAGATACAGAAAAAAATAAGATATGAAAAAAATTTGTCTTTCCCTGCTTGTTGCTTTATTGCCAATATGCGCTATAGCCACAGTCCATACAGTGAATAACACGGGTGGTGCTCAATATACCACCATCCAAAGTGCCGTGGTTGCAGCGGCTCCCGGTGACACCATTTATATATGTGGATCCTCTACCGGGTATGCAGGTCCTACAACACGAAAGTCCGATTTGACTTTTATTGGCACCGGATTTAATGTGATGAAACAAAATGCAGTGAAATCCTTTATTAACACATCATTCTCTATAGGTAATAATAACAAATGTTTTGGCATCGAGTTTCAAGGTCAAATCTTGTATATTTCTGGCAATCCTTATCTTTATTTCAAGCGCTGTCGTATTTTGGGGCCTATATCCACTGGATTTGTGAATTCCACCTTATATTCACTTGAAGTTGATGAATGTATTTCACTTAGCGGTCTCTTATCCTCTTCACTTCATACAAGTTTAATAATTCGTAATACATTGTTTTTTTCTGAAAATGGTAATAGGCCTTTTATGGGGCTTCCTTATGTTGGAAATATGTTGATCGATCATTGTACCTTCGTCAATGAAACTACTCTTGTAATTGATCTTTTTTCTGGAAATTTACCAAGTACACTCGGAATCACTATTAGCAATTGTGTATTTTGGAGAATTACACCCAATGCTTCATCGCTAACCTCTTATTTTAATAATTACGCTGCTTCTACTGACCTCAACAACTATGGTAGCGGTAATATTTCCAGTTCAGATTGGCCATTTGTAAGTACACAAGCAGCAGTCACCACCGTCTTTAGTTACAATTATGATCTTAATGTATTAGCTACCTCTCCGGCTAACAATGCCGCAAATGATGGTACAGATATGGGAATGTATGGCGGTTTAAATCCGTATTACGCAAGCGGCGAGCCCCCCATTCCTCAAATAGATAGCATGCAAGTGGTCGGCACTCAGTTTAGTCCCGGTGGGAATATGAATGTGAAATTTTATTCTGTAAAAGGTAAACCTTAATTCTGAAAGTACATATCCAACTCGTTTTTATCAAACCCTAAAGACTATCTCATTAGACTTCTTAATTATGAATAGATTTTATTTACTGCTCTCGCTATTATTTCTTACTTTGGTAAGTCATATAACATACGGTCAAATATATCGTGCCGAATATTATTTCAATACGGATCCCGGTCACGGGAATGGAACAGCAATTGCATTTACTCAAAGTGATACGGTAAGTTATATCGGAAGTATTCAAGTACCTGTTAGTCTCCCTGATGGTTTTCATTATTTGTATATCCGTACCCGGGATATTGATGGAAAATGGTCGCATGCTGAACGTCGCAATTTTTATGTGAAAACCTTGATACCGCCTGCCGATCCATTAAAAATTATTGCCGCCGAATTTTTCATCGATACCGATCCCGGTGTTGGAAATGGAACGGCAATACCTGTATCTCCTTCCGATTCTGCTGTAAATGTGAATGCAATCATTCAGCTTCCGTCCTTTGGTAATGGTACCCGCAAGTTATGTATTCGCACACAGGATAGTAATGGTATCTGGTCTTTGCAAGAGATCAGAACCTTTGCCGGGATTACCACTCCGGATGTGACAATAAGTCCCGTGGGTCCCATTCCGAATTGTAACGGTACCGGAGTAACGCTTACTGCGGATACCACCAATGGTCCGTGGACTTTTAAATGGTATTTTAATTCCGTTCTTATTCCCGGAGCAACTTCTAGAACCTTCAATGCCGTTCAGCCCGGGCAATATACTGTTCAAATTACAAGTGGAGGAGATAGCCAGACCGCCACCGTGACCTTACTGCCACCGCCTGCATTGAGCAGTACACCTGTATCGCCAATTTGCCCCGGTGTACCGATTCAGTTATCATTAAACTTTCCCTTGCAAAGCGGAGCCTGGTCTACCGGAGATACGCTACAATCTATTACCGTCTATGCCCAAAGCGATACGAGTTTTTCGGTTGCCGGTATAGATACCAACGGTTGTTCTATTAATCTAAGTGTCTCCATTGATACATTGGATGCTCCATTGGTGGGGACGTCCATTCCGGTATTGCCGGTAGATGGAGATAACGGCGTGATGACCCCTGTGACTTTATCGTGGTCACCTTCACTCAACAGTTCAGCATATGAAGTCTTTTTATGGCCATCTTCTGCAAGTCGACCTGAAAATGGTGCCTTAAATGGATTAACGCTGACAAAAACCTATACCTCCTTGCTCCCTTATCAGGAGTATTTCTGGCAGGTGCGAAGCAGCAATGTCTGTAATGCGGTTTTTAGCGATACAGCAGTTTTTACAACGAATTTCCCCGACCTGATTGTAGATTCAGTGGCTGTTCCCCCATTGGTTTACACCGGAACTTCCATTCCCGTGCTTTGGAAAGTAAAAAACAACGCTGCAACTGCTAATACCGGCAGCCGCACCTGGCGAGACCGCATCTGGATTTCGCTGGATACGATCCCCGGCAATGGTGCCGATGTTTTATTGGGGATGTATACCAATCAAAGTTATTTAAACGCCGGTACATCCTATATTCAACAACGTGCAATTACTATTGGTAATAGTTTTAATGGTCTATATTATATCATTGCACAAACAGATGCGCTCCAGGAACTAAGTGAAGGTGTTGAATCGAACAATTATCATTTTGATAGTATTGTCATACAGCCGGCTCCTGTCCCTGATTTAAAGGTGTTGACACTTGCTAATCCGGGCAATGCCTTCAGCGGAGATAGTATTACAGTGACCTATACCATCGAAAATGATGGACAAATTCCTACGGATACAGTACAGTGGAGAGACGAAATTTTCATCTCCTCTTCTCCAACTTTTAATAGCAGCGCACTATCTCTGGGGACTTTCAATAGTTATAATTTTAATCTGATCCCGGTTTATTATTTCCATCCGGACAGTGGAAACTATATTCATCATTACGACCCACAAGTCTATCCCTTAAAGGAAGATTCTACCTATCTCGCACAAACCCGTGTACGTATTCCCACCACCTTAAATAGTGGAAACTATTATATTTTCGTTAAGACAAATACGTACGGCGAGGTAGACGAAGGTCCGTATGCCGGAAATAACACGACTCAAAGTAGTGTCACGCTTCAGTTGACCCAATTACCACCCTCTGATTTAGTAGTGGATACGGTGATTACTGCATTGAATGCAGGGTCGGGTTTGCCCTTATCTGTTTCCTGGACAGTTAGAAATCAAGGTGCAGCCGTTACCATGTTGAGCTCATGGACCGACAAAATTTATATAAATACCGCTCCAACATTAACAGGCGCTACCTTAGTAGGAAGCAGGTTGCGGCAGGGTGCATTAACAGTTGGCAGTACTTATACAGCGTCGATGAGCGTGAAATTACCGAATGGTATTTCCGGAGCTTATTATGTGATGGTGAATACAGATGATCCCGATAATATTTATGAGTTCATCTATGAAAACAACAATTTGGATTCAGCCGCACACCTGGTCACGGTTGCCCTGTCTCCTTCACCGGATGTAATCATCAGCAGCCTGAATATTGTGAATGATACGATGGTGGTAAGCACGCAAACGGATATTCTTTATACAATTCGAAATAACGGTAATGCAGCTACGCAAGGGGTTTATAAAACATTTTTGTACGTTTCTGACCAGCCACAAAATGGTACATTCTATGCTAAAATTGCAGAAGCGATTGAGTCTGTTGTTCTGCAACCCGGCGACTCTATTCAGCGAAATCTTCGCTTTTCTGCCTATGGTGCAGTGGGTAATTATTTTTATTTCCTCACGACTGATGCCAACAATAACTTTTACGAACACAATGCCGAAAACAATAATACATCAGGTCCGGATTCTCTTGTTAGTGTATCGCCATTATTAACGTTTTCAGATCTGGACGTAATTAATAGTAGCCTTCCTGCAACAGTATTTACCGGTGTTGGATATCCGATCACCTATCAGGTCATTAATAATGGGCCTGATGCCAGCTATACAAGTCAATGGTTGGATAGAGTTTACCTTTCTTCCGATGCCATCCCGGATGCTAGCGATGATAAAGTGTTTGAACGTATTCATGGTGGTACACTCTCAACAAGTCAGTTTTACACAGTCAATGGCACAGCGCTGATCCCCAACGGAAAACCAAGTGGAACCTATTATCTGATCGTAGAAACGGATGCGCTGAATGCCAACATCAATGAGACTCTGAATGCAAACAACATACATGCTGAGCAGATTTCATTGACACTCACATCCCCACCTGACCTGGAAGTGATTGATGTCGATGTGAAAGATACAGTTTTTGCCAATGAGATTACCTGGCTTTATTATACAGTAAGGAACAATGGTCCCGGTAGTTTTAATCAAACACTGATCGCTGACCGTGTATATTTTGGCAATACTCCTGTTGCTGTTATCAGTTCTTCAGGAGGAATAAGTCGTAACCGAGCGCTTGCTGCAGGTGCTACTTACAGTGATAGTATTCAAATTGCTATTCCTTCGTATGCTTTTGGCTATTCTTATTTAAATGTTGCCACTGACAGATTAAATGCAGTGTATGAAAATCCAAATGAAGGAAATAATATCGGGTCGAAAGTAGTTTATGCTTCCCAGTTCAGTAATATAGATTTGTCGGCTGTTTCGCTCACTTTTCCAAAGGATAGTTTTCTGCTTGGAGAGTCTACTACTATCAACTACAGCATTACAAATACAGGTACACGTGCTTTATCGGCAACAAATCGGGATGCAATTTCCTTAAGTGTAGATTCTGCTTATGATGGAGCTTTTGATTATCTTCTTGTGGAGAAGGAAGAAAGATTCATTCTTCAACCCGGTGATACGTTACAACGCACACTGAATACAACAATACGTGACGCACTTCCTGATTGGTACAATGGTGTTTTGCGAACGAACACGACACGGACTTATCCGGATGATAATTTCCTGAACAACCTGCTTTTCTCGGATAGCATTTTTGTTGATGCGGAAGAACTTTTTGTGGATGTTCCCGATACTTCAGTATTGTGGTATGGAACCGATCAGTATTATAAAGTAACAGTTCCGGCAGGGCAGGATATGATGGTGACTTTGAAAAGTCTTAACGGCACAGGTCAGAATTCTATACAAGCCAGTCATGCTGTAATACCTACTGCTGCTGCATCTGACTATTTTATCAGTGATGCGGCAGAGCAGGATCAACGTTTGCTGATTCCCGGCACCATGGCAGGAACTTATTATTTGCTTGTAAGAAATTATGTACCTGCTCCCGATAGTCAACAGGTTGAAATTAAAGTGGAGTTGCTGCCATTGACTATTTTAAGTATCAATACCAACGAAGGCGGACAGGACATTGTAACAACAACTTTGAAAGGGGCTAGTTTCAGAGATACTTCTGTTGTTCAACTTCGACAAGGTGCTGTAAGTTTTGCATCCGCCACCATTATCGACTATGTGCATTCAATGCAAATGGAGTTGCGTTGGGATCTGAATGATGTTCCTCTTGGTGTGTATGATGTGCTGATTCGAAATGGAGAAGATTCCGCAATGCTTGCCGGAGGATTTACGGTGGAAAAATCAGAATCGATGAAACCCGGTTTGTCTGTTTTCAGATCCGGGTCTTTTGTCATGGGAACGCCGTTTACCATTGGCTGTACATTTACAAATATCAGTAACATTGATATCCCGGTGGTGCAGGCCAACGTGATGTTGTCGGATGATTGTCCGATAACAGTTTATGACGGTCCGGATTTTATTCTTTTAAAAGAAGTGATGGCCGGTTATGATGATTCATTAAACACGTTTGATAATAGAAACGGATATAATATTGTTTCAGGATATATTACAGATTTAAAGCCCGGAGAAACTGTATCGCTCAGATTGGAATCCAGGGTGAGGGGGGACAAGGACCAGCCAATCGGTTTTCATGTCGCAGCAAAAGGAATGACGCGATTGGGTTTTGCACGAAGAAATTATTTTGAGTATGAGGAAGTACGTGAAATTGTCAATGAATTTGGATTAGATAGTTCTCCACAAATGATGATCTTTTCATTGGAGAAGAACCTTTTCCATACTGCCTTAATGGGACCTTATATTGATAGAAACATTACCACTTTGGCTGATGTTCAAGAGGTTTTGGACGATACGAATTATGTATTTGTAGATTTTGATCCGGGAGAAGAAGTTGGGAAACTCGTTGACGGTAATCTTACATTAAAAGGAGAAGATGTATATAAATGGGAAATCAATGTACCGGAAACAACATTGGGTGCAGCTCCCGGCAATACTATAGGTTGGGATTTTATTCATTCAACAGGTAGTATTGATATCAGCGCAAATGCTTCTAAACAGTTTATCATTATTCCTGTTCCACGAAATCCTTGTGACAATGCGTTCAGTAATCTTACCACCTGGGAAGCATGGCATGATTATAAATGGCCGATTGCTTATGCCGAAAACGGAATAACCGGTTTCAGTCCGGATGCCTTTGAAGTAGATGTTGAATTTTTTGAGCAAGCGAACAATCTATATGGTGGTACTTTCGAAGTCTCGACGTCCGGTGATACATTATACCTTGAATTTATTCATCGCGTGCCGGTATGTGGTGATCTGGCCGTGAACGGCGGTCCGGGTCTTTGCGGCTATCCGGGTGGTGATGGTGGTCCGGGAGTGTGTAATGGTGCAGGCGGTGATGGTGGTCCGGGATGGGGTGCAAACAGCGGCGGTGGTAACGGAGGCAATGGCGGTGGCGGTGGCGGCTCCGGCGGTAGCAGCGGTGGAGGTACACCCGGTACACCAGGCACAGATACTGATCCGGATGGTGATGGTGATGGTGCAAATGATGCGAGTGATAATTGCGATAATGTATTTAATCCCGGACAAGCAGATACCGATGGCGATGGAATAGGAGATGCATGTGATAATAATCCGACGCAGCCTGATCCGGATAATGACGGTGATGGTGTACCGGAGGCCAGTGATAATTGTCCGGGAGTTTCAAATAGAAGCCAGGCGGATACCGACGGAGATGGAATTGGCGATGCCTGTGACAGCGAAGATGATAGAGATACTCCGGATTGTATTGCGTTGGGGACATGTCCTCAACCTCCCGGTTGTCCCGATAGTCCATACTGTTCTCCTGATAATCCTCCTGATCCCGGTGGACCCCCTACAACACCACAAGAACCAACGGCACAAGATGTATGTGATAAAATTCTGAAGGATTTAGGATGTCTGACATCTATCAAAGGGTGTATGGAAACCGCATTGGAAACAATTGCTTTACTTGGAGGCAGTCTTGATCCAAGAACAACTGTAGGTGCTGCTAATTTGAGAATCTTAGCCACCGCAGTGGGAACCTGTACGCTGGATCTGTTAGAAGGATGTTTTGATATTAATGTAGATATTCCGGGCGGACCTTGTTTAAGGGCGTTGAAAGGCCTTGGTAAGAGTTTGTCAGTTTTATCGACAAGTGTAAATGAGGCGTCCGGAGTTCTCGGTGCTGCCAGATCAGCATTGGATGATTGCGCCGGAATTGGTTTTGATGAGCAAGAAATTCTTTGTTTGGGAATTACCAAATTTCTCCCTGTGGATCCCAATGAAATCAAAGGACCTATGGGTGCAGGTGATACAAGTATCCGTTGGGTATCTAAATATCAACCCATGAACTTCTCTATATTCTTTGAAAACGATTCAGTGCTCGCATCTGCACCGGCCAGCAGAGTAATGGTTACCCAGGACCTACACCCGAATATGGATCCGCTTAGCTTCAGATTGGGTAGTGTTAATTTCGGCAGCTATTCGTTCCCGCTTCCATCACTTGCGAATTACAGTGGTGTGCTGAATCTCAACGACACGTTGGGATTTGATGTAGAAGTAACAGCAGGACTTGATATCGTTCAAAACCGCTTGTTCTGGATTCTGCAAACGGTAGATCCGCTGACCGGGCTTCCTCCCAATACCATCAATGGCGGATTCCTTCCACCAAATGATACGCTTAGTAACGGTCAGGGCTATGTGACTTATACAATTGCTGCTGCCGGGGTTGTGGTGAGTAGTGATACTGCTACAGCAACCGCAGAAATTGTATTTGATATCAATGACCCAATTATCACCAATACATGGATCAATACCTTTGATGCAGGATATCCGGCGAGTAGTATGGATAGTATTCCGCCGTTCATATTAAATGACAGCCTCGAAATTATTGTACATACTTCCGATGATACTTCCGGCTCAGGAGTGGAATTTGTTTCGCTCTATATGCAGGCCGAAGGTTCCGGTTTTACACATTATGCCAGTGTTCAGCAAGAGGATACCATTCGTTTTCCGGGAATAGATGGAACGGAATATGGATTTTATACAATTGCAGTTGACTCGACGGGAAATCGTGAACTGCCTAAGACATCGGCACAATACGTAACGCATTTCGGTTATCCCGATAGTTTGAAATTTATAACACCGCCTTCGTTCAGCTCCTATTGTACCGGAGATACTGTATTTATACAATGGGCCGCTCTGCGCAGTGATTCTATTCGCATCATTGTGCATGAACCTTCCGCAGACACACTCCTGAATTCACCCTGGATTTCCTCTGCCGATTCGCAGTATGCCTGGGTTGTACCTGTAGTGCCTGCCGGAGATACGCTGATTCTGACTATACAGGATAAAGACGATGCGGATCTCCTCGATCGTGATACTATATTGCTTCTGAATGCCTCTACCTGGTATCTGGACAATGATAACGATGGTTATTATTCAGGGTTACCTGTAGTGAGTTGTCAATCACCTGGCGCAATGTATACGACAACAATTACCGGTGGAGATGATTGTGATGATGCCAGTGCGACCACCTATCCCACAGCGCTGGAATTGTGCAATGTTACGGACGATAATTGCAATGGAAATGTGGATGAAGGATGTCCGAACAGTATCAACTTAAGGATTTACATCGAAGGGCTATACATTGGAAATGGGAATTTAATGCCGGTGTTGCATTACAACGGAGTAACGGCAAATCCACTTATTAGTGATTCAGTTATCGTTGAACTTCGTGATGCGACAAGTCCGTACTCACTGCTACAATCCGAAACATTATTGCTCAACGTCAGCGGCGAGGTGACAGCCCATTTCCCTGTTCCGATGATCGGTACTCCGGTATATGTAGTCATAAAGCATCGAAACAGCATCGAAACCTGGAGTAAAGTACCTGTCGTTTTAGGGCCGAATACTATTATTGATTTCAGGTATTGATAAGAGGATTTTAATTTAATGTACTGATATTGATAAATTCCTGATTCTTGAGTTCCTGAACGTGAATTTGGGCGACTATGAGTTTCGTGAGCCCGGTTTTCCTTTCCAGAATCCCTGAATATCATTAAAATATTCAATATCAGCAATTTAATAAATAATCAAACCCTTTGTAAATTGCCAATACCTTCATTATTTTTGCAACCCCGATTGGAATTCGAGCGTTTGAATTCCTTTCGGACGTTCTTCTCCAACTGACCCACCACGTGTTCTAGTCTCGTCATTACTTACGAGATGGCTCGAGTGAAAGAGAATCTGGTCCTCTCCCTGCAAAAACAGAGAGAGGATTATTCCTCCTTAGCTCAGCTGGTTAGAGCACATGACTGTTAATCATGGGGTCCCTGGTTCGAGCCCAGGAGGGGGAGCGGTGCAGCAGAGCGCAAAGTAGTGCGGAGCACACTTTGCCCACGCTGCACCGCCGGGCTGTGTGAAACGAGCTTTAGCGAGTTTCTCTACAGCCTGGCGGGATATAAAAACTAAAAAGGTCGGCAAACGCCGGCCTTTTTAGTTTTATGAAAGGTATTGATTTTTCAGCCTACATTTTAATAAAACAATTTATGATTAAACACCCCGAGTATGCCGTATATGTACTGCTAAGTTTAAAGGATCAGCAATTTTACATTGGGTTCACTTCTGATTTCAAACGAAGAATGGAAGAACATGAGGAAGGCAAGTCAAAAAGCACTGCTTGTCGAAGACCATTTATCTGCCTGTTTGTGGAGTATTACTTTAGTAAAGCAGATGCACTTAGGAGAGAAAAATATTTCAAAACTTCCGGTGGAAAACGTGTGTTACGATTGATGCTAACAGATAGTCTTTTGGAATCAAGCGAAGCCCTGCAGTGTCAGTGAAGTAGTGCAGAGCACACTTCACTGTCTACTGCAGGGCGAGTTTCTCTACAGCCTGGCGGGACCCTGAAGTAGACCATGCAGCGTGCTTCGCTCTGCTGCATGGACACTTCAGGGTTTTTTTATGAAAGGTATTGATTTTTCAACCTGCATTTTAATAGGACAATTTATGATTAAACACCCCGGGTATGCAGTGTATGTACTGCTAAGTTTAAAAGATCAGCAATTTTACATTGGGTTCACTTCTGATTTCAAGCGGAGAATGGAGGAGCATGTAGAAGGCAATTCGAAAAGCACTGCTTGTCGAAGGCCATTCATCTGCCTGTTTGTGGAGTATTATCTTAGTAAGAAAGATGTGATGAGACATGAGGAGTATTACAATACTTCAGCAGGTAAAAGTATTTTGCGTTTGATGTTACCAGAAAGTCTTTTGGAACAGAGAAGAAAAATCCACCTGATAATCAAAGTCCACGCAAATAAAAATTTCTCGATTACGTCTTCTGAATATAGATACTCGAAAGATCGAAGTCTGGCGGATGAAGCTTCAAAAACCTTTTAACGGCTGGCGTGTTTATGAAGTATGAGAAAGAAGAAAATGATGATCTATATTTCAATTGTTTTAGTACTCATCGTACTGTTTTGGCAGACCGGCATCAGTAGTGGTACTGAGCAACGTTCCTATGTAGTGGAAAAAGTGTACGACGGCTTTGAAGTCCGCACTTACACTTCCGTTGTAATGGCTTCCGTTGAGCAGAATGGTGAGATGATGGAAACCGGAAACACGTCCTTTCGTACTCTGGCAGGCTATATTTTTGGCGGCAACGTCGGGGGCAAAAAAATAGCTATGACAGCGCCGGTGGTCATGCAGCCCGGAACGGAGGCCTCTACCACACGCATGAGTTTTGTTATGCCCAACGGTTATGACCTTTCTACACTCCCTGCCCCGCAAACATCCTCTATTCGCTTGCATGAAGAAGCCGGTTACCGGATGGCCGTTATCCGATTTGGAGGCTTCGTTTCGAATAAGGATATTAAAGAAAAGGCCGACAAGCTCCGCCAACAGTTGAAAAAAGAAAATATTGCTTTTGTGGATGTCGTAATTTATATGGGATACAATCCGCCTTTTCAACTGATCAACCGCCGCAACGAAGTAGGTTTTATTCTGAAATAATAATCTGCTTCTCTCCACCACGGAGAATAACCTCGACATTGTCTGAATGCCGACCCTCTCTCCATTCAAATGAAGTGGATTCTTCTGCTACTGCCATAAACCCATTAATTTCAGTTAAGCACTAAATTCCGGAATAGTTTCTTACCGGATTCATCAAAACTTTTGGCTCATTTTGATTTATTACTCGTGAATGCTGTAAAGAGGAATGGATGATTATTGATGCTGCTTTCCCCTTCAAATGAAAGCACTAAATCTTTTCAGTATGTGATTCCTGATGTTCAGCACTCGGCAATTTTATTTTCTGAATTTCCTTTTTAGCTGCGCAATATCATTAGGGTCTCCAAACAAATAGAAGAATTTTAATCTCCACGTGGGTGCATTTCTCATGTCATTCCATATGTCTACTACTTCGTGAAAATTGATGTAGACCGGATTTGCTTTATTTTCAATATTAGTGGTCACACCATACAGGACCTGTTCTTCTTCTTTCTGATAGGTGTTGAACAGGCGGTCCCAAAAAATGAATGTAGCCGCGTAATTTTTATTTATATATTTTTCTTGTGAGCCATGGTGTACACGGTGATTGGACGGGGTGGCAAATATATACTCAATAACAGGGTGTAAGCGACCGATGTATTCCGTATGCACCCAGAACTGGAAAAGCACGGCTATCTGATTTGCAACGAAGAAAATAATTGGATGAAACCCGAGTAGGGCAACCGGTATAAAGAATACTAATTTTAAATGTTGTAACCAGCTCAGTCGAAAGGATACACTGAGATTATAATGTTCCCCGGTATGGTGTACGACATGGGTAGCCCACCATATGCGTTGCTGATGGGAGATTCTATGCGCCCAATAGCTGCAAAAATCGAAAATAATATAGCAGGGTAAAAACGACCACCAGCTAAAGTGCATTCTCCAGGGCAGTAAATTATATACCCATATCACAAGAAAAAGCAGACTAAATTTAAGTGCAAATCCAATAGCAACATTCCCGAGTCCGACTAAAACTGAACCAATAGTTTCAGCCTTTTTATAAAGTTCCTTGTTCTGTTTGTATGAAATAAACCATTCCAGCAAAACAAAGAAAAACATGAAAGGTGCTGCCCACAAAATGATTTCAGGCGAATTACTGGAAATATCATTAATTTGAGAATAGAGTATTTTTGGTGCGCCAAACATCGAATTAATATTCAATATAGTCATATGGAAATAATTTGAATCCATTCATTCATTTTAATAAGAGAATTAGCGGATTTTTCAACGGAGCATTCTCTGTCCTCTTTCTTTTCTAAGCCGGGTACTTCCGTGTTTGTAGAAGTGAAATGCACTTTCATAAGCTGTAATATCATTTGCACCCCGTGTCTTTACATGGGCAAACATAGTATAAAAGTTGCACATTCGTGAATAACATAGCTTTTTATAATTCTATTTTTAAGGTTACAAAAGTCGCTCAATACAAGCTGCGATGCCTTACACAATTCCGGAAGGATTTTATATAATTCACGCATTTTCATAAACGATTAAAAAGCAGAGTGCCTTTTTCACATTCCCGATTGCATAAAAATCCGGCGTTAAAATCAATTACCCTATTTCATTGTTAACTGGCATTAAATTTCATTTAAACGAGTAGAATGAATTGCCGCTATCGCTGCACCGCCATTTTCAATTTACGCAGTGTACTTCATCACATCCTTTATCACTCTTTTACAAAGATCACCGGCACCTTGTTGCTTATCATCAGCTCATTAAACCTTTTGACATCCGTGTTCAGCATTTGTTTTAAAAGGTTTAGCTGATGATCGGCTTTCAATGCCAGTTGCTCAAAAACTTCATAGCTCTGTTTGGTCGGCTTCGTGCTGCCGGAGTTGACAATGTCATACACACCCGCCAGTTTATCATTGAGCTGGATGGGATAATTCAGGATGTCCTGATTGGCTTTTAATTTGGTCTGATATAAAGCTTCTTCGATGGCTGTTATTTTTTTATCGATGGTATCTTTTTCTGTACGCAACATTTTCTTTAAAGAAGAATCTTTCCCGGCTTTCTCAACGGATGCATTCAACTGACTGCGTATGCTTCTGATGTTTCCTATTGCTTTATGTACCGCGCTTATTTTATCCCTTATCTTCATAGCAAGATCAAACTGCTCTTTCAGGTCGGCATCGGAGGCGGAAACGTTACCCGGTTTGCGCAACAAGAATGTCTGTAGGATCGAATCATTGCCTACGACCAATTTGACACTGTATTTTCCGGGAGGTGCCAATGGACCTCTCAACCCGTCATTCCACAGGATGATGCCATCCAACTTTTCAGCATCCGGATAGCGCATATCCCAACTCATGGTATTCATGCCGCGCTTTATTTTCAACTTAATGCTGTCTTTATCCGTGTTGGAGTAAAATGATTTGATCAACTTGTTATTTTCATCAAGAAATTCCATGCGTGCCACTGTGTTGCTGTCCGGTTTTTGTTGCAAGTAAAATGTTACCGAAAGTCCCGGTGCAGGGTTTTCTCCGACTTTTTTCTTTTCATTTTTTGAGCTTTGAATACACCAGGTGGTTCGTGGTTGAAAGAGGTGAAACTTTTTATTGGTGATGGATTCGTTCCACTGATGAAGCAGCGAGAGGTCATCCAGCACCCAAAAGCTTCTTCCTTGTGTGGCAGCTATAAGATCATAATCCTTAATTGCAAGATCAGTAATAGGAACCATGGGTAAGTTCAATTGCCATTTCTTCCAACTCTTTCCGGCATCATTGCTTAAGTACATCCCGTATTCCGTACCGCAGTACAAGATTCCTTTCTGATACGGATCTGCACGCAGGCATCGTGTGAAATGATCCGATGCAATTCCAGTGGTGATTTTTGTCCAGGTTGCCCCGTAGTTGTTGGTGTAATAAATGTAAGGCGTATAATCGTCCAGCTTGTATCTTGTTCCAACAGCGTAAAGTCCGCCCTTTGTAAAGGGATCGGGTTCCAGACAATTAAACATCATCCATTCCGGCATACCCTTCGGTGTGACATTGCTCCAGTTTTTTCCGCCATCTCTCGAAACATGCATCAGTCCATCATCACTTCCGCACCACAGCAAATCTTTTTCATAGGGCGATTCACAAGCTGCGAAAATGGTGGCATATGTTTCTACGCCGGTGTTGTCTTTTGTGATGATTCCTCCGCTGGCCTTTTGTTTGGATTTATCATCGCGAGTAAGATCAGGTGAAATTTGTTTCCAGGAAATTCCTTCGTCTTCCGTATAAAATAATACATTGGCTGCAGCATACAATCGTTTCTTCTCATGCGGTGAAAAGAACAGCGGGAAGTTCCACTGAAAACGGTAGCGTGCACTGTCGGCACCCCGGCCAATATTGGCATCGGGCCATACGGAAATATTGTTGTTCTCTCCTGTTTTATGATTCAGCCTGCCGATGAATCCGTCATAATTTCCTCCGTAAACAATATCATCATTCAACGGATCAGCAACAATATGTCCGCTTTCAAACCCTGCTGTAGGCTCCCAGTCTTCCTGTGTAATACTTCCTGAGGTAAAGGAGCGATGGTTGATTCGCAGACTTGAATTGTCCTGCTGTGCACCGTAAATGCGGTAAGGAAAATGATTGTCAGTACTCACCCTATAAAACTGTGCAGTGGGCTGATTATAATACGTACTCCAGTTCTCACCACCATCAAAGGTGATCTGTGCGCCGCCATCGTCAGCAACAATCATGCGTTTGTTATTGTCAGGGTCGATCCATAAGTCGTGATGATCACCGTGCGGTGTGTTTATAGACTTGAAAGTTTTACCACCATCACCGGAGCGATGAAAGGCAACATTTAAAACATATACTGCATTCTCATCCTTCGTATCGGCATACACACGGCTGAAGTACCAGGCCCGCTGACGAATCTTACGTTCATCGTTGACTCTGGTCCAGGTGACTCCCGCATCATCACTTCGCATCAATCCGCCATCCGCTGCTTCCACCATGGCAAATAATCTGTCCGTGTTTACAGGGGAGACGCTTACGGTGATTATTCCCAGCGGACCTTTGGGCATCCCTTCATTTTGGGTGATGTCCGACCATGTTACACCGCCGTCCGTAGTTTTCCAGAGGGTAGAACCCTTGCCTCCGCTTTCCAGTGAATAGGGAGTGCGTTTCACATTCCAGAAAGAGGCATAGAGTACAGAAGGATTTACGGGATCCATGACAAGATCAGATGCCGCAACAGAATCATTTAAAAATAAAATTCGTTTCCATGAGTTACCGCCATCCGTTGTTTTATAGATGCCGCGTTCATTATTTTTTCCGAACAAATGACCAAAAGCACATACATAGACCACATCGGGATTTTTCGGATGGATGCGAATGCGAACAATATGACGCGAATCAGTAAGACCCATATTCTTCCACGTATTCCCTCCATCAACAGATTTCCAGATACCATGCCCTTCACTCACATTTCCTCTCATGGTTTGCTCTCCCTCTCCTACCCAAATAATATCGCGATCCGAGTTTGCAACGGATACGGCACCAATACTACCGCCAAAGTATTTATCAGAAATGTTACTCCAGTTGCTGCCGCCATCGGTTGTCTTAAAGACGCCGCCGCCTGTTGCCCCGAAGTAAAAGGTATTGGTTTCCTTCCATACGCCGGCCACCGCACCACTTCTGCCTCCTCTGGCCGGACCGATACACCGCCACTTGTAGGAGGAGCTGAGCATAGAATCAGCAGGACTTGCTTTTACGGGATCAGCTTTTCTTTGTGCATAAAGAGAGATGTTTCCAATTAATAATAGTGTAAGAAGAATTTTGTTCATGTGTGATTTTAATAACGGCGGTAAGATATTGAAAATTTATATTCATCACTTTTTTCTGCTGCCAACATAGATGCTTTTGAATAGGTGATCCTGAATATCAACGGTACCGCAGTGGTGCCTTTTCCCAATTCGCTGTACGGCAATGCCTACTATGTTTGTGTGAAATCCCGCAACGTTATAGAGACCTGGAGCAAACTTCCGGTCACGATGACGAATACGACGAATGTTGATTTTACGATTCCGTAACTAACGGTTGGGCAGTAGAGAAATACTTGCCTGCACCGGAATAATTAATCTGTAATACCCTGAAGCGTCAATGAAGTAGAGCGAAGTACACTTCATGGATGGCCTTAGAGCATTTTGCAGATATTTTTTAAAACACCATCCATGCTTAGGAGCATTATTTCAAATTTTTATAGACCCCCTATTATAGTAGTAGTTGTTTTTATTTTATACCCAAAGGGGTATTATTTTTTCATAAGTCGCAATATTTATACCCGAAAAGGTATAAATATTCCCTTTTTTATATATTTATACCTTTTCGGGTATAAATATATAAATTTTTGTATATTTATACCCGAAAAGGTATAAAAATGAGGCTAAATGAATTTGTAAAGTTGAAAAGACATTCAGTTCACTTGACACAACCGGAGTTAGCGGAAAAGGCCGGCATCGGCTTACGCTTTATTCGTGAATTGGAACAAGGTAAAGAATCCTTAAAACTCGATAAAGTAAATAAAGTACTGAATTTATTCGGTTTTGAAGTGGGCGCAGTTGAATTAAAGAACCGGGAAAATGATCGTTAAAAAGGCTGAAATAAGATACAATAAAAGCAAAGCAGGTATTTTAATTCAGGATGAGAATGGATATCATTTTACCTATGATGAAGCTTATTTAAAATCTTCATCCGCAGAGCCGGTAAGTTTAACTTTACCGTTAAGAAAAGATAAATATAGTGCTCAGGTATTATTTCCATTCTTTGATGGCTTAATTCCTGAAGGATGGCTATTGGACATTGCAGAAAAAAACTGGAAGCTTAATCCCCGTGATCGAATGGGGCTTTTACTGGCATGCTGCAAAGATTGCATAGGAGCTGTTAGCGTTCATCCTCATAACGATTCCATCGGATGATGAGAAGATGTTTGTATTGTTATAAACCTCTGGCAGAAACCGACAACGACTTTCATGCAGCGTGCAGCAAGAAAATGTTTGGCGATACCAGGACTCCACTTCTACCGTACACAGAAAATGACCTGGAGAAAATGGCTGAAGAGGTCATTAGAAGTCATACCTCGGTCACCGGGGTTCAGCCCAAATTATCACTGCATTTAACATCCGGAAAAGATACGGATTCTACTAAACGTTTTACAATAGCCGGCCTTTGGGGAGGATTTATTCTTAAGCCGCCTACACCACATTATCCTCAATTACCGGAGGTGGAGGATTTAACGATGCATTTGGCGGAAGTTGTAAAAATAAAAACTGTACCCCATAGTTTAATCAGACTTCAGTCCGGAAATCTGGCCTATGTGACGAAGAGAATTGACAGGATAAATAAAACAAAGTTGCATATGGAAGACATGTGTCAACTTACAGAACGGCTCACAGAAAATAAATACCAGGGAAGTTATGAGCAGATAGCAAAAGCGATTCAAAAGTATTCATCCCACCCGGGACTTGATGTGGTGAATTTTTTTGAAAGCGTTGTATTTTCCTTCATCACCGGCAATGCAGATATGCACTTAAAGAATTTTTCGCTCATTCGATTACCCAATGTTGGAGTTGTTTTATCGCCTGCATATGACTTAGTATCTACAACTATGGTGAACCCGGCGGATAAAGAAGAAACCGCTTTAAACCTGAATGGTAAAAAGCATAAAATAAAGAAATCTGATTTTATCAATGCTTTCACAGCATTAAAACTGGAGAAAAAGCAACAATTAAATATTTTGAATAAAATGCTGAGCGCAGAACAAGCCTGGATGGATCTTATTAAGATGAGTTTTATCTCCGAAGAATTTAAAGAGAAATACATTCATCTCATTAAAAATCGACTGGAAATACTCCAATAAATTGTTTATGCCAGCTAACCTATAGTATTGGAAAGTGTTTATAATCTAAAGGATGGGATAGAATTTAATAAAAAGCGGACATTCCGGCTTAAAATTTCTTTTTATTCACAAATCCTGTAAACATTCTCCAATTTTAGCTTGCAGATATGCCGTTCCTGAGTAATTTCGCAGGCGGCAAAAAGCCCTAAAGTTAAACCTCCTCTCATGAGTCTCCTCGTAATCGGTACCGTCGCCTTCGACGCCATTGAAACTCCCTTCGGTAAAACAGATAAAATCATCGGCGGGGCTGCGACCTATGCTTCTATGTCCGCATCGTTCTTTAAGAAGAATATCAATCTCGTTTCTGTGGTGGGAGAAGATTTTCCGGAAGAAGCCATTGCGATGATGCAAAACCGTGGTATCGATACACGTGGTCTTCAGATTAAAAAAGGTGAAAAAACTTTTTTCTGGGCGGGGAAATACCACGAGGATATGAATTCGCGTGATACACTCGATACGCAACTGAATGTACTCAGCACTTTTGACCCGATTATTCCGGATGAATACCAGGATTGTGAATTCCTGATGCTCGGTAATCTGATGCCAAGTGTTCAGATGTCGGTTTTGCAACGGTTGAAGAAACGTCCGAAGCTGGTGGTCATGGATACCATGAATTTCTGGATGGAAATCGCTTTGAATGATTTGCTGAAGATGATCTCTATGGTGGATGTCCTTACGATTAATGATGCGGAAGCGCGTCAGTTGACCGGTGAATACTCGCTGGTTAAAGCGGCGCGGAAAGTCCTTACCATGGGTCCGAAATATTTGATTATTAAAAAGGGAGAACATGGTGCATTGTTGTTCCACGGAAATAATGTGTTTTACGCACCTGCCTTGCCGTTAGAAGATGTTTTCGATCCGACGGGCGCGGGAGATACTTTTGCGGGCGGATTCATTGGTCATCTCCATAGCTCCGGCGATATTTCTTTTGAAGCGATGAAGCGGGGTGTCATTTATGGCTCCGCGATGGCTTCTTTTTGTGTGGAGAAATTCGGGCTCGAAAGAATCGTCGGTCTCACCGATAGCGAAGTGGATGAGCGGGTACAGCAATTTATCGACCTCGTGCAGTTTGATATTACCTTGGTGTAAGCCATTGTTTAGAGTCGATGGAGAATTCTTGCAGAAGGCGAGAATCATATTGATTCACCTTCATGTTTCTGTTATTCAAATGGGGTTGATAGGGCTGGTCTAATCGTCATAAAGATTCAGAAGTAAAATTTATTGCTTATTTTTAGCAGGAAGAATAGCTCTAACAACAATGATGTCGAATAAATGTAAATTAATTTCGCTCCTGCAAGCCGGTATTTTTTTCCTGATTTTGGGAGGAAATTATCTTCTTGTCGCACAACAAGGAAAGGTGTTGAGCGGAACCGTTTCTGATGCTTCTAATAAGGAGCCGATTCCCTTTGCAACCGTGACATTAAAGAAAAGTCTGGTGGGCACTACTACCAATGCCTCCGGCGAATTTGAATTGCATATTCCTGATTCTAGTGGGGTGGATTCGGTGTTGATTACATTTCTTGGTTATTCCTTTACATCCTTTTCGCTGGACGCCGTTCAATCGCCCTTGCAAGTTTCTCTAACGCCAACTTCTATCGACCTGAAAGAAGTCCTTATTCGTCCGTTGCCGCCTACCTATTATATCAAGCTGGCAATGCAATCGCGTAAGGCAAATTATCCCGTCGATCCCTTTGAATCCACCGCCTACTATAGAGAAATTATTCAGGAGAATGGTAGTTTCCTGCGTTCGCATGAAGGTGTATTTAAAACGTATTATCCCGCCTTTCAGGATAGCGTTAAGAATCAAAATCAATTGATGCTCTTTCGGAAAGCAAATGATTTGACAGAATTGGCTTTTATGAAGAAGGAGCGTTTAAAGGACGAAGCAAAAGATAAAAGGAGAGAAGAGAAAGCAGTGAAAAAAGGGAAGGCAGTGAAAAAGGAAAGTTCGAAGGAGGATAAAGACAGTCTAAAGGTCGGTGAAGTATTTGGAGGACCGGAGAATTTGCTGAAGATGGCTGATATTTTTAAGGACCCGGATAATTTTCTCGACAGCAATGAATTTAAAAACTATACCTATGCATTTGCCAAATCATCCAGCTATAACAATGCGGCCCTGATGGTTATTCAGTATAAATCGAAAGGCAAGGTGGATCGTGTTCGTGAAGAAGGATTCATCTATCTCGATATCGCCAGCAATGCCATTGTAAAAATCGAATCGAAAGGCAGCTATTCGATTCCAACGTTGGTCCGCCCTGTGTTATTTGTGATGGGAATAGGAGTTGAAAATCCAACATTTAAAAGTTCCATCAGTTTTCAGCAGGTCAATGATAGATGGTATCCCAATGCCATGCAATTTAACATGAACATTCAGGTGGAGAAGAAAAGAATGTTTTCAAAGAATGATAATTCCAGTTTTGATATCGAGGGCGTATTGGCGATAAACAAATTGAAAACGTCTAACTCAACACCTGTCGAAACCGCAAAGCGTTATACCACGAAGAAGCGTCCCGAGCAGCAGGTTTTTAATGATCTGAAGTTGAACTGGTCGGAGATTAATGTGATTAAGTGAGGCGGTAAAGTATTATTAAAAGGACTACAGTAATTGTTTTTCTTCATTTAGGAAAGGGTTAATTTTTTTTGCATTTCACAAACGTATGATAATGAGCACTATATTGAATTACTGTTAATTCGAAATATTTTTAGCAATTCAACGAATCTTTTTATACTTTTGGTTTATCAAAGTTTATATTCGTCCTTCCGGTTTGAGAATTTGAGTCAATTATTTAAGGAGTTTTAGTAGATTATTTTGAATGAATTTCTATCGATTATTTCACAAGGTAGAAGTTGTGGTGAAGTTTATTTGAAGAAGCAGTAAAGTTATTTTAGTCGATTACGATTACAACGAATACTATTTAGTCTTATTTTAAAAACCAACCTAATCTTTTATACCCATGAAAAAGTTCGCTTCCCTATTCCTATTGGTACTAAGTTTTACCATTAGCTATGGTCAATCCATTACCGACATTGCATTTAAAACGGACACAACTTCTACACCGGAAGTTGTATCGTGTAAATTCATCATTCATTTATCAGACTCCACGCAAATCGATGAGATTGATATTGATCTTGGGGCCATGGAAGGTTCCTCTGATTTGATTGATTATAACTTCGACTTTGATGTTTCTTCCGGTCTTCCTACCGGTTTTTCCTATGTCAGAAGTGGCAATTCTGTCAATGTAGAAACCGGAACCATCGCTGAATACCCTACTTATTTTGGAAGGGTCAGACTGAAAAAGTCTAATGGACAGTTTACTGATTATTTCTCCTTTACCTCCAACTAAATTTAAATTTTAATGTAAACTCTTACTTCCATGAAAAAACTCATCGGTTTAACGTTGATGTGCCTGTTGGTACATGCTATTTCATTTGCCGGCAATTATACCTGGACCGGCACCATTAATTCTTCCTGGGATAGTACCGGGAATTGGAATCCTGCTGGCGTACCAACATCAAATGATACGATCAATATCAATTCAACTACAAATTCACTTGCGCTGGATGGAAATCGAACTGTTCGAAGAATTGTTATGAATTCTGATACTTTGGACCTGGGGGGTGATACTCTTACGATAACCGTATCTGCCGGAATGAATGGAGGGTCCATTAACAATGGCGTTTATAATGCTAATTGCAGCGGACTTTTAAATTTTGCCGGCACCACCTTTGGAGCGGTAGTGGTAGCAAAGGGACAGATTAAATTAAACGGCTGTATATTTAACACTACAGCTTCGTTTGAACATATTGGCTCCGCAGCTGGTGTAGGAACAGGAGGTAATACATTTAATGGTGTTACCACTTTGAAAAACACAGGAACTACGACCTTACGTTTAGGTGGGACCAATTCAGATACATTTAATGATGATGTATATATAATTAATTCATCAGCCATGGTTGGGTCCGGAAGTTTACAACTTTCATACGGAGCGACGAGTTATTTTAATGGAAATCTCATAGTTAGTTCTACTACTGTTTTTGGTATAAGTTTTAGCGGAGCGGGATCAGGTAGTTCTGTTCTTGATACCGGAAAGACAATTACAATAGGCAGTGCCGGCTTTGGAGGAACGTTACTTTTAAGAAATTTTACTCAGTTACACAGTACCGCTCAAAGTATGACTTTATCAGGTGCTCTTAATTTGGTGAATTCAACATTTAATGGTCCTCTAACTTGTACCTCTGGTAACATTTTATTATCCGGAAATAATTTCCATGGCGCAACCAGTTTTACCAAAACTGGTCCTTCATCTGATTATTCTGCTGGCGGAAATCATTTTTTTCAAAGTGTAACAGTCAGTAATAATACCACCAATTCGGCTATTGTCCGTTTTGCAGCAACTTCCGGTGATATTTACTATAACGATGTTGCTCTTAATACCAATACAGGGTTTATTCAATTGGCATATTCAGACACCAATGAATTCAAAGGGGACTTAACCATTAATAGTTCAAAAGTAACGTTCAATAACGGTAATGGCATATTACAATGTACAGGCGGGAATGCACAGGAGTTTGGAGGGATGCTCCCTTTGTGGTTGGAAAGCTATGGATGAATAAGTCCACAAGTACCCTTACCTTGCAAAAAGCGGTGACAATTGACAGTTTATTGACATTAACATCCGGCATTGTATACGCGGATTCAACAAATTTGTTAACTTTAAAAGCTGGTGGAGCAACTTCCGGAGCAAGTGATTTAAGTTTTATTGATGGACCGATGAAGAAAATTGGAAATACGGCTTTTGTTTTTCCTATCGGAAATTCGAGTTATCATTCACCAATCAAAATAGGAAATTCTTCAAGCGCCACCAATGCATTTTATGCACGTAATTATCATTTAGAACCCGCATATTCAGAGTTTTCTGATTCATCAATTGATTTTGTGAATCCATGCGAATTCTGGGAGCTAAAACAAATTATTGGAAGTGATTCTATTAGCCTTGGAATAGCACATGATTCCTCAAGATGTTTATATTCTTATTCGGGAAATTCAACTGTTTTAAGAGAGCTTAATAATAATTGGGTAGATATTGGGAATAGTCTTGATAGTCTGGGATTTCTAAATTCCATTTACAAACAAACAGGAAGTATTATTATTACTAGTGGATTGAAAAGTTTATTTAAAAATAGGATTAGTTTATTGGACAATTATGCAGTGATTGGCAAAAATTCAGTCCAATCTGATAGAGATATTAGAATAGATGGGAATATTTGTTCGGTTGGAAGTATTTCCAACGTTATTCTTTCTAGTGATTCTGTTTTTTCAATTGGAGATTGCGCCCTTACTGTATCATGCTCTGATAGTTTAATTGAAATGATTAGAAATTTTAAAGGCAAGAATTTAAATGCCTTAATAAATGGAAATAGTTTTACTCATGGTATTTATTATTCAAGCACATCAATCCATTTGGATTCAACAGTACATTTAATTGGCGATTCAAATTCAAAATTTATTTTTATTGCCAATGATTCTATCATTTTTGGTGGAATGGCATCAATTAATTTTGGAAATGTAAAGCCATACAATGTTGTATGGGTAAGCAATTTGGGTACCAGAATTTCGACACCTGTATATTTATCAGGACTTTTCTTCAGTAAGGAGTCGATAATAATTGAAGACCGAGCTAATTATTTCATAAGTACATATTCTAGTAATTCAGTTATTTTTAAGGGTGTTAGTTCATTGAGGTATGATTCTTATTTTTATGACTTAAATATTACTTCTCCAATAAAATTTAAAGAGGCAATTAACAATACTTCTGCTACTAATTTACCAATTTGTCCGAACATAATTAATGACGGCTTTACCAGTGGCTCATATTCAGCTTCTGCCGGTCAAAGAGTAGTTGTTTCAGAAAATGGTGATACATACGTTGCGGGTTATTACAGGGGTGTTTTAACTTTTGGCAATACAACTATTTCAAATCTAAACCAAGGTCTTTTAAATCAAGGAACTTTTGTTGCAAAGTACGATGATTGCGGAAATCTGATATGGGTTACAGGTCCGACTGGCTTTTACTCTGGAGGCCCCACAGGTATTACGATTGATGAAAACCGGGGGATTCTTTATGTCTTAGGTCAATATATTGGTGCAAATACTGGAAGTAACATGAATTTTGGTTCATGTGCGACATGTTCCATCATAGGAAATGATATCAATGGAGTATATCTTGTAGCGTATGATATTGCAAGTGGTAACGCTTTATGGGCTAAGACTATAAATGCAACATATGGAGCGAATTCGTACAATGCAGTCGTCGATCATTCAGGAAATTTAAATATTAATTTTGCTTGGTTTCTAAACGGAGGTTCAAATGGTGCAATTGGTACTGTAGACGGATCATCAATTCCCCCTCCATTAAACCCGCTTAGTGCATCCCATCACATAGCTCAATTCGATCCAAATGGAACACTTAGCTGGATTAATCTAATTGATGGAAATTTATTTCTGAATAGAAATAATCCTCGCCAAGGTTTAGCTGTTGACAATCAAAATAATATTTATGTAGCAGGAATCTTTGGTGATTTTTTAAACGCAGGACCTGTTAATTTAACTACTACTTCACAATATGACATTGACTTGTTCTTTTATAGTTGTGGACAAAATGGAAGTTTTAGATGGGTAAACCAGATAGGAAGTCAAAGTGTGCCAAATTTTGGATATGAACTAGAAGGGACCAATCATCTGATTGTTGACAATGAAAATAATGTTTTGTTATACACCAGCTTGCTAACAAATGCCTTTATCCCAAATTCACCCCTCTCATTGCAAGGGGTTACTTTAACGAATTCCGGTTTGTTGGATTCTTATTTATTAAAATTCGATATTAATGGTAATCTTATCTATAATACCGGTCAGGCTTGGATAACAAATTTTTTTGATTCAGGACCGAATGATAGAGTAACTATTGGGAGATTTGTGCAAGACCAGGGGCAAAATGATTATTATACTTTACTAGGCTATAAACTGGCCGGTAACTTAGTTTCAGTTAATGATTGCATAGGTTGCCTTACCTCCACCAATACAGCTCAAAGTACTAGCCCTTTTCTCACTAGAATTGATAAGTCTGGTGTTTTAAGTTTAGCTACAACTTTAGGTAATAACAACGGCGCATCGTGGAATGATTTAGGCACCTCAATGGGAGGATATTATAAAGTTACAGGTGGATTTGTCGGGAACATGACTTATTTGAATACGAGTTTGACTTCTTCATTACCTACTAATCAAAATATGAGTTTAATTGTAAATCAAATTCCGGTTATTAATACTTCGAACAATTCAAACGCACAGTGTGTGGATTTTCCCATTACTCTAAGCACTAATCCCGGAGTTAGCTATTTGTGGTCAACAGGAGAAACGTCGTCCACCATAGTTGCAGAAAATTCTGGCACATATTCAGTCACCATAACACAATATTGTGGATGCACGTCAACTGCCTCAATAGTATTACATGGAATTTATGTTGAACCTTTAGTTACACAACAAATTAGTTGCATAAATTCTACAGGCGCAGCACAAATTAATATTATAAATGGTACAGGGCCATTTACTTATCTTTGGAATCCCGGAGGAATAACCACTAATTCAATAAATAATTTATCTACCGGAACATATTTTTGTACGGTTACAGATGTAAGTGGATGTAGCGTCACAACATCAATTAATATTGGTAATTATATTAATGGAGTGCCGATAACTTTGAAGGGTGATATTTATGAATGCAGCTCGGATGACATTTATAGTGTAGTGAATCCGATTCCCGGGGTTCCATATAGCTATGAAATAATTGATAATAACGGCAGTACTGTGAGTAACACTGGTAGTTCGGTAACTATTCCGCAAGGTTCAGTCGCATTACCATTTACAGTAACATTCTATTCTTATGCTGGGACCCAATGTGAAAAAAGTGCTAGTCTTGATGTTTATCCCTGTTGTTATGGAAGCATAAATGCAGATGAGCCGGGATCAACTTTAACTTTTACTGACATTAAAGCAAGCGACCTGCTCACACTTCCAAATTTATCATTATATTTTACAGGGGGAAATACTCTAACTTTAAATCAAACCACAAGTCTTACTGATGCGATTGCAATTAATGGTACATTTACTGTTGACATGGATTTTAATTTTGCAAGTTGCCATATTTTAATGGGGCCAAATTCTAAAATTGTAGTCGAGAGCCCTTATCTACTGACCTGTGTAAACAGAGTGTACTTTCACTCTTGTGGTAGTTACATGTGGAAGGGAATTCATCTGGAATCAGGAGGTGCAAACATGAAAGGAATTGATTGGTATATTGAAGATGCAAAAACCGCGCTTTTTGTAGGCACTGGCTCTAATTATTTGTTTCAAGACACTTATTTTAATAAAAACTGGGTGGCTATTGATTTGGAAGCAGATATGGATAAAATATCAAACCTAACAAGTTGTACGATTGAATGTGTTGATCAATTATTTTCACCCGGCACATTTTATCTAAACCCAACACCAATTCCCTCTACAATCCAATTGCCTCCACATGTGAATCAACGCAGCTTTATTGGAATTGATGTAAAGGATGTTGTGGATGATATTAATTCTGCAACGACTTATGTGGGACTTCAAATAGGTGCGGAATCTTGGCCAAATAATATTGGTGGGAATAATCCCTATCTTGGTTGCAATCCTTGCAGCTCAAATACTTTTTATCATCTCGATATTGCTATTCGAGGTGTTAATTCTGATATGCTAATAATCAACAATAATTTTAAAGGGATAGACAATGCAAGTAATCCTGTAGCTGAAGGTACACATTTGCATTTACAACCCGGGACTGCTATTTTATCAAACCATTCTAATAGACCAGAACCCAATAAGCTTTATATTGGAACGGATAATAATGGAGCATTTAATACGCTATATAAAAATACATTTGAAGATGGGAAACGAGGCGTTTTATTACTAAATAATGTTAATGGTATAATAAAATTTAATACTTTTACAGGAATGACAGGCTCCGGCGTTCAACTTCGAAGTGGAATCAATCAAGACCTGGAAATCTTGAATAATACTTTTATTGATTGCTCGCGAGGGGTGTTTTTGCGTAATGCCTCCAATTTGAATGGAAGTACAGAACTAATAAAAGTGGAAAGTAATATATTTGACTATTCATGGTCTTCAAACCTGGGCGTATTGCCCGGGACTTCATTACCTATGTTTGCTTTAGTGACAGCGGGATCAGCTAAACCAATAAATCTATTGATTAAGAATAACAACATACAAAGAGCCAAAACAGGAATATCTCTTAATAACTATGGCAGTAAGTTATTTTATCTCGAAGTTAGTAATAATACAATTGGCTTAGATAATGACATAAACAAAAGTCTATATGGAATAAGGTCAGTAAATTGCAGGTATGTTCAAATAAAACAAAATGGTATTGGCAAATTAGGAACAAGCACCGGACTTACCCCAATAGGTATTAGTTTAGAAAGTGCTTTAAAAAATCAATTATATGAAAATACACTTTACAGAATGGGCTCCGGCATTGGAGCATTTAATTCCGTAATGCCTAGTACGTTACAATGCAATTATATGGATGATAACGAAACCGGTGTTTATTTTCAAAATAGTAATTTAGGGGTACAAGGTAGTGCGAATTTGCCAAGCGATAATCAGTTTGTAAGTTCAAACTTTAGCGATATACAAGCAAACAATTCATCTCAGGTACAAAATACTTGGTGGACAAGGTCAACAGTTTTACCTTGGGCGAGTTCGAATCAAATCCCTACTTTCCCTTCCAATCCAATTAATTTTAATTTAGTTTCGATATCCCCTATTCCTGCAGAAAATTGTGATAATCCTTGTATGGGTCCCGGTTGTGATCAAAATCGTTTATTGTTTATTGTTGAGAATGACTCTGATTTTCAGCAACTTAGTGCAGAGGCTCAATACTTGGCAAAGCTCAATGCCTTTCGAATTATTCAGGAGGATACAAGCATTTTCAATATGAATTTGCCCTCCGATTCTCTCTACAAAATTTTTTATGATAGCATGATTCAGGTTAATGCTGGCTACATTCAGTACGTAGAGCACTCAATTCAGGAATTAGACACAGCCGAAGCAAGAAATTACAATGAGTTTATTACTCCTGACAATGAAATTGAATATTATTTGAAAATTGTAACTCAAATTTATTTGGATACATGGGCTCGTGGAAATTTTGATCTGGATTCTACAACTACTGAAATCCTAATGGAAGTATCTCATTTGTCGCCTGAATATTTTGGCGAAGCCGTTTATCTTGCTCGAGCCTTATTGGATGAATATTTAGATGATTATCCTTATGAGGAAGGTTCAAATAGGATGTCATTAAGCAAACATAAAAAAGATGCAGGATTTTTCATTTTTCCTAATCCAAGTATAAGTGGAATTTTTACGATATTGAATAATGGTGAGGTATTAAGAAATTGTACATTGACAGTTTATTCAATGGAAGGACGATTAATTCATTCACAGTTAATTTCGAATTATGACAAATGGCTTCAAGTAGATTTATCAAGTCAAAAGGCGGGAACATTCTTTGTTAAGATCATCTCAGGGGAGAACATAATGATTAATTCAATAATTAAATTGGAGTAATGAAAAAGGTCATTTGGTATATCTTCCTGATGGTCGTTCCAATTAATGTGTCGGCTCAACTTAATCTTGTTCCTAATCCTGGTTTTGAGAATTATTCATCATGTCCTCATTTTCCTCCTGATGGTAGTATAGTTAATGCAGTTCCATGGTTTCAACCTTGGACATCTTTAAATTCATCTGATTTTTTTCATACTTGTGATACAGTTGATCAAATGGTTTCTGTCCCTATTAATTTTGGAGGATACCAATGGCCACATTCAGGATATGGTTATGCTGGAATATTATGTTATTTTTCCTCAAATCCTAATCCACCTATAAATAGTCGAGAATATTTGGAGGTTGAATTGTTAGATACATTAATGGCAGGATTAGTGTATAATGTATCATTCTATGTTAATCTTGGTGATACATCACAATATGCATGTAATAATATTGGTGTTCATTTTTCAGATTCGATTATTTTATTTAACCCATTTACATCTCCACTTCTTTTGCAAGTTCCATTTCATGTTTATACTCAAACTATTATTTCCGATTCAGTAATATGGTATTTGATTTCAGGAAACTATACTGCAAATGGTGGAGAAAAGTTTATGGTAGTTGGAAACTTTAAACCTGATACAGCAACTTCAATTCAACTGACGGGTTTTGGAACAAAGCCTGCTGCATATTATTATTTCGATGATTTCAATGTTAGCCTTGACAGTTCTACATCAGTGGAGGAATTGAATATAAGGGATGTTATTATTTCACCCAATCCATCATCGGATGTATTTACAATTTCAACTGCACAAGGGCTTCCACTTATTGGAAATTTTACAATTAGTAATTTGCAAGGGCAGCAAATTGTGAGTGCAGTAATTCACAGTGAGAAACAATTCACAATAGATTTAAATAATTATGCTAAAGGTGTATATCTATTAAAAATGCAAATGGGAGAAGGTGTTTTAATACGGAAGTTGGTGAAGATGTAAATAAGTATGGATACATTAACAAATATTAAATTGGCTGGCGTTTATTTTCAATTTTTAAGTTGAGGTATGCGAGGCTATCCTAATTTGGCCTCCGATACAATCTTTATAAGTTTTATGATAGCAAGTTGCTTGTTAATGTCGGCTACATTCCTTACGCTCTTGCTCGTAGCCCGCAAGGTGGTCTTGCAGGTAAATGGTATCTTTATTCTAATGGAGCGATGTTCTGAGTGGGTTCAATCATTGTTAAAGCTAGCTCTTCATCAGGCATTTGAAGAAGCTGTTCATAACTGATTGCTAACAATGTTATTTTCTCTAGGTAACCCGCGATTGTCTTCCGAATTATGCCAAGTGATTTGCTGATCATCCAGCTGGAAGGCCGTTTTTTAAGTGATGAGTAATAAGTAGTAGTTGTTGCATGGCAATAGTTTTTGCGGCCATTAGTGATTTTTGTTACAAATATCCAAGACCTTTTAAACCGTACCTTTTAAACAACTCAAAGTGGTAGTTATCCGTCGGAATAGCTCAGTTAAGATGGCGCCCTGTTGCCGGAATGGCGCAAAGAGCAACTGGTCCCCTATGCATCGGAATGGCATCAATAGTGTGGTACCCATTGTGACGGAGTGGCACAACCAATAGGTGGTACACTATGCACTGGTGTAGTCAGTATTGCTTTAACCACAATAGATTCATACCGTACCAATTATTATGGCCAATATGTTCTTGTGGTTGAGAAAAAGGCCGGAAATTATATGGAATGCTTAAATTAAAATTCCGGTATTTTATGGTTACTCAGAAAATTGCTGTCAGGCTTTATTCCTCCTCCTTATTCATCAATTGCATGAGCAATGTGTATGCTTGCTCTGTGACAATATTTTCCGGCAGGCTTGCTTTTTCATCAATAGGAAGAATTTCAATATATCCTCCGTCTTTTATCCCCGTGCGAACCGGTACCATGCTGTATTTTCCTGCAGCTTCTTGTTGAAAGATGTAATTTTTATCCTGATAACTGACAACAGCCCCTTCCGGAACAACATCTGTTTCTTTTTCTTTGATCTGTATTTCCGCGTTCATGAACATGCCCGGTAAAAGGTTTTTGTCATAGGCTTCAAAGTGGCAATGTACTTCTACGCTCCTGTGCTCATCCAGCTCCTTGCCGATCAAAATTATTTCACAGGGGAATTTCTTTCCCGGATCAGAGTTGGTCCATGTCATGACCTTTTGTCCGATGGAAACATATTGAATGTCCTTTTCGAAAACAGTCATGTTGAGATGTATGTCTTTGGGATCAACCAGCTCAAACAGGACATCCGACGGATTCACAAATGCGCCTACATTCACTTTCACCACGGCGACATAGCCATCAATGGGAGAGCGTATGGCGACGCTGCGGGAGATGTTGTCATCGGTCAGGCCTTCCGGATTGATGCCCGCCAGCTTCAATTGCTCGGAGAGGGAACGGATCAATACCTTGTTGGACTTAAACTCCGCTTCCGCCTCCTGAAAGGATTTATCACTGCTTGTTTTGGTGACATTTAATTCCTGCTGCCTGGAGTATTCCTGCTCCAATTGTCGTCCTTTTATTTTTGCGGTCAAGTAGTCTTGTTGAAGTTGGATGAGTCGAGGGTCTTCCATCACCGCTAACTCTTCTCCTTTACGGAGATGCATACCCGGTAGTAGTTTGGTTGATTTCAGATAACCACCCAAAGGAAAAGTTATGGAAATCATGTTCTGTGGTGGTACATCAATGATGCCATTGACCTGTAAACGCGCGGCCATCTTTCTTTTTTCTATCCGACCGGTTTTTATGCCCGATCGCTGAACTTGTTCGGGAGTAAGCTGAACGGCATTTCCATTTACCGGAGCTGCTGCTTGTTCAGCATTTTCTTTGTTACTCGTGCAGGCGATGGACTGAACAAGTAGTATGAGGAGGATTATTTTTTTCATGTTATTTGCTATTTCCGGTTAATGTATGGATGCGTATAAGCGCATGCCGGTACAAGCGCTCGGTTTCATAATATTGTTGTTGGATGTCAATTGATTTATTCATAAACATAACCCACTGCATATAGTCGATGTCTCCATTCTCGAGCCTCTTTCCGGCATCTTGGGTAATCGTCATTGCACCGGTCAATCCTTTTTCTTTATACCAGCTTAAACTTTCACGATAGGAATTCAATTCACTTAAGGTGGTAGTGTAGAAAATATTTAGTTCTTCTTCCGCCGAGCGTGTATGTTGTATAGCAATGGCCTCTTCAATTTTTCCGGCGTTCACCTTGCTGGCTCTGAAATTCCAGAAGAGCGGGATGCTGAGTCCAACCTGTATGCCATCAAACCGATCATTCCCATCAAAGAATATTTCAGTATCCCCTGACCGTTGCCAGCCTTTGATGGATTGGTTGAAATAGCCAATGCTGATTCCGGGCCAGGCTTGTGATTTCTCCAAAAGCGTTTTTGAATGCGCCAGTTTTTCTTCCTGTTTCATGGCCAGGAGGGAAGGATGTTGTTGAAGTGCGGATGGATCGGGTGTCCCGGGCCATGTAGTCTCGGGATTAAAATCACTAAGGTCGGCAGTTACCGGTGCAGTGGTGTGGAGGAGGATGTTCAATTGCTCGTTCAATTTCTTCAGCTCGGACAATTGATGTTGATAGGCCATTTTCCATTCCCCTTGTATCAGTTCTGCATAGGCCTTGTCGCTTCCGGTACTGCTTCCTTTTTCCAGCATTAACCGGCTCCGGTCTGCATAGACGGAATAGATGCTGTCGGCTGTTTTTAATAAGCGGACCTGTTGTTGGGTAGTATAGATGTCCGTAAAGAGCATCCATATTTTAGCGGTGATCAGTTGTTCTTCTTCTTTTAACTGCCATTGCGCCAGACTAATTCCATCTTTACCTAACTGTGATTTTCGGATATACGTAAACGGTAGTTGGAATTCCTGACTGATGATGTATTTTTGATCGTTGTTTAGGCTGTTCACCTGTCCAAATTCACCACTTACTGTTGTCGCTCCCGGTTCCCAACTGCTTTGCTTCATTTTTTTGAAGTAGTCTATGCGCAATGCTTTTGCGGTGACGGAAGGATTTTTCATGGCTGAATCCAGAGCAGCTTGTATAGAAATTTGCTGTTGTGCATTCGCCTGTATCGCGGGAAGAACAAGAAGGAGAAGAAGGGTCCCTTTGCGAAGATTTCTTTTGTTGATCCAGGTCTGCCTGTGGATATAAAGCAAGGGCACAAGAAATAGCGTGAGGAAGGTAGCAGATAGTAGTCCGCCGATAACCACAGTTGCTAATGGTTTTTGTACCTCTGCACCGGCACCATTGCTCAGCGCCATCGGAAGGAATCCCAGTGACGCAACAGCAGCGGTCATTAACACCGGTCGCAATCGGGTCCTGGTTCCTTTTCTAACAATCTCGAGCGGGTCAAGAAGCCCTTCTGCCCTCAGCTTATTGAATTCGGATAACAATACTATGCCATTTAATACCGCCACACCGAAGAGGGCGATGAAACCAATACCCGCACTAATACTAAAAGGTAAGCCGCGTAGCGAGAGGGCGATAATGCCTCCAATCGCTGACAAAGGAATAGCACTGAAGATGAGCAGGCCCTGGCCCAATGATCCGAAGGCAAAGTACAAGAGCAAAAAGATAAGCCCCAATGCCAAGGGTACGGCTATGCTTAACCGTTGTTTGGCTTCGATCAGATTTTCAAAGGCACCACCGTAAGTAATGTAGTATCCGGGAGGCAATTTAATTTTATCATTGACCTTTGTTTCCAATTCATCCACTATACTCTGTACATCTCTTCCTCTTACATTGAAGCCAACAATAATTCTTCTCTTCGCATCTTCACGCTGTATCTGATTAGGTCCGTCTTTCACTTCTACCTCTGCGACCTGATAAAGCGGTATTTGCAATCCGTTTTTTGTGGGGATGAGTAAGTTGCTTACATCATTCTCATCTTTCCGCAACGCCAGATCTAAGCGAACGACCAGATCAAATCTGCGTTCTCCTTCAAACACCTGACCGCTGATTTGTCCGGCGAAAGCAGCATTGACCACTTTATTGACTTCTTCTACCGGTACTCCATATTGCGCCAAGGCCTGACGGTTGTAGCGAATAACAATCTGTGGCATTCCTGTCATGCTCTCTACATAGAGGTCGCGGGATCCTTCTACTTGCTGCGTCAATTTCCCTAAGATGTTTGCATAACGCGTGAGGGTATCCAAATCTTCTCCAAAAATTTTGCAGACCACATCTTGTCGTGCTCCCGTCATGAGTTCATTGAAACGCATTTGTACCGGATATTGAAATCCTGCCGTGATACCCGGAATTTTCTGAAGTTCGGTACTCATTTTCTCGGTCAACTCATCGAAGGTTTTGGCGGAAGTCCAGTCTTTTTTATCTTTCAAAATCACCATCATATCACTCGCCTCAATGGGCATGGGATCGGTTGGAATTTCTCCGCTACCAATTTTAGTGACGATCTTTTCTACTTCAGGAAATTTCTCTTTCAAAAGTTTTGCCGCTTCTGTAGTCGCTTTAATGGTCATGGTCAGACTGCTTCCTGTCATCACCCGTGTATCTACTGCCAGATCGCCCTCCTCTAACTCCGGAATAAACTCTCCTCCCATATTCATCAGCAAAAGCATACTGACGACAAACGCAACGATGGATCCTCCAATAACAAGCATAGGTTTACGGACAAACTTCTCCAGCCAACGACTGAATAAATGCTCTAATTTCTCCATCATCTTATCAGAGAAATTTTTAGTATGACTGATTTTCTTACTCAGGAATAAGCTGCTCATCATGGGGATATAGGTAAGCGACAGAATAAATGCACCCAACAAAGCGAAAGCTACGGTTTGTGCCATGGGCTTGAACATTTTTCCTTCTATTCCTTCCAACATAAAGATGGGGAGGTATACAATCAGAATAATCACTTGACCGAATACCGCACTATTCATCATTCGGGTAGAAGAAGAAATGACTTCATGATTCATTTCTTCCTGTGTGAGTACTTTTCCTTCACCCAGTTTTCGGCTATGCATCAACCGGTGCATGACGGCTTCCACGATAATCACTGCACCATCCACGATGAGACCGAAGTCAAGCGCTCCTAAACTCATCAGGTTGCCACTCACTCCAAATGCATTCATCAGTATCACTGCAAATAACATCGACAAGGGAATGACCGAGGCCACGATTAAACCGGCACGAATATGTCCGAGGAATAGCACCAATACAAACACAACGATCAATGCTCCTTCCAGCAAATTTTTCTCTACTGTACCAATGGCATTATTCACCATCTTGGTACGATCCAGAAAGGGTTCTATGATGACTCCTTGCGGAAGGCTCTTGCGAATCTGCTCAATACGTCCTTTCACAATATCGATCACTTCGGAAGAGTTGGCCCCTTTCAGCATCATGACGATACCACCAGCTACCTCTCCGTCATCATTGTAGGTCATGGCACCATAACGGTTCGCCTGTCCGAAACGGATTTCAGAAACGTCTTTCATCAAAACCGGTAAACCATTGGGAAGATTTTTAACCGCAATTTGTTCAATGTCCTTCAGTGAATTGACAAGACCTTCAGTTCTTATGAATAATACGGAAGGACCTTTCTCAATGTACGCACCGCCCGTATTGCTGTTGTTGTTCGAGAGTGCTGTGAAAATATCGCTGATGCTGAGTCCATAGGATTTCAGTTTCCGGGCATCCACTGCAATCTCATATTGTTTCAGTTTGCCGCCAAAGCTGCTGATATCAGCGATACCTTTTACTCCTAGAAGTTGCCGTCGTACAATCCAGTCCTGAATGGTACGTAGCTCCATCGCGTTGTATTGCTGCTCATATCCGGGAGCGGGGCGCAATACATACTGATAGATCTCTCCGAGTCCTGTCGTTACAGGTGCCATTTCCGGTGTTCCTAAACCCGGAGGTATCAGGCTTTGCACTTGTAACAGTCTTTCGCTTACCTGCTGCCGGGCCCAGTACACATCCGTTTCATCGGTGAACACCAGGGTGACCAGAGAAAGTCCGAAACGAGAGAAACTCCTGATTTCTTTCAGCCCCGGAATATTGCTATTGCCCTGTTCAATGGGATAGGTGATGAGACGTTCCACATCCGGAGCGCCCAAAGCGGGTGAGACGGTTATTACCTGCACCTGATTATCGGTAATGTCAGGAACAGCATCAATGGGCAGTTTTTGAAGGTCGTATAATCCAAACAGGACCAACGCTACCGTCAGCAAACCGACCACCAACTTATTCTTTATTGAGAATTTGATGATTGCATTTAACATAAGGAAGAATTCTTAAATGAAGGATGAATAAAAAATCATATCGTTATCAGTGCATGATACGATAATTGAATGATCAGCGCATAGACTGATCAGCACATGAAATATATACAGTTTAAGATTTGGGCGGATTCCAAATATCCGTGAAATAGGAATTGGGGGGTAGATTGTCTTTTGAAGGGATGGTAAATTCCCTGCAATCGTTCATTCCAATAGTTAAATTCCCCTCAGCATGTTTGCGCTGATAAAACTTCAGATAATCGGTATGCTGTGAGCAGTCATGGTTCTTAAAAGGAAGTTGAGGATGGTGATTCAGATCGTCTTTATGATTTGCCAAATTCGAATTTAAAAAATGCATTTCCAGAAAAACGGAAAATGACAGATCAGGGTCTTCGGTGCGATGTTCCAGAAAATGAGTGAAGAGAACGGGCATCTTAAATACCTGATCCAATCCCGTGCCTGAAGCGGCAAAGGAAAATATCAATAAGTAGCCTACTATTTTCTTCATTCAACACAAAGATAACAATAACTCGTTGAAGTCCATATTCGCCCCTCTTTCTACCTGACTTCCAAACGATGTCCATCTTCCGTCGCTCCCCATCCCCCCCCAGTCTCGTCAGATTCAAATCGTCGAAGACGAATTGAGTAATGACGAGACGATCCCCCCGGTGATCTCGTCAGACTCATGCATCGAAGATGGAATGAGAAATGACGAGAAGAACGATCGTTTTATTACTTTTGCCCCATGCAACGCCCTATCCGTGTTCTCATTGCTAAAGTCGGCCTCGATGGCCATGACCGTGGCGCCAAAGTAATTGCCTCCTTCCTGCGCGATGCCGGTATGGAAGTGATTTATACCGGTTTGCGACAAACTCCCGAAATGGTAGTGAATGCCGCTGTCCAGGAAGATGTGGATGCCATTGGCGTCAGTATTCTGAGTGGTGCTCATATGACTGTTTTTCCGCGGATCCTTCATTTGTTGAAGGAGAAAGGAATGGATGATGTGTTGCTGACCGGTGGTGGAATTATTCCGGATGATGATATGAAGAAGCTGGTAGCCATGGGTTGTGGCCGGTTATTTCCTCCCGGAACAGAAACTTCGGAAATTATCAGCTATATGACGGAAGAAGTAAAAAGATTGAAAAAAATCTGACGTTCAACCGGTACCTGAATTAGCTGAAAAATTATTCTTTACAACACTCGCTAAACGCGTGAACCCTTACTACCAAACACGAATCACGATATGAACTATACCAACATCCTTTATACTGTAGAAAATGCGATTTGCACGATTACCATTCATCGGCCCGATAAGTTAAACGCATTGAATAAAGATACCATCGCTGAAGTGGGGAAAGCGTTTCTTGCTGCTCAACAAGATGATCATGTTCGCGGAATTATCCTGACCGGTAGCGGTGCAAAGGCTTTTATTGCCGGTGCTGACATCAGCGAGTTCGCTTCTTTTAGTCTGGAAGAGGGGATGGCCTTGAGTGCTCACGGACATGACGTATTTAACAGCGTGGAGACATGCAGTAAGCCTGTTATTGCTGCGGTGAACGGATTTGCTCTCGGTGGAGGATGTGAATTGGCGATGGCTTGTCATATGCGAATTGCTGCAGAAAATGCAAAGTTCGGACAGCCGGAAGTGAAACTCGGACTCATTCCCGGTTACGGAGGTACGCAACGTTTAGCCCAACTCATCGGTAAAGGCAAAGCGATGGAGTTATTGATGACGGCTGACATGATCGATGCCAATGAGGCGTATCGTCTGGGACTCGTTAATTATGTTGTTCCTTCTGATCAATTGTTGGATAAGTGCCGAGAAGTATTGAATAAAATCATTGCGAATGCTCCTGTTGCCATAGCCGAAATAGTACATACTGTAAATGCGCATTATGACAAACAATCGGATGGCTTTAAAGAAGAGATCGCGCGTTTTGGTGCATGCTTTACAACAAATGATTTTAAAGAAGGCACTGATGCTTTTCTGAATAAAAGGAAAGCTGTTTTTACAGGGAAATAGTTTCACGAGAAAGAATTATGGCGGTTTGATAGCTTCCTGTTTTTCAGGTAAATTATATTCTGTCTTATTCTTCAAAATTATTTTAAAAGATGGTCGCGGTTCGAATCATTGTTACCGGTAAAGTACAGGGTGTATTTTTTCGTCAATCTGCACTCTCTAAAGCACTTGATTTAAAGCTCAGGGGATTTGTGATGAATCAGCCCGATGGATCTGTATTAATAGAAGCTATCGGTGAGGAAGAGAATATCTAAAGTCTCTTCGAATGGTGCCATCGGGGTCCTCTTCCTGCTAAAGTTGAAAAAGTTCATAAAGTTCAAATTGATTTTTTTGCAGGCTATGATACTTTTCTAATCAAGAAGTAGCTACCGGCTACCGGCTACCGGCTACCGGCTTCTGGCTGCTTGCCGCTTGCTGCTTGCTTGATTTTGACCGTCCCTGATAAATGCAAGTAAAATAATTTCAATGTATCTTATCGTATCTCAAAGTATCCCAACGTATCCCAAAGTATCCCAAAGTATATCAACGTATCCCAAAGTATATCAGCGTATCCCAAAGTATATCAACGTATCTCAATGTATCTCAACGTATCTCAATGTATCTCAACGTATCTCAATGTATCTCAAAGTATCCCAAAGTATATCAATGTATCAATGTAAATATTTCACCAACGTTCTTTTCGCCAGTGGCAACAAGGTATCTTCCAACGGCAATGTCAACTCCGATTCAATGACGTAGGTAGCAGGGTTTGGTAAATTTTTATTGTAGAGAAGTAAGTCGTGCTTTATATTCTCGTAGGTATTGCGAAGCGTTTTTTCATACGAGTTGACATATTGTAATCCAATCGCTCTGTACCGTTCGTTGGGCTGATCGTAAATCGTAATCTGATATTCGAACACTACGGTTTCAGTAAGATTGCCATTCCGTAAAAACAAATAGCCGGCATCTGTATGCAAGGGAACAATGCCGACGGGATAAATATTCAGTTTGGATTCGATGAAATCATAAATTTTCTTTCCTTCGGCGAGATGCTGTTCAAATTGTGGGATGCTGAAGGCAATGATATTTTCAATTTCCCGCATGAGTTGATCATCATCGCAAAGTTTTTCATAAACGAGTTTAAAATGCTGGAAATCGGTTTGGCTGAGTTTTTCCGGGAAAGAGTCGAAAAGATTTTTCTTTTGTTCGCGCAATGCGACCAGATTACGGTAATGTTTGACGAGTTCGCTGAGTGCGGGGTAGAGCCGGGTTTCTTCAAAACGCTCACTTACATGTTGAAGATAGGCAAGTAGAAGGTACTTTTTATACTCGAAATCAATATGTTGTTCGGTAATCCAATTGTCGTTCAGTTTCTTTTCCATAGGTAATGATATAGTAACTACTAATTTACGAACGTATTGTACAACTTCAATATCGTGCCGGAAGAAAATTTGTTTCAACAGAATTGTGTTGAATATTACATAAATACCTTGCCAACCGTCTTGGTGGGCTTGTTAATTTAGACCATTCAAAGAAATTATGAAACGTTTAATCCCTCTGCTGATCCTGATATCAGTTATTTCGATCTCCTGCGTGCCCTCCCGCATGCACAATGAACTAAAAGCGAAAAAGTCGGCTTGTGATAAGGAAAATGAAGAGCTGAAAGCCGCCAATCTCCAGTTAAATACCCGTCAGGGGGAACTCAGTGCTATGGTAGAAGACCTGAAAATCCGAATCAAGGCATTGGAAAGCGACACCACAATAAAAGGTCAGGAATTACGTGATCTGCGTGGCAATTTTGAAAAACTGAACAATACCTACCAAACCTTACTGAAAGATGGTCCCAATGCGGCCTCAAATACGGAAGCTACACGACAGTTGATTCGTGACTTGCAGAAAACGCAGGAGCAATTGCAAAAGAAGGAAGACGAATTGTCCAGGAAGGCAAAGATGTTATCCTTGAAAGAAGATAGCTTATCTTTGATTAGCGGAGAGCTTAGCATGAAGAACCGCCGGCTGGCTGAACTGGAACAAATTCTGGCCAGCAAGGATTCTGCCGTGAAGGCGCTGCGCAATTCGGTGGCCAAAGCTTTACTGGGCTATCAGGACAAAGGGCTGAGTGTGGAGATGAAAAACGGGAAGGTATATGTCATGATGGAAGAGCGTTTGCTTTTCGCGACCGGGAGCACTGTAGTGGATCCGAAGGGCGTGGAGGCGATCCGCGATTTAGGAAAAGTGCTGGAAAAAAATCCGGACATCAATATACAAATAGAAGGTCACACGGATAATGTTCCCATGCATGGCACCGGAGAAATTAAGGACAACTGGGATTTGAGTGTTATGAGAGCCACATCGGTAGTGAAAATTTTACTTACAGGAAGTACAATAAATGCTATACGAATTACAGCAGCAGGAAGAGGGGAGTTCATGCCTGTTGACAAAGCCAATACGACAGAGGGCAGGAAGAAAAACAGAAGAATTGAAGTGATACTATCTCCGAAACTGGATGAAATACTGAAGCTGCTTGAAACACACTAACTTATTTTTAATACTCCTTTGCCTGCTGGTTATTCCTGTCCGGGCAGGGGAGGATCAACCCACCTTCCTTCACGGCTATCGTGATTTTCGGAACTTCCTCTATATTTTCGAAAACGGTACGCCGCGACAGTTAGAACAGCAAGTCGTCCGTTCCTTTAAAGCCAAAGGTTCCATGATTGCGTATGCCAACAATGCCAATGATCTCATGGTATATTACAAGGGCGAAAAGTTTAAATTAGGAGATATGACGGCGACCAACTACGAACTGACGCAGAGTATGATGTATTTTCAGCGGGATCTGATGTTGAGTGTTTTTGACGAAGGCAAGGTGACACAACTCACTTTCTTTCTTCGTGATTTTAAAGTCAGTGATAGCCTCATCGCCTTTCGCGATCGCAATGTGGATATCCTGCGCGTTTATGGGCGGGGACAATTGCACGACCTTGAAGTCACCCTTACCGGGAGTCTGATCGATTATAAAATAGGAGAGAACTCGGTGGCCTATGTCAACAATACCGGATTTTTTAAAGCCTACCTGAATGATCATGTTTACGATATTGATAATGTTGCTCCGGTAGCTTATGAAGCAGGCGGTAATCTGATTGCCTATGTAGATGGACTTTATAATTACCTGAAAGTATTCTACAACGAAAAAATTCTGGTGCTGGAGCGATTTCAACCCCTCTCCTTTCAGGCCGGTGTGGATATGATTGCTTATGTGGCGGATGATAATTCATTCAAAATTTTTAACAGAGGAAAATTGGTAAAGGCAGAAGCTTATCCTCCCGACTTTTATCAGGTACGGGATCGCTCGGTGCTGTTTTTCTTCAATAATCAGTTGCAGTTACTTCAGGATGGAGTTCGCTATGAGCTGGACGAGTTCAGGCCTCTGAACTATCAGATGAGTGAAAACAATATCGCATGGATGGATCAGGCCAATCGGCTGCATATGTTCACAGAGGGGAAATCCTACGAGGTAAGTATGGAAAGAATTTCTGCTTATGAGTTAAACGGGAACACCCTCAAGTACGACCTCCCGGACGGTACTTCCCGAATATGGTACAAAGGAAAAGTGTTTGGCAATAACTAAAAGAAATTTATGAAAAGATATTCATTTATTATACTACTGCTACTTGCTGCATCAGGAATACTGAAGGGGCAAAATGCATTTCTTCCGCTGAGCAATCAGGTAGAACAGTATTTTACAAAAGAGATGAATCATGTCGGCAACGGTCTGCATTCTTCCTTTAAACCCTTTTTACGAAGGGATGCAGTGGATGCGATGTTGTTTATTACCGATAGTTTGCCTGCCTCTAAGCGGATGGTGTCGGACTATGGAAGGCAGTATGATTCACTCATCAGCATTCCCTTAAATCCCTCAAAAAAATTTAACACCACGCTGGTTGGGCGAAAATTATTTTCGGAACATTTGCTCAAGGTGGAGGAGGAGGATTATCGCATCTACCTCGACCCTGTTTTTGATTTTACCGGCGGGATAGATCAGGAGAATGATGATTCGTATTATTATAATACACGAGGGTTGTGGGTCAATGGTTCTATCGGAAAGAAATTCGGATTTAATGCTACTTTTTATGAAAATCTGAGTTCATTTTCCGGCCTATCTGGATTCAACAGTGCGAAAGACAAGGATTGTTCCCGGACAAGTAAGTGTGAGAAAATTTGATGATGCCAGTTTTGATTATGCATTTTCAACCGGCTCTATTAATTTCCAGCTGAACAGACATTTCACTTTTGAATTCGGACAGGACAGGCATTTTATAGGAGATGGTTATCGCTCATTATTACTCTCTGACAATGCATTTCATTATCCGTATTTTAAAATTATTACTGATGTTTGGAAGATCAGATATGTAAATCTATTCATGGAGCTGAGAGATTTGACGCGCGAATATCTGAATGATCAGTCCCCTTTTGATAAAAAATATGCTTCCATGCATTATCTGGATATCAATATTGGCAAGCGGGCCAGCATCGGAATCTTTGAAACAGTCATCTGGCATGCAGACAGTGGTGGTGCACGTGGATTTGATATGGGTTATTTGAATCCTTTCATCTTCCTTCGCCCTGTTGAATTCAGCATTAATTCCCCGGATAATGTATTGATGGGAATCAACGCTAAATTTATGATCAATAGCCGTAATCTTTTATATGGTCAGTTGATGCTGGATGAGTTCCTTCTTGAAAATGTGAAATCCGGCAAAGGATGGTGGGCCAATAAGCAAGGGGTACAGGCAGGGTTTAAGAGTTTCAATGTACTTGGCGTGAAGAATTTGTACTTGCAGGGAGAGTTGAATTATGTTCGTCCGTATACCTATCAGCACCGTGATGTGTTGGGGAGCTATAGTCATCACAGGGCACCGCTGGCCCATCCTTTAGGAGCTAATTTCTGGGAAGCAGTGGGTATAGTTCGCTACAATTATAAGCGCTGGCATCTGGATGCAAAGATGAGTATAGCCGAGGTCGGGTACGATACGGCAGGACGTAACTATGGACAAAATGTTTTCCTCAGTTACAATGACCGGGAAAGTGAATTCGGAAATGAAGTCGGGCAAGGATTGAAAACAACCATTATGTGGGTTGATCTCAACATAAACTTCCTCATTAATCCGGTTTACAGAATGAATCTTTTTGCAAACATCGCCATGAGAAGTTCAAAGCAATCCGGTGAGACGATTAATGCCTTGCTGGTTCAGGGAGGAATTCGAACCAGCTTATTTAACCGTTATTATGATTTTTAAAATTTAACGTTCTGTTTGCATTTATGTCTTGAATCTGGTTTATTTGTTCAGCCCTTCTTTATTTAAATTACTGATAAACATTCTTTTATATGGTTTTTACGGTCAGGGGAGAGTAAAATTGAAGTGCATGAAGAATCACCGCTAATGGGGATAAAATAACTTGCTTTGTATACGTCCTGTGCCTTAGATTTGCCTTAAGTCTAATGCGAAAATAAGAGGTAGAAGAATTGGGAGATTAAAATAATTCATTCCCGTAGTACTTAAGATCATTCACCATATTTATAAAGAAGACCAAGTATATAAAGTTAATTTTGACTCAAATAATTTCCAATGTTGAACATAACATTTGCCTGTATTACAGCTTTCCTGATCACCTTTATGGCGATACCGTCAATTATTCGGGTATCGGTAATTAAAAGTTTGTTTGATGAACCCACAGAAAGGAAAGCGCATAAGTCAAGTATTCCTACGCTTGGTGGTTTGGCCATCTTTGCGGGAGTTGCATTTGCCTATACGTTTTGGTCAGCCGGGTTGAACACAGGATCCACTCAGTACATTGTTGCTGCAATTATTGTGATGTTCTTCATAGGGATAAAAGATGATATCGTTGAATTAACCGCTCATAAGAAACTGTACGGACAATTATTTGCTGCTATCATCATTGTGTTTTTTGCAGATATCAGAATCACCAGCATGTGTGGTGTATTTGGTATTTATCAGATTCCGTATTGGGTAAGTAGTGTTATTACTATTTTTACCATACTTACTATTATTAATGCGTATAATCTTATTGATGGTATAGATGGACTTGCCGGTGGAGTAGGAGCTATTGCTGCCTTTACTTTCGGCTTATGGTTTTACAACTATGGACAAATTGCCCTCTGCATACTTGCCTTTTCTCTTTTCAGTTCATTGCTGGCCTTCCTTGTTTACAATTTCTCTCCTGCCAATATATTTATGGGGGATACCGGATCGTTGGTTGTCGGGTTAATTCTTTCTGTGCTTTGCATCAATTTTGTTGAGCTCAGTTTTGAATCATTGCCCTATGCGTTTCCGTTCCGTTCTAGTCCGGCGATGGCCATAGCCATCCTTATCATTCCGCTGGCAGATACCTTAAGAATATTTATCATCCGACTGTTAAATGGTCGATCACCCTTTCATGCCGACAGGAACCATATCCATCATCAGTTACTTGATTTAGGATTAACGCATCGTGAAGCAGCTTTGACACTCTATTTGGTAAACATTGGATTTATTGTAATAGCATTAGCTCTTAGAAATATTTCGAGTCTGAAGCTTCTTTATATTCTGACTATTATGGGTGTAGCTTTCAGTATTTTACCTTATTATTTAAAGGTATGGAAGGCGAAACCGGCTTCTATTAAAGTGGCAGAATAACACTTCTTCACCCAACTTTCACCCCATTTCACCCTAAGTTTTTAAATTTGCGAATCAGGAAAACAGCGATTCGCCCAAATGATTTATTGTTTTGAGCAAGAATTGAACGATTTTTAGACCTTTAAGAGTAACAAATCAGCTCTTTATATCGTTTAATCTCTCTGATACAATAAGTTATCAATAATCGATGTTTTGTAAAGAGTGAAAGAAAGTGGAGGAGTATACTTCACTTTGAATTAGTTTTAACCGATCTTACCAAAGTATCTGTGTAGCATCATTAAACCCCGAGAAGAAATATGAAAATTACGACCCGTCTCCTTCTGTTAATATTCATATCCATATTAAGTTTTACTTCGGTAAATGCTCAGGATAATCGTGAAATTAGTAGTCCTAACGTCACAGAAGAAGTATATGATCCCATCTCAGCATTGCTGGACAGTCTGGTGACTTTAACGCATGTTGTGAGATATAACCAACAGGATGCCAATTGTTTTGATCCTAATGCGGTGGTACCCGGCTCTGTTCCAACCTTTTCTGACGAAGTCTATGCTCAACGGATTTCAGAAATTCTGTCTCCAATTCCCATGTCTTATAATGAACATGTGAAGGGCTTTATTGATTTATATGCTGTCAGAAAGAGAGGGTTGACGCAAAGAGCTATGGGATTATCGAATCTTTACTTTCCCATGTTTGAAGAAATTCTGGATAGAGAGGGATTGCCCCTGGAGTTTAAGTACTTGTCAGTGGTGGAGTCGGCATTAAATCCAATTGCTGTTTCCCGTGTTGGTGCTACAGGGATTTGGCAATTCATGTATAATACCGGTATAATGTATGATTTGAAGGTCAATAGTTATACCGATGAGCGGAGAGATCCCTTGAAGGCAACTTTTGCAGCTTGCCAATATTTTAAAGACATGTACAAAATTTACGAGGACTGGTTACTGGTGATCGCAGCTTACAATTGCGGGGCCGGTAATGTGAATAAGGCGATTAAAAGATCCGGTGGAAAGAAAAACTTCTGGGAAATCATGCATTATTTACCTGCAGAAACCAGGAGCTATGTACCGGCCTTCATTGCAGTTGCTTATGTTATGAATTATTCCCGTGAGCACAACTTGTATCCTGTCTCTCCGGCTTATTCTTATTTTGAGGTGGATACAATTACTGTAAGTAATGCCATTAATTTTAAGGTGTTGTCAAACACATTGGATCTTCCGGTTGATGTCATTTCGTTCTTAAATCCCATCTACAAAAAGAATATTATTCCCGATGTAGGTTCAGATTATATTTTAAGATTGCCTACCAATAAAATGGCTATCTTCATGTCTAGTCAGGAGAGTATAATGGCACAATCTCTCCCACCGGCTCGCCCGGTGATGCCTGTTTATGCCGGCAGAAGGAGTTCGAGAGATGCTGCTGATGAAGGCAGTACAGCCTATGAAACCATCACAAAGCGTGTTAAGAAAGTGCATACTGTCCGTCGTGGAGAAAATCTTGGGGTGATAGCAGGTAAATATGATATGTCGGTACAGCAAGTGAAAAAGATGAATCGTTTAAAGTCAAGTACCTTGCGTTCAGGACAGAAATTAAGTGTTTATGCTTATGTGAAGACGAAGGTCCCGGTAAAATCGGCTCCTGCAGTAGAAGTTGCTGTGAAGAAGGATACCGATGCTCATGATTCCGCCAATGTGAATCGTGCTATAAACGGAGAAGAATCTGCTGATCAACAAAGTCAGGCTCAGGTTTCTGCAGATACAGATGACAACGAAAGAGTGGTGGAGACCTCTCCGAGATATATTTATCATGTTGTACAACCAGGAGATACTTTGTGGAATATTGCTAAACGCTATGAAGGTGTAACTGTTGAGATGATCAAGGATATCAATAATCTGAATAATGCTACTCTCAAGCTGGGTACAAAGTTGAAAGTCATTGTAAACAGTTAAATTTTTAATCGACATTCATCAGCAGGTTAACTGCAGATGTAAATTAAGGAACAGATATAAATCCATATTCGAAGGCACCTTATTCAAATTAAGGTGCTTTCGCATTTTTAGTAAAATGCAGGAATTAAGATTATACGTTTACGCCGTAGTTATTTGCATTTTAATCTCGAATCCTTCTCATATTTCCCTTTTTGAAAAGGAGAAATTTAATAAATTTGCAGCGCCAAGTACGGATTGACCGATGGTGTAACTGGCAACACATCTGATTTTGATTCAGAAAAGTCCAGGTTCGAGCCCTGGTCGGTCAACCATTTAAAAGGGGATACTAAATGTATCTCCTTTTTTATTTTGAGGAAATTCGGTTCAGTGATTTGGCTTTTCAATTGCCCTATCATCCATTTTACCTAATTCTTCCGTTCTATTCCGGTCCGCGAAGTTTAAGACCTCGCGGGTGTTAGACCTCGCGGGTGTTAGACCTCGCGGGTGTTAGACCTCGCGGGTGCATATGGAAGTGTTAAATATCAATGACTTAATTTTTCAGGGAGACCATTTTCTTCATCTTGGCCAATTTCTGTCCCTTTTTAACCAAAATATAAAGTCCTTTCCGTGTCACTTACGGTCCGCGAAGTTTAAGACCTCGCGGGTGTTAGACCTCGCGGGTGCATATGGAAGAGTTAGATATCAATGACTTAATTTTTCAGGGAAACTATTTTCTTCATCTTGGCCAATTTCGCTACCTGTTTAACCAATAAGCAATGTCCTTTCCGTACCTCTTACGGTCCGCGAAGTCTAAGACCTCGCGGGTGTTAGACCTCGCGGGTGCATATGGAAGAGTTAGATATCAATGACTTAATTTTTCAAGGAGACCATTTTCTTCATCTTGGCCAATTTCGCTACCTTTTTAACCAATAAGTAATGTCCTTTCCGTACCTCTTCCGGTCCGCGAAGTCTAAGACCTCGCGGGTGTTAGACCTCGCGGGTGCATATGGAAGTGTTGAATATCAATGACTTAATTTTAACTCTTGACCATTTTCTTCATCTTGGCCAATTTCAGTCCCTTTTTAACCAATATGCAATGTCCTTTTTGTACCTCTTCCGTTCCGCGAAGTTTAAGACCTCGCGAAGTTTAAAACCTTGTGGGTGCTTGACCTCGCTGGTACTTATAGAAATGCATTTTATCAAATTGGAATACATTCCTCACAGAGCTGCCTCAAATTGTAGGTTGACGGAAGATCTATTCCATAGTTCTCAAATAAATGAAATCCCAGGTGAAGGAGCCGGCCGTAACACTTACTGAATATGATCTCGAGATAAAATCCTACTTTTGAATAAACCATAATACTTTTTATCAGGATGGAGAATCAAATTACCTCTGATAGCTCTGCATCGGTTTTGACGGAGTTGAATGATTATTACCATTCATGCCACGGTGCGATGGCTGAGTCTCGAAATATCTTTATTCAAGCCGGACTCAAAGAAGCGTTCCTCCGTTTCGGATTAAAACTGAATATTCTTGAAGTTGGATTTGGTACCGGACTTAATGCATTGCTCACTTATCAGGAAGCCGGAAAACATCAAATGGACATCTGGTACACGGCTATCGAATTGCATCCGGTTTCGCCTGATCTGATAAATTATCCCATGTATGCGAAGGCAAGCGGATTTCCGGAGCATGAAAATGTATTGCAACGCATGCATGAACTTCCTTTTAATGTAGCAGGGGAGATAACTCCAACTTTCGTTCTTGAAAAACGTTTCATTGATATTCGGGAGTTTTCGGATAACCCCTACCGTTATCATCTGGTCTATTATGATGCCTTTGCCCCCGAAGTACAACCTGAAATGTGGACCAAAGAAATTTTTTACCGCATTCATGCCACAATGGCTCCCAAGGGAATTCTCGTTACAAGTTCAACAGAAAAGTTGGTGCAACGAAGTCTGAAATCAGCAGGGTTCTCTGTTGAAATAATCGATATGCTCCCGGGCAACCGACAAATGCTCAGAGCAATCAGGAATTGATTTTTAAGTAGTAATGCTGATTTTCTAAATAAACTTTATAATTTCTTCCTCAAGTTCATGTACCATCTTGAAGCCAGCCATTCGCCACTTCAGTTCCCCGTTTTTGAAGATCATCAAGGTGGGGACACTCCTGATCTGAAAATGCTGTGACAATTCCGTTTGTTCATCTACATCCAGCTTCATGATGGTCGCCTTTGTACCCAGACGAATTTCCAGCGCCGTAAGAATTTCATCCAGATAATTGCAGGGCTCACACCAGGTAGCATAAAAGTCTACCAGTACCGGTTTTTCCGATTTCATTAATTCCAGAAAGGTAGGTGCATCAAGTTGTGGAGCGGGGTATTCCATGCGACAAAGATATCAGGATGTGACTTATTTCTATTTAATGATCGTTTAAAAATTCTCATTCATCACCCATTTCTCTAACCATCGAAATCATTCTGTTGTGTTAAAGCCTGGAACAGAATCGAATTATTCTTTTATCCCGATTGAAGGATGTTACGGAACGAAAGTAAAATTATTTTTTTCTCTTGAAGAGCGGCAGTTGCTCTTTCCCTCCAAGATATCTCCACATGCTTCCGAAATAAGTAAATAAGATGACAGCACTTATTCCCCACCATGCGTACATATTCAACGGGAAATAAATTTTACCTTGCTCAAAGATTTGCCAAAAGAGCGCCGCACTCCCCATCATGAATACTAATTTACCGATTTCATAGGGAACCGGAAAAACCTGCTGTCCTTTTAAGTAGGATAAAAGCATCATCGAAGTATAGCAAATAAAGGTAGCCCACGCTGCACCAGTAAAGCCCATCTCAGGAATGAGCCATAAGTTAAAAACAATCGTTATCAATGCCCCGAGTATCGACAACCAGGCGCCATAACCGGTCTTGCCGCTTAGTTTATACCAGATGCTCATGTTGAGGTAAATGCCAAGGAAAAGATTTGCGGCAAGCAGAATAGGAACCACATTTAATCCTCCATGATATTGCTCGCCGATGAAGTGTTTAATGATGTCCATGTAGAACATGACACCAAGAAATATAAAACATCCCGCCAGGACAAAATAATTCATCACCCGGGCGAAAAGCAGCTTACTGTTTTCTTTATGATGTTGTGAAAAATAAAAGGGATCAGCCGCATAACGGAACGTCTGTACGAAAAGTGTCATGAGTATGCTGAGCTTGTAACAGGCACTGTATATTCCTAACTGCTGCATCGCGATGGATTTATCAGTGATCAGATATTTTAGAATTGCCCTGTCTAAAGTTTCATTGATCATCCCCGCAAAGCCTGCAATCAGGAGCGGAAAACCGTAAATGAGCATTTCCTTTACGAGGGGAAAACTAAAGGAACCGCCTTTCATCAATCGCAATTCGGGGAGGAGGAAAAGCAGGGTGACTCCACTGGCCACCAGGTTTGCGATAAAGACATATCCAATACCTGAAACAGCGGGAGCAGGGTTATTCTGAAGAGAAGGCAAGACCAATAAGAAGAAAAGATTCAATCCTATATTAATAAAAATTCCAAGCAGCTTAATGAGTGCAAAGCGCATGGCTTTATTTTGTTGTCGTAATCTGGCGAAGGGTAATGTCGATAGGGTGTCGAAGGCAAGTATCCAGGCAAACCAACGTACATAATCGGCATGATCCGGATAACCGAGGGCGCTTGCAATCGGAGTCGAAAACAGCAATAGAATGATGGTGAAGAAGCCGGTTGTACAAAGTAGGGTGGTGAGCCCATTGCCATATACATTTTCATGACGCTCTTTTTTATTGGAGAAATGGAAAAATGCAGTTTCCATTCCCAATGCATACACGACCATCAGAAAAGTGATGTAAGCATAAAACTCCGACACCACACCGTATTCAGCAGGTGCGAAAATGCGGGTATACAACGGGACGAGCAGGTAGTTGAGAAGCCTCCCTACGATGCTGCTTAATCCATAAATAGCTGTTTGCCCGGCCAGGGCGCGCATTTGGCTCACGTAGTTAGCCCCGGTATTATTTTCAGCAAATCTAATAGATTGGAATGTAAATAATAATTATTTTTCAATTATAGATTTCAGAAAGGAAAGAGATGGTGGGAATATTGCTATCGGCTTCCGGCTGCCAGCTACCAGCTTCCGGCTGAAGTTAAATATGAAAATAATTTTTACTTCGAAGAGGGAAATAATAATTTTCAGCCGGATGATTTTAACTCATTGCTCATATTCCAAAACTCATAATACCAGGTTCATAGGTCATAGGTTTGGCACCCACCGTGACATCGCCATGCCCGCCATATTTTCGTAGCTCTCGTTGCGATCGAGACTTCGCGACGTTGCGCCCGCTGCGTTTAAACAATGTCCTATCCGAAATCAAGTCTCTATAGCATTTAAATTTCAAGGTATTCAGAAGTGCGACCGATTGTCTAAAGCTCTCAGCCCATGTCCTCAGACATAACTCACAGACATTAACCACCAGGTCGTAGCCGCTTGCCCTTTGCTTATAGCTGGTAGCCGGAAGCCGGAAGCTCATAGCTGGAAGCCGGCAGCCGGCAGCCTCCTTTATCGAAGCAAAAATCTCAACCACAACTGAAATTTAATTTAAAATATAAATTATCTTTGTTTCAAACTAAAAATCATGAAAAAGTTCTTCCCCTACCTGATGTTCGTGTTTAGCTTACTATTTATGGGTTGTCCTTATGGATCAGAAGTAGCTATCGATGATGGTAAAACTAAAATTGATGAGAAGCTACTCGGCAAATGGGAATCGAAGAGCTCCAGCGATTATGATTATATCGTTTCTAAAATCGATGATACCACCTATAAGATAGAAAAGAAGCCTCGTGGTGAAGGCGAGGTAACTGTTTACATCGGATTCCTCTCTGCCATCGGAACCACGAAATTTTTAAATGTTTGGGAAGAACAAAATACCACCCGCACCTATTATTTTTATAAAATGGATATCTCCGGAAGCGGTGCAAAACTGACCTTGTCTCCGGTGACAGATAATATCAAGGAAAAATTTGAATCCTCCTCCGAGCTGAAATCCTTTTTTGAAAAGAACCAGAACCTCAGTTTCTTTTACAGTAAGGATGATGAAGTGTATATCAGGGCGGATTGATGTAACGACTGGTCGCGAACTGTCATCCATCACCCCTCTCAGTAGCCGCGTGACATGTAACGCGGCTACTGAGAGGGGATAGCAAACATGAAACACCCTACTCACTACATCTCCACCTCCAGCAACACCGGACAATGATCCGAATGTTTGGCCTCTGGCAAGATGACACATCGCTGCAAATTTTTTTCAAGATTTTTTGTGGCCATCAGGTAGTCGATGCGCCAGCCTAAATTTTTTGCGCGTGCATTGAACCGGAAACTCCACCACGTATATTGATGTGGCTCCTGATTATAATAACGAAAAGTATCAATGAATCCGCTCTTAAAAAATTGCTCCATCCACTCTCGCTCTTCGGGCAGGAAACCGGAAGACTTCGCATTGCTGACCGGATTATGAATGTCAATGGGTCTATGGCAAATGTTGATGTCGCCTCCTATGATGAGTTTACTTTTCTTTTTCTTTAAGGTAGCGATATAATCTTCAAACCATTTCAGCCATTCCATTTTATACTCTTGCCGGTGTTCGCCGCTGGACCCCGAAGGCACATAGACACTCATCACTGATGTTTTCCCGAAATCCGCTCTGATGATTCTTCCTTCTTTATCAATTTCGGGATTTCCTGAACCAATTTCCACATGATCCGGCTCTTGCTTGCTGAAGATGGCCACTCCACTGTATCCCTTTTTCTCCGCAGGATGCCAGTAATTAAAGTAACCGTCATTGTCGAAAACAGGAAGATCGAGTTGTCCGGGTTCCGCTTTGATTTCCTGCAACAAGACGATATCGGGGTTAACTGTCCGCAGCCATTCCATCCAGCCCTTGCTGAGCGCAGCTCGAATGCCGTTTACATTGTAGGTGATTATTTTTCTGTTTGCCATTGTTTATGATTCAGCGAATGTATTATAGCCGCGGGAATTATTCACAAAGAAAAGACGTAAAAAAGATTTATAGCGTTAAACAGATGTAAAATCCTCTGTATTTTTAAGCGCTATTGGATAAGAAAGTATTTAAGGTCATTGCAGCCGTCTGTTGTTGCCTGTCGTTCAGCCTGTACAGCCAGGATTTGAGCAATGCCCGTTTGCGTTATATCGTCCCGACTCGTGATACTATCCGGCTGGATTCCCTCAGCGTGATCCCCGGTTCGGTGGAAGTGCGTGCCGGAGATTCGCTGTTACCTGCACGATATTTCTCCCTGGACTTTTCTAAATCACTGATCTGGTTTGAGCCCTCCCTGTTGAAGGAGCTTGATTCCATCAGCCTGCGGGTCTTCTTCAGAGTGTACCCGATTTCATTTGAAGCGCCATTGTTTTTAAGGGATCGGCGCTTGTTGGAGAAGGCTTCTTCTACACCCGGCGCTGCTCCCTATACCGAGCGTCCGGCAGAGAAGAATGCCTCGCTGTTCGGGTTGGAAGGATTAGCACGTTCGGGATCTATTTCGCGCGGACTTACCATCGGCAGTAATCAGGATGCGGTGGTGAATTCGAGTTTGAATTTGCAATTAGCCGGTCGCATTAGTGGAAATATCGAAGTACTCGCCGCCATTACCGATGAGAATATTCCGGTGCAGGCAGAGGGGAATACGCAGCAATTGCAGGAATTTGATAAGGTCTATATTCAGTTAAATAACGATAAGCATAAACTGGTGGCCGGAGATTATGATGTGCGAAACCCGGAAGGTTATTTTATGCGGTATTTTAAGAAGGCGCAGGGCGGATTGTATAGTTATACGGAAGTGATGGAACGCAAGAATAAATCTCCGCTCACGCTCGCCGCAGGTTTGGGTGCCGCCGTTTCCCGGGGGAAGTTCGCCCGAAATATCATCAATGGAATTGAGTCCAACCAGGGGCCCTATCGGTTGCGCGGTGCAGAAAATGAATTGTTCATCATAGTGATGTCGAATTCGGAAAGAGTGTTTATCGATGGACTCCTTCTCGAACGCGGTCAGGACAGAGATTATATCATCGACTACAATACCGCTGAAGTAACTTTCACCACGCGCAGGTTGATCAACAAGGATATGCGGATTACGATTGAATTTCAATATGCCGACCGTAATTATGCACGTACCTTGCTGACCGGTTTCGCCGCATGGAAGGATAGCCGGATGCAGGCCGGTGTTAATCTCTACTCCGAGCAGGACAGTAAGAATCAACCCTTGCAGCAGGATCTCACCCCGGCCGACAAAGCAATTCTGGCAGCAGCAGGTGATAATCTGGGAGCCGCTTTCAAGGAGAGTGGCGATAGTGTCGCTTTTAACATCAATGAAATTTTATATGCGCGGATAGACACCACCGTGAGTGCTGTTCTTTATCCGGATATCTATCTTTATTCCACCAGTCCTGATAGTGCTTTCTATCGTGTCTCCTTCAGCAATGTCGGACAAGGCCTTGGCAATTATGTTGCGGTAGATGGGTTGGCGAATGGGAGAGTGTACCAATGGGTGGCGCCAATAAATGGTATTGCACAGGGAACCTATGAACCGAAGATCTTATTGGTATCTCCCAAACAACGGCAAATGGCAACGGGATTTGTAAAGTATGCACTGGGTCCTCTTACAAAAGTAGGCGCGGAGTTGGCGGTGAGTAAGGACGATATCAACCGTTTTGCAACGAAGGATAAAGCAAATGATGACGGTCTCGCGGCAAGAGTGACCTTCGAACATCAACAGCCACTAAACAGAGAGAAACCGGAGGGTTGGAGTTTTGTCGGGCAGTTGCAGACGGAAGTGAACGATGAGTTTTTTCGTCCGGTGGAGGTGTACAGAGCAGTGGAGTTTGTCCGCGACTGGAACACGGGATTGTTAAATTCCTTCGATAAAGAATTGCTCTCGAATGTGCAGGTGGGAATCAGGCATTCGAAAACGGGAGATATGCGGTATAGCTTTAAGTCATTGTACAGAGGAACTACTTACCGCGGATTAATGCATGGGCTCAACGGAAACCTGCAGGGAGGAAAGTGGACGGCGAGATGGGATGCCAGTTTCCTCAACACCGATGGAACTAACGGTAATAGTTCTTTTTTGCGCCATAGAGATGAGCTCACACGAAGGTTTGGTTCCTGGATTCCGGGTGTAAGATTTGAGCAGGAGCGGAATGAACAAACGAGACCGGGTAACGATAGTCTGGCCATTAGCGCTTTTCATTTCAGAATTGCAGAAGTTTTTTTCACACGACCGGATACAGTGAAGATCACCATGAAAGGTTCATTTAGTCGCAGAGAAGATGATGGAATTCGCGGAACCGATTTTATCCATGCGACCACAGCAGATATGGCTAATTTTCATATCGGATGGAACAAAGGACTGCGCCAGAAAGTATCGCTGATCTTAAATTACCGGAATCTGCAGATCAATGATACACTACTCACACTTGTCAAACCGGAAGAGAGCGCTACAGGCAGGCTCGATTATACACTGAATGCAGGAAAGGGCTTGCTCAGCCTCAACACCTTTTACGAGGGCGGAACAGGAAGAGAACCACGGCGACTGTATTCCTATATTGAAGTCGCGCCCGGGACAGGAAATTACAGTTGGAACGATTATAACGTTGATGGAATACCGCAATTGAATGAATTCGAAATCGCCGTATTCCAGGATCAAGCCAACTACATCCGTATCTTCAGCAGCACCGATGAATATGTAAAAGTGTTTTTCAACCAATTCAATGCTGTTATTAATTTTAATCCTGCGGCAAAATTCACAGGGGCTACTAAACCCTTCTTCGCGAAATTCAGCGTCTTGTCCTCCTTTCGTTTCGACAATAAAATTACAGGGAATGCCAATGATATTAATAACTGGAATCCGTTTCCCGGCATCATTCCCGATACGGTTTTGTTAAGCACCCAATCTACCGGGCGACATACTTTATTTTACGACCGTACCGGCTCGAAGTTCGCGGCCGATATCAGCTGGCAGGAGCAACGCATCCGGCAATTGCTGGCTAACGGTCTGGATACCCGCACTTCGAATGGATTATCCACAACGATCCGATGGAACATCACGCAATGGTTGGCGCTGCAGGAAAAAGTGGAATTGAGTGAGCGAAGGAGCGAAGCTGAAGCATTTACCACACGAAATTTTTTCATCACCGGTCGCGAGACAGACAGCAAAATCAATTACCAGCCGGGAAGTGTCTATCGGATTACGGTCTCCTATCGTTACAAGGAAAAACTAAATGAGTATGCTGAAGGTTTTGGAGAGAAGGCTACTATCAGCGATGCAGGATTGGAGTGGAGATACAATTCCGTGAAGAAAGGCTTGCTGACTACCCGCTTTAATCTTGTAAAAATTTCTTACAATGCCGAATCAAATACCTCTATTGCTTTTGAGATGCTGGAAGGATTGAAAGAAGGAACTAATCTCACCTGGGGAGTAAATATTCAGCGCAACCTGGGAAGCAGTCTCCAGCTCAGCATCAACTACGAAGGACGAAAACCAGCCGGACTAAAAACAATTCATACGGGCGGCGCACAGGTGCGAGCGTATTTTTAGGATCGATCACTGCGCTCACCGGGAGGATCGTTCTCTCGTCATACTTCTTCCATCTTCGATGCAATGAATCTGACGAGATCACCAGGAGGATCGTCTAGTCTGCGACGAGCCTTGGGGGAACTTTAGTCAATTGACGTGGGGGAACGTTCGCTATACCCACCGAGCGGATCATTCAGCGCACCCATCGTGTGGATCGTCAATTGATTGGTTATTTCTCCGGAACCCCAAAGGGGTTCAACATCGCTAACCCCGGATGCAATCCGGGGTTAGCACACCAACCACCCCCCCCCAACCCCAACGGGGTTGAATATTGAGGATTATGAAACGTAGAATAAATTATTTCTTTTAAACGAACGCTTCGCTTGGAGGAAAGTCTCGCTTAGAGGAACGCTTCGCTTGGAGGAGGGGAGGAACGCTTCGCTTGGAAAAGCTTGAACCTTGAACCTTTCCCGTCAACACAATCCCGATAGCTATCGGGATGACGGGATCACATCGCCCGTGGGCACGTGGCGAGTGAAAACCTTAAACTCTATTTCAACGTCAGACTTGCTACACCGATTTGATTGCTTTCGCAATAAAGTTCAATCGTATAAACCCCGGAGCTATAATCGTTGCCTTTTTCCCAATACACGCAGAGATCGGTATTACGATTTTCGTACATGATCGATTCCTTGGTGGTATAAAGTGTAGCCTGGCCGTTATAGATGAAAGTTTCGCTGGTGGTAGACATCACCGCGCCATCGGGGCTGAGCACTCTTACAAAAATATCCTTTGGACCTTTTTCTACAACAAGGTTTTCCATGATGGTAAAACAGGTCTTGATGCGGTCGGTACTTTTGGCTTTGGTGGTTTCTGACTCCTTGCCGCTCGCTTTATAACGGACACCTAATGCTTTCAGATTGGTGGTCTTTAGTACGGAAGCAATCGCCACTTTATTGGCAAGCACGCTATTCTCCTGTGTTAAGGAACTTACTTTTGTATTTGCTGAAGATAAATTTTGATTCAGAGAGACATTTTGCTCCGATAGCATCTTGTTCGCAATATTTAAAGAATCAATTTGAGCTATATAGCGCTGGTTGAGTTCTTTTAATGAGGAAAGTTCCTCCTTTGCTTTTCTCAACTGTGTAGCATCGCCGGAGTTAATCAGTTTTTGGATTTGAGCAATTTTTAATCGGATCTCTTCATCCTTGGCAGAAAGTTGGTTCTGAAGACTCGCATTTTCCTGATTTAACTTCTCATATTCCGTTTTTACCCTTTGCAATTCGGCGGAAAGGGATTCTTTCTCTGCCATAGTGGTATCTAATTCACGGCTTACCTGCTCCAAATGCGTTTTCTTATCAAAGAACTGCCAAAGCAATAAAGCATTGACTCCTAATAATATAGATATAACAATGATGACGATGACCTTTTTAGAATCCTGGTCTTTTTCCTGTTCAGGGTTTGTCATAGGGTAGCTTTTAGAGAGAATTAGGTGTAGGCGTAGGCTTCGAAATTATAATATTTTTTTTGTGATGGGGCTATTTTGAAGCTAAGTTTTTCACCATGGCTGGTTTATTCAGAATTAAACCATGATTTTTTACCTGAAAATATCGATAGATTTAACGGACTCTTACTCTAAAAGGTTCTGTTTCCACTTTGCGACGATGAAGCTTTGGTCCCATAATCGTCTCTCCGAAAATGGACAATGTCTGAATGTTGGCATGTTGTAAGCATCTTTTAATCAGTTTGCTACATTGAATTTAAGTGGTAGTGTGAATAAAACACCTGCATTATTAAAATATTAACAATGGGGGGAATAGCGATCAATTATCTTGCTTCATAAAGGGTCAAAGAGTAACTTGCAGTCCGGTTTTTCAGAGAATGAAAAGCTATGTTCAATTTATTGTAGTTACCGTTAAAGATTCCCGATCTGATCTCACCAAATCAAGAATCAGGAATCTCCATCATTAAAAACTAAAATCAACCCCATAATGAATCATCTCTACACCCCCCTCATCCGAGTAAATAAGAAGACCGGAGAAGAAAAGAAATCGATGAGCAGGAGCCAAAAGTATGTGCTTATGCTGCTTCTTCTTTTTACCGGATTACTTTCTTCCTCTACCATCTTTGCCCAAACATTGATTGCCGGTTGGGATTTTCAAACGACCACTACAGGAGGAACTGCTGTACTTGCATCTCCGAACACCCCCAAAGTGTATAATGCGAATTTTGGTTCAGGAGCCATTTATTTAGACGGAACCAATAATTCAAGCAATTGGTTTGTTCCACTGACTGGAAGTACGAATACTGAATTAAATGCCTTTGGCGGAACTGCTGTCAATGCCGGAACTGGATTTTCTGTTGTCACCTCCGGTGCATCTTCCTTAGCTTTAGTAGCAGGAGCTGCTCAGGCTGCCAATGGGAAATTCGCCATTTTTAGTTTTAGTATGACCGGTTATATTAATCTATCAGTGACGTATGCATCTCAAAAAACCAACACTGGTTTTAGCACGCAGATTTGGGAATACAGCACCGATGGAATAAACTGGACTCCATTATCTACAGTGACGACAGTAACCACAGCTTTTTCCTTAATTACATTGCCTTCTACCGCTGGATTAAATGGAGCTTCTACTGCCTACCTTCGTTTCTCCGGAACCGGTGCCACTGCATCAACCGGTAATAACCGTCTTGACAATATTCAACTCAACGCAACTCCGGGTGTCACTTTTAATACGGATCCGGTTACCGGTTCTCCCTTCTGTATCTCTGATGATAACAGTGCTTCCGTGAATGTTTCATTTTTCTATGCAGGAACACCTAATCCGGCAAATATTTATACGGCAGAATTAAGTTCATCTACCGGAAGTTTTGCATCTCCTGTCGCGATCGGATCACTCGCTTCTATTGCAAGTACAGGCACTATTTCAGCCACTATTCCAGCCGGAACAATTTCCGGAACAGGCTATAGAATTCGTGTGACCAGCAGTGATCCTGTTGCGGTAGCGAATGACAATGGAACCAATCTCGTCATCGATAAAGTGGTGGCGACTGCGTCTAATAACAGTCCTGTATGCGCTGGCCTTAGTCTTCAATTATTTTCGGGTGGAGGCACTACGTATTCATGGACCGGACCCAATGGTTTTGCTTCAGGTGTTCAAAATCCAACAATTCCGGTAACTGTAAATGCTGACTCCGGTGAATTTATCGCCACCGCCATTTCAACGCTCGGATGTACAGATACTGCTTCTACTCTTGCTATCGTTCAAACTTGCAGTTGTATTCCCCCGACTATCACTTCCAATTCAACCATGCCAAGTTGTAATGGTGGAGCCAATGGTAGTATTGATATCACTGTTAATGGTGGTGTGTCTCCATACACTTTTACGTGGAGTACGGGTGCAATTACAGAAGATGTTACAGGACTTACAGCGGGAATTTATTCCGTCATTGTAAGCGATGCCATTGCCTGTACAGATACCTTTTTTGTAACAGTAAATGAACCCACCCTCATCTCTTCTTCTACCACGGTATTTCCTCCGGGATGTCAGGGATTCAGTAATGGCAGCGTTGATTTGTCAGTAAACGGGGGTACGCCAGGCTATACTTACCTTTGGGATAACGGTGCTACAACTGAAGATATCAACGGTTTGATAGCCGGCTTATACAGCGTAACCATCACGGATGCCAATGGATGTGTGCAAAATAATTTCGCAGTAGTTACAGACCCGGGAGCGTTTACAGCAACCACAATTGGTTTTGATGTTACCTGCGCCGGATTGAATGATGGCTTGATTGATTTAATAGCATCCAATGATACCGTCTCTTCAAACCCGGGTGTACTTATCTCCGAGTTTTTGGCAAATCCTGCAGGTACTGATTCTTCAAAAGAATGGGTGGAGCTGATTGCCGTTAAAAATATTGACTTTGCTGTTACTCCTTATACGGTGATCGTTGCCAATAACGGAACAGCTACAACAAAGGGATGGGTGCAAGGTGGCGTTGCTTCTGCAACCACCAATGGAACCTTCGCATTTCAAATCAGCTCCGGCAAAGTAGTTCCCGGGGAAGTGTTTTATGTGGGTGGATCAAATATGGTGGTCACAGGTAGAAAGTTGAGACTGATTGATGTTGCTACTACCGGTGGAGATGGTGGAATTGGTCTGCCAACCACAGGAGGAGTGCTTGGAAATGGTACGACGAATGCCGACGGTATTGCGGTTTTTAATCTTCCTGCAGCGGCGTTGGATTCAAATTCAGTTCCGGTAGATGTCGTTTTTTATGGGTCAGGAATGGGATCTGCAGTAGTAAATGGTGGTGTAGATGGATTTACCTTGCCTCTAAATGATAATTATATCGGTGGAAGATTGCAAGCGACAAGTTTCAGAGCTGTAGATCCGGGTGCACTTTCCGTGAAAGCAACCGGAACTTATTACAAATTATCCGGAACGTATACTCCCATTCGTGTGTGGACAACTGATACCACTATTTCCGGTGACACTTCTTCTGTGACGTTGATGAGTGGCAATAGTTATCTCTGGTCAAATGGTGCTATAACAGAAGATTTGAGCGGGCTTTCTGCAGGCACTTACTCTGTAACAGTTACCTCTCCGACAGGATGTACAACTACCGGATCTGCTACCATCACTGCTCCGGTTACGCTGGCGGTTACCGGACAGATCTTTGACGTAACCTGTTTCGGATTAAACGATGGGGGTATAGACATCACCGTTAGTGGTGGTGTGATGCCTTATACTTATCTGTGGAATGATGGCGATATCAATGAAGATAGAAGCGCACTGGTAACCGGTACATACATTGTTACCGTAACTGACGCCAACGGATGTATCGTTATTGATTCATTTTATGTCAACCAGCCTAATGATATTACCTATACCACGTTGGTTACAAATACCTCCTGCTTCGGTGCTTCGGATGGAGCAATTGATTTAACCGTGAGCGGTGGAACTCCGCCTTATACCTTTAGCTGGTCCAATGGCGCTGTGACGGAAGATATCATCAATGAACTTGCTAATTTCTATTTCTTCAATATTACAGACGTTAACGGTTGTGGTGCAGGAGGAATTGAATTTATCAATGACCCTAACCCTATCATCATAAATAGTTTCACTCCTGCTACCGGTGGTGCCGGGGTTTTGGTGACCATTAACGGTAGCGGATTTACAGGCGCAACTAATGTAACGTTTGACAATGTATCAGCTGCTTCTTTTACTGTCATCAGCGACTTGCAAATTGATGCTGTAGTTCCGCCGGGTGCAGATACCGGTTTTATAGCAGTATATACTTCACCTGCTTGTTTTACTACATCTACCGATACCTTCTTCTTTAATCCTGTTGCATGCCTTCCTCCATCATTATCTGCAACAACCATTGGTGCGAGCTGCTTCGGAGCTTCAGATGGAAGCATTGATCTTACCATCAGTGGCGGTACTTCTCCTTACACCATCAGCTGGAGTAATGGAGCTAATTCAGAAGACATTGCCGGATTAACGGCCGGTGTTTATACCGTTTCAGTCGTGGATGCATTCAATTGCCCGAACACATTAACAGTAGCTGTTTCAGAACCCGGACAACTTACCATTAGTGGAATAGTGGATAGTGTAAGTTGTAACAGTGGTGCAGATGGTAGCATAGATATAACAGTAACAGGCGGAACCTCTCCCTATACTTTTAGCTGGAGCAATGGTGCATTAACAGAAGATATCATTGGTCTTACAGCAGGATCTTATACGGTTACTGTTATCGATATTTCTTCATGTGCCGCATCGGCCAGCTTCGATGTATATGAACCTTCTGCTTTAAATACGAATGTGAGTACTTCAGATCCATTATGCACAGGGCAGGCGTCCGGATCTATTAATCCGAATGTAAGCGGCGGTACGGCTCCATATACTTATCTCTGGAGCAATGGTGCTACAAGTGCAACTTTAGCCGGGGTAATGGCCGGACTTTATACGGTTGATATCACTGATGCGAACGGATGTCTGATATCCGCAAGTGCAACATTAACCGATCCTCCTGCATTTACATTGAGTGTTGTTTCAGCAACTGATGTTTCCTGCCCCGGTGGAAATAACGGAGCGATAGACATCTCCGCTTCTAATGATCCTCTTGTACCACCTGTAAACCCCGGGTTGTTAATATCAGAATTTTTAGCAGATCCGGCCGGCACCGACAACCCTTTTGAATGGGTAGAGTTGATTGCCACCAAGTCCATTGATTTCAGCGTTACGCCTTATACTGTTGTTGTTGCCAATAACGGTACGGCGAATGTCAAAGGATGGAGAGCAGGCGCTGCATTAACTTATGCCTTCCAAATTAGTAGTGGTGTAGTAAATCCCGGTGATGTGTTTTATGTGGGTGGTTCATCGATGGCACCTACAGGAACAAAACTGAGAACTATTAATACATCAACTACCGCCGGTGATGGTTTTGGTAATGTTGGTATTGGCATAGGTAATGGTGGTGCAAATGCAGATGGTGTTGCGGTATTTGATATGCCTTCTTCAGCAATTGATTCTTCAAAGGTTCCTGTAGATGCCATTTTCTTTGGTACCGGTCTTGGAAGTGCAATTGTCAATGCAGGTCTGAATGGATATACCTTGCCAACAAATGATCGCTATGCAGGCGGATTATTATCGGCCGGTGCATTCACCGCTCCGAATAGTGCATCCGGGTCACATCATGTGGCTACTGGAGGTTTTAATATTTCTACCGGAACATATACTTCAATCAGAAACTGGACCCTGAGCCCGACATTCACGGATGGTACTTCTGCCATTTCAATAAGTGTAAATAATACCTATAGTTGGTCGACTGGTGCAACATCACAGGATATTTCAGGACTTACAGCCGGCGCGTATACTGTTACCGCAACCAATACTGATGGATGTACGGCTACGCTAACCCTTAACGTCAATCAACCAAACGCGCTTTCTGTAACAGGATTCACTCCCGGATCAGGTAATACCGGTACCGGTGTAATTATCAGTGGCACCGGTTTTACTGCTGCAGATGAAGTTTGGTTCAATGGAGTACCTGCGGTATTCATCATTGATAATGACGGACAGATTTCAGCAACGGTTCCTGCCGGAGCAACTACCGGACCTATCACGGTTATCAATGCAGGTTGTGATACAGTTATTTCAGGTGGTACGTTTACAATTAATACGAATGCTACCTTCAACCTGACTATGCTGATAGAAGGTTTGTATGATGGAGCAGGCGGATTGGTGCCGGCCTTATTGAATTCAGGAGTTGGTCTTAGTGCAACTGAATGTGATACGATTTATGTGGAGTTACGGGATCAGTTGAATACGTTAACGGTATTGGCGAGTGGTACTGCGGTATTGAATACCGGCGGACAAGCAACTTTTACCTTCCCCGGCTCAGTGATCGGTCAAAACGGATATATCGCAGTCTTCCATCGTAATGCTGTACAGACCTGGAGTGATCTTGTTACCTTCACTGCTACAACGAATTACAACTTCACCACTGCTGCTACTCAGGCTTATAGCTCCAATATGATTGAAGTGGATCCGGGCGTATTCGCGTTCTACAGCGGCGATATCGCTCCACAGGATGAAGTGGTGGATATTACCGATCAGGGGTATGTAGGAAATGACATATTAAACTTTGCTTCCGGCTATGTACCAACAGATGTATCGGGAGATGGAGTAGTGGATATCACCGATCAGGCGATTGTAGACAATAACATCCTTAACTTCATTGGATCAATTCACCCTTAGGAAGTAAGATTTTTATTAATAAGGAAAAAGGGCAGTGGGTAAATTTTACTACTGCCCTTTTTCAATTCATACTTTAAGTGATTTTTGAGCTGGTTAACGTTGGTTCATATGCCTTATTCTTATATGTTGCACAATAGCAGCCGCTTACAAGAATTTGAATGACATAATGTCAATGTAAGAAAGTGAATCATTTCACCCACTATTTCGTTTAATTCATAAAAAAATGAGATTTAACACTTGAATTTTAATTTATTTTTTGCAAATTGCAAGTTCGTTCATATCATTTTAGGAAGTTATAAAAAGTAAAAAACTAAATAATAATAATATATCATGAAGCAATTCTACTCAATCACAAAGGAGAAATCGAAGTATTTCAAGTTGGTATTTCGTATTTTCATCTTAGTTTTTATTAGTTGCACGGGAGTTTTCGCCCAATCAACAATAAATACTGCCATTGCTCCCATTACAAACAATAATGGTAGTGGTACTGTTACTTTTAATTTCCAAAATACTAATCCCTATGGTATAATAATTACCGACATTGAAGGGATTGTTGGAACTGCAGGGCTAACTTCTGCGGATTTATGGATTAAAACAACACCGGTAAGTGCAGCACCTGGAGCAATTTCTGTTGCTAATGGATGGACTTTGGCTGCTACCGGCACTTTTACAGGAGTTGCTAATACGACGACGCTTGTAACTCAGCCAATGTTAACAGGAATAAGTGTTGTTATTCCTGCAGGAGTTACCTATGGGTTTGCAATATCAGCATATAGCGGTACTGCCGGCCGGCAACGATATCATACCATATTAGTAACAGATCCGACTACCTTTTCAGCAGGCGGTTGTAATATTTTAATGGGAGCAAATATCAGTTATGCGGGTGGAGCACCACCCACAGCACCAACAAATACTCCCCGTGGATGGATGGGAAAGTTAACCTTTATACCTCAAGCTCCTTGTGTTGACCCACCCACCCCCGGAACTGCAATAACAACTCCTTCAACGCAGATTTGCCCAAATTCAGCATTGACATTAGATCTAACAGGTAACAGTGGTGGTTTAGGTCAGACCTATCAATGGCAAACAGGCCCGACTGCTTCAGGTCCATGGACCAATATAGGTTCCTCGTCCGGCGCTCCATCATTAATAATTAATCCAACAGCTTCAGCTTATTACCAGTGTCTGGTTACCTGTGGATTAACTACCCTTCCTTCTACTGCAGTCTTTAATGATGTTGCCACTTTGTTCCCTGGCGGAACATATACCATAAACAGTGCACTTCCTACGGGCGGCGGAAATTATGCGTCTTTTAATGATGCGGTTGCAGCCATTCAATGTGGTATTGCAGGTCCTGTAATTTTCAATTTTGCTCCGGGTAGCGGACCGTATGTTGAACAGGTCATTATACCTCAAATAGGTGGAACTTCAACGACGAACACAATTACCTTTAACGGAAATGGTGTCTCCATGATAGCTGCCAGTGCGAATACCAATCAACGAGAGGCCATACTTTTAAATGGAGCGGATCATATTACCATTGATAGCATTCTCATTGATGTAAGTGGGGGTACCTATGGATGGGAATCCGGTTAACCAACAGCGCTGACAGTAACGTTATTTCAAATTGTCAGATCAATACATTGGCCAATAGCACATCTTCCAACTATGCAGGAATTATTATGAGTGGTTCTGCAACTGCAGCCACTACTGCCGGAGACAATGGAGATGGAAACTTGTTTATCGGAAACACTATTATAAATGGATACTATGGATTTACTTTATGTGGCAACAGTACGGCTCCGTTTGCCGCAAACAACAGTATCATTAATAATGATATCATAGATCATTATTTTTATGGGATCTATGTGGTGAACGCCGAGAACTCCATTATCAGTGGAAATAGTTTACATCATGATTCGCGTGCCACCACTACTACCACCTATGGTGTTTATTTAACTACTAATTGTATAAGTACTCAGGTATCAGAAAACAGAATCTACAACTTCTTCCTGGGAAATGCCCTTTCTACTTCCACTAGCTATAGTATTTATGTGGCAGGAGATGGAACTTTGGGCACAGAAAATAAATTGTTTAATAATATTATTTATAGCATCCGTGGTAATGGAGCTCAATATGGAATTTATAATACTACCGGTGATTACATGCAGGCGTATCACAATACGATCTCTTTTGATGATGCAGCAGCTACTTTAGGTGCAAGTTATGGTATTTACCAGACAGGTGCTGTTACAAGTGTTGATATCAGAAACAACATCATTTCAATTACGCGTGGTGGTACCGGAACCCGATACGGATTGGGTTTTGTGACTGCGGGTACGTACATCACGAGCAACAATAACGATATTTATTTAAATTCAGGTGGAACGGATAGTATTGGTATTTATACAACACTTCCTTTTACCACATTGGCCAACTGGCAAACTGCCAACGGAGGCGCTTATGATGGATCCAGCGTAAGCTTAGATCCATTATTCGCAGATCCGGGTAATGGAGATTTTACTCCTGCAAATCCGGGTGTAAACTCAAATGGAGCGAATGTGGGTGTAGCTGCTGATATTTTAGGTAACCCGCGTACGTTAGCTGCTCCGGATCCGGGTGCCTATGAATGGACTCCCTTGGGTGCGGATGCCGGGATAACTTGGGTGTCGCCGTTGCCTCCGGTTGGTTTGGGTAATCAGACGATTACCGTCCAGATCACCAATGCACAAACTGCCACCATTACCAGTCTTGATCTTGCGTATACGGATGGCGTGAGTACGGTTACAGAAACTTTCAGTTCATTAAATATTACAGCCGGTAATAATCAGCAATTTTCATTCACCACTCCCTATAACTTAACGGGTAATGCGGATTTAAGAGCATACGTCAATTTGGTGAATGGTGCTATTGATGATAACCAGGCGAATGATACCACTGCGGTACAAAACTTTTGTCCTGCGCTGAATGGAGTATATTCCATTGATTCGGCTTTACCTACTTCAGGTACAAATTTCCAGACATTTACAGATGCCGTAAATCAGATGATCTGCGGTGGCGTGGTGGGTCCGGTTACACTAAATGTTGTTGCCGGTTCAGGACCCTACAATGAACAAATATTGATTCCTGCCATAGTAGGTGCTTCAGCTACCAATACCATCACCTTTAATGGTAATTTGGAAACCCTCGCTTTTGCCAGCGCGAATACCAACCAGAGAGCTGTTATTACGTTAAGCGGAGCAGACCATATTTATATTGATAGTTTAACTATTGATGCTTCCGGTGGAACTTATGGTTATGGTGTTCATCTGATCTCTCAGGCGGATTCAAATAAAATCACGAACTGCGTTGTAAATACAACAGCAAATCAGACCACCACTAATTTTGCCGGAATTGTGATGAGTGGATCTCTTGCTTCTGCAACTACAGCCGGTAATTCAGGAAACGGAAATGAAATCAGTGGCAATACCATTACAAACGGATATTACGGTATAACGGTTGTTGGTACTTCAGCCGCACCATTTATTAGTGGAAACCGTGTAGTGAATAATTCCATCACCGACCACTATTTATATGGTGTATATAGTCTGGGAAATACAGGTACTGAGTTTGTTGGAAATAATATCAGACAGTTGAATCGTACGTCCACATCTACTACTTATGGATTGTTTTTAACTACAAACACCATAGGTGCTAAAGTTGAACGAAACAGAATACATGACTTCTTAGTTGCAACACCAACTTCCACTTCTACAGTTTACGGAATTTATGTAGCCGGAGATGCGTTGTTGGGCAGTGAAAATAAACTGGTGAATAATTTGATTCATACACTCGGAGGAAATGGTGTTCAATATGGTATTTACAATACAGGTGGAAATCACATGTGGGCCTGGCATAACACGATTGCATTGGATGCTGCTGCTTCAACGCTGGGAACTACCTATGGAATCTACCAAACCACAGTTGCAGATTCTCTTCAGTATTATAACAATAACATTTCAATTACGCGTGGAGGAACCGGAGCCAGATATGGAATATTCTTTAATACAGCCGGTACGTACATAAAAAGTAATTACAACAATATATATGTTAATACACCGGGGGCAGATAGCATTGGATCATATGCAGCAACAGCCTTTACTACATTAGCCAATTGGCAAACGGCAAATTCATCTGCATACGATCAACAAAGTATAAATTTTGATCCCCAGTTTGTAGATCCGTCACTGGGCAACTATCAACCTTCAGTTGTTGCTTTGAATAACGCAGGGACTCCACTTGGTGTTACTGAAGATATTAATGGTGCAGTTCGAAATTTAACAACTCCTGATATTGGGGCGTATGAATACCTTATAGCTACTGAGGATATAGGTGTGACGTTATTGATTACTCCTGCACCAATAGCAAGTGCCTGTTATACGGCCAATGAAACGATTACACTTCGGATTAGAAATTATGGTTTAAATGCCATCGACTTCTCGTTAAATCCTGCTACTATCACTTGTAATGTGACCGGTGCCACAGTGGCTACTTTAACAGGTACTCCAAGCGGCATTTTACCTATCAATGGAACATTAGATGTTGTGATGTCCACTACATTGGATATGACTGCAATCGGTATTTATACTTTTAATGCAACCGTTTCAATGACCGGTGATGGTAATGCTGCAAACGATGCAATGACCCCAACAACAAGAACTACCGCAGCTTCTTTAGGTAGTATTAGTGCAGATGTAAGCACTATTTGCGTAACAGGAGCTCCGACACTTACATTAACAGGAGCAATCGGAAATGTGCAATGGCAAGAATCATTAATAGGAAATACTGGGCCTTGGACAAATGTAGGCACTAACAGCAATGTCTATACTCCTGGATCTTCTATTACGGATACCACCTGGTATCAGGCAGAAGTAACTTGTAATGCATTTTCCGGAACAACCAATGTGGTTCAGGTAGATTACCTGCTACCCCAAATTTTAAGCACAGTGAATGATTCCGTTTGTGGTCAGGGAAGTGTTACCCTTAGTGCTACAAGTACCGGTCAGGGAACTATTAACTGGTATGACGTGGCAACAGGCGGTACTGCGCTCGGAACAGGTAGCACCTTTACAACGAATATCACAGGAACTACAACTTTTTATGCGGAAGAACAACTTTCCGGTGGTGGTGGAAGTGCTGCTGCCATTCAAATTACAGAAATAGATTTAGGCGCCAGTGATCAGTTGGAAATTCAAAATGTTTCACCCAATACTATTAATGTTACCGGTTGGAAAGTAGCTGTTAGCAATAGTTATACTGATATCACCTCCGTCAATACAATAGTTCAAACTTTGAGTGGCAGCATGACCCCCGGTCAAACGATGACCTGGACGGATGCCACTGCAGGTCCGAATTATTGGGGAAATAATTTATTCTGGAACCCCGGTGCATTTCCAAGTTTTTCAGGTTGGGCAGCCATACTTGATAACAATAATAATTTAGTGGATGTATTATTTATGAATTGGCCTTCAGCTAATATTCAATCAGCGAGTATTTCTATACCAAGTGGTCCAACTATTACTATAGGCTCACAATGGAGTGGAGACGGAGTGAATATCTCAACTGTTGCAGCCACTCAAAGTGTGTCGCGTCAAGGTACTTCTGATAACAATGCAGCTACAGATTTCTCCATTATCAACTTATCAATTGGAAGTACTAATCCGGGAATGACGATTCCATTTACCGGTTTCGGCTGCTCAAGTACCCGTGTGGCTGCGTTGGGAGTGTCTACTTCTGCACCTGCCATTACAGTTACTCCCGGAAATGCGCTTTGTCCAGGTGATTCTATTGGCCTACAAGTAAGCAGCATTAATGATCCAAATTATGAATATACCTGGACATCAAATCCCGGTGGCTTTAACCAAAGTGGTAATGGTCCATTCTACGTGACACCATTAGTGAATACTACTTATTATGTATCTGCTCTCGATACTTCTTCGGGAGGTACAGGAGGTTGTTTTATTACGGATAGTATAGTTGTTATTCCACTTGCATCTTTTAGTGCAGGTACAGTTTCTGCGACAGGACCTTATTGTATTACAGGGGAACCTACCATTTCAGTTGCAGGAGCATCCGGCTTTATTCAATGGCAGGAATCAACTGTAAGTGGAAACGGTCCGTGGACTAATGTCGGCATTTCCAATAGTAGTACTTATTTACCGGGAACCGTCACACAAACTACTTATTACAGAGTGATAGTGAGCTGTATTTCAACAACCGACTCTTCAAATGTAGACACGGTGTTTGTATACAATCCACAAGTATTGACGGCTAATGGAGATACTCGTTGTGGTCCGGGAACTTTAAATCTTACCGCTACAACAGATCCGGGCTATAACTTAAATTGGTATGCAGATTCAACCGGTGGCGCTCTTTTAGGTACCGGAAGTCCGTTTACTACACCACTGGTTCTACAAACGGATACCTTTTATGTGGAATCAAATTCCGGTACCGGCAGTTCGGATAGCCTTCAAGTACCACTGGCTTCCGGAGGTACAACAGGGGTTTATCATCATATGTTTACTGTGAGTTCGCCTAACGGAATGCAGATTAATAAAATTGGTATCAAATGCAATAATACCGTGGGTACACTCACTGCCTGGGATATCTATTACCGCCCGGATGATTTCAAATTGGTAGCCGGAGCGAATACATCCTCAGCCGGTTGGATTTTAGTCTCAACAGTTACAAATGTACCTTCTCAAGGCGCAACTGCTTATACAACCATTGCAACAGGAATTAGTATTGATATTCCTGCCGGTGCCACTTATTCCATCTATGTAGCTCCTGCTACCGGGGCGACACACCAATATGGTACCAGTGTTGCCGGAACCGTGGTTGGAACGAATGCCGTAGGTTCGGTAATAGCCGGATACAGAGGCAGTGCTTTGTTTAATTGTACTACCACTTCAGGATTCCCTGTGGTAAGTCTTGAATACAGCGTTGGCTGTCCTTCGACTCGTGTTCCGGTTATCGCAACTGTTACTCCATCTCCAGCCGTTCAAATTGCCGGGAATACTACAATTTGTCAGGGAGATTCAACAAACCTAACTGTTGTTGCAGGCCTACTCGATTATACAAATTTTAACTGGTTTCCCACAACAGGTCTGAGTGATACCGCCGGTACAAGCATTTATGCTTTGCCTACGGTGACTACTAAATACTATCTGCTGGCTTCCGGTAACATTAATAATTGTCAGGCTGTCGACAGTATCACCATAATTGTAAATTCATTTAATTTAAATGTGAGTGTCAATAATCCAATAGTGTGTGGTGCATCTGATTCATCGCAGATTACAACAACAGTAAGCGCAGGAACTTATACGTATTTATGGACTCCTTCAGCCGGTTTATCTGCAGATAACATACCTGATCCGAAAGCACGCCCAACCGGAGCCAGTGAAGTGTATACATTAGCGGTGACCGATTCCTTAACAGGTTGTACCAAGTATCAAAGTGTGACTATTTATAAATCATCGCCCGATGTTTTAACCACAGTAACTGATACCGTTTGCGGAATAGATCAGGTGACACTAACGGCAACGGGTACCCCCGGAGGCGAAATTAGTTGGTGGTCTGCCGCAACCGGAGGAACACGGTTAGCCGTGGGGTCTCCATTTACTCCAACCATTGGAACAACAACAAACTTTTATGTTGAAGTGAGAGACACGATCACACAAACTCCTGTCAGTACCGGATTTAATGGTGCTACAATAGCTACTGATCCGAACGCTGCGGGAAATATGTTTGATATAACGGCGATTAATAACGTGAGAATTTCAGGATTTGATGTGCATCTGAATAATGATACATTGGCACCTTCTGATATTAGCGTCTATTATAAAGCAGGTTCGTATTCAGGTTTTGCCACAAATGCCGGTGCATGGACACTTGCAGGATCCGCAACGGGTGTTGTATCTGCGGGAAATGGAGTTCCAACAAATTTACCTATGAATCTTGACGTTTATATTCCCGCAGGACAAACCTATGGCTTCTATATTGTAGTGACTAATCTGGGTAGTTCTAATTCCCTTGTATATAACGCGAGTGGAATTTCTCCTGCGCAGTTCGCAGTGGCTGCATCAGATTTTAATGTACAGGTTAAATCGGGAACAGTTGTTTTCGGTCCGTTCACGGGTCAGGTAGCCGCTCCACTAAATCGTTTATGGAATGGAAATGTGAAATATTCCATCGGATGTATAAGTGCTAGAGATACAGTAGAAGCAGTATCGCTTACAGCTCCTTCTATTTCACTTACGACCTTACCCAACGATACCATTTGTGCCGGAAGTAGTGTGACGTTGCAAGCAAGTAGCGCAAATGATCCGAATTATTCCTACGTATGGAATCCGGGTGGACTACCCGGAGCATCGGTGTTAGTTTCGCCAACTGCAAAAACGAAATACTATGTAACAGCTACAGATGTTTCCACAGGTGGTACAGCAGGTTGTATTACCGTAGATTCTGTCACAATTAACGTTAGTCCTTTGCCATTAATTGATGCTACACCAACGTCTGTTAGTGTGTGTGGAGGTGGAACAGCCAACTTGAGTGTAACTAATCTCACTCCCGCTGAAACAACATTTGGAACACAGGCTAATCAAAATACTTCGACCACCTATCCGGCTCCTTATTCTGTTTATTATGGAGCACAAAGAATGCAAATGTTGATTACCGCGGCTGAACTTTCAGCTGCAGGTTATAATGCGGGATCACCACTGGCGGGTATTAAATTTCCTGTAGTATCCTTAGGTCCAAATTGGGGAGTAAGTTTGACGTCATGTAATTCATTCCAAATGAGTATCGGAAATACCGCCCTTACTACGTTAACTGCTTTTCAAACAGGTTTAACGCAAGTAATTGCCCCCGGAAATTTTACTCCGGCAGTTGGGTATGGTAATACACATACATTTAATACTCCATTTGTTTGGAATGGGACTTCTAATATTATTATAGAAACTACTTTCGGAAATAATATTGCAGGAGTAGCGAATGATCATGTCATTCAATATAACACCGGAACGAGTTATCAAAGTACAATTGTGTATAGGGCAGATAATGTTACAGCCGCCGCTGCAGCAGTCGCCACTACGGTTAGTTTGTCGTTTAGTGCAAGACCTGATTTTAAATTTGTATCTAATACGGCTCTCACTTATCAGTGGAGTCCGGTTACAGGATTGAATAACCCTACTTCAGCAACTCCCGTATTAACTGTTCCTCCCGGTATGAATCAGTATTATTATGTTACTGCAACCAATCCATCTACAGGATGTACCGCTATGGATTCTATTTTGGTTTCAGCAATTTCTAATCCAAAACCAATCATCGCCGATAACGACACTACCTTGTGTAACCCTGATTTCATTTACGTGAATGTAGTGGATACCGGTCTTTATGTAGGTGGGTATCCTGCAGGTACTAACTTTACCTGGAGTGCTATCGGAGTTCCGATTCCTGATCTGGATTCTATCAGTTCAAGCAATGGTTCTTCTTACTCAGTTATCGTAACGCTGCCCAGCGGATGTTCTGCAAGTTCCGATACCGCTATTATCCTGACCAAGTCAGTGGCAGTAGTAGATGTCATTACTCCTGCAAGCTGTACCGGTGGTGGTTCTATTGCTGTTACCGTAACCAGCGGATTACCAAACTACAACTACATCTGGTCAACTGACCTTGCTCAAACCAATATCATCAGCAACGTAACGAAGGCGAACAATCAGGATACATTAAGTAACCTGACCGCCGGTACTTATTACCTGCAGGTATATGACGAAGCGGGCACTCCTGCCTCATGTAACTCCGGAGTATTGACGTATGTTGTTTCGGGATCCTCTCCGATCGTGATCGATTCAGTAGTAGGTACAGATATTTCCTGTAATGGATTCGCTGATGGATCAGCCACCGTTTACTGGACCGGAGGAACTACCCCATACAACATCTTGTGGAGCGATGGAAATACCAACGCTACGCGTGCAGTTACTGCCGCTGCCAGCTTAACGGTGATTGTATCGGATAACTCCGGTTGTGCAGATACGTCATCCGTCACCATCAATGAGCCTGCATCAATTACCCTGACCCTTTCATCTACCAACGAAAGCGCCCCGGCTGCAAACGACGGTACAGCTTCAGTGGTAATAGCAGGTGGAACTCCCGGCTATATAATTGAATGGTACGATGCATTATTTACGCTGATTGGTAGCGGTACTCCAATTACAGGTCTTACAGGTGGAACGTATACCGCTGTGGTAACAGACACCAACGGTTGTCAAGGTTTTGATAACGTAGTGATCACGACTAACACCAACGCTATTCTTAACCTGACCATGCTGATTGAAGGTATGTATGATGGAACAGGCGGATTGGTGCCGGCCTTACTGAATTCAGGAGTAGGCGTTAGTCCGACAGAATGTGATACGATCCGTGTAGAAATCCGTGATCAGTTGAATACGTTAACGGTTTTGGCTTCCGGAACAGCAGTACTTGGCACCAATGGCCAGGCGAGCTTTACTTTCCCGGCTGCCATTAATGGTGCAAACGGTTACATCGCGGTGTTCCATCGTAATGCAGTGCAGACATGGAGTGATTTACTCACCTTCTCTGCTACAACCAACTACAACTTCACCACTGCGGCTACTCAGGCCTTCAGCTCCAATATGATTGAAGTGGATCCGGGTGTATTCGCCTTCTACAGTGGTGATATTTCTCCACAGGATGACGTGGTGGATATTACCGATCAGGGTTATGTAGGAAATGATATCTTGAACTTTGCTTCCGGCTATGTACCAACGGATGTATCGGGAGATGGAGTAGTGGATATCACTGACCAGGCGATTGTAGATAATAACATCTTAAACTTCGTGGGATCGATTCTCCCATAAGAAATAATTCATCTAATAATAAAGGGCGATATCGTTTGATATCGCCCTTTATTATTATAACTATTGTATTAGTGACGGAGCATTAAATAATTTTCTGTTCCAGTGCAACCGAAATTGCTTCTGTTGCAGAATGTACATGTAACTTCTCATATATTTTCTTGAAATGAGAGTTTACAGTATGCCAACTGATACCGCAAGCATCAGCAATCATTTTATAGCTGGAGCCTTTAACCAAATGAGATAATATCTCCAGTTCACGTGGCGTTAAATCAAAAGTGGAATTTTTAATTTTTGAATTCGTTTTATTTTGAAATACCTCCAATACTTTCTTCGCTACGGATGGAGTCATAGGTGCACCACCTTCCATCACATCTCTTATCCCCTCAATTAATTTTAAAGGGGATGTTTTCTTTAAAAAATAACCATGCGCGCCCGATTTAACTGCTTCAAAAATTTTATCTTCCTCTTCAAAAACGGTTTGCATGATGACCATCACGTCGGGCATAGATTTACGAATTAACTTTAATCCTCCTATACCATTTAAACCCGGCATATCGATGTCCATTAAGATTACATCAGGTAGCAATGCTTTGGCTTTTTCAATAATACCTTCGCAATTGACGAAAGTACCTACACACTTCATGTCATCATACTGATTGATTAATAATTCCAGGCTTTCCAGCCTTCCCTTATTATCATCAAAAACCATTACTTTAATCATAATTCAAATATAAGTAGTTCGATATAATTTATGTATCACTATTATTAGTCAGATATTGATAAATTCAGAATTAAAGATCAAATACCAGTTTAACGCTCGTTCCTTTACCCGGCAAAGAGTCAATAGTCAGGACACCTTTTATTTCCATTGCTCTTTTTTTCATATTGACCAGCCCATTTCCTCTTGTATCTTCCAGTTTAAAGCCTCTTCCGTCATCTTTTATCATCAGGGTAATCATTTTATCGTTTTCATATAAATCAATCCAAACGGATTTGCATTGGGCGTATTTTAAAATATTGTTCAGACTTTCTTTAAAAATCAAATACAGGTTTTTACGCTGCTTCATATCAATCTTTACATTTTTCAATCGTTCATCAAGATTGAGGTGGAGGTGAATTGGGGTAGAACCAATGGTTTCCGCAGCGTGAGTCCGCATTTTAACGAGGATGTTTTCGAAGCGATCATTCTTACTGTCAATCATCCAAACAATATCGTTCATTGCTTCCTGTGAAATTTGCGTGTATTCACCGATTTTATCCAGCACAGGAATAACATCGTCTTTTTTTCTGCTGATACTTTCTTTAGCCACCTGATTAAAAATGGAAATAGAACTAAGGTTAGAGCCGATTTCATCGTGTAAATCTCTGGCGATATTCTCCCGGATGTTTAAGAGTTTTCGGTTTTGTCGGTTCTTATAGAGCATCCAACTGTAAATCAAACCTGCCAACGTCAGCAATAGTAAAATATAAAAATAGTCGGATTTGTACCAGGGGGTACTTATGGTAAAAGGAATAGACAATTCCTGATCACTCCATTCTCCATGGGGATTAGAGCATTTTACTTTAAAAATGTATTCTCCCGGATCCAGATTTGAATAAGTAGTGAAACGTCGGGTACCACAATTTATCCAGTTTTGATCCAGCCCTTCCAGCTTATAAGCATATTGAATCTCTTCATTCCTGAAAAAGTCGAGTGAGGAGAATTGAAAGGTGAGATTGTTTTCAGTGTATTGAAAATGAAAGCTGGAGTCCAAAGGCTGAATTTTATTGTTGCATAAAATTTTTGTAATTACAGGTGGAGGACTGAGTATATGCGCTGAAACGGTATCCGGATGAAAAATGACGAAGCCATTGATTCCACCAAAGGCAAGTCTTCCATCGGTCAGACTACAAGCTGCATTCGTATTGAATTCCTCAAAGAGCAGTCCGTCTTTATTGGAAAAAGTTAAAAAGGAATTATTTCCCGGAATGAATTTGCAAATTCCTTTATTGGTTCCCATCCAGAGATTACCTGTTGCATCCATCAGCAGACTATAAACCGAATTGTCCGAAAGACCTTCTTCTTTTCTAAATTGCCTTATCGTTTTTTTAATAGGATTATAACTGAGTAAACCGTTTCCGTTCGTGCCAATCCAGATATTCTCTTTATCACGATAAATTATACTCCGAATATCTGATGAGAGAAGTGGCAGTTGATTGTTCAACGGCATAACTTCCATGGTGTTTTTATCAATGGTAAATATTCCCTTGGCTGTACCTAGTAATAACCTGCTATTTATATACCCGGTAATACAGAATATACTTGCTCCCTTCAGGTGTTCCTTGCCCTGTTTTAAGTCAAGGTTTTCAGGTGGAGGTATTTCCTCTCTTGAACGAAGGCGAAAAAGATGTCCGGACGAAAGCCCAAAGTAAATAGATGAATCTGCGTCCACATATGCGGAACGAAAGGTGAACCGATCATTTTGCAGGAGAGAATCATAAGAAACATGCAGTTTATATTCACTTTTTTTATAGTTCAATTGATGGAGCAACGGCGTATTCCAACCGGTGATCCAAATGTTGTCGTTTTGATCCTTTATTATAGTGCTGTAAGGATTTTCGTTGAAAAGCACTTTGTTAGTTGTGGGGTGTATTATCCGCGTAAGGCTACTGTCAACTATATTAAATTGTCGAACTCCATCCAGTGAGGCAATGAAAAGTGAATTCTTCCCGGTTTCGCAAATGGAACGTATATTTCTGCTTAAAGAGTAATTGTTGGGATTCGCTTTTCCGTCTGTTACAAAAGAATTGAAGAGCGTTTTATTTCTTTCACATTTGACCAATCCTTTTCCCGCTGAAAAGAACCAGGTAATTTCATTGCTATAATCCAGAATTAAGTTACAGTCATTGGTTGGGTTTTGAGAATTACCTGTATGAAGATGGGAGAGCAACAACAGCGAGTCATTTGCAATGGCCATTTCAATTAATCCACCATTACTATTCTGCAACCAGAAATTATTATTTTTCCCTTTCACAAAACCACTGAATGTAAAATCCGCTCCAAATTCTTCCTTCAGTTTTATTAAAAGGGACGATTTGCCGGATTTGCCGGTCAACATATTGTGAAACTCAATTTCACCCTTCGGTGAAAGAAGGATCAGGTAATTGTTTATTAATTTTTCAAAATTGGGTTTTGATCTCAAAGGTGTTGTTTCTGAAGATCGGGGGAGGATTTCTTTGAAAGTTTGAAGTGTAGGTTCAAATACGAAAAGATGGGAAATACAACTTACATAGAGATCCTTATCCTTAATAAAGAAATAGTTTGGTTGAGCACACAATGAAATGCTCGCTTTCTTATTCAATCCGATAGGATCCAGTTTCTTGAATTGATTTGTTGTCAGGTCAAAACCGAAAAAGCCATTTCCTGTAGCAAAGAGCAATTGATTATTGAAAATTTCAGCATTAACCGAAGAGGCCTCCGAAATAAGTGCCGGAAGTAGATATTTTGTAACAAGATTCTTTGAAAAGTTAACTTTATATAACACCTCCTCCGCCAAAAAGAACGTAAACGGCCCATAGAAAGCGATTACTTTAACATCTTTTCCGGAAGAAATTGGGAGAATAGATTTGAAAGTTTCTGTCCTGTATGAGTAACTTGCAATTGCCCGGGAAGTAATAAAGAAGGTATTGCCTGATGCGTCACTATGACCGGAAATAACTGTTGAAGAAGGCAGACTTGAAGGATCCGATGGGTTATTTCTATATTCTATAAATTCATTCCCATCAAATCGGCTCAATCCATTTTCAGAAAGCAACCACAAGAATCCTTTAGGATCATCCCATAATCCGGTTATGGTACCTGCCGGAAGTCCTTCCTGTGTGGTATATGACTTAAAATATACCGTTTGCTGAGCAGAGAGGCTCCACAGATTTCCGATAAGGAGCCCCACGAAAACAAGGAACTTTTTTCCGGTAGAATTCAATTTTAACAAGCAGATGGAGGTTGAACGATTTTCATAGGGTGGTCATAAGAGCAGCTTTCTATAACTAGCGGAGAAGGGTAATTGGAATGCTTCAACACTTCAGCCCTAATATTAGGGGTTTACGAAGGCATAAAATTAACGAAATTGCGTGAGATTAGATCTGGGTAACACCGAAACCAAAACAGTAAGGTTGTTTATTAGAATGGAAGGAAATAGCTGCTGAGAAATTGGCAGCTTTTTCTTTCATTTCCATACTTAAAGCGTTTTTATGCAGCCCGCTATGATTTTTATTGTTGCAGGGAATACACAAAATAGTTATCAATAGTTGATGGGTAACAAACTGATCATTGATTAAAATCAGCGATGTTATCCTCTTATTTCAGCATATTTTACCCGAAGGGATGGTTAAAATATGCTGAAATAAGAGGATAGTCCTGATTGTATATGGCGCTAATGGTTTTGCGACCACCTAATATTAGGCATTGGGAAATGGAAGTTTATCCCGAACTTGCTTGATTATATTCCGTGAAAAATTCATGCTACAATGATCACACGTCGTGTATTGATGAAAACAAATAACCAACATATGAAAACAATTACCAGTTCACCAGGTTTGAATAAAGTCAGACCTGTTTATTTTTTGCTACTCTTTACTCTCAGTTTCATGACTTGTTTTGAGTCGGTAGCACAAGTTGCTTACAATTGGACGTCAACAACAGGTGGTACTTATACACAATTATCCGGAGGAGGTATAACAGTGATTAATGCCAATGCCGGATTGTCATCAGGTCTGTCTAATAGTCAGGATGACGGAGCAGCTCTTGTTACACTGCCCTTCACATTTACGTACATGGGTAATCCGTTCACTGAGGTTACTTTTTGTACGAATGGCTGGATAGGAATGGGTAATCAGATGACCATTTCCGCCAGTAATTCGAGAGTTGGTGGAAACTTATTTACTGCAACCGCTCCCGTTAATACAATTGGTGTATGGTTTAAAGATATGGGCGCCAATTTTCCTGCCACTCAGCCGGGAACAGGTCCGGGTAGTATGCGACATGGTTTAACCGGAACAGATATTTATACCTTTCAATGGGATCAGGCTGTCGGCAGCAGCTTCAGCATTACCACAGCTAACCTTATCAGATTTCAAGTTTCTATCCATGGACCTGCTTCAGCCACGCCCGGCCGGATTGAATTGTTATATGGAACAACTACCGGAACTATAACTGCCACAGGAGCAGCTATAGGAATAGAAAATGCAACCGGAGGAACCAATAATTATATCAATGCATTAAACGGATTACAGAACTCAACAACTACTTCATCCGCATGGCCGGGTAATGGAAACGGATGGCGTTTCGATCCGCAAGCTCCCTGTGTCATTCCTGCTGATCAACCCACCGCATTAACATTAACCCCTGTTTCTACCTCTCAAATTGACGGTTCATTTACTCCGGCAGGCAGTACGCCTAATGGGTATTTAGTAGTGCGTTATCCTAATGGTGCGGCAACTACAAATCCTGTAAATGGCACTACCTATATAGCCGGGCAATCTCTTGGTTTGGGTACCGTTGTTTCGTTTGGAGCAGCTACAAGTTTTAGCACTACAGGTCTTACCGGAAGTACCACCTTTGATTATTACGTTTACGCCTATAATAATTTACTTTGTTCAGGAGCACCTGCCTACAATACGACGATTAACGCCGGACAAAATTCAGGATCAGCTTCAACAAATGCCTGCGGTGTAATTGCATCTCCAATAACTGTCGGACCTACAGGAACCTATCCTACTTTAAGCGGACCGGGTGGCGCCATTGCCGCTATTGCTACAACAGGTATTTCATCTCCACTGGTTATAGAAATGCAAAGCACTTATACCGGAGCAGGAGAAACCTATCCGATAACGATGTCTTATGATGCATGCATCACTGCTACTAATAATGTGACTATTCGTCCGGAAGTGTCGGCCACTTCTGCCATTTTAATTACCAGTAATCATGCGACTTCCACCATTGATATGAATGGAGCCAGTTTTATTACTATCGATGGCCGCCCGGGCGGATCTGGAACCGATAAATTTTTAACGATAGAGAATACCGGTACCACCGGTCAGTCGGTATTATTGAGAAACGAATCTTCTAACAACACACTTACCTATCTGGATGTCCGCGCTGCGAATGCGAACGGAGCGAACAATACAACTACAGCGTTGGCAGGAAGTACCATTCCCGGAGCAATTGCTATTGGTACTACTACCGGAGCAAATGGAAACGATAATAACACCATTTCATTCTGTGATGTACACAGTATTACCTCCGGTGGAAACCTTGGTGTCTGTATCTATGCTTATAATTCAACCGCAGCAGGTACAGCTTCCAATAATGATAACAACAGTATTATCAATAATAATATTTATGATTTCTTCCTTGGTGCTTTGGCTTCAGCAGGTATCAATGTTACTCCGGGTAATAATAATTATAGTATTGCTAACAACCGTATTTATCAGACATCTTCCCTGACTTATACCGGCACACAAACGGTTCGTGGTATGTGGATCTCACCTAATACAGGATCTTTAACCTCGGCAAGCGGTTATGTGATTTCAAACAATAGTATTGGTTACAGTACTTCTGCGGGTACGGGCACTTATACAATGACCGGTACAACCGCGTGGTTGTTTAGTGGGATGGATTTATCCTTAGGAATTGGTACTGCTTCTTCTGTTCAAAATAACACAATTACCAATTTTAATGTGACATCCGGTAATACCGGCTCCACTGCTTTTGTTGGAATTAACGTCGCCAATGGTGTAGTAGATATTGGAACAGTTACAGGGAATTTAATCGGATCAAACACTGTAAATGGTGCAATTACTTTTACTGCTACCGCTAATACCGGAGGAGTTCTTGGTATCAGAACAGGTGGTGGAAGTTTAATCAACATAGCCAACAACCAGATTTCAGGAGTAGATTTGCTTTCATCTGTACTTACCGTAACACCCATATTCAATGGTATTGCCGTTTCCGGGGTACAACAGTGAATGTGACAAATAATACTATAGGTAGTTTAACGCTTGCCAATAGTATCAATGCCGTTTCCGCATCTACTTCTACATCGATTCAATCGATTCGAGGTATTACAGTGAATAGTGGCGCAACTGCCAGAGTTGTTACCGGTAATATCATTGCCAATATGAATACGAATATTGCAGCTGTCGGAACACAGGCAACATCTATGCAGGGTATTCAGGTGACTGCAGGTACCGTTACTGTTTCTAACAATACAATTACCAACCTCAGTTCAAGTACGCAAACTACTTCCGGAGGTAATACTTCTGCTATTGTGGGAATTGCCTATTCCTCTACAACAGCACCTGCAACGATCAGTGGTAATACCCTTCATACATTGCGATTAACGAGTCCTCTTGCAACGGGAGCAACAACTTGTCAGGCGATTACTTTTTACAGGACCTACGACAGGAACCAATGTTATTGAAAAGAATAACATTCATAGTTTATCGCTGGCTAACACGGCAAACACGTTAGGAGTTTTGTCGGGAATGGATGTTGGATCAGGTCTGGTAACGATAAAAAATAACATGATTCGTTTGGGGCTTGATGAAAACGGAAACAGTGTAACTGCGGGCATCTTGATTCGCGGTATTTCAAGTAATTCTACGACTCAGAACATATACAATAACAGTATCTATATTGGTGGAACAGGAGTAGCTTCGTCAACTGTTAATTCAACCTGTTTTCAAAAGACAGGGGCTGTCGTTGCGGATGTCCGGAACAATATTTTCATGAACGACAGAAGCAATGCTGCCGGAACAGCGAAACACTATGCAGTTAATTTAAACAACTCGACTTCACTCACATTAAATTACAATGATTACTACGGAACAGGTACAGGGTATGTGTTTGGATTTAACGGTACAACTGACTTTGCAACGTATTCATCCGGTTGGGTGGCGAGTGATATCAACAGTCAGGCGGGCAATCCTGAATTTATCAATCCGGCAGGTACAGCAGCAACCGGAGATTTACATATTCATCCAACTAATCAAACCATCATCGAACAAAATGGAACGAACATCGCTTCGGTAACAGATGATTTTGACGGACAATCACGTGCCGGATTCACTCCAGATGATATCGGTGCTGATGCAGGAAATTTTGCCGGATTCTTCTGCTCCGGTCCTCCCTCTTCTGCAACGGCTACCTTAGCAATTCCTGGTCAGGTGTGTGGTAATGTTACAAAAACGATGTTCCTCTCCGGATTTACTGCATTGCCGGGTTATACTTATCAGTGGCAAGAGTCAGCTACAGGTTTGCCGGGTTCATTTGTTAATGTTACCGGAGGTACAGGCGCAAATGCTATTAGTTACACTACCGCAATATTAAATGCCTCCATGTATTACCAATGTGAAATTGGTTGTTCATTTGGAGCAGGAACTACTACTTCAAGTTCGGTTTTTGCAGACATACTTCCTGTACCAGTAATAACTGCTACACCGACTACCGGAACCAGCGTATGCAGCGGGGCTAATGTGGATTTATCTGCCAGTGGTGCGAATACTTATACCTGGACTGTAAATCCGGGTGTGGCAGGTTATCCGGTAGTATCCTTGTTAACCACAAGGAATAATTTAGCTAATGTAACCTCAAGGCCAACTTCTACGCTTGCATCAAGTACTGCCACTCCTCCGGCCACTGTTGCAACTCCAACATGGACTTATACAGTAACCGGAACTGCATTGAATGGATGTACATCGCAAGCTGTGGTAGTTTTAAATGTGGTCACATCACCGGTTGTTCCTGTTCAGTTAACCTATACTTATTCACCTGACCCCGTATGTGCAACCGGAACGCCTGTAACCTTTACAGTAAATAATCCGGGAACTATTGGTGCAGGAAGCTGGGTGTACAATTGGTATGATCAATCCGGAACAACATTGCTTCAAAGCACTACCACTGCATCCGCTACAGATAACTATACCCCTACAACACCAGTTGCTAATGGTAATTATATTTATCAGGTACGTGCGAGCAATACGGAGTGCCCTGCATCGTATGCAGTAGCATCACCTTCGTATTTTGTTGGTTATACTTCATTGAATGTTGTTTCGGACGCGAATTGTGGTGATAACGGAGTAGCGACCGTTTATCCGGAAGGACAAAACAGTTTCACAACATGGTATTCGAATAATTTTGCTACCGGCCTACAAGGACCTGCATTCGATGCATCCTTCGGTAATACCAATTTTACAAGCGGAAGAGCCAATATCACCAATCAGGCAAATGGCCAGACCGGTGCTTTGGTCATCAGAAATTCTGCGTTCATCAATACAAACAATTTGCAGGTTGATTTTAAAATGTCAACAGGCCCCCGCGGATTTGCCTTTAATATATTAGGAGCAGATGGTATGTGTTGGAGTTATGGTGGAGATGTTACTGTAGGAACAGTGACAACAGGAGGACAAGGTGAAGGAGGGTCAGGTACAGGACTTAAGCTTGCATTTGATGCAACGGCAAACGGGCCGAACAATCAGCCGGGTTGTTACCTCATGTTTAATTGTACAGTAGTAGGGCAGGGTCCCGGTGATCCCGGAGTACTTGCTTATAAGTTAGGATCCTGGTGGCAGGGACTGGTGGATGCACCTGTTGCGATCATCATCAGTCAGAATGGATTTGTAACAGTAACCGTAAACAATGAGGTGATTTTTGATCATGTACCCTTGCCGGCCTCTTATCTCACCAGCAATAAAAGCAACTGGATACATTCGTTCACTGCACGTACGGGTGGTTCAAACCAATTACATGCTATTGACGATTTAAATATTCGTTATAATAGTTACGAGTATAGCAACAACAGTACGACCGGTTTAGATGGAACATGGCAATCTTCAAATACCTTCTCAGGACTGGCAGCAGGTACCTATCCGTTATGGGTACGTAATCCTGTAGATCCTACCTGCGTTTCGAATGTGGGTAATGCCATTATTGGAACCAGTCCTTCGCCTTCATCAGCCATTACTGTTGCTGCGCCTGGTTTTAATACAACCATTTGTGCAGGAAGCAGTACTGATTTAACTACGGATGTTTCTATTCCGGGTGCTGTCTTTTTATGGGAAACAGCCGCTTCAGTAGGAGGTCCTTACTCGCCGGCACCGGGAGTAAACAATACCGCCATCTACTCGACAGGTACTTTATTGGCGAGTGCTTACTATCGTTGTACTTTTACTTGTCCGAGCTCTTCTCCTGTGACCTCTACACCTGTATTGGTAACCGTTAACAGCGGAACGATTACTTCAACGAATTCACCTCAACAAGTAAACTGTCTGAACAGTATAGCTACTGTTACCGCTAACCCCGGACCGAATACAACAATTGTTTGGTATGCCAGTCCAAGTGGGGGTTCACCATTGTTTTCAGGAAACAGTTATTCCGTCACCCCTTCATCGTTTCCTTCGACGTACTATGCGGAGCCTGTAACAACAACTTTTACCAATCATTATGATTTAGGAGGGGAAAAATCTGTGGGTGGAAATTTAAATGGCGGATCTGCAGCCGGTATCAATATTTCAAGTAAATTTAATACGACGGCAAGTATCAGAATTGACAGTATTAAGGTGCTTCCAAATGCTGCCGGTACACTTACGGTTGCCTTACAGAATGCAGGATCTGCCACTAATATTTCTTCGTTTAATCAAACAATTTTAGCAGCGCAGGTGGGAACCTTTGTAAATGTTCCGGTGAACTTTGTGGTAACCGGTTCAGGAAATTACCAGTTGACAACAAGTGGAGTAACCTGTTCCTATAATCCTACTTATCCTCCGGCCAACTATGGCCTTTCTTACATGAATCTGGGAGGAGTATTCTCCATTGTGGGTGGTTCAACAACACCAACAGGTGCTACCAGTACAAGTGTATATGGAACTTCGTATAATTGGAGTATTACTACTTCCTGTCCGACAGGTGGTGCCAGAGTACCTGTGGTTGTGGATATAAACCCTGCGAGTCTGGTGACCGTAAATCCATCATCATCTACTTTCTGTGTGGGAGGTTTTGCACAACTCGTAGCTTCCAGCCCGACAGTATATAGTGATTACGGATGGTCTCCGGTAACTAATCTTTTCATTGATTCCCTGGGAACAATTCCATATACCGCAGGAACCAATGAAGATACTGTTTATGCGATTCCTGCTGCGGGAGGTTCAATCACCTATACTGCTTCTACTGCTGTAACCGGATGTACCAATACTGCTACTGCTGTTGTTACAGGAAACCCTTCTCCAATAATAACGGCTACAACTACTACGCCTGTATTATGTAATGGTGATACAGCTCAGATTTCTGTAAACATCACTTCGCCGGTTTCTGTTAACTATTCCGTTACTTCTATCCCTCATGCTCCGTTGGATCCCACCGGTTCAAGTGATTGGGGAGCCGGTCCTTCCGGTGATGATTCGCAGGTAGCAACTACTCTTCCGTTTCCTTTCACGTATTTCGGAACGGCGTATACAAATGTGAGTATTTACTCAAATGGATTCATTCAGTTTGGAACCAGCAGTAACTCTACTACTGTATATGGTGCAAACATTCCAAGTGCTGCTAACCCAAATAATATTGTCGCTCTGGCCTGGGAAGATTTTAACGTTGTATCTCCGGATAGTATTCGTTTCTATACTGTAGGTGCTGCTCCTAACCGTCAGTGGGTAGCCGAATGGGTGAACGTTGACTTCTTTACTACAGGAGGTAATGTCAGTGGACAGATTGTTTTAAATGAGGCGGACAACACGATCGATATTTATCATACTAATATTGATAACAATGGTAATCAGACGGCTTGTGGTGTTGAAAACAGTAACGGTACCGCCGGTTTTACACCTCCGAGCCGTAATTTCTCGTTATGGACTCCTAATCCGGTTGTGAATGAAGCCTGGAAGTTTACGCCTCTTCCTGCCACAAATATCAGTTGGTCGGGTGCTAATATCATTGGCTCTTCCACTGAAGCGAATATTCAGGCTAATCCTCCTTCTTCCGGTTACTTCACTGTCACCGTCACAAATCCGCTCAATGGATGTACAAGAGCTGATTCAGTATTGATTAGTTCAAGTGTGAATCCTAAACCTGTCATCACTGACAACGACACTACCTTGTGTAACCCTGATTTCATTTACGTGAATGTGGTGGATACCGGTGCATTTGTTGGCGGCTATCCTGCAGGTACAAACTTTACCTGGAGCGCTATCGGAGTTGCGATTCCTGATCTGGATTCTATCAGCTCAAGCAATGGTTCTTCTTACTCAGTTATCATTACACTGCCTAGCGGATGTTCTGCAAGTTCTGATACCGCTACTATCCTGACCAAGTCGGTGGCGGTAGTGGATGTGATTACTCCTGCAAGTTGTACCACAGGTGGTTCAATCGCTGTAACCGTAACCAGCGGATTACCGAACTATAATTACATCTGGTCCACCGACCTTGCTCAAACCAATATCATCAGCAACGTAACGAAGGCGAACAATCAGGATACATTAAGTAACCTGACCGCCGGTACTTATTACCTGCAGGTATATGATGAAGCGGGAAGTCCTGCCTCTTGTAATTCCGGTGTATTGACCTATGTTGTTTCGGGATCCTCTCCGATCGTGATCGATTCAGTGATTGGAACAGATATCTCCTGTAACGGATTTGCTGATGGATCAGCCACCGTATTCTGGACCGGAGGAACTGCGCCATACAACATCTTGTGGAGCGATGGAAATACCAACGCAACGCGTGCAGTTACTGCCGCTGCTACATTAACGGTGATTGTATCGGATAACTCCGGTTGTGCAGATACATCATCTGTTACCATCAATGAGCCTGCATCAATTACCCTGACCCTTTCATCTACTAACGAAAGCGCCCCCGGTGCTAACGACGGTACAGCTTCAGTAGTAATAGCAGGTGGAACTCCCGGCTATGTCATTGAGTGGTACGATGCATTATTTACATTGATTGGTAGCGGTACTCCAATTACAGGTCTTACAGGTGGAACGTATACGGCTGTGGTAACAGACACCAACGGTTGTCAAGGATTTGATAACGTAGTGATCACGACTAACACCAACGCTATTCTTAATCTGACCATGCTGATTGAAGGTATGTATGATGGAGCAGGCGGATTGGTGCCGGCCTTACTGAATTCAGGAGTAGGCGTTAGTTTGACAGAATGTGATACGATCCGTGTAGAAATCCGTGATCAGTTAACCCCTGGCAATATTCTGGCTTCCGGAACAGCAGTACTTGGCACCAATGGCCAGGCGAGCTTTACTTTCCCGGCTGCCATTAACGGTGCTAACGGTTACATCGCGGTGTTCCATCGTAACGCGGTACAGACATGGAGTGATTTGCTCACCTTCTCTGCTACAACGAACTACAACTTCACCACTGCGGCTACTCAGGCCTTCAGTTCCAATATGATTGCTGTAGCGCCGGGCGTATTCGCGTTTTACAGTGGCGATATCGCTCCACAGGATGACGTGGTGGATATTACCGATCAGGGCTATGTAGGAAATGATATCTTGAACTTTGCTTCCGGCTATGTACCAACGGATGTATCGGGAGATGGAGTAGTGGATATCACCGATCAGGCGATTGTAGATAATAACATCTTAAACTTCATTGGATCGATTCATCCATAAGAAATATAATCTAAATTAAAATAAGCGAGGTTACCAATAGGGTAGCCTCGCTTTTTCAATTTGATATAATTTGAAATCTTAGTCAAATTATTTCACAACAACAGGGCAGTTTCTGCGTGTAGAACAATTGGAAACGTTGCAACTGGTCAGCGAAGTGGGAGAGCCGCAGAAGTAGTCAGATTTTTTTCCTCCTACTCTTTGATGCATTTCAGATTCATTTAAGTTGGAGATGGTCATTTTGTTTAAGCTGAGTTTGTTGATTGTTTTTTTCATGATGTTTGTTTTTTATAGTTTTTATTTTGTTTGATAAGTCAAAAGTATATTCATCTTGTCCGGTCTGTATGGAACTTTATAGAGACGGTCACTTTGCTTTGTAAATGGTCTTGTCCGGCGTGTATTTGTCAAATAAGGGAGAACCCTATGTTGAACAGGATGAAAAAAAATGACCTTATATAATGGATTGGAACTTGAAAAGGTGTTGGAAATGATATCCTAAACTTTTCTTTTGGTTATATACCAACTGATGTATCGGGCGATGGAGTGGTGGATATCACTGATCAGGCGATTTTAGATACTAACGTCTTAAATTTCGTTGGGTCTATTCATCCGTAAAGAAATTGGAGCCTACATCATATCAGACTTTGTTGTCCCTGCCATTTTCGGAGGGACTTTCGTTCCGTTTGATTGATTTGGCTCTAATTATCTATTTTTGTCATTCAAAATTATAGAAAGATGAACGATAATTCCGGTTTCGGTACCAAAGCTATACATGCAGGTCAGCATCCTGACCCCACTACCGGTGCTATTATGACACCTATTTACCAAACCAGTACCTATGTGCAGGAATGGCCGGGTAAGCACAAGGGTTATGCCTATGCCAGAGGGAAAAATCCGACCCGTTCCGCCTTGGAGCAGTGTATCGCAGCCCTGGAGAATGCGGAACATGGATTATGTTTCAGTAGCGGACAAGGGGCCAGTGATGCAATTATCAAAATGCTGCGTCCCGGTGATGAAGTCATTGCGACCAATGATTTGTATGGCGGTAGCTACCGGATGTTCACTAAAATATTTGAACCTTTTGGAATAAAATTTCATTTTGTAAACATGTATGACGCGAATAATATTCGCAATCATATCAATGATAAAACCAGAATGCTCTGGGTAGAGACACCTACTAATCCTACCATGCAAATTATTGATATAAGAGCATGTGCTGCTATTGCGAAGGAGTCAAAGCTCATCCTGGTCGTCGATAATACTTTCGCTTCACCTTATTTGCAGAATCCACTTGCCCTGGGTGCTGATATTGTAATGCACTCTGTCACGAAATACCTCGGTGGACATAGTGACGTGGTGATGGGTGCTATCTGTACCAACAACAAGGAATACTATGATCAATTGGCTTTTATCCATAACAGTTGTGGAGCTACTCCGGGACCAATGGATAGTTTTTTAGTATTACGTGGTATAAAAACATTGCACGTGCGCATGGAGCGCCATTGCAGCAATGGAAAAGCAATAGCAGAATATTTGAGAGCACATCCTAAAGTAGATAAAGTGTACTGGCCCGGTTTTACTGATCATCCTAATCATCATATCGCCAAAGCACAGATGAAGGATTTCGGAGGGATGATTTCGTTTACACTTAAAAATGCTACCGTGGAAGAAACATTTACTATGGCTTCGAAAGTTAAAGTATTCTCTTTGGCTGAATCACTCGGTGGTGTTGAGTCGCTGTTGAATCACCCTGCTACGATGACTCATGCATCTATACCAAAAGAAGAAAGAGAAAAGGCGGGCGTAACCGATGGCTTGATTCGTTTAAGCGTAGGCATTGAAGATATTGAGGACTTGTTGGAGGATTTAAGACAGGCGATAGGTTGATATATTACGAATTACGAAATTGTACGGAAGTGCGAATTACGAAAGTATACGGAAGTGCGAATTACGAAATTGTACGGAAGTGCGAATTACGAAAGTATACGGAAGTGCGAATTACGAAATTGTACGGAAGTGCGAATTACGAAAGTATACGGAAGTGCGAATTACGAAATTGTACGGAAGTGCGAATTACGAAATTGTACGGAAGTGCGAATTACGAAAAATGGCTGAAAGCGCGGAACCGGCCTACCGGCAGGCTGGTTCGAAATGGACGAAATGCGAATAGCGAAATATGGAATAAAAGGAATCAACACCCGAATTTCGTTTGCGTAGAAAGCCGGACTTCAATTTATCATTGGATTTACCATTTTTAGGCAGATTATTGGTTTTTATGTAAAGGAAGGGTGTAGATTTTTTCATTTACCGGATTAATTTTGTAAGTTTGCTTATAGCACGTACTGATTTATTATTTATATCATGAGGACAGGTCTTCCTTTTTAAGGATTTTAATCCCCGGTGATAGGTGATGGACACAATATGAGAAGACTTTTAACCATATCTCTTTCTGTTTTATTGTTTCTCCATGCGGCGATTTTAACAGCGCAGGAGAAATCAGTTTACCTGAAGTCATACCATGCTGTCGACGGTCTTTCCGATAATAATGTTACCTGTATTGTTCAGGATAAGTATGGTTTTATTTGGATAGGTACAAAAGATGGCTTGAACCGGTTTGATGGAAAGGAGTTTCAGGTGTTTCGCAATGATCCAAAAGATTCTGTTTCGCTTTCTTCTAACAATATCACCTGTCTGGAAATTTCCAATGACTCTATATTGTGGATTGGAACAGCAAATGCAGGTTTTTGTTCTTATGATTTCAAGTCAGGGCATTTTCGACGATTTACTATAGAATCAGCCGGATTACTATCAAATTATGTGAATTCACTTTCGTTTGATCAGCGTAAAAGTGGATTATGGGTAGGTCAGAATAACGGAGGATTGAGTTTTCTTGATTTCAAAACGAACCGAGCTAAAACTCTAATTGACAACAAGACCTATTTTGATATTGCTGTGATGGATGACCATGTATATGCTGCTGCAATCGGCAGATCCATTCGACGAATTCAAAAATTAGATTTGTATGACTCCAGCACTGCGAAATATGCAAGCACTGTGAATACAATATTCCGTTCTGATGACGGTAAAATCTGGTGCGGTGCCTGGGACAATGGCCTGCATTTATTTGATGGAGTGACGAGGAAAGCTTCTTACATTTTTGACAATAATGGTCGATTGAGTTATAACGGCGATGAAATACTATCTATAGCTGAAGATGAACAGCAGCTACTTTGGCTGGGCACCCGAATGTCAGGGTTGAGATTCTTTGATATGAAGTCCCGCACTTTTATACCACCCTTTCGATTTTCCGAGGAAGTGAGTGGCCGGGTGAATAGTTTGTTCAAGGATAAGAATAATCGAATCTGGATTGGTAGCGCAGCCGGACTATATCTTTACGATCCCTTGCTGAATCAGTTCAACGTAGTGATGTTAAACGATGATAGATCAGATGTTGATTGTCCGGTGAATGGAAGATTAATAACAAAGAGTGGTTTGGATCTTGTCATTTCACCCTGCGGACTCTACTTTAAGCACAAACAAGAGAACCGGTATAGTTTTAAATCTTTTGTTGAAGATAGTATAAAATTACAATTGGTATCTATTTTTAAAACCAGTTCAAATAGGATTTTAATTGGTACAAATAAAACAGTATATTTTTTAGATACTGTAAATATTGCTTTATCTCCCATTACAAAAATCAATGGAAATTTTAAGAATCATTTTCATTCTATATATTCATCGCGCTTTAACGCGATGTCACCTTTAAGAAAAGAGAATGATAGTATGATTTTTATTGTGGCATATGGTCATGAAATGTTTCTATTTAACAGGAACACAGAACAAGTGATTAATATTGGATTTGGGAAGGATAGTATTTCAGATATTTATATTGATAATCTTATTCGCAAAATTGTTGTCGATAAAAGGAACAGAATATTTTTATGTGGCGCATCAAGAGGCCTTCAGCAGTTTTTTATTAAGGAGCAATTTAGGTTCGATAATTATTTTTATAATGACAGCTTGAAGTTTATTAAAGAATGTTCCTGGCGCACTTATGCTAAGCTGGATGAAAATACGATCAATGATATTTTCGATATGACTGAACTGAGTGATGGATCATATTATGCGACCAGTCAGGGCAATGGCTTACTCCGCTTTCATCCGGATGATATTGATCGTCCTTTTGTAACTATGAATGCTCCTGTTAAATCGACGATGGGTATTTCGGCGGTTAGTGATTCCTCTATATGGATGATTACTTCTAAAGGTATTTTAAATTATAACATCAATACGGGCAGGTATATACTCTATTCGGAACTACATGGACTTCCATCCGGAATGACGGGTTATTTTTATAAAGATAAGGACGGACAACTCACGGCGGGTTTTGGAAATGGGTTTGTTAGTTTTTATCCGGAACGAATTAAAGCTCATGCGGAGAAACCAACTTTATACCTGACAAAGTACTGGGTCATGGATGAGCTTCAGAAGGAGAAAATCAGTAGAGAATTGGTGATGAAACATGATCGGAACTTTGTTCGATTCTATTTATCCTCAAATTGCTTTTCTTTCAATGAACAAAATGAGTATCGGTATTTTCTGGAAGGGATTGATCAGCAATGGAGAAGTAATGGCTCTGATCCGCTCATAACATACACGAATTTACCACCCGGAGACTATACTTTTCGTTGTATGGTTTTAAATAGTAGCGGAATCGCCAGTGATCAATTGAACATCCTCATTACAATAATTCCTCCGTTTTATACAACATGGTGGTTTTATTTATTGATAGCCGGGTTTATTGCTGTACTTATTTATGCGATGTACCGGTATCGGCTTCTTCAAATTCTTAAACTGCAAAATATCCGTAACCATATCGCCAGAGACTTGCACGATGATATTGGATCTACGTTGGGAAGTATTCAAATATATAGTCAGGTTGCGAAGGTGAAGTTAAATGGTGAAGCCTCAGAGACCATCGGCCCAATACTTAAGAAAATCGAGGATAATGCCAAAGAGATAATAGAGAAAACAAGTGATACCGTATGGTTTGTTAAATCGTCCAATGATAGTTTCCATGAATTGTTCATTCGAATGGAAAGTCATATCGCCGGATTGTTACAACATAGCCCTATTCGTTTCAACATTGTGGCTGACCCAACATTGTTTACGCTTAAGCTGGATATGACATCCAAGCGAAACCTCTTTCTTATTTTCAAGGAAGCTTTGCATAACATGGTGAAGTATTCAAATGCAACAGAGGTGGAGGTGAAACTTGAAGTTAGAAATTCGAAGTATCGGCTGGTTATTCGTGATAATGGCGAGGGATTCGACAGAAGCAAGTATAGTAATCCTTTAAATGGAAATGGATTGGCAAATATGGAAAATCGGGCATCTGAAATGAAAGGAAATCTTCGAATTGATGCAGCTCCCGGAAAAGGAACAGTCATTGTAGTGGAATTTTGAATTTCACCAGAATTGGTGGTATTTAATTTTAAATTTACTCCTTACTATTGTAAAAGTTATTGAACGATGATCAAAATTATTTTATTTGACGACAACCGTAGCATTTGCGATTCTATAGGGTTGCTCCTTTCTACGATAGATGATATGAGGTTAGTGGCCACCTATCATAATGTAGAAGATGTAATTGACAGAGTGCGTAAGGCTAATCCGGATGTAATTTTGATGGATATTGATATGTCAGGGATTACAGGTATTGAAGCGGTAAGGCAACTTCGCTCAAAAAATATTACCATTCCTGTTATCATGCTGACCGGTTTTGAAGATGCCGATAAAGTATTTGCCTCCATATGTGCCGGTGCTAACGGCTATATTTTAAAAAGTGCAAATATGAATGAGTTGGTAGGTCATATTAACGATGTCTATCATGGCGGTGCACCTATGACTCCCATTATTGCACGTAAAGTGCTGGACCGCTTTGTGAAACTTCAGGCAGCCCCTCATCCGGAAGAAGACTTTAATTTGAGTAAAAGGGAAGATCAGGTGTTACAACTTCTGGTGAAAGGAAAGTCGTATAAGATGATCGCCGAAGAGTTGAATATAAGCTATGAAACTGTCCATTCTCACGTACGGAGAATCTATCAAAAACTACAGGTGAATTCAGTGAGCGAAGCCGTTTCTAAAACCCTCTCTATGCGGTTTTGGGGATCGTCCACCTAGATGCTTTTGATGACTATCTTATTTTTTGCTTAATAAATGTTATTGATTTCTTAGATTGGTAATTGTTTATTGTCTTAGATTAAAGGCCAGGTTCAATGGACATATCTCACCATTAGATCATAGTTTTTCACGCTGCATCTTCAGGCCGGGGAACTTGTTCCATATATTGATTATTAATCATTTATTTAAAAGTTTAATGTGATTGCTGATAGCGGCGGTTGAAGGTAATTCACCATAATTGGTTATTTCCGTTTCGGAACCTGTTTCGCAACTTTGAAAATATTGCCCTTGAAGGATGGATGGACTTCTACGAGTTGTTTATCGCAGGGAGCATTTGCCACATTATTCAAAACCAAGAATATAAAATATAAAAAGATTCATTATGGATATTAACATCACTTTAAAAGCGCTGCCCAAGAATCAATGGTTTAGAAAGCTAACGTTGTTTCTGCTTTTATACTGTTTGTGCACAATTCAAGTAAATGCTCAATTGTACACGCGTACTACCTTCAATGCAGCTTATGTCCCGATAACTACTGGCGGAGGAGCAACCATCTCTACAGCAACCGGAAATGATGCTAACCAAACAGGTATTTCGCTGGGCTTTACGTTTGCCTATGCGGGAAATAACTACACAACTTTAGGTTTAAATACCAATGGATTTTTATTTTTTGATGCAGTAGCTCCCGCAGTCAACACAGAGAATAGTAGACTATTTAGTACGTTTGCCCCCAACTTATGCGTCACAGCCTGGTGGAATGATTTAATTGATGATGCATCTTCAGATATCTTATACCAAACGCAGGGCGCACCGGGAAGCCGGACTTTTACTGTGCAATACACCAATTATCCGAATAATGCAGGGGTCAACGGAAGCAATGTGCGCATCAATTGTCAGGTGAAGTTATATGAAACTTCCGGGATAATTGAATACCACTATGGCCTTGTAAACATCTCCGGAACCATTGGTGTTCATGCAGGAGCCGCTATTGGATTGGAATACGGTGCCGGAGGTAAAGGAAATTTTATTGATGCTGTTACAGGTTCAAAGGGAACCACAAATAGAATGTTAAGTGCCGTCACCTCCTGGCCGGCGGTGAACTATCGATTTACACCCGGTTCTCCATCGCCTGTGGCTGGTGGAACATACAACGTAGGCGTTGGACAAACCTATTCTAATCTTTCATTAGCCGTTGCTGATTTGAATCACAGAGGAATTGTTGGTGCGGTTACTTTAAATCTCACCGATGACAATTATGATACAACTGCAGCCAATGGCAGCAACCGGTTTCCAATACTATTAGGACCCGTAGCTGGTAGCAGTTCGATAAACAGAATCACTCTTTCAAAATCCGGGACTCCTGCTACAATATCATACCGCGGTTCTAATGCTGTTGGGAATATAGGTAGCTTCGGAAGTATTGGTGCTTTCGGTTGGACAGAAGAACCCATTCTCGGTGTAAGTTCTTCGTTTACCACGGTAAGCAATATTAATATCATCTCGCATGGAACTTCTCCCCACCTGGTGGAAATTGGCTTGTTGGTTTTTCAAGCCGATGCAGCATTAGGTGCACAAAATAATGTGTTGGAAAAAATTAATGTAAACCTCGATCGCACCAATACCAATACCATCGGAATCGCATCTAAATGGACAACAGGGACTAGTGGTTTTGGTGGCTCTAATTCCTATAATACTTATAGAGATTTTACCATTCGTGATTGCAACAGAGGAATGGATTTTGAAGGCGCCGGTGGTGCAGGCAATACGCCTGATCTCAATACAAAAATTATTTCTTCTGCCTGTAATGTATTTAATTCAATCGGAGATCCTGCCGTTCCCAATGATATTGGAGGAACTACTGCGTTAACATACGGAATTAGAATGCACAATCAAAAAAATCCGCTCATTCGAAATTGCATTATCAGAAATGTGACCACCACCCATCAATCCAGTCAAGTAGATGGAATTTTCATGCTGACTTTTTCAGGAACCGGAGAAATTAGTAATAATGTCATACGGACAATTTCCAGAAATAATGCCGCATCAAATCTGCATGTATGTGGAATTCGTATTACCACGTCAGGCAATGTTATTAAAAACATGAGAGTGTTCAATAATAGCGTTTCTGAAATTTTATCTTCTTATTCCGGAGTAGCTACCGCAAACCGCCATATTAAAGGTGTTTTTATTGAAGGTTCCGGTAATATCGGTAAACAAAATGTTCATGTGTGGAATAATAGCGTGAGTATAAATGGATCCGGTTCTCCAAATTTATCCAATACCTGCTTTGAAATTTCAAGTCCTGCCTCTGTGAATCATGTCGTACAGAATAATGTTTTTGCAAATTTTACCCCGGCACAAACGGGTGTGGCCAGCCACTATTGCTTTGTGACTCCGGTAGTGGATAGAATAGGTTACACTTCTCCTTCTTCATCGTCAGATTATAACGATTTGTATATTGCAAATGATCAGGGAACATCCGGGCATGTGGGCTTGGGCAATACAACCAATTATTCTGCACTAGCAGCATGGCAGACGGGAATTACCTTTAATCCGGGTACGGATGCCAATTCAATTTCCTCGAATCCATTCTTTGTAAACAATAACAGTGACCTTCATGGTACTGCTTTGTCATCTTCTATTAATGGAACCGGAACAACTCCACCCGGCTATACTACTTTTGATTATGATTGTGAAGTAAGAAATTCTCCCTTTGATATAGGATTTGATGATATTTCCAATGTGGATACAATCAATATAGTGAGTTCCTTCAATCCTTCCGCTACCGGATCTATTTGTGGCTTAGGATATGATCCTGATTCATCTCATTTGTGGGTTTATGGCTGCAGTGCGGCTACTATTCAACGGTATTCTACTACGGGTGTTCTGCTGGGTTCAGTGACGGTTGCAGGAGGTACTGCGAATGACGTGGATCTTGAAGTGGCTCCTGAAAATCTTACGCTTAACACAGGCAGTATTTCAAAAGGGCAGTTGCTCCTTGTGAATGGAGAAACCGGAGTGGCCAATATTTTTGCCTATAGTAAATCAACCGGATTAGTAACGGATACTTTAATCACATCCTTCGGGAGTAGTCATGTAGTAGGAGGTGCTTATCATGAATTACGAAACACCTTCTTTCTTCTTCAGGATAATGTGCCCGGTGTGGCTCTTGAAAATATGGTGGCGGAAATTCATCCTGTAACCGGTGCTACATTGAATACATTTCAAACCACCGGGGTTTTTGACATCTCTTTTGGCGATATTGAAGTTGGAACGAATGGAAATTTATTTATCGTGAGTAGTATTCAAACCGGTATAGCGGAATATACACCTACCGGGACGTTGGTTAAAATTCATAACCTTCCGGCAGGTGTAACTGATCTCAGTGGCATTGCCCTCGATTGTAATACCAATCAAGCCTGGGTATGCGGTGCCGGTGTCGTGTATCAATTGGGTCAGTTTCCGTGTGGTACAGTTCCTTCAGTGAGATTAGACCTGAGTTTTTTTATTGAAGGATTTATAACCGATGTAAATGAAATGAAACCGGTGCTGGCCAATAGCAGCATCAGCAGTAATATGCTTGAATGTGATTCCTTGACAGTGGAATTGCGATCACCAATAAGCCCTTATGGCGTGGTGACTTCCTATCAAAGTATTGTCAGAACAGATGGTGTTGTGTCATTAAACTTGCCCAATTCCTTTTTAGGAGGCAGCTATTATATTGCAGTGAAAGGAAGGAATATTATTGAAACATGGAGTAAAAATCCTGTCACCCTGACGGCATTTACTAATTATAGTTTCAAGGAATAATGGTGTTACTGGCACTGTTAAAATCAGAAGAAGCAGATAAACTTCGTTGGTTCTTGGGCGGACACTGTTTAGTGAACTGATGATCGCTTTCACATTGAAGGGAAGTCATTCCGGAGCTTGCGGAATTTCTATTGCAAACTATAAAAGTAGAAAGTAAATATGCCGGGTAGATCAACCTGCTTACTTAAAATCCAATTCATATCTTTAACACATGAAAAATAATAAATAAATGAAAAAAATATACTTCTTATTGCTCTGCCTCGTCGCTCAGGCATCGTATGCGCAGCTCACCCTCTCCGGTTCTTTTAATCCTGCAGGGATCTCTTCATTATGCGCGCTGGGTTATGATACCGTACTTCAAAAAGTTTGGGTGTATAATTGTAACGGCGACAGTATCCATTGCTTTGATCCGACGGGGGTGCCACTAGGCGCCATACTTGCACCCGGAATACCTGCAAACGATGTAGATGTGGAGATCGCTCCGGTGGCATTTAATATGGGCGGTACTGCTATTCCACAAGGGACTTTGTTGTTTATACATGGTGAAACAGATTCAGCCGAAATTTATGCTATCGATCCGCTTACCGGTGTAATACTTGATACGCTTCTTACCTCATTCGGCAATAGTCATGTGGTAGGTGGTGCTTTTAGTCCGGGAACAGGATCCTTTTTCTTAGTGCAGGACAACGTTCCGGGAGCAACTTTGGAAAATTTGATCGGCGAAGTAAACCCGCTGACCGGTTCCCTTATTCAAAGTTACCAGATCACTTCTTTGTTTAATGTTTCATTCGGTGATTTGGAAGTCGGTGAAAATGGAAATTTATATGTGGCCAGCAGCGCGGAGGATAGTATTCTGGAAATAACCACTCAGGGTCAATTGGTTCAAATGCATGATATCCCGAATACTGTGGGCCCTATTTCAGGTATGGATTTGAATTGTGGCAGTGCTACCGTTTGGGTATGTAGTACAAATGGAAATGTGTATAGCCTCGGGCAATCTAACTGCAATACACCAACAGGTATCGCTGTAAATGAAATTCAAAGCAGTTTTGCTGTATACCCTAATCCATCTACTGCGATGTTTTACTTCGATAAGGATGTAGATATATTAGGCGTCTATAATCTGTATGGTGAAAGAATTTTACCGGCAAATCAAAAAGTAAAAATGATTGACCTAAACAATTTCTCGTCCGGAATTTATTTTCTTCAAACAGTTGACGGAATTGTAAGTCGCTTAAACAAACTTTAGAAACACGAATTTTATTTCAAACTCCATCGGAGCGACAGCAATGCAGCTCCATCGGAGCGACATTATTATAGCGACATTATTATTACACCCTGAAGTGCTATTGTATTCCAATTCATAATCGGCAAGCAGCAAGATGTAATATCCATTTCCAAAATTTTCATCAAACTAAAAAAGGCTGCCCTATCAAGACAGCCTTTTTATGAATAAATTTTTATCAACTACCGCACATCAAACACCCATCCGGATTATCCAACGAGCAGGACAATTGATCCGCTACCGATGGATTATCATCCGTGAAATGCGTCACCACATCGTTTGCAGAGGGTGTAGACGAGATCACCGTAGTGGTAGTGGTAGTAGCAGTGGTCGCCATCACCACTTCATCTGCGGTATGGGGTGTCATCTCGTACTGCTTATCTACAGTAAACTTAATCGCTGAAGCAGCAGGTTTCGTGCGCAGATAATACATGCCTGTTTTTAAACCTTTCTCCCATGCGTAGAAATGCATCGACGTGAGTTTGGCGAAATTAGGATCAGCAATGAAGAGATTCAAGGACTGACTCTGACAAATATAAGCACCTCTCTCCGCAGCCATGTCAATTACCGTACGCTGTTTGATTTCCCAAACGGTTTTATAAAGTTCCTTAATCTCTTCGGGAATTTCATTAATACTTTGCACCGATCCGTTGGCAGCGATAATTTTATTTTTCATATCGTTGTTCCAAAGATTGAGGCGGACAAGATCCATCAACAGATGTTTATTTACTACGATGAATTCTCCGCTCAATACACGACGTGAATAAATATTGGTGGTGTAAGGTTCGAAGCATTCGTTGTTGCCGAGGATTTGTGAAGTAGATGCAGTAGGCATCGGTGCGAGCAATAGTGAATTGCGTACTCCGTATTTCTTCACTTCTTCACGCAACACATCCCATTCCCATCTGTCTGTCGGTTTTACATTCCACATATCAAACTGGAAGATGCCTTGCGATACCGGTGAACCTTCGAAAGTAGAGTAGGGGCCTTCCACTTTGGCGAGGTCCTTCGACGCTGTCATCGCCGCGTAGTAAATGGTTTCGAAAATTTCACGGTTCAGTCGGCGTGCTTCTTCACTCTCGAAAGGATAGCGCATCAAAATAAATGCATCCGCCAATCCCTGTACACCAATACCAATCGGGCGATGACGCAAATTGCTGTTCTCCGCTTCAATGATCGGATAATAGTTTACATCAATGATACGATTGAGATTCTTTGTCGCCACATAAGTGATCTCAAACAAGCGCTGATGATCAAATTGTCCGTTGATGACAAAGCGTGGTAATGCAATGGAAGCAAGGTTACACACCGCTACTTCATCGTGTGCAGTATACTCTACAATTTCAGTGCAGAGGTTGGAACTTTTTATTGTTCCCAGATTTTTCTGATTGCTCTTCTCGTTGCAGGCATCCTTGTACAATATATAAGGAGTACCGGTTTCAATTTGTGATTCAAGTACAGCGGTCCAGAGTTCACGTGCCGGAATGGTACGGCGGGCTCTTCCTTCTGATTCATATTTTGTGTAAAGCAACTCGAACTCCATGCCATAGCAATCGCTGAGTCCGGGAGCTTCATTGGGGCAGAATAAACTCCATTCTCCCTCTTCTTTCACACGCTTCATGAAGAGATCCGGAATCCAGAGTGCGAAGAATAAATCACGCGCACGCATCTCTTCCTTACCATGATTCTTTTTCAATTCTAAAAATTCGAAAACATCAGCATGCCAGGGCTCCAGATACATGGCAAAGGAACCTTTTCGTTTTCCACCACCCTGATCTACATAACGCGCCGTATCATTGAAGACACGTAACATCGGAACTATACCGTTGCTGGTGCCGTTGGTGCCGCGAATGTAAGAACCTGTCGCGCGAATATTATGAATGCTCAGACCAATACCTCCGGCACTTTGTGAAATCTGTGCACATTGCTTCAACGTATTGTAAATGCCATCGATACTATCCGATTGCATCTGTAAAAGGAAGCAGGAGCTTAACTGTGGTTTCGGCGTACCTGAATTGAATAAAGTAGGTGTTGCATGCGTGAACCAGCGCTCACTCATGAGGTTATACGTTTCAATGGCAGCATCAATATCCTTTTTATGGATACCCACTGCTACACGCATGAGCATATGCTGCGGACGCTCCACTACTTTCCCTCTGAGTTTCAGCAGGTAGGATTTCTCAAGCGTTTTGAATCCGAAATAATCATAGCCAAAATCACGGTCATATATAATAGTAGAGTCCAGCAAATCGGCATGCTCTCGTATGACCTCCATCACATCATCAGCGATCAATGGCGCTTTCTTTCCCGTTTTGGGATCAATATACTCATAGAGGTCGGTCATTGTCTCTGAAAACGACTTCTTTGTGTTTTTATGTAAATTGGAAATAGCGATCCGGGACGCCAGAAGAGCAAAGTCCGGGTGACGCGTAGTAAGAGATGCCGCTGTTTCCGCCGCCAGATTATCCAGCTCTGTGGTGGTCACACCGTCATAAACGCCTTCAATCACTTTTTGTGCTACCAATATGGCTTGCACATGCTCCGGCGAGAGGCCATAGCAAAGTTTTTGCACGCGTGCGGTGATTTTGTCAAATTTCACCGTTTCCTTCTTCCCATCTCTTTTGAGTACGAACATAGTTTTTTTGTGTTTTTGGGTTAAAAATGAGGTTGCACTTATATAATAGAGTCAATTCTTTCAATTTATCTTCAAATTGGAGAGTCGATTACTCCTGCAACGTGAAGACGTTACTTTTAATTATCCGGTATATTCAGATGAGTTTGAAAACCAGCTTCTTTCTCTTAATAAGGGATGAGTCGCTTAACCGGTCACAAATCACGTTAAAGATATCGTTAGCAACAAGTAGTATTTTTTCACATTAGCCCTCATTTTTCAACAAAATCAAGGTGCGTAAAAATAGTTGCTCAAAAACTTTGATTCCATGAAAAATACAGTATATAGAGAAAAACTATACATAAATACTACATGTTTGAACGCGGATCACGCGGATTTATCTGATTTCCGCAGATAAATTTACTGCAATAAAACAATCCGCGATCATCCGCTAAATCCGTTTCATCTGCGTTCCTTACAAAATTATTATTTAAGAATTAATTTATAAATGAACGAAGATTGTTTTACATCGGTTCGTATGAAGTAGAGTCCTTTGTTCAGATGATTCAGTTGTATGCTCCCCCCAATTCCTGGCAGATCCTGTATATAACGTCCAAGGATATCCGTTAAATATATACGCTCCACCGGTTCCATCACTTCAAGATGGAATTCTCCATCGTTCGGATTTTCGAAACGCAGCAAGTGATTGTTCTTCGTTTCTTCTATTCCTGCCGTATTGTTGGTTGATTTAAAAAGCCCGCCTCCAAATGTGGTGACCCATACTTCTGAAGGCAGTCCCGGTTTATAAAATATGCGCTCCGGATGCCGGAACGGAAAAGTGGCATCCCGCTGAAAAACCGGATTGCTCGTATGAAGCCCCGTACATCTCCATAATCCTTGTGTTTCTGTACTCATCCATGCTGCTCCTGTTGTAGCAGGATCCATGGTGATGGAAGTGATTCTGTCGGCACCACTGAAGATGCGTGTCCAGCTTTGTCCTCTGTCCGTTGTTTTGTAGAGTCCTCCTAATCCATTCGGCGCTCCTCCCCAGCCACTCCAGACACCCGTGTACCATGTGTTCTGCTGAGGATCTCCCGGATCAATGACGATGTCTTTCGTGTAATACTGCATGCCTGCATCACTGCGGTCGATCCAGTTCGTTGCTCCGGGCGGTAAAATAAATATTCCTGATGATGGGGTGAAGGTTCCTGCTGCATCTCTTCTTCCAGAATAACTCGCAACAAGTGTTCCGTCATTGAGGACATGTATATTGAAAGGATGTCCTTCGGTGCGTGGAGGATTGTTGAGTTTTACCCAAACGCTTGCACTCCCTGCAGAAAGGTTGTCGGTTTTCCAGATGCCTCCTTCTCCCACACCATTGGCATAGTGAATCACTGAAGCATACATGCGGTTGGGGTTGTTAGGATCTGTCGCGAGCCAGATGACAGGATGATTGAAGTCGTGCAGCGTCTGCCAGGTGCTGCCGTTGTTGCTGCTGTAACGGATCATACCTTGTCCGGGATCAATGCGGGAGTCACTGAGATAAGTGGTTTGATAGAGGTCATGCACCGTGCTCGTGGCAGCGTAGAGGGTATTGCTGACAGCATGTTTCAATACATAGTACGTGGTGTTCTGCGTAGTGGCTGCCATCATCCTCCATTTGTTGCCGCCATCATCACTGCGGATGCCGTTGATGTCAGAAGCTGCGGAATATAGTTGTTGCGTAGTGTTCCAGCAGAGCCACCAATGACTCGTGTTCTCCAAGCCATTACCGTTATAGGCTTTGAGGATGGGCGTGTTGGAAGCTGCACCGTTTTGATCTGCACTGTTCACATAAGCCTGTTTCCAGGTGGTACCTCCCGTCTCCGTCACATGCACAAAGCCCAGATCCGTAAAGGCGACACGATTGACGTCGTTGGGTGCTACGGCGAGGCCAAGGACATACTCTCCATAGCCCCAGCCTCTGTCGCCGCCATCTCCGTTCCAGCCGGTGGAGATGTTATTGTTGAGGGTTGTTTGAAAAACGGAGTTCCATAATGCGCCGCCCGTCACGCTTTTATAGATAACAGGATAGCCGGCATTCATATCACCTCCGCCGGCGTAAACGGTGTTGACATCGTTCTCCGGACAAGCTACAAAGAATATTTTATCCGATGGAGCGATGCCGGTCGTGCGTAATGTCCAGGTGGAAGAGGTTCCCGTGCAGGAATAGATGCCTGTAGATGCGGTATAGTCTGCGCCGGTGATGCCTGCGTAGAGATCCGCCTGAGGCATCAGGGCAGCGTAGAGGCGGACATTATTTCCGTTTCTCGCCCCGGCAAAGGAACTCATCCCCATTCCCGAAGGCCATCCGCTCATGATGACCGGAATAAAGAGGGTTCCCATATTTCCCGAGTAGATCATTCCGGCTGAGGTCCCGAGATAGATATCATTCCCGTCAAAGAAAGCCCCTGCCATATGGATGCCATTTCCGTTGTTGTTAAACGTATAGACCATCTGATAGGTCGCCCCGCAGTTGTTCGTGTACCAGATCCGGTCCCATCCGGCGAGAAAGTAACGCGTGGTGGTGTTAGGATCGGCGTAAATGGTATAGGCTTCACCGTTAGATGGGTCAGGCAGGGGATCCCAACTCTGACCTCCATCCGTACTCAGCACCGGGCGACGTTGGTCTAATCCATTTATAGATGAATGATCAATGGCGTAGATGGAATCGGGATCAGCGGTAAAAGCCAGAGAAACAGTATTTCCTCCCTGTACTACTTCAGCATGCTGTAATTGCCAGTCTTCACCGAAGTTATTGCTCCGGTAAAATCCGCTCATATCACTGCTCACCCAAAGCTCCTGCGGTGTATGCGGTGAAATGACGGGACTGTAGAAAGCTCCCCCGCCGCCGATACCCGCTGATGTCCATGTTTGAGCAGGTAAAACTCCAGGCAATAGCATTATCAGCAATGGAATTCTCAGCCTTAACATCATTCAAATATAAGGTCACAACAAAGCAGAAACGCCTGAATATTCAACTAAAACTTACAAATTGATATTTGACCGGGTTCACCACTAAGTCACTAAGGGCACTAAGAGGCACTTAGAAGTTCTAAAAAATTTATGGATGCTCTAAGTGTTCTAAGTGGACTTAGTGTCTAAGTGGTTATCATTGACGATCAATACTCCGGCAGCACCGGTTTATTCCCCATGATCTGATCTATTTTTTCCATGATCTCGTTCGTAAGCAAGGGCAAGATCTCCGGTGATTTGATATTTTCTTCCAGTTGCGAAACCTTACTGGCACCGAGTATCACTGTACTGACATGCGGATTCTTCAGACACCAGGCAATGGAAAGTTGCGATAAACTAACGCCCAGGCTATCCGAAATATTTTTCAATTCCTTCACCTTCGCCAGTTTTTCAGGAGTGATGTTCCGCTCACGGAGCCAGTCGAGGCCCTGCATGGATAATCTTGTTTCTCCTGCTTCACCGAGATATTTCCCGCTCAGTAATCCCGAGGATAAGGGTGACCAGATGGTGGTACCCAAACCCTGATAACGGAAAATGTGGAGATAATCATCTTCCATTTTTTTTCTTTCAAAGAGGTTGTACTGTGGTTGTTCCATCACCGGTGCGATGAGATGATGTTTCTCCGCTTCGAGATGCGCCTGCAGAATTTCGGGGGCACTCCACTCGGAAGTTCCCCAGTATAGTATTTTCCCCTGCTGGATGAGCGTGTTCATCGCCTGCACGGTTTCGAGAATCGGTGTTTGCTTATCCGGTCGATGACAGAAATACAGATCGATGTACTCCACCTGCAAGCGCTTCAATGCGGCTTCACATCCTTCTAAAATATGCTTCCTGCTCAATCCCCGTTGATTCGGCTTGCTTTCCTCGTAACCGAAAAATACTTTGCTTGACACCAGATAGGAGCTACGTGTCCAGTTTAGGTTTTTTAACGCCTTCCCCATTACGATTTCACTTTGTCCGCGTGAATAAATTTCCGCATTGTCAAAAAAGTTAATGCCGGCATCGTAGGCTTTTGCCATGAGCGTTTCGGCGATATTGTCTTCAATCTGCTTGCCAAATGTCAGCCAGCTTCCCAACGACAATGCGCTGATCTGTATTCCTGTGTTTCCGAGTTTGCGGTATTCCATGATGTGGTGGTTATTGAGTAATTTGACAAATGTACGACAGACAACACAGTAATTGGATTATTTAATTTTATAATTTTGATCTATATGAAGAAGTGCTTATTACCTATACTGTTGCTCTGTCCTTTTATTATCGTCACAGCCCAAACCACCAGCGTCCTTTTTATCGGCAACAGCTACACAGCGTCCAATAATCTCCCGCAATTGTTTTCAGATCTCGCACTGAGCATGGGTGATACCGTCATCGTGGATTCAAATACACCGGGCGGTTATACTTTTCAGGGGCATACCACCAATGCTACCACGCTGGCAAAGATCAATACGCAGCCCTGGGACTTTGTATTTTTGCAGGAACAAAGTCAGCTTCCTTCTTTTTCTCCGCCGCAGGTAGCCGTGGATGTGTACCCTTATGCAAGGATGCTCGATTCCCTCATTTATGTAAATGATAGTTGCACCGAAACCGTTTTTTACATGACCTGGGGTCGCAAGTATGGGGATGCGGGCAATTGCGCGAACTGGCCACCGGTTTGTACATTTACCGGGATGCAGCAGCAACTACGGGATGCCTATGTGCAAATGGCCAATGATAATAATGCACTCGTGGCTCCCGTCGGACAAGCATGGAAAGAAAGCTGGTTTACCGATACTACCATTAATTTATGGGTGGGCGATAACAGTCACCCTGCTGTTGCCGGTTCTTACCTGACCGCCTGTGTGATGTATGCCACCATTTTCAGAAAGGCGTCTTCTATCGCTACCTTTTATGCCGGACTTCCCCCTGCAACAGCCCAATATCTGCAACAGATCGCCGATCAGGTGGTGTTTGATAGTTTGCCGGTGTGGAATGTTGGTGACTTTGATGTGCAATCGGATTTCATTTACAACGCGAATAACCTGCAGGTACAATTCACCGATCAAAGTCTGTTTGCCGATTGGTGGCAATGGGATTTTGGTGATGGAAGTGTTTCTGCATTGCAACATCCCCTGCATACCTATTCATCTGATGGAGTCTATATCGTAAAACTGTTAAGTGGGAATAGTTGTGAAGCCGATAGTGCGTTTGAGCAGATCGTGGTCACCACTACCGGTCAGGCAGAGGTGGAAAAGAGTTCCTGTTTGCAGTATCTGGGTGAAAATACCTTCCTGATAAATTGTGGGGATGTCATCAACGCGACTGTTTATTTCCCTGATGGTCGTCGGGTGATGGAAGTAAAAGGAGTGATGTCAGAAGGCAGGATCGATTTAAACACCTTGCATTCAGGCATTTATTTGATTGAAATCACCTTCTCAAATAGAAGCAGGGTGAATTTGAAGTGGCATAAAGACTAGAATAGTTGCCCCTTTATTTTTCTTCAAAATATTTTCGGGAACCACTTTCACAGTATAAATGTATTCCGTACATTAGCAATCCTTGTCGTGCAGGCTGCGTGAAAACTCACTTCCCTTTTCAGCTTGTGTGATTGCCCTCTACGAATAACCCAAAACAATACCTTAACACTTATGAAAAAAATCTTACTGGGATGTATGCTTGCCCTTGGTATGCAACCTGTATCAGCACAAATCCTTTCCGGCGCGGAAGCTGTGAAAGTACATCCTGCAGCAGCGGAAGTTCGCTACAGCCATCGATCCATCGCTCCCCTCTACATTGGCTTCCGTGCGAATGCCTTTGTAGCCGCCTCGTCCGGGATGGAGGTGCTTCAATCTACACTCGGTGCAGGTACTTCAGATACCTGGAAGCTGATCCGCACAGATCGTGATGACCTTGGAATGTCACATCAGCGTTACCAACAGTATTATCAAAATGTACCGGTGGTGACAGGAGAATATATCCTGCATGAACAACAAGGTCGTCTCTTATCGGCCAATGGTCATTTCTTCCGTAACCTGAATGTGAATACAGCTGCAGCACTTGATGAAAAATCAGCACTGGCAGCAGCTTTAAATGATATTGGTGCAAGCAAATATTTATGGCAGACTTCAGAAGAAGAGCAACATGCGCGCACGGGACATGATCACGGTGATGTCTATCCGAAAGGTGAGCTGGTGGTCTTGCCGGCAATAGGCATAAATAAAAGTAAAGAAGCCGCCCTCTGCTGGAAGTTCGATGTGTATGCCACAGAACCGCATGAGCGCTGGGCGATTTTTGTAGATGCACAAACCGGTCAGATACTTTTTAAAGAGAATAAAATCTGTACGATTACCGTAACCGGTACAGCAGTAACAAAGTACAGCGGTACACAATCCTTGAAAACAGACAGCATTAGTCCCGGGAATTACCGCTTGCGTGATTATTCCAGAGGCAGTGGTGTCGAGACCTATGATTGCAATAATGGTACAAGCTATGCAGGTGCAGTTGATTTTACCGATACCGATAATTTTTGGAATACTACCACCAACCAGGACGATGCTGCTTACGATGCACATTGGGGAACTCAAAAGACCTACGATTATTATTTCTTAACACATGGCCGTAACAGTTATAACAATGCCGGTGCAGTGTTGAAGTCGTATATTCACTATAGTTCTAATTACAACAATGCCTTCTGGAACGGATCTGTGATGACCTACGGAGATGGTGATGGTGCTACTTTCTCACCACTCACGGAAGTAGATATTATAGCCCATGAGTTGACACATGGCGTAACGAGTTTCTCCTCCAATCTGGTGTATTCCTACGAATCCGGTGCGCTCAACGAATCTTTCTCTGATATCTTCGGAGTGACTGTAGATTTTTATGCACGTCCGCTCACGGCCAATTTCCTGATCGGTGATCAAACCTATACGCCCGGCACTCCCGGTGATGCCTTGCGTTACATGAATAATCCAAGTATTGCCGGTGATCCCGATACTTACCTCGGACCAAACTGGTACACGGGTGCAGGAGATAACGGTGGTGTACATATCAACAGTGGTGTGCAAAATTTCTGGTACTACCTGCTTTGTCAGGGTGGAACCGGAACCAATGATTTAGGTTTTGTTTACAATGTAAACGGGATCGGAATGAATAAAGCGAGAATGATTGCTTATCGTAACAATACCTTTTATCTTACCTCCGGATCACAATACGATGATGCCGCGTTTTATGCATTGAAATCCGCAAACGATTTATACGGCAACTGTTCTCCGGAAGCGTATTCAGTTAAAAATGCCTGGGATGCAGTAGGCGTATACGGTTTGCTGATCAATACCAATGCAATTGCTGCTATTTCGGGAGGTGCTTGCGCAGGTTCAACGATTCAACTGACTGCCTCGGGAGGAACTACCTTCGTATGGTCGGGACCGGGTGGATTTAATTCCTCAGCCGCTAACCCAACTATACCGAATGCAAGTGCAGCAAACAATGGCTTATATTCCTGTTTGATCACTGATGCCAACGGTTGCAGTGGAACAGCGTCTGTTTCTGTCGCGGTGAGTGTTGCTCCGGCAGTATCAGCAACAGGGGGCTCAGCCAATTGTGGCGGAGGAAGTGTGCAACTCAATGCCAATGCTTCTGTGCCGGGTCAGGGTGGAAATAATGCGAGCAATAGTACTCCGCTGAATCTTCCCGATTATCCAAATCCCGGGGTGACATCATCGTTAGCTATTTCCGGTAGTTCTAACGCGAATGCACTTATTGCTATTAAGATCGATTCCCTTACACATACCTACGATGCTGATCTTAGAATTGAACTCATTGCTCCTAACGGTTCCGTCATAACGCTGGCCAGTGGAGTGGGTGGTGCAGGAGATAATTTCATCCGCACTCGTTTTACTACCACCGGAACCGCTATTACCAATGGTACGGCTCCTTTTACCGGAAACTATACCCCGCAGCAAGCATTTTCAAATCTTACAGGTACCGCTAATGGCACCTGGGTTTTGAGAATTACTGATCTGGGTGGTCAGGATATCGGTGTACTCTGGAAATGGTCGCTTGAACTACCCGGCAATTCAATTGTCTCGTATCAATGGACGCCTGCTACCGGTTTAAACAATGCGACCATTGCGAATCCTTTGGCATCGCCCGGAAGTACAACCAACTATGTCGTAACAGTTACAGATAATAATGGCTGTACTGCTTCTTCTTCCACCACCGTTACAGTAGGTACGTTGAGCGCGAACACGAATCAAACCAATGTGAGTTGTTTTGGATCGAATAATGGTTCTGCCACTGTTTCTGTTGCAGGTGCAACCGGTAGTCCGGTATACAACTGGTCCAACGGTGCAAGTTCTTCTACTGTGAATGGACTGAGTGCCGGAACCTATACGTATACAGTAACTGACGGTTCAGGATGTACTGCTACGGGCAATGTAGTCATTACATCTCCCGCGCAATTGCAGGGATACCTTACAGCACAAAATGCAAGTTGCGGAGCGAATGATGGATCTGCTTACCTGACTTTTTCAGGTGGTGTAGCGCCGTATAGCTACCTATGGAATACCGGTGCGGTTACTTCCAATATTTCCGGATTAGGAGCCGGTACATATACAGTGACAGTGATGGATGTGAATGGTTGTTCATTCAATACGAATACAACTGTTCTATCTAACGGTACCGGAGCTCCGAATACACCCGCCTCGGTTACCGGAAATAAAACCGGTGTTTGTCCGGGAGTAACAAAGAATTATTCCTGTCCTGCTGTAAGTGGAGCAACCACCTATACCTGGACACCTCCCACAGGAGCTACAGTAGTGAGCGGGCAAGGAACAACCAATGTGGCAGTACTGTTTCAGGCCGGATTTACCAGTGGAACTTTGAAAGTGCTGGCTTCAAACAATTGTGGAAACAGCGCTCAGAAAAGTGTGACCCTTCGAAGTCTTGCCAATAAGCCTGCTGCGATTACCGGACCTGCAACCAGCAACGCTTGCGGTTCAGTAAGTACTTATACTATTCCGGCTTCTACTACAGGAGCAACTTCACATGCATGGTCAGTAACCGGAGGCGGAACTATTCTGAGTGGTCAGGGAACGACTTCTGTTCAGGTGCAATGGCCGGTTGCTGCAGTAAGCGGTGCGGGTGTTTGTGTTACGGCAAATAATACTTGCGGAAGCAGTGCAGCGAGATGTATCTCCGGTATTACCACATTGCCCTTGAAACCCGGGGTCAGCGGTGTGAGTTCAGTTTGTGCCAATCAAACCAATTTGAATTATAATGTTACGAATGCGCAAGCCGGTGTTAATTATCAGTGGATCGTACCGGGAAGTGCAACTATCGTTAGCGGTCAGGGCAGTCCTGCCATTAATGTAAACTGGGGTGGTGCGACAGGATACGTTAAAGTAACCGCCAGCAATAACTGCGGTGCTGCTGTACAGAAAAATTTTAAAGTTACTGTAACCTGCCGCGAAGGCGTTGAACAAATGAACGATGTGACTTTATTCCCGAATCCGGGTAACGGTCAAACTAAAATTACCTTCAACACTGACCCCGGAAATTACAATGTAACGGTCTCCGATGTATTGGGTAAAGTGGTGTTTACAGGTCAGGGAAGTAGCGATACTTATGAGTTGAATCTGATGGAAGAGCATGCAGGTATGTATTTTGTATCTGTTCGCTTTGATGACGATCAGCAAAAAGTGTTGCGGATGATTATTAATAAGTAATCAAAATATAAATGATAAGAATCAAGCCCGGAAATTATTTCGGGCTTTTTTCTTATTTATCAAATAGGTTTATCTTTACTCTATGAATTCCGGTAAACCGATCTCTGCTTCTTTTGCATCTTACTTCTATTTTACCGGAGCTTTACTTTTTACCGGAGTATTGCTTAGGCTGGGAAGTTCATTGTTTATTCCATTGGCTTATGCTTTGTTTATAAGCATCGTGCTGTACCCTGTATGTCATACAATGGAGAAAAAGGGAGTGGAGCGCAATTTATCTATATTAATCGGACTTGTTTTGATTACTGTATTCATTGCAGTACTTATTTTGATTTTTGGATGGCAGTTACAGTCAATTTTTTCTGAGTGGCCGCAGATTCGAGAAAAATTGAATGAGCTTTTACTGGCCATAGAGCAATATTTATCAGAAAAGTTTGGTCTGACAAATGAGGAAATGATGCTATGGCTGCAAAGTGCTGTGGATAATGTCATGGGTTCATCCACAGGTGGAATAGGTACAACACTTCAATCATTGATGGTTAATCTCGCCATGCTATTACTCATTCCGATTTATGCATTTCTCATTTTGCACTATCGGAGACGCCTGGTAGAAATGCTATATCTCCTGCTACCGGATAAACAAAGAAACCGGGTAACAGAAGTCATACATCTCGCCATCAGAACCTATTTTAAGTTTATTAAGGGAATGGCATTGGTATATATAATTGTGGGAACTTTGAATTCTATCGGTCTATGGCTGATGGGAATTCCGTATCCTTTTTTGTTTGGTTATATCACTGCCGTTATGACTTTTATTCCGTATGTAGGTATCATTGTCGCCGGAATTATGCCTATCACCTATGCCTGGATCACTTATGGTGTTATCTGGTATCCGTTGGGCGTAATCTTTCTGTTTACGTTTGTGCAATACCTTGAAGCCAATATCATTTTTCCCTGGGCTGTGGGTCAGCGGCTTGAATTGAATACACTGGCAACATTGATTGTTATTGTGGTGGGAGGTATTATTTGGGGGGCTTCCGGAATGATACTTTTTATTCCTTTCGCAGCCATTTTAAAACTAATTGCAGATCGTATGCCCGGATGGGAGGCCTTGTCTATGTTTCTTGGAGTGAAAGGAGTTTCTAAAGAGGAAAAGACCGGGGAATCATTATAGTATTAATAATTCCTGACTTCCGCATTGGGACATCCTAAATTAAAATTCGAAGAGTATTTTGACTATCTTCAGAGTAGTTTTTGCAGAAGACAGAAAAAGAAATAACCTCAGAACGGAGATGGATATTTCTTCCATATAAGCCCTGTAGGGGCGGTATCTCTGTAACCGACAAACTCCCCTATCCTTTTAACCGCCGGCAGCCGACCTAAGGTCGGCTGCCGGCATAGGTGGGAGAAGATGTGATTCTTATTTTACAGAGATACCGCCCCTACAGGGCTTCTAAATCTCAAGACTTCTCAGTTATGTTTTATCACCCTTAGGACACCCTAAAACACCCGTTAATTTGCTGCAACAGATTGAATTAGTATTACTTTTAAAATCAACTGTTTTTTTCTGCGGAAGTCAGGACTAATTGCAGATCGTATGCCGGGATGGGAAGCCTTGTCAAAGTTCCTCGGCGCTTGACCATGTAAGAAGACGGGGAGTTGTCAGATGGAAAAAATTTATAAGCGATAGTAACACTTTCTTTTTTCGACAGTAGCAATGGAAAATGGAGGTGGATTGTTTGCAGAAATGATGGAATGAAAATCAGATCCGGTAAAAATAAGACCGGCTTCTTATTGCTCCATATAATTATAATACTTCTCTTTGATATACACCGCAAGCTCATATTGTGTGAGCGACTTCATCAAAAATTCGCTTAGTCCGAGGTAATCAATAAAGGCATTGTATTCATTGTACTTCATTTCGATTAATCCCGCCCTGCTGTAGTTGGCCAAAATTTCACGCAGCAAATCTCTGCGCCGGTCTTCATTCATGAGTTCGGCCACTCTGCGCTTGCTTCTTTCTTTACGGCTGAATTCCTGATACAAGGCAGTAATCGGACTCTGCCAGGCGTCCACTCCGCTGAGACGATAATCTTTTGAACTATAGCCCAGTTTCTTAATATCTTCTTCAATGCGGCTGAGGTCGCGGGGGATAAAGATGGTGGCTTCTTTCAACGTGATGCTGATCTTTTTTAAAGGGACGATGATGGTATAGAAATCCTTAAGAACAGAATCACGGAAACAGATCTTATCAGATCGGTAACCCAATGCCGTTATAACCAGCGTGTCGTTTTTTTCAATCGAAATGCTGAAGCTATTGTCGGCGTTTCCGAAAATTCCCTGCTGCGTGCGGAGGTTAATGACCATTACCTGCTCCAGTAAAAAAGCAGGATGATCTTCATCCATCGCCTTGCCATTGATGGTGATGTACTGTTGAGCGAATGTGTTAAAAGAAAATAAGAATACAAAAAGGATCATCCATAAAAATCGCAAAGCAGGGAAGTGAATGACCGCCCTGCTTTGTATGAATGATGGAATGTGAATCATCAAGAATTCAATTAAAATTCCACATCGATTTTCTTTTCTTCCTTTCCTCTGAGGAGCGTAACCGTTGCTTTTTCACCTTTATTGAACTTTCCCAATGCTTTCATATAACTCATCATGTCGAGGACTTTATGATCGCCAATTTGTTTTACAATATCCCCGGCAAGCAATCCGGCTTTGGCAGCAGGCTTTCCATCGCTGACCCCATCGATGCGCATTCCCTCTCCTTCAAAAGCATAATCAGGAACAACACCGAGGGTGACTTTAAATCGGGGGGCATCTTCGTTCTGCTCTTCTTTTGTTTTTATAAATGATATTTTTCCTTTATCATCCAATTTATCAATCAGGGTAATCATGTAATTTAAAATATCCAGCTCGCCTTTATAATTGATCAAGGCTTCGTCATCGGAAGGTTTATGATAATCATTGTGGGTGCCGCTAAAGAAATGCAATACCGGAATGTTCTTCAGGTAAAAGGATGTATGGTCAGAGGGGCCAACACCCGATTCGGTGGTTTTGATTTTCATGCCGGACGGTTTGATAAAATCCATGGTGATTTTCCAGGCATCAGAAGTGCCCACACCACTTACTATCAAGGTCGGCTCTTCCGGTTTCAAACGTCCGATCATATCCATGTTCAACATGTAGTTGACTTTTTCAAGATCAATGGTAGATTTTTTGGTGAAATGTCCGGAGCCTAATAAGCCCTTTTCCTCTCCCGAAAACGCCATGAAAAGGTAATTGTTGTTCTTCGGACCCTTTTCCTTGATATAGCGCGCTAACTCAATCACACCTGCCACACCGCTGGCATTATCGTCAGCGCCATTGTGCACTGCCGGTTCTCCACGATAAAGGGATTCGTCTCCGCCATGTCCCAGGTGATCGTAATGTGCGCCGATAACAATTGTTGTTGCTGCTTTGTTGTCGAGATACCCCATCACATTATTACCGGTGGCTTCTTCTTTGATGATTTCCGCTACCATATCCATTTGAACAGGTGCGGTGCCATTTAGAATCGCTGATTTTGCCCTGACCATATAAAGCACAGGAATAGCGCATGGAGTAATTCTCATCTTGGCATTGAGTGTGGGCTCCTTCATTTCTTTATCGGAAGTGTAAAACAATACACCTGCAGCACCATACTTAATCGCGGTATCAATCCTTGATCTCAGATCAGCAAACTCAGCAAACTTTGAATGAGGTCCGTCTTTATCAGGAGTAGCGGCATCAATAATAAAAATTTTGCCTTTGAGATCGATCCCTCTCAGGAAATCACTGGTATAATCATTATGACCTAACTTAGGAGCATTAATACCATACCCCACTTTAATCCCCTGACCTTTCGCAGCAGCATTCGCAGAATAAGGTAGAGGGTAAAATGCATGACCGGCACTTAGAGGAGTAGTTCCAACAATCAGTTTTGATTTCGGACCCACCTGGAGACTTTTCGTGAAGTTGAAAGGTTGCAGGAAGCCATTTTCTCCCTTCGGACTTAAGCCAATTGCTTTAAATTCCTTAATAATATAATTGCGCGCCAACTCTTCTCCCTTAGTACCCGGCTCACGGCCGCCGAATTCATCAGAGGCTAAGGTGGAGATATGTTGTTTAATAAGAGGGTGCACCCTGGCAGAGTCCAGTTGAGCAAAACCGTTCAACGAGAAGAGGAGGGCTATTACCGATAGCGGTAAGCGCATCTGTAAGTTGTAATTCATCATAAGTTTTAATTGCAAGTGCAAAAATAGTGTAAAAGAAGCCCGTTTCGGGAATTTTGTGTCCGATACGAGTCATATTTAACCAAAGGATTTAGGTATACCATGAAGCGTTTCGCTTTTCTCGATTCTGCTTCATGGTTATATCATTGCGGAAAATTTCCAGGGTATAAAGGAGTTGTTTAAACTATGATCAACGTGACAAAGAGCCAGTCAATCAACCTGCTACCCACGTCCGTACCTCATCGATACTTGGCATGCTGGCTTCGAGTTTGAGTTTCTTCCGCATTCCTCCCAGGTCATTGAAGAGCTTATTGGCATTGACCGCCTTGAGCTGATCCCGGGTTTGTATGCCCATTTTGCGAAGTACATCGTCCCAGGGAGCAGGAATGCCCTCCAGGTGAGCCGTCTCATGCTCGAAAGAGGAGATCGCTGCTTCCGGACGCATCTGCGGGAAGAACAACACATCCTGTATGGAAGCCGAATTGGTCATGATCATGCTGAGACGGTCGATGCCGATACCGAGACCGGCCGTGGGTGGCATACCGTATTCGATGGCTCGTAAAAAGTCTTCATCCAGTTGCATCGCTTCTTCATCACCGCGTTTCCCCAATTCTAACTGCTCTTCAAAGCGCGCCCGCTGGTCAATAGGATCATTCAGCTCCGAGAAGGCGTTGCAGATTTCCTTGCCGTTGCAGATGGCTTCGAAGCGTTCCACGAGACCTTCCTTGCTGCGGTGTTTCTTCGCCAGCGGACTCATCTCTACCGGATAGTCGGTGATAAAAGTAGGTTGTATCAGTTTATGCTCACAGTGCGTACCAAAAATTTCATCGATCAGTTTACCGCGTCCCATGGTATCATCTACCTCCACACCGAGTTTCACAGCCGCAGCCCGCATTTCCGCTTCAGTCATTTCTGTAATATCTACTCCGGTAAAATGTTGAATAGCCTCATACATAGTGTACCGTTTCCACGGACGTTTGAAGTTAATAACGTTATCGCCTACCCGAACTTCGGTGGTGCCGTGAAGATCCATCGCCACTTTCTCTACCATCTCCTCCACGAGTTCCATCATCCAGTAATAATCTTTGTAGGCCACATATAATTCCACCTGTGTAAATTCAGGATTATGAAACCTCGACATCCCTTCGTTGCGGAAGTCTTTGGCAAATTCAAAAACACCTTCATAGCCGCCTACGATTAATCGCTTCAGATAAAGTTCGTTCGCGATACGCAGGTACAAGGTCATGTCCAGGGTATTGTGGTGCGTCTTGAATGGACGGGCCGCTGCTCCACCATACAAGGGCTGCAAGATGGGCGTCTCCACTTCCAGATAACCGTTGCCGCCCAGATAGTGTCGTATGCTGTTCACCAGTTTGGTGCGCTGAACAAATGTTTCACGGACGTGCGGATTCACAATCAGATCTACATAACGCTGACGATAGCGCTGCTCGGCATCACTGAACGCGTCAAACACCTCTCCGTCTTTTTCCTTCACCACTGGCAAGGGACGCAATGATTTTGTCAGCAAGGAGAATTCAACCACATGCACAGAAATCTCTCCGGTTTGCGTTTTGAAGACATAGCCTTTCACCCCGATAATATCACCGGTATCAATCAGTTTTTTAAATACAGTATTGTAAAGCGCCTTGTCTTCTCCGGGACAAACATCATCTCTTCGGATATACACCTGAATCCGTCCACCGGCATCCTGCAACTCCGCAAATGAGGCATTGCCCATAATACGACGGCTCATGATACGTCCTGCAATCACCACTTCCTTAAAAGCGTCAGGATTCTTCTCAAAGCCCTCGTGAATAGCGATGGAATTGGTATTGATCGGGTATAATTCAGCCGGATAAGGGTTGATACCCAGTTTATAGAGCTCCTCAAGGCTCTGGCGGCGAAGGACTTCCTGTTCGGAGAAATTGTGACTCATGGGAGCAAAAATAAATAAAAGACGGTAGCAACGGAAATCCTGGGTGAGAAGAAATTGGTCTTTAACAATTGGTTATACTAAAATCTAAAGGGGGACAACGAAATACGAAATTTTGCGAAAATACGAAATACGAAATATGAGGTAGCTTGCTTTCCATCGCGAGCAACGCCTCGCGACGAAAGGGCGAATCCGCGAAGGCACGAAAGTACGAATATGCGACTGTACGAATATGCGACTGTACGACTGTGCGACTGTACGAATGTACGAGTAGGCGAATGCGCGAATGTTCGAAATAGAGAAGTGGGAGCAGGTCTTTTTTCCTTTGGGAATACCACGTTGAGACGAAAGTACGTAATGTGGGAGCGGTTGTTTAAATGCCAAAGGGTGTATGCATGAAAAGCGAAAGTGTGATCGTGCGAAATATTGTAGAAAACAAGTTGATTTATTTATTGTATTTGGTAGAGGAAGTTTTAATCATGCACCAATCAAATAATTCGTAATAAAAAACACAAACCCAAACTCCACTGCGAAACCGGTGATGAATCCTGCGTAGACCTGAGTGCTGGTATGTGTACTGCTATGAAGGCGGGCGAAGGCAACAACACCCGCGATGGCTGCAATGAGCATGAGGACATTAAGGGACTCCAGATGAAAGTATCTCCCGAAACCATAAAACAATCCCATCATCCCGCCAATGCCAATCATGTGAATGCTGATTTTCCAGCGAAGGTTGATGAGGAAGGATGTGAGTATAGCCAAACTCGCGCCCATGATCGTCAATGCAAACATGCGGGGTATCGGCAGACTGAATAAAAGATAAATGCCGGCGATGTAGCAACTCAATGTAAGAAGATAGGGCAAGTGTCGTTCCTTTCGTTCTTCCATTTCCATGTTCGTAATCCATCCCTTTTGCCACATGATCCAGGTTATTGCAGCCGGTAACAAATACGTACTGATGAATACTACGATGTAGAGGAATTGCTGTAACTTGGGATGAACGGCATAACTTAAATAACTACCGCTGTGCAACAAGAGCCACGTTGCGTAGAGAGGCATAAATAGGGGATGAAACAGTATCGAGATAAAATGTGTCGCTTTGTTCATGATTTTTGATGGGAATAATTATTTAGCTACGGATAGCACTTTTTGATATGAAGATTTGATCGCGAAGCTTCGCGATGGGTTGATTTGAAGATGTTATGATGAATGGGTTTTTGATGTGGTGATGTGATGAATGGATTTATACGTTGATTGGAATGGCCGGCTGGAGTTTAGGATTTTTTTATTGTGGTTTGACTGGGAAGTGCCATTGATAGATGTTTTTTTGAATTTAAAAGTATCTCTGAGAGTTAAATTACCCGCTACTTTCCAATGATTTATCTATTAGTGTGTGTTGAGGTTGTGGGCGTGAGATCACCACAGCAAGCCGCGGGGAGGTTCAATTATTTTTTACTATTTGGCTTTAATCATTTTCTTTGAGTCAATTATCTTTCCGTCAACAACTAATGTGTATGTGTATACACCTGAGGAAAGCTTGCTGCCAAATACTTGCACTTCTCCGTAACCTTGTTGATCAATCTTAAATGTATTAATTTGACTACCAGAATTATCAAAAAATAGAATATTTGCATCTTTGAAATCGGTTGGAATTGACCAACGAACCATGCTGTTTTCGCCAAAAGGGTTGGGGTCGTTCTGTTCAAGTTGAATAGATTTTAAATTTTCGAGTTCAATACTCCCCTTGATTGAATTAATGGAACCAGTTTGACTTGGATTGGTAATAAGTAAATTACAACAAGAAGCAACAAGTTGTTCTAAGATCGCCAATCTGTTTTTTAATGTATCAAGAGTGTCTTTAAGGTTCTTGTTTTGGTTCCACAGGATAGGAATAAATTCATTATAATTCAGAGCCTTATAAGATAACTCTGGTGTGATAAGGTTCCCGGAAGTATCATATTCTGCCTGATGAACAAATTGTTTTACCATGTTGGGAAATACGGCAGCAACTTGTTGAGCAATGAATCCATAATGTTCTCCATAAGCCATATTTAAATACGGGTAATTAGTATTATCATAAGTAAAAGAATAAGCTGTTATAGTGTTTATTAAACTGTCCATAGTAGGTAGTGGAATAATGCTGTCCTTCAGAATAGAATCAGACACAGCATATTCGATTCCTGTGTAAGCTAAATCACCTTGGAAATATCCTGCTGCATTAGCGCATGAAGTGGTATTACAAGAAGTGCCTACTTGTGGAGTAGTACCTCTGACAGCATAATTAACTAAACCTAGAGAAGCAGTAAAATCACCCCCGACATTTGTTGAGTTGGCATGAGTAAAATCTGCATTTCCTCTAACTGCAATGTTACCTGAATTGTTTCCCTCTGCTTCAAAAAGCCCACCTATATTTTCAGACGCAGCTAATGTCCGTACAGCAGTGCTGCTTCCATGAACACCTATTTGTGGATGCCATGAAGACGTACAAGCCCCGTTGTTATTGCCCCAAATTGCACTTGCCATTTGGCAGTTTTGGGAGCCGTCATCTTCTACATATAATTTTGCTCTGAACCATAAAGAGACATTTGAACCTGTAGTTGAAAACGTGTTTTTTATGACCGTGTTTCCATTGACGGGGTTGGTTGCGAAATATTCCTGATTTGAATTCAATCCTCCTATACCTGAAATAACTAAGGGCGAGTTATCACCTGAGGGCATGCTTACTGTATTTATAAATGCATGATTAGGAGAATTGGCATCTGTGTGACTTGTCATGAACATCCTGAACCTGTCTGTAAATGTAGGATGATCATTGTAAATCACAAACGCCTGATTTGCGTCTGACATTACACCTAAGGAATAGTTGTTTGTATTATAAGTGGGTAGGGAAGCAGAAGGTATATTGGTAGTTTTTGTAAACAACGCCCTTCCTGCATTTTGAAAAGTATAAAATAATGGTTGGGCAGGATTTGCTACATTGGTGTTAATACCAAATCGAGAGCCATCATCAAAGGCAATTGTCGAGCAAATCTGGTTAGGACTGTAAGAACTCCATTTAGAAACAAAATTTACATCTGCATTCGACAATGTGTTGCATGCGGTTATATCGCCAGTTCCGTTTCCAATATCATCGCGCCAGAAAACTTCTCCGTTTCCATTTGAAACTAAAAATTTATTTATGGTGGCTGAACCATTTGCATTAAAAGGGGCAGTAGGTAGTGTCCGAATTCGTAAATTGCCGTTCACATCTAATGTACGCGTCAATACACCTGTACCATTATTGATTCCTACCATTGCCGCATTGCTATTGTTTGAATTATTAATGTGCATGTCGCCATTGTTCATGGTTTGAAAATCTGTCCAGATACCCAACGCCGGATTAGTATTGGGTGTAAATGTTAATCGTAGCTGTGGATTATTTTGCGCTTGATCAAGCAGTTCTAATCTTCGTGCCGGTTCAACTCCAATGATATTAAAATTTCCAATTCCTGCATTTGCAACTACACCAGCATTTTGCGGTGTAACTATCAGATTACCCAATCCGGTGGTTTGGAAATCTGTATTAATCCCAAGAGCTACATTTGCGTTTGGGATAAAAGTAAGTCTTAGCTGCGGAGCGGGACCAAATTGAAGTGCTAAAGGGAAATTACTATTCTGTACATTCTCATCATAAATTTCTAATCTGCGCGAAGGGGGTAGAGCAGAGCCATTAACTGCATCAAAATTGCCAATTCCCACTCTTGCAAGAGGAGTAAACCGCATTACTTCAAGTCCTTCTACTGTACCGGCATCTCCATTAGCAGCAGCTTGAGGAGTCGTAAGTATAACTCTTAAATTGTCTGCTCCTTCCTGTCCTTGTATGTTGTCTCCCCAGTTAATTACAGCATCCATATTAGGAGTCCATGGAAAATTAGCGCTATTAGTTGCTTCTTTCATGCCTGTATATAATTGGTCACTACGGGCACACGTATAACTTCCGACATCCATCCATAAGCGATGTCCGCCTGCATTTGGAACCCAATGATGTCCTAGATGCAGCAGTGAGACGGGAGGATTAGCAGAATAAGGGGCATTGTAAAGATCATTTTCAATAATTTTCATACGTGTAACTTCGTTTGCGAGATATACTTGGTTTTGTAGTTGAATTCGTCTTAGTTGCGTACCATTATTATCATTTGATGCAAAATTGAATTGCCCGTTGTTTTGCCAGTTTCTAAACCAAACATCAGAACGATTAGCCCCTACTATAAATTCAATTCCCATTCTGAATCCGCTGAAATTGTTTCCGCTGCCCGTGTTTCCGTTTGTAAATTGATGGAATACATTTGCATTACTGTTATCATGTTGATGCAATAAACTGCGAGGTGTAAAGGTGGTGTAATCACCAATTCCTATAAAACCGTTTGCGCCAAGAATTGTGGCACGTGCAGTAGTGTTGGTTAAAAAGTGCATATCAACGGTGTTGTTCATCAAGTTAAATTCTCCGTTTGCGTTTGCATCAATACCCATCCTAAAACCATCAGTTGCAAGTATTCCGGTTATAGGAATGGTAAACTGGTGAAATGTTCCACCATCATTGTTTACATGCTGATGCAATTGGTAGTTAGGCAGAAATGCATCATAATCTCCAACACCTACATTGCCATTATTGCCCAGAATACGCATACGAGGTTGTGAAAAATTATTAGCAAGATTGGTTCCACCAGTGCCGGTATTGAATCGAATATCACCCCATGCCCCTGTTTCATCATCAATAGCTGAAGATTGTAAGTAAAAGTGCGTTCCTACACCGGTTTGTGTATTAGTGTAATCATCATTGCGACTCAAACTGTAAATGCTTCCATATTCCGTATCGTTTCCATTTTGTACGCGCCACAAGCGCCAATATGTTGACATATCTTCTGGGCAATTGGTTCTGAAAACTTCTCCTAAATTCGTGTAGGATGGATTTGCATTAGGACCGAAATAAAGATTTGTGTTAATCTCAAATGCGGATCGAGGTTGAAAGCCTCCAGTAATGAAGTCGCCTATGCCAATACTTTCAACATCAGGAAAATTATTATATTCAGGCTGATGCCATGAATTAGTTGTACCCGTAGTGTTTACCCATTCCTGTGCTGATACGAATGGAATAGTGGAATTAAAAATAATTAAAACAGCAATGTTAATGACTATAAATTTCTGTTTCATGGTCTTTAAGTATTAGTATTTGATTAATTTTAATTTGATTAATTTGCTATTTGTGAATATTTCTAAAACATATATTCCAGTTGGATGCTTTTCAAGATCAATAAATATGGCTTCATTTGTTCTTCTATAAATATCGGTAACAAGCCTGCCAGTTGCATCAAAAATATTTATGTGTTCAATATATAATTTATTCGTTTTTAAAATGTAGGTTCCATTTGAAGGATTAGGGAAAACAATAAATTCCTCATGATTAGAGTCAACTTCATTAACTTCCGTTAGAGAATCGCATGGTGAAATTAAAATATCGTCAACGTAATAGGATGCATAGTTCCATTGACCATAACCCTTATATGTTGCAACTGTAGATGCACTATCTTTAAAATTACCAATTACAATAAATTTTTCTCCGCCTATTGCTATATAATTGCCAGATACTAAAGTCCATCCGTTATCACTATTTAAATTATTGTTTGAAGAATTTTCAAATTGCGGAATATATGAAAGGTTACACGGTAGTTGTCCCGGACACGTATCCTGAATTTTTACATTTGAAAAAAATATGCCCAAATCATTTGAAACATATTTAACAGAATCAACAGAACTTACATAAAAGCGAATACAGTAATCAACACCCGCAATAAGGGTATCCGAAAGTTCGGTTTCAACATATTCTCTCCAATGATTATGTAGGGGATTTGTTTGATTAGTTGCATAAGTAATAATCAATGCATAACCATTTCCTGTGTTTGCATATTCAAAACCAAAACTATTATCAGGAACACCTACTGGGCTTGGTGCTGAATCGCATGCATTCATATAATCGGGTGTGCTCGGATATAAAGGATCAATCCAAGGAATTGCAAAACGAACTTGATCTCCCCCAAACGGGCAAGTATCAAAAACTTCAAATGACGGATTTGGGACAAGATTAAACTGGGCTTTTACAGAAGAAAAGCAAAAGGATACGATAGTCATTGTCAGGAATGATAAGATAGTTCTTTTCATGGCTTTAAATTTTAAAAAGCAAGGTAGGTAATATTTATATTAATAAATGTTTAAATATTTTTAAATCAAGACAATTTTCTTTATATGCTTTTCCTAAGCACCAATAATTATATAGCAAAATTGAAAACTAAATTTCAGTTTAACAATCGTGACTTGTAACTACGTAACTTGTTGGGTGGTTATAAGTAACTGCTTTTAGCAATGGAAAAGTTATTTACTAATATAATCTTTTGCAAAAACGATCAACTCGCCCCATAGGTGCGTTTTGGTTTTAACATGCAAATTGTGGATGTGATCATCCACTGTATAAATAGAAATTTTAAGTTTACTGGCAATTGTTTTTCGCTGTTTTCCTTTACTTATTTCACGGAGGACTTGTAATTGCCGCTTAGTAAAATTGTATTCGCTTTCCATTGGAATGATGTATAAAGGAGTAATAATTTTAATGTAAATATTCCCTATCAGTTAAGCCAGATAAGTTGTAAAACGGTTTTCCCTAGAGCGGTGATGACTCGCCTAAAGAAAAATCACTTAAAAGTAGTATCATTTTACGTGAACCGTTAAGAATCCTTGATTAAAGTTTTCAACAATTTTAGCACAAAGGTTAAGTCGAAGGGGGGTGCGATTTTTGGGCAGAGCATTATGAAAGTGCAACAAATTAAAAAAAATAGACCTTTGAATTTTATATTGTGAAGAGAGAGGCCAAACGGCTTGGACTGCTTTCGGAAAAACATGGAACTCGCTTATTGTTTGATCTAAGTGAATCGGGTTACATATTAATTCCAGGAAAAGTCAAACCTGTCTCCCGCCATGGAGATCAACACATCTTCAAACCTGTCTCCCGCCAGGGAGATTAACCCATCTTCAAACCTGTCTCCCGTCAGGGAGATCTTCAAATCATCCCATCATCGATCATCCCATCATCGATCATCCCATCATCGATCATCCCATCATCGATCATCCCATCATCGATCATCCCATCTTCAAATTAGCACATCTTCAAATTTTCAAGTTGACTAAACTTCTTTTCTCAGCCGTGCAACAGGTATATTCAATTGCTCTCTATATTTCGCCACCGTTCTTCTCGCAATATTATATCCTGCTTTATTCAGAATCTCGGCTAATTTTTCATCGGGCAATGGATGTTTTTTATCTTCATTGCCGATATGATCAGTGAGAATCTTTTTTATTTCTCTGCTGGATGCTTCTTCACCGGTATCGGTTTGCAGACCTTCCGAGAAGAAGGATTTTAATAAGAAGGTGCCATAAGGTGTTTCGACATATTTGCTGTTGGCTACTCTGGAAACAGTAGAAATATCCAACCCCACCATGTCGGCAATATCTTTTAGAATCATCGGCTTCAGTTCCGTTTCATCGCCTTGCATGAAATAGTCTTTCTGGAAATTCATGATGGCTGTCATGGTGCTGAGCAAGGTATGTTGTCGCTGTTTGATGGCATCAATGAACCATTTGGCGGCGTCGATTTTTGATTTGATGAAAGTGACGGCTTCTTTGAGATCTTTATTTTTTTTGTCCTTGGAATAGGAGGAAAGCATCTCCTGAAAGGAACGACTGATACGCAGATCAGGATCGTTTTTCGAGTTGAGTGTTAAGTCCAGTTGATTGTCGCTCACCGTAAGAATAAAATCCGGAATGATCTGCTGACTCGTGCGTGTATCTTCCGCGGAACCTCCGCCCGGACGAGGATTCAACAATAGTATTTCGTGAATGGCTTCTTTCAGCTCTTCGTCATCTAAGGATAAACCTTTTTGAATTTTCTCATAGTGCTTCTTCGAGAACTCTTCCATGTATTCTTTCAGAATGCGGTAAGCCACATCGTTAGGAGCCTGGTCGTGGTGCTTTCTTTCCAACTGCAACATCAGACATTCCCGCAAATCACGTGCGGCAATACCGGGAGGATCCAGCGTCTGAATGAGCTTTAATGTATCTTCCAGTTCTACAACCGTCGTTTGAATATTTTGCGTGAAGGCGAGATCATCTACTATGGCTTCCAGCTCACGGCGTAAATATCCATCATCATCTAAACTTCCGATAAGATGTTGCGCCAGCATGTAATGATGATCATCGAAAGGTAACATACTCAGTGTGGCGAGCATATTGTCCTGGTAAGAAACGCTGACAGTGATCGGTGTCTCCGGCCGTTCATCATCGGCAGAAGAATTATTGGCATTCAGTTTATAATAGGGAACATCATCGTCCACAATATAATCCGCTATATCTACATCTTCATTGCGTATTGCTTCCTGCAAGGCATCTGCCTCCGCTTCTTCGGGACTTTCGTTGCGTTCTTCTTTCTCGCCGCTATCTTCATCTACTTCGTTGAATTCATCTTCCGCATCGTCCTCTTGCTGTACTTCCTCTTCTGCAATATCGTCGGGACTCCCTTCTTCCAGAGCAGGATTGATTTCCAATTCTTCCTTAATGCGTTGTTCGAGCGCGGCTGTAGGCACTTGCAACAACTTCATGAGCTGAATCTGTTGCGGAGATAGCTTCTGTAGTAACTTCTGATGTAATCCTAATCGTTGCATAATTTTCTGACTTCGAAATTAGATAAAGAAGATGGAAAATGGATGGAATTTCAGTAAAACCATACAAAGTGGCTGTAAATGAGAACACGGATGATCCGGATTGAGCTGATCTGCGCAAATCCGATGAATCCGCTGTACTTGTTTCGGGACGAAGTAACGAGATCTCCGCCTGCCAGCATTCAGTTTTCGCATTTTACTCCTTCACATCTCACATCAGTTCATTTCACATCAGTTCATTTCACATCATCACACTTTCGTCACGAGGCGTTGCTCGCGATGTGAAGCAAGCTTCCTCATATTTCGTATTTTCGAAATTTACGTACTTCCCTGCCGACAGGTTTCGCATTTCGTATTTTCGAAATTTTCGTATTTCGTATTTCGTTTTTCGTAATTAGAATTCCGCGTTCTTCGGCGTCCTCGGAAAAGGAATCACATCCCTGATATTCTGCATCCCCGTCACAAAAAGGACCAATCGCTCAAAGCCGAGACCAAACCCTGCATGCGGACATGTTCCAAACTTCCTCGTCTCCAAATACCACCATAAACTTTCCTCATGAATGCCCATCTCCTTGACACGCGCTAAAAGTTTATCGTAATTTTCTTCCCGCTGTGAACCGCCAATGATTTCTCCGATCCATGGAAACAGGACATCCATCGCGCGCACCGTTTTACCATCGTCATTCTGCTTCATGTAAAATGCTTTGATATGCTTCGGGTAATCAGTGAGAATAACAGGTCCTTTAAAATGTTCGACTAAGTAATTTTCATGTTCCTTTTGTAAGTCCGTGCCCCAATCAACTTTAAATTCAAAATCCTTACTTTTTGGCTCGAGTATAGAAATGGCATCAGTATAGGTCAATCGCGTAAATGGTTTTTCCACCACCGACGATAAGCGTCCTAGCAATTCCTTATCATACATATTATTCAAAAACTCAATATCGTCTTTGCAATGCTCCAGTGCATATTTGACAAGATATTTCAGCATGTCCTCTGCAAGATCCATATTGTCCTGAATCTCGTGGAAAGCCATCTCCGGTTCTATCATCCAGAATTCGGCGAGATGTCGCGGTGTATTGGAATTTTCCGCTCTGAATGTCGGTCCGAAAGTGTACACTTTTCCCAATGCCATCGCTCCGAGTTCTCCCTCTAATTGTCCGGAAACAGTGAGGTTGGTTTCCTTTCCGAAGAAGTCCTGGGCGTAGTCGATAGCTCCTTCGGGAGTACGTGGAGGAGCGTTGAGATCAAAATTCGTCACATGAAACATCTCTCCTGCACCCTCTGCATCGGAACCGGTGATGATAGGCGAGTGGAGGTAGAAGAAGCCGCGGTGGTTGAAATATTTATGAATGGCAAATGCTAAGTGGTGGCGAATCCTAAATACCGCACCGAACGTATTTGTCCGTGGACGCAGGTGAGCAATTTCGCGCAAGAACTCGAGGGTATGACCTTTCTTCTGTAGCGGATAGGTTTCCGGATCTGCTTCACCATACACCAGCAATTCTTCCACCTGCATCTCTGTCGCCTGTCCTGAACCTTTCGACTCCACCAATGCTCCTTTCGCACGGATACATGCCCCGGTACTGATAGACTTTAACAACTCCTCACTAAAAGCGTTAGGGTCTATCACCAATTGTAAATTGTGAATTGTGCTTCCATCGTTGAGTGCGATAAAAGCCACATTCTTATTTCCCCGTTTTGTCCGCACCCAGCCCTTGGCAATGGCGTTTTTTCCGATGGATGAAGCGTCAAGTAAATCTCTAACTGCAGTATGTTCCATAATCTAATTTCCTGAAATAAAAGCGTTTAGCAGATATAGCCATCGCTTTTTCAGCCCTGCAAAGGAAAGCGTTTTTGAGCATGGAATCAAGGCGAATTTCCAAGTAAAAGAGAAAATCAATTTATAAGGAAGTTATTGCCTTATGAATGCTATGCTTTATTTCATCCCAGGAAACAGTTTCAGAAACATAAACGACATCAGGATCTGATTCCGCATCATCAAAAAAACTCAAACTCCGCACGACCATCAGCTCATTTCCATCAAAGAACCTTCGTGAATAAAATGCGATGATTTCTTTCAGACTAAATCTTTTCAGGAGAAAAAATAAATCAACGAAATCTCTTCTTCTTCCTCTTCCGGCAATTGCATGCAATTTCATGGCAGCAATATCTTTCAAACCGGAAAGCCGGAGGTTTTGTTCTAGTGTAGGGGATTGTATCGAAGGATAAGGATGCCTGATGAAATCCACTTTAATATTATTAATTAGCAATACCAGAATGCGTGGAGATTGAGAAACTATTTCAATTTTTCCTGTATTTTCAATAGCCTGCAGAATCATTTCATTGGACAAGTCGCCTTGCAAAAAAAAATCCAAATCGTATGAAATCCGATGACCAATTTGCAGTGATAAAGCCGTACCTCCTGCTAAAGTGAAATTATTGAGCTCTTGAATGGAAGACAGTTTTTCCAATAAACTCAAAGTTTCCGGTGCTAGGGTTTGTTGATATAGCATTTGAATTCATTTAAAGGAACATTCAAAACCAGACTTAGGAAATGCACCGACTTAATATCCAATTCCCGTTCATTTTTCATTTCTTCAGCAATGCGGTCCCGACCATAATAATTCAAAACTTCCTTCCATTCCAACCATCTCCCAAACATAACAACCCTTGAAATAATATATCGGGCATGCTTGTCATAATCAAGTTTTTGAGGGTCGGTATCCCAAAAAAGTGCGGTATTCAGGTTCATGGTCAAAGATAGAATTTAGTCACTAAAACTATTTTCCTAAAGATTTGTTAATTCCTTCAACTCCATATCATAAAGAAAGAGTTGAGCCGTTCCCTTACAATTCCTTAACTTTGTGACCATTCCCCCGATGCCCATGCAACAGGTACAAGCCGGACCATTACTCGATAAAATAGTACTTCCTTCCGATCTTAGGAAACTTTCCGAAGATCAATTGGAGTTGGTTTGCAAGGAATTGCGGCAGTATATCATTGATATTGTTTCGGTTAACGGCGGACATTTTGGTGCAAGTCTGGGCGTGGTAGAGCTGACAGTGGCCCTGCACTATATTTTTAATACCCCTCAGGATCAGATTGTTTGGGATGTCGGTCATCAGGCTTACGGGCATAAAATTCTGACCGGCAGAAGGAGTCTTTTTCATACCAACCGTATTTATCAGGGCATCAGTGGTTTTCCGAAGCGTTCGGAGAGTGAGTACGATACTTTTGGTGTTGGTCATAGCTCAACTTCCATTTCTGCGGCCTTGGGTATGGCAGTGGCTTCCCGCTTGAAAGGCGATAAAAAACGTCAGCATATTGCCGTGATCGGCGATGGTGCCATGACAGCAGGATTGGCGTTTGAAGGCCTCAACCATGGCGGCGTGGAGGATTCCAATATTCTTGTCGTTCTCAATGACAATTGCATGAGTATTGACCCCAATGTGGGCGCTCTGAAAGAATATCTCACCGACATCACCGTGAGCCGTACCTACAATAAAATGAAGGACGAGGTGTGGAAGATGCTCGGAGTTATTTCCAAGTTTGGACCCAATGCGCAAGCGATCGCTCAGAAAGTAGAAAATGCCATGAAGAGCGCCTTGCTCAAGCAGAGCAATATGTTTGAGTCGCTAAAGTTCAGGTATTTCGGACCTATCGACGGACACGATGTGAATCACCTGGCGAAAGTGCTGAACGATTTAAAAGAAATTCCCGGACCTAAAATTTTGCATTGTTTAACGGTGAAAGGGAAGGGCTACGAGTTGGCCGAGAAGGATCAGACCAAATGGCATGCGCCCGGACTCTTTGATAAAATTACCGGCGAGATTGTAAAGCCGACAGTAGAAAAACCCCAGCCTCCAAAATATCAGGATGTCTTCGGACATACCATTGTGGAGTTGGCGGAGATGAATAATAAGATTGTGGGGATTACTCCCGCGATGCCGTCAGGGTGTTCGCTCAATATCATGATGAAGGCACTTCCCGATCGTGCATTCGACGTGGGTATTGCCGAGCAACATGCTGTCACTTTTTCGGCAGGGATGGCTACTCAGGGTATGATTCCGTTTTGTAATATCTACTCCAGTTTCATGCAGCGCGCCTATGATCAGGTGGTGCACGATGTGGCCTTGCAGAATTTGCACGTGGTTTTTTGTCTCGACAGAGGAGGATTAGCGGGTGCGGATGGACCTACACATCACGGAGCCTTTGATCTGGCTTTCTTCAGATGTATTCCCAATATGGTGGTCTCTGCCCCAATGAACGAGCAGGAATTACGCAACCTGATGTATACCGCTTCTCATGCGGGCATGGGTCCGTTCTCTATTCGTTATCCGAGAGGAAATGGTGTCATGGTCGATTGGAGAAAACCCTTTGAAGCTATTCCGGTAGGCAAGGGAAGAAAGATTCGTGGGGGAGAGAAGGTGGCCATTCTCACCATCGGACATCCCGGAAATTTCGCTGTAGAAGCATGTGATAAACTTGCGGAAGAAGGACTTTATCCGGCGCACTTTGATATGCGTTTTGTGAAACCACTCGATAGTGCATTACTCCATGAAATTTTCAGCGAATTTAAATCCATCATTACAGTGGAAGACGGCTGTATTCAGGGCGGATTTGGAAGTGCAGTCGCTGAATTTATGATTGACAATCATTATCAGGCGCAAATCACCAGACTTGGTATTCCGGACAAATGGATTGAACACGGAGAGCAAAAAGAACTTTACAGAGAGTGTAATTTTGATGCGAAAGCCATTATGGAAACGGTGAGGGAGATGATGCCGGAAAAAGAACCTGCCGGCCGTTAGACAAATTTAGAATTTAGAATTAAGAATTGAGAATTAATTTTTTTGCAGATGATTTTTGGTTTACAATTAATTTTGTTAAGACGATGATAAATTAATTATCGTTGCAAATAGTTCGAGAAATATATTTTTATTTTCATTGAAGTAAATATTTTATTGAAGTGTTAGAAAGAAAAGAGTAAATTTGATTTCACTTAATTTTAATCCCAATGAAAAACCAATCTACCTCCCCATCAGGTAATTTACGATTAAGCTTTTATTTGAAGAGTGTAGAATCGTTGCGTTGATTTATCAGCATATTCCCAAATTGGGTTTTATCGGGTCACATCGGGTAAGTGTTATAAAACCGGAAAATGGATACTTGCAAAATGAAGTTGTTTAAATATGTAATTTGTTGCATATTATTTTCATGCTATTCTTCGAATGCCCAGTTCACCAATTTGAACTGGGCGTTTGGAGATAGTTGTGGAATAAAATTCAATAGCGCAGGTATTGATTCAAACTATATCACTTCTGTAAATGCACGTGGTACCTGTGCTTCCATTTCAGATGCAAGTGGTAATTTATTATTTTATTCTTCTTCTCCGGATTATAATACGTATGTTTCAGGTTCATCTAATCAATTTGGCGTCATCTTTAATAAGATCGGTTCAGTAATGCAAAACGGTTTAAATTTAATGTCGTCAGGATGGTATCATGAAATGGTGATCCTTCCTGATCCGGGAAATGCTAATGAATTTTATATATTTACAGCAGGGGTTACATCAACCACGAATCCGGGATTGCGGTATTCAAAGGTGGATTTAAGTCAGAATGGTGGGTTAGGAGCCGTAACTCAAAAAAATATTTTACTATACCCTAATCCAATAAATGATGGCTTGATGGCAATAAAACATGGGAATGGTCGTGACTGGTGGTTAATTTATAAGCATTCCGATTTTCAAAGTGATACGATACAAACATTACTTGTAACTCCAAATGGTATTACAATTACTGCGGGTCAACCATTGGGAGCTTTTATTGAGTCCGGCTTTTATCGATTTGCGATGAATCCCGGTGGAACTGTTTTAGCAGGAATAAGTATTCGGAGTGTCATCGAATTATTTGACTTTGATCGTTGTACCGGATTATTAAGTAATCACAGATATATTAGAAACAATATTGGTTCCACGGATTTGAAGGAGCGATTTTGGAGCGTGGATTTTAGCAGTAGCGGGCGATACCTTTATGTTGCAACGGCGGATTGGACCAGCTACTTGTTTCAATTTGATTTGCAGAACGCACAACCCTGGCAAAGCAAAGTGTTGTTAGATTCTATAGATGTCCCGCTAGCCCCTGCCAGTACTATTCGCAGAGCCCCCGATAATCGTATTTACCGCTCCATCGCCTGGAACAATGGAACGAGTTTTAATTATCCCTATCCGGATACAGCATGGAATATATACAACACCCATCTGAGTGTTATTAATTCTCCCGACAGTGGCGGGCTGTCTTGTGATTATCAGCCTTTCAGTGTGTACCTCCCTGGGTGCCGAACCTATCTGGGTTTACCCAATAATCCTGATTATACCTTAGGTCCGGTTATCGGAAGTTCCTGTGATACGCTTTCAATTGGGATCGGAGAAAATGAATCGACTGAACAACTAGTAGTTTCACCCAACCCTTTTAGAGATCAATTTACAGTGAGACCGATTTATGGTGTTTTTTCAGCAAATACGAATTATGAAATGTATGACATGCTTTTTAAGAAAGTGGGAGAAGGAAGAATTGAAGCCGAAAACAATGCGATGATTCGTGCAGAGAATTTGTTGCCGGGGGTTTATTTGCTGAAATTATTTTCCGGAGCTAAACCCTTCCGGGTCAAAATTGTTAAAGCGGAATAATTAACAAATTTATCTGCGAACTATGTTTATAATAATCTTTCAGAAGAGTATGATAGTCTCATTCAATAATTGATTTGAAGAGTAACAGATTTTTCCAATAGGCAGTACTACTGAGTTGCTAAATAACAATATAAACTGTTTTTTATATAGCAGATGCTATAGTTTTCTCCACCACCTCCGGAAAATGTTCCGCTTCCAGTGTTGCAATTTTTTCGGCTATGCGTTGCGGTGAGTCGGATTTCTCCAATGCAACTTTGAACTGCGCGATGATATCCCCTTCATCATACCGCTCATTCACATAATGAATGGTAATGCCGGTTTCAGTTTCACGGGCTTCGGCAACGGCTTCGTGTACATGCATGCCATGCATTCCTTTACCGCCGAACTTAGGCAGGAGTGCAGGGTGGAGGTTGATGATGCGTTTCGGATAGGCGTCAACGATAGCTTTTGGAATGAGGCGCAGATACCCCGCCAGCACGATAAAGGTGATGCCCTGATCCTGAAATAATTTCAGTAATGCCTGTTCGTCCTTACGGAGTTCATTCGTGAGATGGATGGCCGGGACCTTGTGCGCCCGGGCTATGTCGTAAACCCCAGCCGTTGCGCGGTCGCATGCTATGAGGCGTATGCGAGCGGATGGGTGATGTTTGAAGTATTGGCAGAGACGATCCGCGTTGCTTCCCTTTCCCGATGCCAGTATGGCGATTTGCTCCATGATGCAAAGCAATGAAGCTTGATGTCAATTCCAAAATGCGACGACTTAGTTTTTTCATAATTAGTTGGTGAGTATTGATTTGATAACAGTTACAATATGAACGTTGTTCTGAACGATATAGCTTGCAGTCGCTTTCTCGGCCGTATCCGCCTTCGCCCTCGGACCTACAATCAGGAAGATCACTGATATGAGGATGAGCACAGCAATGAAGATTCTTTTGTGATTGTGCTGGTGTTTCTTCATAGTATTTTCTTTGTTGAAGGCAAGATAGAGCCGCATCCACTTTTTAGTCATCTCCCTTTGATGAATGCAGTCTCACGGATGGTGAAAATGGAATTAGCAGGTACGAACGGAGGATTTAATGATGTGTAGGCTTGCAGTTACAAGAATTAGCTTCTTATCCCTTCGTCGAAGAAGGGGAGCGTCCGGATAAGTGCCGGAGGAATGGAAAACCGGAAGGGAAATCCCTCATCTTTTGCATTAAAATGAGAGTAGATTTTTTTCCTTGCTGATGAGGAAGGAGTAAAGAAGAGGAGTCGGGTTTAATGGTATATGATGATTTTGCCATTCCTTCTATCATCGACTTCGCAGAATCATGAAAATAAGCCGATTAGGAGCACGTTTTAATTCAGCCAGCTGATTTTGGGCCAGATTTGGAGCAGCAAAGATCGATTATTTATTTTACAAGTAACAGATATTCAATGAAATACATCAGACTTTAACCGAACGCACAATAATTTGAACTAACGTATGCCCTATACTAAATTTTTATATTTTAGTCCTACCTAAAAATCAACCCAATGGTTAAGCCTCTAAAAAATGAAAAATGGAAAGTGATCAATTTCAGCAAGGGTATTTTTCGCTGCGAATATGCCGTTTCCGATCACGGACGACTTGTAAGTTATACCTCCAGTATTCAGGATGGTAATCTTTTGAAAGGAACCCTTATGGGAGGTTATCCGACTTTAAAATTAAAACCGGAAGGGCGGAACATGACCTTGTTTATTCACCGTTTAGTGGCCGAGGCTTTTATTCCGAAAAGAAGCGAAAAATACGAGTTTGTCATTCACCTGAATTACAATAAAGAAGACAACCATGTCCGCAACCTGCGTTGGTCGACCAAGGAAGATATGGAAAAGCACCAGCAGAAAAGTCCTGCCGTCCTGGCCTATCGATCCGTCAACCGTAAGAAAGGGCATAAGCTCACAGATGTCGTCGTGAAAAAAATCAAGCAAATGATCAACGACAAAAAGCGTGTAAAAACCATGAAACAAATCGCTGATCATTTCGACATCAGCGAAATGCAGTTATACCGTATCAAGAGCGGTGAAAACTGGGGACATGTAAAAGCATAGAACGAAAAAAGCCGGCTGTTCAGCCGGCTTTTTTCGTTAGGGCTGCTAGCTGCTCGCTTCTGGCTGCTTGCTTTTTTTTGACAGTTCGAAGTATTTCAATCTCTTTTTTCATGTATAGGTAGCCTGCGTTTGCATCAGCCTTACTTTTCCCAAGCTTCATAAATGGTCTCTTTAAATAGTTCGTCAAGTTTGGCGGTATCCGGTGGGGTATTCTGAACGATCGATTTGACATAGTTGTTGTAAAATTCAATTTTCTGTTCAAGGAAGTCGTTAAGGATTTGGATTTTTGGTTCTACATTAAATTCTTCACCTGCCATTTTTCTTTTCAAGAGCTTTTGGATTTCCGTCTTGATGTTCATATCACTCACTTGATTGTCGAGGAGTTGGTGAAATTCCATAGGGGGCATTGAATTTGTTTGTTTGATCCAATCGCATGCAAGTATGGGTCGTAATACATAAAAGTATTTTTTCACAAGTACATTGTCCCTTTGTAAATAGTCTTTGAAATTACCTTCTGCCATATGAAGGTAATGATGAAGGCAGGATTTAGGGTTGAAAAAATCTTTTGTCAAACTACGAAGTTTATCAACGGTTGAATATTGTTGCATGTAAACGATTGGACTTCTTAGCCATTCTAACAGGGGTGGATTAGATTTTCTAAAAAGTCGTAAAGCCTTTTTTAACTCCCAACCGGCAAGGTCAATGTCATTTGGTAGAATTTCCTCTTGACTATCTTTCTTATCATCGATTTTTAAATACCAGTCGAGTTTATGAATGTAAATGTACCTTACGTCCCAGTCACTGTCAGATGAAGCAAATCCCCAGGCTCGACTACCACTTTCAACAGCAAACAAAATTTTTATTTCTTGTTGTAGTTCAAGTTTTAGAAGTTCCTTTTTTATTTCGTCTGTCATTGTTATGGTGATTCACTATAAATCTACTTCAACAAATAATAACAACTAAAATTCAATCCCGCGCTCCATAAAGTGGCGGTGACCGGAGTATCAGTTATTTTAAGCAATCCATAGCGGAAGGTGGGTTCTGCTCTTAAATTTATTTTGTTGTTGATTTTATAATCGATACCCACACTGATGGTCGGTGAAATGTTGAACGGATTGAAGTCATAGGGCTGATCATAGGTTTGCCGTTTGGCATCTTCATTCCCGTATTTGACTACACTGGTCATCGTGGCATTGAGTAAAATATTTGTGGTAATTCCAACACTCGTAACAAAATGTAATCTCTTTTTCCCAAAACGATAGAGCACTCTTACCGGGACATCCAGATAATGATGATGATAAACAATCTTCGCATAAGTGGGTGCCGCCGCTCCGTTAGAAGTGTATATAAAACCATAGCGTGGATCAATCATATCCCCAAACGTCAAAGCAGAATTTTTGAATTCATAACCCTTGTTCGAATATTGAATACCTATCTCAACGCCCCAATTCTTCGAGAAGTTGTAGCCTGCATTTAAGCCTGCCGTATAACCCAACTTCGGACCTTCGCTCTCGTCCCTCAAATCAATGATCATGTCACTGGTAGAGTTACCATTATTATTTTTCAAAGTCCGATAGCAATAATCAGGGGAAATATTGACGCCAATTGTAAGTCGTTTGAATTCGGATGTTTCTTGCAGGGTTAGGGTGTCCTGGCCGATGGCGGAAGAGGAAAACAGGATTGCGGTTATTAAAGTTAGGTACTTCAAGTGAATACATTTAATTGCTTGTGCGTTGTTCGAAGTGAAAGATAATAAATTCCATGCATATAATCTCTTTAATTCAAAAACCCGCAAATCTTATAAGGCTTCAGTAGGGCGAAACATTTCCGATACGTTTGTAAGCTGGATTCAATTTCATTTACTGCATTGATGGACATTTATGTGTTCCGTACGTGCAGAAAACGCAACAGTTCCCGTCTTTCGGTCGCATTTCAGCATTACACTTTTCGCAATTATATTTTATTACGCAAACATCTGTGGGCATTGTCTCCATTTTTCTGTATCCGCATTTAGGACAAGTAATTTCTGATACCATAGTAACTGTTCCTCCTGCGTTTGCTGAGTCGTTAATACAACAAGAGTCTTTGGGATCCTTTTTGTCTGAAGTCAAGGTATCATCTTTTGTAGGGGTGGAGCAGTTAGCAAGTAATAGTGTGCCGATTAGTATTAAAAAATGTTTGATTGTCTGCATATGTTTTTGTAGTATAGAATTGTTTCGCACTTTTTGAAGGTGTTACTGTTCGTTCTATTCACAAGTGTTTAAAGTTCGCAACATTATTTGTATGAAGTTTATTGCCCAGGTTGCTGTTCATTCCAATACCAATTAAATGCGTTAGTAAATTTTTTCGTTCACTTTATTAGTTTTTAATTTCTTTCTATTAGAAGATTATAAGGTAGCATTGTCCATAAACATAGCATTTAACACCAGTAGGAGAGCTGCCGGAAAAAATTCTCACCTACCGGCTAATTTACTTCAAATAAACAGATTCTTAATAAAAGTGAAACCCAGCAAGCAGCCAGAAGCAAGCGGCAAGCAGTCGCGAGGCTTCATCTCCTTACAGAGATTTTTGCTCGCGATGGGAGCGGCACCTCCCCACCATAAGCCCTCAACCTCTTATCCAATTCTCAACACCAATATAGCCTCTCTTCCTCCAAAAAAAGCAAAAAGCCAGAAGTAAACGGCAAGAAGCAAATATCCAACAATAGCCTCCCCTACACCAAAAAACAAACAAGCAGCAAGCAGCTCCGACCTCAGCCGGTAGCCCTCATCCCAAAGCCGGCAGCCGGCAGCCGGCAGCCGGAAGCCCAAGACATTTTCTCCTAAAATCGACCAATTTCAATGCCCAAATCAATATTTGCAATTGAAAATCAATAATATAAAACAATAGTGGCTGCGTTGTCATTATTTATTACTTTTGCCCCCTGTCTAAACCAATTCTACAGAACAATGTCTGACATTGCATCACGTGTAAAAGCCATCATAGTTGACAAATTAGGCGTCGACGAAAGCGAAATTACTAACGAATCTAGCTTCACCAACGATCTTGGTGCTGACTCTCTCGATACAGTTGAACTGATCATGGAGTTTGAAAAAGAATTTAATATTGCTATTCCTGACGATCAGGCGGAGAAGATCTCCACTGTGGGTCAAGCCGTAGATTATATTTCGGCTAACGTAAAATAATCTGTTTCCTAACAGGCGCGCATGGAACTGAAACGCGTAGTCATCACAGGAATGGGGGCGCAAACCCCGCTCGGAAATAACGTTGCTGATTACTGGCAAGGTCTTCTCTCCGGCGTGAGTGGTGCTGCTCCTATCACCCTTTTTGATGTTTCCCGATTTAAGACTCGCTTTGCCTGTGAGGTAAAGGACTTCGATCCGGGAAAGTATTTTGACCGGAAGGAAGCCCGGAAACTCGATCGTTTCTCTCAACTGGCCGTCGCGGCTTGCGAGGAAGCAGTGATCGATGCCGGCCTCCTCGAGAATAAGCCTGATCCTGACCGTACCGGAGTGATCTGGGGCTCAGGCATCGGTGGACTCAGAACTTTCCTCGATGAAGTGATGAGCTATGCGCGTGGCGATGGTACCCCTCGTTTCAATCCTTTCTTCATTCCAAAGATGATTGCCGATATCGCAGCCGGTCATATTTCGATGCGCTATGGCTATCGCGGTCCTAATTTCTGTACGGTTTCTGCCTGTGCCTCTTCTACCAATGCCATCATTGATTCTTTCAACTATATCCGATTGGGTATGGCGGATATCATTCTCTGCGGTGGTAGTGAAGCTGCTGTGAATGAAGCCGGTATCGGTGGATTCGGAGCGATGCATGCCCTCAGTGAGCGAAACGATGATCCGGCTACGGCCTCTCGTCCTTTTGATCTGGACCGGGATGGTTTTGTGCTGGGTGAAGGTTCCGGATGTCTGATCCTCGAAGAACTGGAGCATGCCAAAGCCCGCGGTGCAAAGATTTATGCCGAAGTCGCCGGTGGTGGAATGAGTGCAGATGCCTATCATCTCACAGCCACTCACCCCGAAGGATTGGGTGCCTATAACGTAATGCGCAATGCATTGAAAGATGCGGAGATGACTACGGCCGATATCGATTATATTAACGTGCACGGAACTTCTACTCCGGTAGGTGATCCGAGTGAAGTGAAGGCGATATGTAAGCTTTTTGGGGAGGATGCCTTCAGATTGAACATCAGCTCTACCAAATCCATGACCGGTCATTTGCTGGGTGCTGCAGGTGCCATCGAAGCAATTGCCACAGTAATGGCGGTTGTTACCGATGAAGTACCACCAACCATCAATCACTTTACCGATGACCCTGCCTTCGATCCGAAACTCAATTTTACTTTTAATAAACCGCAGAAGCGTACCATCGATGCGGCCCTGAGCAATACCTTCGGTTTTGGCGGACACAATGCTTCTATTATTATCAAAAAGTATAAGTCCTGAGTTTTGGCAGTTCGTACCCTGATCCGGTATTTTCTAAAAGCGGACGCACAGGAAAAATCATTTATCCTTTCGCTGCATAGCCTCCTTGGATTTTATCCGGGTAATCTCTCCTTGTATAAGCTGGCCTTCAGTCACCGCTCCCTGGCACTCGAAACCGTGGGCGGAAATCGCCTGAGCAATGAGCGGCTCGAATATCTGGGCGATGCCGTACTCGGTGCTGTTGTGGCCGATCTCCTCTTTAAAAAATATCCGTTCAAGGATGAAGGTTTCCTAACGGAGATGCGTAGCCGAATTGTGAGTCGTGAGAATCTGAAACAACTGGCAGTGAAGATTGGTATTGATGAACTCCTGAAGAAAGATGCCGGTCCGGGGAGTTATCGGAGTATGTACGGAGATGCCTTTGAAGCTTTCATCGGCGCCATTTACCTCGATAAAGGCTATGCATTAACGCAGCAATATATTCTCGCCCGTATCATTCGTCCGCATGTGGACCTGGAAGAAATTGAATCTACAGAAAAGAATTTTAAGAGCCTGATTTTAAACTGGGGTCAGCGGGAAAAGCACCAGGTCGCTTTTGACACCGTGAGCGAAGACAGCAGAACCCGCCTGATTACCATCAAACTCCTTATTGACGGAGAAGAGAAAGCCCTCGCCACAGATTACGTAAAGAAGAAAGCCGAACAAATTGCCGCACAAAAAGTCTGCAAGGAACTCGGACTTATATGAAAATATTTAAATACGTTTAAGATATTTTGTACGACATCTCTTTAGAATGCAGTTAGTAATTTAAGCACTTAATAATGTATCTGACCAACCTTCTGACTTCCTCGTTGGGTAACCTTAATTTAAAACCCGAGGAGACCTTTGATTATTTGCTGTTCGCAAGTTAGTATCAGGATATGAGTTATCAGTTCAATGTTTAACTTTAGAAAGCTTATAGTATAAACTGCGAATTTTATCCTTATAGCGATATCTTCAAAATAAGTTTTCTGCAAAAGACAGGAATAGAAATGACGCCAGAACGGAGATGGATATTTCTTCAATAAGCCCTGTAGGGGCGGTATCTCTGTAACCGACAAACTCCCCTATCCTTTCAACCGCCGGCAACCGACCTAAGGTCGGTTGCCGGCATAGGTGGGAGAAGATGGGATTCTTATTTTACAGAGATACCGCCCCTACAGGGCTTATACCTCGAAAAACTCAGGACATGTCTCAGGTATAACTTAACACCCGTGAGACATCCTAAGACACCCGTTAATTTACAGCATCGAGCTGATTTTCTATTCCTTGTAAAATCAACTGTTTTTTTCCATGAAAGTCAGGAGATTGCAGTTAGTAATTTAAGCACTAATACTATTTACTTAACCAACCTTCTCATTTTACAAACTTCATTACTTCATTACCTGCTTTTAAAATATATACTCCCGCCGGCAATGCTGCGATTGAAAAGGTTATGGAATTCATATTTGGGGTCACAGATTTCTCTATTTGCAGGCGACCGTTTATATCAAATAGTTGCACCCATCTTACCGAGCCCCATCCATTGGTTTGCTCTAATGTGATAAAATCCTCTGCAGGATTTGGGTATAAGGCAAATGAAGTCTTGACCGGAATTTCTTCCACCGCTACCGGTAATACACAGGCAGTATGATTGTACTCAATATAAACGTTGTTTAAACTGCCGGACATATTGGTGAGCAGGAAACATATTCCTCCCTGAGGCATACGAATGAGATAATTATCGATGACGGGCGTGAATCCGGGTGAGGAGAGATCGAAGCCGGAGGGCGTACAGCGTTTATTTCCATTCCCATCTATTACTTGTTTCTTTAAAATGTAATTACTGGTATAAGAACCCCAGTAAACATGGAGTCCATTACTCAAAAGTAGGATTCGGGGAAAAACATATTGCGGTTGCTGTAAGGTATCTATGGCTGTTGGAATTGTCCAGAGAAGGTTCCCTGTCTGACTTACTTTCTGTACATAACAATTAAAGCCCACGCCTGAGCGAAAATCTCTCCAGGTAACATAGGCATTACCGTTAGTGTCTATTTCCAAATCCGGCAAGTCTTGATTGTTGATGGTGTCGAATACGGTTACAGGAGTATTGCCCCAGCTTTTTACTCCGGCCGAATCTATTTTACTCAAATAAATGCCGGTGAAGAGTGAATTCGTTCCCCCATCCCAACACACATAATAACTGCTCTGAGGACCCTTTTCGAGGATACTTCTTCCTTCCCCTGTTGGTTGACCGGTGTTTAACTCTATGCCGTTTGCAGACCATAACAGATTACCGATGCCATCCAGATGTTGCACACGCAGGTATTGATTTATGCTGGAAGAATATCGTGTAAAGAGGACGGTCAATCCTCCTTGTCCATCCGGCAGACAAGATCGGTTCTGGTATTCATTCGCGGATGGAGATACTGCAATGCCGGTCGTATCCCAGAGCAGATTCAAATTTAAATCCAGTTTTTGGGCATAGACCTGTTCGTTAGTTGCGGGCTTTTCAAGAGTCATCGTGCAGAATAAAAACTGTCCGTCAGTGACCATCGACAAATCATCCCAGAAGTTGCTGATATGGGAAACGAGCTTTCTTCCTCGTCCGGGAAGTAAGGGTAGTCCATTTATATCATAATGTTGTACGAAAGCCCCGTAAGGAGCATTGTCATCAAAATAGGCGAGATAACAACCACCGCTTCCATCCGGAAGTACTACCGGATTTTTTTGTGTATTGGTAGATGGAAGTACCTGCACACCTGCGAAACCCCACAGTAAATTACCAGAAGAATCCATCTTTTGTATCCATATATCCGACCCGTTTATGTTAGGTTCGTGCGTGGCGATAAAAATTGCTCCATTGGCATCTATTGCTTTTGAAATGGAGTTTTCACTCAGGTGACCGGCATTTATACCTGTCCAGATCGGTGAGGATGGGGTGGGCCATTGGGCATTGCAGCAATGTGAAAATGCAAGGAATAGGAGGATGGAAATTAATTTTTTCATGCTGTCAAATGTAAGGAGTATAAATAGAACTTTTGAAAAATATAGCATCGTGGTAGCTGTGCAACTCTTATCTTTTCATAAATATTTAAAAAACTGCCCGGTAACATAAAATTGAATGTTTTAGCGTCCCGGCAACTTGTAAAAGGATGTATGCCCGCTAAGGCTTCGGGGATTGTGTTTTAAATTTGGAAATGAAAATTAAAAATTCTTTGCAAAATAGGATCAGAAAATTCAATTCCGGAAAGGCGAATTGAATTTCGTGTTTAGATAAAAAGTACATTTGTATACATTGATTTCGCTTACCCGTGAAATAATTGAAAATAAATAACTTGAAACGCACCCTCTCAGTTTTCCTGTTTCTGCTGTTGGCTTTCCAGGCCGGAGGTTTATTATTTATCTATAGCGTTCAGCAGCACTATATCCAACATAGTATGCTTAGGGCGCTGAGTGGGAATGATGAAAGACTTGAAAAATTAATTTTGACAAAAGAAGTGTACTATGCTTCAAAAGTGAATCATTTTGAGATTTGCCTGGACGGGAAAATGTACGATATTAAGTCGGCAGACATGCAGGAAGAAACAGTAGAACTCCTGGCCATTCATGACAAAGAAGAGGAGAATGTTTTAGTAGAAATTCGAAAATTGATATGTCATAGTTCGGATAAACATTTACCCTACCCTCACTTGTTAAATAAATTACTGACGGTCTTTTATGATCAGGTGACTTTTGAAATGATCGCTCCTGAAATATTATCATTAGTAGAAAGCTCTTTACCACAAGATGATTTAAAGATAGCTTTGGGAATACATGTTGTTGCGACTCCTCCCCCTGAAAGCTTTTTTTGTTGATTAGTTATATCATTCGCTTATCGTCTTTGAATTTGTACACGGTCGTGAAACTCGTGTATTGATCGGGGCATCAATTTAACTTACCTTAAAATTAAAATTATGAAACAACAAGTACTGCTTGTAGTAGCAGTGTTATATACGCATCTCTCCTATAGCCAGTCATCCTCTCCCGATACCAGCATAAATTCGCTGAATGAGGTGATTATCTCAGCCTCTAAAGGAGAAGAAACCCGGAAAACAGTTTCTCAGCAGGTGCAACTGATGACAGCGAAGGAGATCAGAGCAGCTCAATCTCAAACCACAGCAGATCTTCTCTCCAATACCGCGGGCATCTTTGTGCAGCGTAGCCAAATGGGAGGCGGCTCTCCTGTGTTGAGAGGATTTGAAGCCAGCCGTATCCTGATTGTAGTAGATGGTGTGCGGTTGAATAATCTGATTTACCGCAGCGGACATCTTCAAAACATCCTTTCTCTTGACAATAATAGTCTGGATAGAGTAGAAGTGCTGTTCGGTCCTTCTTCTACGATGTATGGCAGTGATGCATTGGGAGGTGTGATTCATATGTATACGCAACGTCCGGTGTTCGCCGAAGAGGGAAGCAAGCAACATCTGAAAGTGAATGCCTTTACTCGTTTTGGAACTGCCAATGATGAATTTACCGGACATGTGGATGTAAATATCGGCGGTAAAAAATTTGCATCCTTTACATCGTTCACTTATTCTTCTTTCGGTGATTTGCGTGGAGGAGAAAATCAAAATCCTTTTTACGATAAGGAATTTGGTGTACGTCCATTTTATGTGGATCGTATCAACGGTGTGGATTCACTCGTGAAAAATGATGATCGTTATCTGCAAGTGCAAAGCGGCTATAGTCAATATGACCTGGTACAGAAATTTGCATTTAAACAAAACGATAGAGTGACACATGGTCTGAACATTCAGTATTCAAATACCACCGATGTGCCGCGTTACGATCGTTTAACAGATCCCGATGGAGATGGATTGCGAAATGCAGAGTGGTACTATGGTCCGGGTGAACGAATGCTGGTAGCGTATGATCTGAATGTGAATAACGGGATCGGTTTTTTTCAATATATCCATGCCGGACTGAATTATCAGGCGGTTGCCGAAAGTCGTCATCAGCGCAGGTTTGGCCTCACCGGACTTCAGCATAGAGTGGAGGAAGTGGGAATAGCAGGACTGAATTTCGATCTGAAACATATCGCAGGGAATCAGGTCTTGCAGGTGGGTGTAGATGCACAGTACAACACCTTAACATCTACCGCTGAAGAAGAAAATATTGAGACAGGAGAAATTTCGGCACTGGATACCCGTTATCCGGATGGTGACAATACCATGAGCAATGCGGCCGTGTACCTCTCCCATAGCTGGAAAATCAATCCACACCTCACCTTAAATGATGGAGTACGTGTGGGAATGAGTCAACTGAAATCGACCTTCGTGGATACCTCTTTTTTTAAATTTCCATTCAGCGAAGTCAGTCAGAACAATGTGGTGTACTCGGGTAGTATCGGATTGATACATATCCCCAATGATGATTTGAAATTCTCGGTATTGTTGAGTTCAGGCTTCCGGGTTCCTAACGTGGACGACTTATCGAAAATATTTGAAACGGCACAGGGTACAGTGGTCGTCCCTAATGAGGATATTGAACCTGAGAAAACCATCACCGGTGAAATCGGTATCACTAAAATCTATAATGGAAAAACGAGTTGGGAGAATACACTCTACTACACGGGATTTTTTGACGCGATTGTCACCGATGTGTTCAGTTATCAGGGAAAAGATTCGATTGTATATGACGGTGTGTTGAGCCGCGTACTCGCCAATCAGAACCGGGACAAAGCCTTCATCTATGGTTTCTCCACAAGTTTCCGCACACGATTGATGGAAGAGTTACTGTTGAGCCTGAGTGCAAGTTATACCTATGGCAGGGTGAAAACGGATAGTGCTGATGTACCTCTGGATCATATTCCTCCATTCGTGATGCGCATGGGTATCAATTATACTTTTAACAAATTCAGCTCCGATTTTTATGTCAATTACAATGGCTGGAAAAGGCTGAAGGATTATTCATCCAGTGGAGAGGATAATTTGCAGTATGCTACTCCGGAAGGTATGCCCGCCTGGTTTACCATAAATCTGCGAGTTGCTTATCGGTTACATAAGCTGATAACGATTCAGGCAGGTGTAGATAATGTCTTCGATACACAATACCGGACCTTTGCCAGTGGGATCAATGCGCCGGGAAGAAATGTGTTCGGGACTTTGAGATTTCACTTCTAAAAAATTTAATGGTTGAAAAGTGGCAATGACAATCAACACAGCGTTTGCAACAGGATCGTTACAAACGCTGTGTTTAACTGAATTATAAACTAATTATCAGAATAGGAATCCGGCTCTTTCTTCTTGGGCATGGTGAGTACGCGCCAGAAGAAGTAAATGGTCACCACTGTGATGATACTTTCTGCTCCTACCATCATTAGAATTGCATCTGCGTTCATACGGTTTTCCTCCCTTCTTTTAAGCGTTTTTTGTAGGCAATATAAACAAGATAACTAACGGCTACGAATATGCCCAATAATAATACACGGCTACCATTCAGATAAGCCATTTGTTCATTGATGGCATCTATCCTCAGCGGATCAGTCGACAGGGCCAATTCTGCTTTTAGTGCCGTATTATTAATCTTGTTCCAAATGTCCGGCAAGCTGGCAACGAAAACCCATCCTAAAATCAATGGCGTAATAAACTGAATGATGAAACGGAAGACAGGAGGCACTTTTATATCTGCACCCATATTGATCTCCTTCCATCCCTTGTCCATGCCAAATACCCATGCGAAGAGAATAATTTCGGCTAGCGCGAAGACAACGAGTGAAACGGTTCCCGCCCAATAGTCGTACTCATCAAAGACACCGTGGTTAAAGAATAAAACTGTGGGTAATCCTAAAATAAGAATGGCGAGACCAAATGTCCATGCTGAGCGCTCTCTCTTCCATCCGAATTCGTCCATTAAAAATCCCATACAGGGAGTGCCCATAGCGAGTGATGAGGTAATACCGGCAAAGAATAATAATCCGAACCAAAACACACCGGCAACGGCAGCCAATGTATCTCCCCATTGCTGAAAGAGATAAGGAAGAGTCCGGAATCCTAAACCAAGTCCACCGGATTGTGTCATCTCCACTACTTTGTCAATGCCCAGATATCCGATTGCAATAGGAATCAGGATTGAGCTACCCAATACTACTTCCACAAATTCATTCATCCATCCTGCGCTCATCGCATTCAATGCAATATCATCTTTAGATTTTACATAAGACGCATAACATTGGATGGATCCCATACCAACAGATAGTGTAAAAAATATTTGTCCCGCTGCCGCCAGCCATACTTTCGCCGACCATATCGAATCATAATTAGGTGTCCAAAGGAAATTTAGTCCAACAGTTCCGTCGAAAATAGCACCCTGCTCTCCTGCTTTGATGGTTACCCCTTTTATTGCCAATAAAATTCCGAAGAGGATTAGCAAGGGCATTCCGATTTTCGCTACTTTCTCCACACCGCCACTGAGTCCCTTCGAAAGAATCCATGTATTCAATGCCAGACAAAATAACCATACTATAACAGGCTCAAATCCTCCTCCTTGTAAATTAACATAATTATCAAAAAAGGAAGCAATTTGAGCAGAAGTTTGTCCGCTAAAAGATCCACTTATAGAATGCCAGATATATGCAAGTGTCCAGGATTCAAGATAACAATAATAAGCTGCTACTGCCAGATTGGTAAAAATTCCAAAAACACCAATATATTTCCAGATGACTCGTTTGGGATCCATCGAATCGAGTATAAATGGAGTACTATGGTGACCATGTCTCCCTCCGAAACGGCCCATTGACCACTCCACAAATAAGAGGGGTATCCCCATCACGAGAAAACAAACCAGATAGGGAATGATAAATGCTCCACCGCCATTTTGGATAGCCTGAACAGGGAAACGCAGGAAATTACCCAGCCCGACAGCATTCCCCGCCATGGCTAAGATGAGTCCAACACGTGAGCCCCAGTTTTCTTTATTGCTCATATAGATCCGTTCATATTTCTTCAAACATAGAAATTATTTTACAAATAGCAAATCATTTCACATTTGGCGAGATATTCCTCCGGGTATCGCCCTCATACGATTGAAATTATTTATTTTGCAGTCATTATGGAAGCGATTATTGTTACGATATTTATTCTGGGATATGCAGCGATTACCTTAGAGCACCCACTGAAAATCAATAAGTCAGCATCAGCTTTGCTAACAGGAGTGTTGGTGTGGACCATCTGGATCTTATGGAGTCCGGGCAATGTATTGGAAGTGGAGCAGGAGTTGTCACATCATCTCAGTGGGGCTGCAGCTATCATTTTCTTCCTTCTGGCCGCCATGACCATCGTTGAATTAGTTGATGCCCATGATGGATTTACGATTATTACTTCTGCTATTCATACGCGTGATAAAGCAAAATTGCTGTGGATCATCTGCATGATATCCTTTTTTCTTTCAGCAGTACTGGATAATCTGACGACCACCATTGTTATGGTTTCTCTTGCCCGGAAAATTTTAAGAAACCAGGAGGACCGGATGATGTTCGCAGGGATGATTGTGATCGCTGCCAATGCGGGCGGTGCCTGGTCGCCTATTGGGGATGTAACTACAACGATGCTTTGGATAGGCGGGCAGGTGAGCGCCTCAGCAATTATTCAGAATCTCTTTGTACCATCCGTTGTTTGTTTGCTTATTCCGCTCTACTTTGCCGGCAGAACGATGAAAGGGAAGGTGGAGGAAGTGGTGACTGCAGAGGAAGAAGTCTCCATCACTACACGTCGTGAAAGAAATACTATTTTCTTTGTGGGAATAGGTGCTTTGGTTTTTGTACCGGTTTTTAAGACGATTACTCATCTCCCACCCTATATGGGAATTTTATTTGGTCTCGGATTTTTATGGGCCGTAGTGGAGTTCATTCACCGAAGGAAAGAAGATGAGCAAAAAGAATACTATTCTGTATCGAAAGCCTTGCAACGCATCGACACGCCCAGTGTATTGTTCTTCCTCGGAATTTTAATTGCTATCGGTGCATTGGAAAGTACCCATATTCTAGGTCATTTGGCGCAATGGATGAATGATGAAATCGGGAATCTTACGCTCATCATTACAGGTATTGGATTTTTATCTGCCATTGTAGATAACGTTCCGCTGGTAGCGGCAAGTATGGGAATGTATGATCTAGCTACTTATCCCATGGACGATTTTCTCTGGGAATACATGGCCTATTGCGCGGGAACAGGCGGCAGCATTCTCATCATCGGTTCTGCAGCAGGAGTAGCAGCCATGGGTATGGAGAAAATTTCATTTATTTGGTACATTAAAAAAATTAGTCTGTTTGCAATGATTGGATATGCAGCGGGTGCGTTAGTATACGTTGGATTAAATATGTAATGAATGTGTGAGAAAATGGTGTGGAGAATTCAAATTATATATTTAATCATATGAAAACTTTATTTACTGATAGTTTCCTCTTTATAATATGCGCGGCAATCATTTTTTTTGCCGGGAAACGAATATCCTATTATGGCGATATAATTGCAGAACTCACCGGATTTGGAAAGGCCTGGATAGGTTTAATTCTGATGGCAAGCATCACCTCTTTACCGGAACTAATGGTGGGTATTAGCTCTGTAGCAATTGTAGAATCGGCTGATCTTGCAGTAGGAGATATTTTAGGTAGTTGTGCTTTTAACCTGGGCATTCTTTCAGTATTAGATGCTTTCACCCCTAAAAATAAACCATTGTTTTCACAGGCTTCGCAAAGCCATGTGCTGGCAGCGTCTTTTGGATTGATTTTACTTACCATGACAGGATTAGCTTTGTACCTGCCTGTCGATTTTATTTTAACTCCGGGGATTGGAATAACAAGTATACTTTTTATGGTTGTTTATTTGCTTTCCATAAGAATAATTTTTCAGTACAACAGTCGCCAGCCAAAGAAAGATGAAATTGCACATCCTCATGAACAATTAACTTTGCGCCAGGCCGCATGGAGATATGCCGGATTTGCGCTGATTATCATTGGCGCAGCTTTGTTTCTTCCTCATTTCGCTGAAAGAATTGCCGTTCATACCGGTTTGGGAAAATCATTTGTGGGTACCTTATTTCTGGCCATTTCAACTTCTTTACCGGAAATTGCAGTTTCAATTGCTGCACTTAGAATTGGAGCAGTGGATATGGCCGTTGGAAATCTTCTTGGTAGTAATATTTTTAATATCCTTATTCTCTTTATTGATGATCTGTTTTATACGAAGGGGCATTTACTGAAAGATGCATCAGAAAGTAATTTAACATCTGTGTTTGCTGCAATACTTATGTCGGCTGTAGTAATTATTGGACTCACGTACAGATCCATTGGTAAAAAGCATCTTCTCGCCTGGGATACGATGGTAATCCTTTTGATTTATATAGCTAATATTATATTACTCTATAAATTAAGCTGAATTTCGCGGCGGGGTTTCAACAATAAGCCGCTGGCTTCCGGCTACCAGCTGTGGGTTGAATGCTTAATACTATTTCCAATGTTGGAATTTTATCTTGCTATGAGAAGCAACTCCTCTCCACTTAGAGGAAAGTTCTGTAATATGTAGAAAAGATTTCATCTAATTTAAAATAAGCCGGTAGCCGGTAGCTCACAGCCGGCAGCGAATCAATACCAACTCGGACTGGAACGAATCAATCCTTTTGTTTGAAGGATGACAACAACGGCAATCATGATGAGCATGCCTACGCCAAAAAATATCATCAGCTTTTTATAGCGACTGGCATCACCTGCCATTTTATGATAGCGGTAAATATTAAATACGGTTTTTTCCGCTCTTAAAAATGCTCCTTCCCCTTTAACAATATAGTCAAAAGCACCATATTTCATGGTGTTCACGGCTACTTCAATCTGATCCTGGCCGGAAATCATCACCACTTCAATTTCGGCGCTGATTTTTTTTAGTTCTTTAAGGATATCGATACCGTCCATGGCATCCCGCACTTGCGAATTTAAATTGTAGTCGAGGAAAACGATAGAGGGAATTCTAACCTGAGATGCAGCTAAACATTCTTCTCCGGTAGGGAAAGCATGTATTTCATAAGCCGGCATTTTCTCCAGATTATCTTTGAGCAATTCGCGCTGCATAGGTTCGTCATCGACGATATAAATAAGCGTTTTCTGTGCCATGGCGGGATTAATTACCTAAATCACGAAGTGCCTTCTCTAATTCAGCACTGATGATTTCATATTGTTTTTTGAAGTTTTCAATTTGTACAGGAATGCGATCAAGATTGGATTGCTCACCGGCCATTTTCTCAATGTCTTTCACCAGTTCTTCTGAACCTTTTGCGCCAAAATATCCCAACTGTGGTTTCAGTGCATGTGCCGTTTGACGCAGACCCGACCAATCCTTACTCATCGTGTATAATTCCATCTGCTGGATGCTGATCGGAGCTCCGGTCAGAAACATGCGAATGTATTTTATCATTTTATCATTCGCTCCTCCGGTGAGGCTGCGCAGATAGCTCAGGTCCGTAATTTGGGATAGTTGATCCATGGGGTAAAAGTATATTATTTATAGGGAAAGTTAAAATTTAACAGGGTTATCATCATAAGAATTAGCGATATTTTAAGCGATATCCTCAAGGATGACCTGTTGTACCGTGAAAGAGATACGAGTATTACCCCACCAATTGAATGACTATCTTTTTCAGTTTTTCAGGTTCAAAAGGTTTGGCCATGTGCATGTTCATTCCCGATTCCAGGCATTTGTCAATTTCTTCCTTTACCGCATTGGCAGTCAATGCCAGAATAGGAGTGGAGGCATTGATATTTCCGGAGCTTCTGATCAGTTTGGTGGCGGTATAACCATCCATCACCGGCATATGTACATCCATAAAGATCAGGTCGTACTTTTGTTCCGCCGACTTGTCTACTGCTTCCTGTCCGTTGTTGGCCACATCGATTTTGATGCCCTCAAACATTCCTTCCAGCGTATCGATGGCGACCATCTGATTCATCGGCTGATCTTCCGACAGTAATACATGGATGGGTCGTGATAAGGTCTCGGTTTCCTGATGTTCTGTTTTCTCAATGGGTTTGCCCACAGGATAGGGGAGAAGAAACCAAAAAGTAGTTCCCACTCCTTTCGTACTCGATACCTGCAGGGTTCCTCCCTGCAATTCTACCAGTTGCTTACTGATACTTAATCCTAATCCGGTACCTCCGAATTTACGAGTCGTTTCGCTGTTCTCCTGTGAGAAACTTTCAAAGATTTTATGAATCTGGTCGGCGGAGATTCCTATTCCGGTATCTACTACTTCAAATTTCAGCCATACAGGATCAGTACCTTTTTCCTTACTGATTTGAATGGTGATCGTTCCTCCTTCAGGAGTGAATTTTATCGCGTTGCCCGTTAGATTGATGAGAATCTGAGTCAAACGGGTCGGATCGCCTTTTATCCATTTTGGTACTTCATCGGTAAAGGTGTAGAGGAGATTTAATTTCTTCTCTTCCGCACGGAGATGCAGGGTCTGATAGACACTATCCACCGTTTCGGTGAGATCAAAGTCGATTTCTTCGAGGACAATTTTCCCCGCTTCTATTTTTGATATGTCCAGAATGTCATTAATGATGTTGAGCAAATTTTTACTCGCTTGTCGCATGGCGTTCAGGTAGCGCAACTGATCTTCCCTCGGACCTTTTTCAAGCAGAAGATTGGTCATACCCACGACCGCATTCAATGGTGTTCTGATTTCATGACTCATGTTGGCCAGAAATTGTTGTTTGAAAGCTGCACTTTGCAAAGCGACTTCTTTTTCTTCAACAGCCTGATTTAAATTCTCCTTTGCCTGAATTCCTTCAATCAATAATTGAAGATCATTAATGGTTTTTTGCAGCGTAGTTTCGAGATCACTGAAATCGATGGGCTTTGTTACAAAATCATAAGCCCCGCGATTCATGGCTGTCCGGATATTTCCCATATCACCATAAGCCGAGGCGACAATTGCACGAGTAGGACGTTGGACGGCTTTTAACTCGTTCAGAAAAGTCAATCCGTCCATGATGGGCATATTGATATCCGTTACAATAATACCAATGGAGGGATCTTCCATAAGCTTACCCAATGCGTCCTCTCCGTTTTGGGCAAAGCTGAGTTTAAAATTCCCTTCTTTTACCTGCTTGCGGAACCGTTGCTTGACCAGAATTTCCAGATCCGGTTCATCGTCAACAAAGAGTATATGGGTGGAGGAAGACATTTTATTTTTAGTGTTTAATGTGTTTTTACTTTCTTAATATTTACGCTGCAAATCCGGGTTTTTTAATTCAGAATTCAGAATTCAGAATTCAGAATTATTTTTCTTTTTACTCAATCTTTAATCTCAATCTTTAATCTCAATCTTTAATCTCAATCTTTAATCTCAATCTTTAATCTCAATCCTCAATCCTCAATCCTCAATTCTCAATTCTCAATTCTCAACCCTTTATTCTAAATTCTAAATTCTGAATTCTGAATTCTGAATTCTGAATTATCACTTTGATCGCTAATATACTAAAAAATATTCTTTTTAACCAACAAATTGAATGTGAACTAAGTTAATTGCTCTATTTAACATAGATGGTTAATGGTTCAACAACGATCTGCTCTTCTTTTGGAAAGAGGCCATTGATGTTACGAAACACAACGGTGTAACCGCTCTCCGCTTTTTTCAATTGTTCTTTTAGTTCTTCGCTGAAAGTGTTTTTTTCCATACGAAGGGATTTTATTTTCTTTCGGTCTTTATTATATATTTCAACTGTAAACCCTCTGTTTGCGGGAATAGGTTTGTACATAGAGCCGGTAAAGTAAACTTCCAGTTCATTTGCTGCCAGGATAACAGCGACACTCGCCATCGAATCGCGAAAGTTTTTTAGTGCAGCCACAGGTTTTCCCAATGGACGTACATCATATATTTTTTCCAGGATCATTTTTTGATCGTTGTATACCCGAATAGTATCACTGCCTTTTTCACGGTAGACAAGTCTTGCACGGATCGCTGTTCCTGCTCTCATTTCAATGGGGCCACCGGTTCTTTCCAAACGGATGTTGTCACTTTCTGATATCCCTTTAAGGACGAGCGTGTTCGTTATCGCTGTGTACATCACCGCTGAGTCGGGTGAGGTGAGGTTTGCATTTATTAAAACGGGAACCGATTGGGCATTGAGATTATTTAATCCGAAAAGTACCAGGACGGTCGTCAGCAGAAAAGTGCTGCTCCTTACCCGTGGTTGAATATTCAATGGATGGTTATTCATTATTGTTGGGATATAAACGTAAACGCGATTCCAGTTCTTTGAAATCAACAGGTTTGGTAATGAAATCATCGGCGCCCAGATTTTTCGCCTTTGTTTGATGTTCGTCATCACCGTATGCTGATATCATCATGACTTTTAATTCAGGGAAATCAATTTTTACTTTTTGCAACAGCTCAAACCCTGACATCCCCGGCATATTAATATCAGAGAGGATCAATGCATAATCCGCCCTATCCGGATTTCTCAGAAAACTCAAGGCATCTTCTCCCGAGAAAGCAAATTCAAGTTCTACCAACCCTTCCCGAATAGCTTTTCGGAAGCGTTGCCGGAACAATAGCTCCACATCTTTTTCATCGTCAACAATCAGAATTTTAATAGTCATTTTTGAAGACATTTATCCTTTAATAGGAATGGTAATTATAAATTCAGTATATTCATTTTCCCTGCTGTCTAATTGTAGCGTTCCCTGATGCCTGTTTTTGATGATGTCAAAACTCATGCTCAGTCCTAACCCCGTCCCCTGACCGCTGGGCTTTGTAGTGAAGAATGGTTCAAAAATTTTCTCGGCAATGGTTGTAGGTATGCCGGGACCGTTATCTCTTAATCTGATTTCAATTTTATTATTCTTCAATACAGTAGAAATTTTTAACAGGCTTTTACCCCCATTTTCTTTTTGCACTTTCTCACGCATCGCATAAAAGGCATTATTGGCTAAGTTCAGAAACACGCGGTTCATATCCTGCTGTACAACTTCGGCTTTGGGTAAATCAGCTTGCAGGTTTTCTTCAATCGCGCATTGAAAGTCTTTGTGATTAGCACGCATACCATGATAGGCCAGATTAACAGCCTCATGCAAGAGCTGATTGACATCGGCGATTTCTTTTTCATCAGAGCCCTGCCGGCTATGTTGTAACATGCTTTTTACAATGCGTTCCGCTCGCTTACCGTGTTCATGAATTTTACTCAAACTCCCCTTTAATTCATCGGCAAGTTCTTTTCGTTCTATGGGATCTTCCGTCGAGGTAAATTCATCAATCACTTCCAGCGCCCCTTCCGAGAAATTATTTACGAAATTCAAAGGGTTTTGAATCTCATGCGCTATGCCTGCTGTCAGCTGTCCCAGTGAAGCCATCTTTTCACTTTGGATAAGCTGATCCTGGGTGGCGTGCAAACGTTTCAAGGTATCTTCCAGTTCAGAGTTGGATTGTATCAGTTTAACGTTCGACTTCTTCTTAAAAGTATAACGGTTATACAACAGGAGTACAAAGAAAATGGCGCAGGCAGAAAGAATAATCAGCAGGTTTCTGAAATTTTTTTGCTTACTGATCATCAATTCTTTCAAAGCCAGATCCCTTTCACTGATGGCTTTTTCCCTGGTAAGTTGCTCCACTTCTGCCGTTTTTTCCTCGAGAGCCTGATCTTTTTCCTGTAAAGCAATGTCTGTTTTGGTGATGATCTGACTGAGCTCAAGTTGTTTGGCATTGCTTGCCAGGGATTGTTCCTGATATTGTTTTTGTAAGAGGTCAATTACCCTTTCCTTTTCTTCAAGTTCTGTTTTTAAAGCAATTTTTCCGGATGGAGTTTTTTTGGCAGCGGTACTAAGAGAATCTTTTAAATCGCGATACTTTTCATGGTAGAAATCTGCTTTCGTAAAATTATCGCTGAAGCTGAAATAAGTGAACAATTGCAGATAGGAGTCCTTGATCAGTTTATGTATTATTAATTGATTTTCATAGCTAAGACTTTTATGAAAATACTCTAATGCCATCTCAAAACGGCCGCGCTTAAATTCTGTTAAGCCCAGATTTCTATGAAGGAGACCTTTTAGTTTGGGTTCTTTCTCTGTAGCAATGATCGTTAAGCCGGTGTTGAAGTTTTCCTGAGCATGTTTAAAATCATTTTGACGTAAGTAAACTTCACCGATACTATTGTAACAAACCGCAGCTTGTGGATTCATCTTCAACGTCGAATAGGCATTTGCCGCTCTTCTGAAAAACATTTCCGCTTTTTCATATTCTCTTAAGGAAACATGACATTGCCCGGTCTGCGCAAGGATAAAAGCAGTCACTTTGGGTAATTTACCCTGACCATTTACTGTGGAGGATTCAGTGTAAAGGGAGATGGCGGTACTGAAGTTTTTAAGTTCCTGTTGGGCCAAAGCACATTGAAGAAGGGCAATACCGATTGCTTTTTGACTATTGATCCTCTTTGCTGCCTCCAGAGATGTGTTAAAATAATTGTAAGCTGTGGCAGGTTCTTCCTTTTTTAAATAGAGAAGCCCCAGATTCCCCGAGCTGGCTACTATAGCTTTGTCGTTTTTGTTGGTTATAGCCACCTGCAACCTTTTTTTGTTCACAGTTTCGTTACCGGCAAAAGGAAGTAAACGGTTCGAGAGTTGTGGCTTAAGAAACTCGTTAAGGGAGTTATTTTCAGATAAAAACTGGTAAAAATCTCCATCTTGACAATGAACAGGAGAAAAAATAGACAACAACATAAAAAAAGGAAGAAGGAAAAGTCTGAATCTTTTTACTGTAAAATATTGGTGCAGACTTACTATTGAGGAAACTCCCGTCATCGGATTGAGAATGAATTTGAGCTCCGTAAAATAGTGAAAAATAAGTAGAAGGATATTTATCTTCTTCCGGCTAACTTCACTACAACCTTTTCACGGTCTTTCTTTTCAGACATGCGTCTGGAAATTTCAAAAACCTGTTGACGGCTGGCAGCCTGATGAAAAGCCGCATTTCGCTGTTGCTCAGAAATATCAGGGAAGTTCTTCATTTCAAGCAGATCGTCAAGTATAAATCCGGACTGCGTCGACAAGCGTTCGAGTTGATGTAGGTTCATCTCGATTTTCTTTAATTCCTTTTGTTGATCTCTTTTAATTTTCATTTAAAAGTTGGTAATGAGTGCATGGCTAATTTAGCAAGTACTTGATTTGAAATCGAGAACTTGAATATTGGTTTTCAACAAGCCATGGTTTATTAAGTTGGATGGACAGTTTCGAACCCTCTTAACTAAATTTAGGTATACAAATACTAACTTGATATGCTATCCGTTTGATTTTCGCTGAGATGCCCAACATTAACATCAGTTGGTTAGTTATTTTATCAGAACATTAAGAAAAGGTATTGACAAAGAGAATATATTATGTAACTTGCACCCCTGTTTGAAAGACATCTCTGCGGAGTTTTTTGTGCGTAAAGTATTAATAAATAGAAAGATATGCGTCAGCTAAAAATCACGAAATCCATTACCAACCGCGAAAGCGCCTCTTTTGAAAAGTATTTACAGGAAATTGGAAAAGAAGAACTTATTACTGCTCAGGAAGAAGTTGTACTTGCTCAGAAGATCAGAACAGGTGATCAACGCGCTTTAGAAAAGTTAGTACGGGCCAATCTTCGATTCGTTGTATCAGTTGCAAAACAATATCAAACTCAAGGCCTTAGCCTTCCGGATCTTATCAATGAAGGCAATCTGGGCTTAATAAAGGCTGCAAAGAAGTTTGATGAAACCCGCGGTTTTAAATTCATCTCTTATGCCGTATGGTGGATTCGTCAAAGTATCATGCAGGCATTAGCAGAACAAGCTCGTATTGTTCGATTGCCACTCAATCAATTAGGTGCTGCCAACAAAGTGAAAAAGGCATTTTCTGAACTGGAGCAAAAATTTGAACGTGAACCAAGTCCGGAAGAATTAAGCGCAGTACTTGACCTGCCAATGGACAAAGTTGCGAATACCATGAAAATGCCCGGAAAGCATGTTTCAATGGATGCGCCACTTGTTCAGGGAGAAGATTCTACTTTATTGGATGTACTTGAAAACGGTGATAGTCCGGGTGCCGATTCTGCATTAATTAACGAATCCCTTCAGAAAGAAATCAACCGTTCCCTGGCTACTCTTAGTGAGCGTGAACAAGATGTCATCAAAATGTTCTACGGAATTGGCATCCAGCATGGCTTATCTTTAGAAGAGATCGGCGAAAAATTTGACCTCACCAGTGAACGTGTACGTCAAATAAAAGAAAAGGCCATCAAAACATTACGTCAAAACTCCAGAAATAAGCTCCTCAAAGCTTACCTCGGTTAATAAATATTTTACACAAAATAATAAAGGGTTCGCATCAGCGAACCCTTTATTATTTAAATTAATAAATAGTTTTCTATTTACTATTTAACCTAATCTTAATTCAATCCACAATTCCACAATTCCACAATTCCACATTTCCACATTTTCACATTTCCACAACTCCACATTTCCACAATCCCACCCTTCTCACCTGTATTTCAATTGTATTCCTACTGTATTCCAACTGTATCTCAACTGTATCTCAACTGTATCTCAACTGTATTTCAACTGTATCTCAACCGTATCTCAACTGTATCTCAACCGTATTTCAACCGTATTCCAATAGTATCAAAATTGTTCAAAACACCGCCGATTCTGTTCAAAAGATAAAGCCACTTTCTTTGTCTAAGGAATTAGTTTTCGCTTCTTTTGTACTGCTAATCTCATTTCATTTATACCAATCAAAATAAACAAAATTTCATGGGCGACAACCATTACAACGACGAACTCCTGTTGCAGGAAAACAAAGAACGCTTCGTTTTATTCCCGATTAAATATGACAAAATCTGGGCAATGTATAAACAGGCTGAAAATAGTTTCTGGACAGCAGAAGAAGTTGATCTTTCTGTTGACCTGAAAGACTGGGAGCGCCTGAATGATGGAGAACGTCATTTTATTTCTCATGTCCTTGCTTTTTTCGCAGCCAGCGATGGTATCGTGAATGAAAACCTGGCAGTGAATATGATGAATGCTGTTCAGCTTCCGGAAGCCCGTTGCTTTTATGGCTTTCAGATTATGATGGAGAATATTCACTCGGAGATGTATTCACTACTCATTGACACTTATGTGAAAGATCCTGCTGAAAAAAGTAAACTCTTTAATGCGATTGAAACAGTACCTTGCGTAAAGAGAAAGGCAGATTGGGCGCTTCGATATATTGACAATGGTTCATTTGTTCACCGTCTGGTTGCCTTTGCTGCTGTAGAAGGGATTTTCTTCAGTGGATCCTTCTGTTCTATCTTCTGGTTAAAGAAACGCGGACTGATGCCGGGATTAGCCACATCCAATGAATTCATCTCACGCGATGAAGGTATGCATTGTGAATTCGCCTGTTTACTTTATGGTATGCTGAAACATAAGTTGACGGAAGAAGAAGTCACTACTATTATCAGGGATGCGGTGGTGATTGAACAAGAGTTCGTGACCGATGCATTGCCGGTAAATTTAATTGGTATGAATGCAAAAATGATGTGTCAGTATATCGAATTTGTTGCTGATCGTCTTCTTAACTCCCTCGGCTATCCGAAAATCTATAATAGCGATAATCCTTTCGATTTTATGGAAACCATTTCTCTTGAAGGTAAAACCAATTTCTTTGAGAAGCGCGTTTCCGAATATAAGAAAGCCGGTGTAGGCGTTGATCGCGCCGATCAGGAACTGAAATTCAACGAAGATTTTTAATTCCCGCCAACATTAAAAAGGAAGCCCCGTTGCATGCAACGGGGCTTCCTTTTTAATGTTTAATGTTTAATGTTTCAAAAGTTGTTCATTTCAGTGTTCTATTATTTGCAATAGCAAGTAGCAAAAAGCCGGAAGCCGGAAGCTGGAAGCCGGAAGCCGGAAGCTGGTAGCCTGAAGCCGGAAGCCGGAAGCCGGAAGCAAAAAAAGGGAAGCCCCATTGCATGCAACGGGGCTTCCCTTTTTTTAATTATTCTTCAACCTTCTTAAAAATTCCTCCTGCAGAAAATTTTCAGTGACTTTCATCTTGGGCAGAAGTACAGTGTCTTCAATCAGTCCATGGACAGTTAAATCGCGTTCAAAATTCTGAAGCTGATGTAAAAGTATTCTGTAGGGAGTTTTATTTGTTAATGGCGGATCATACATCAATATCGTTTCACGGATTTGCTGCAAATCCTTTTCTGTATCATCATGATGATCTTCTTCAAATTCCTGAAGTGAATAGCGATCGCTTTTTTGATAGAAATGATATAAATTGAAGTAGTTATTCTCCGCGTGCAGTAAGAAATCTATATAAGGTAACAAATGCTGCTCCTCTTCGCATATATGCAGGGTCAAATTGACTTTATAAGAAGAATAAAAATCTAGTAAGATGGAGAGCAATGGGTGGTCCACGGAATAATCCTGTAAAAGCAAATGAATACTTTGTTCCATTTCAGGAAGCTTCTTGTGAATGTAAAGACGATGCGTTTTGCGGATATAATCCAGAATTAAATCAACCGGAAAATGCATGAATGATTTCGGGTTGAATTCTCCCGGCAATTCAAAAGCTACCGAAAGTTCATGAACCAGGTCGTTGAATCCGCGTCGCTTTTCCTCCTCCGTAATGATATTCGGATAAGGGTAGCGCTGAAGAATTTGTCCGGTATACTGTGTCGGAAACATGGGTGGAAGAATAATAACTGTAGATGGGCAAAGGTAGGGATGAAATGGTAATTTATATATGGTTTTTATTAACCTTCCTTACGAATTATAAACAAACGGGAATGGCAATGAGTTGATAAATAGTAATTTAGAAAATCTGTTCATCAGGATACATGAACTCAAGGTCAAGATGGGAATCCGGTGACTTAGATTCCCTTTTTAGCAAGAAGTGTATCTAACGTTGCGCCTATCCGAAATATCGCATCTCGTATTTCTGCTTCAGAAGTATCTTTTCCTATACTGATTCGGATGCTCCCATCTATTTCAACATCCTTTAAACCCATCGCCCGAAGTACATGACTGGGTTCAGGTAGGGCAGAGGTGCAGGCGGAGCCCATGCTGAAAGCAATTTCAGGTAAGGCTTTGATGAGCTGTTCACTCTTTAAACCGGGAAAGTGGAGGTTCGTGGTGTTGGGTAAGCGTGATTTAATACTGCCATTGATGTAGCCGCGCTGATGTAGCGTGAGCTGTTGTTCGAGGAGCGTGCGCCAGCGCGAAGTATGGATCCCATAGTCCCATAAATTTTCTCCGGCTAACCGACAGGCTTCTCCAATTCCAACGATGCCCGGAACATTTAAAGTGCCTGAACGAAGTCCCTGCTCATGTCCGCCTCCGGTGATTTCAGCAATTAATTTTACACGTGGGTCTTTCCGTCTTACATACAATGCACCAACGCCTTTTGGTCCATATACTTTATGCGCAGAGAGGGTGCAAAGGTCCAACTTATTCTCATTCACATTCACTCTGATCTTTCCAATGGCCTGCGTTGTATCACTGAGATGCAACACTTTTCGTTCTCTGCAAATCTCACCAATCCCCCGACTATCTTGCACCACCCCTGTTTCGTTATTCGCCATCATCACAGCAACCAGCACCGTATCTTCACGAATTAATTTTCTTAACTCATCCGGATTGATGATGCCTTCCCGGTCTACCGGTAAAAAACTCGTTTCAATATTTTTAAATCCTAAATCTTTCGCGGTGTCTAAAACAGCTTTATGTTCAGTAGCGCAAACAATTAAATGTCGTCCCTTTTGTGCATAGGCTTCCATGGCGCCACGAATGGCCAGATTTAATGATTCCGTTGCTCCCGATGTGAAAATTATTTCCGAAGGTTCAGCACCGATGAGTTCGGCCACCTGTGCGCGGGCTTTCTCCACCACAGCAGCGGCAGTCCATCCATACGTATGCGTCTTGCTGGCAGCATTCCCGAATTTCTCGCTGAAATAAGGCAGCATGGCTTCCAAAACGTTGGTGTCGACCGGGGTAGTGCTGTTATGATCCAGGTATATTGAAGGCATTCTGCAAAAGTGCAAAAATGATTATCGTATTCTATAAAATTCTACAATAGATCGCGGATGACGCTGATTATTATGATTTTCACGGATTTGTTGGCAGGGTCTTTTCGGGATCCGGTTTGGAGGGCTCTTTTGTTTGTAGTTTATGCTTTTTGATATCACCTTAATCCTTATACAATCTCCCGAATCTTTAGAATATGCTATTTTTGCCGCTATGTCTACAGTTACGATTAAGAAGCTTACAGGAGAAGAGCTGTTCAAGAATATTATCAGCCATTGCAAGGAGTATGGATTTATTTTTCAGTCCAGTGAGATCTATGACGGACTCAGTGCAGTCTATGATTACGGCCAACAGGGAGCTGAGCTGAAGAAAAACCTCCGCGATTATTGGTGGAAGTCGATGGTGCAGCTTCATGAAAATATTGTGGGTATTGATGCTGCTATTTTTATGCATCCCACTACCTGGAAAGCTTCCGGACACGTGGATGCATTTAATGATCCGCTCATCGACAATAAAGATTCAAAAAAGCGCTACCGTGCGGATGTGTTGATTGAAGAATACATCTCAAAAATAGAAGCTAAAATCCGTAAGGAAGTAGAAAAGGCGAGTGCGCGCTTTGAGAATTTTGATGAGACGATGTTCCTCTCCACCAATCCACGTGTGCTCGAGAATCAGAAGAAGATCGACGAAATTAATGTCCGCTTTAAATCGGCACTGGAGGAGAATAATCTGGAGGAAGTAAAACAGATCATCATCGACCTTGAAATTACTTGTCCGGTGAGTGGTACCCGTAACTGGACCGACGTGCGTCAGTTTAATCTGATGTTCAGTACTCAAGTAGGTTCTGTGAGTGAAGATTCGAGTACGATATATTTGCGTCCGGAAACAGCGCAGGGAATTTTTGTGAATTTTTTAAATGTGCAGAAGACCGGCAGGATGAAAATTCCTTTTGGTATTGCACAAACCGGCAAGGCATTTCGTAATGAGATTGTGGCGCGTCAGTTTATTTTCCGCATGCGGGAGTTTGAGCAGATGGAAATGCAGTATTTTGTAAAACCCGGAACAGAACTCGAATGGTATGAGAAGTGGAAGCAAACACGCATCAACTGGCACCGCAGTCTTGGTTTCCCGGATAATAAATATCGTTTTCATGATCATATCAAACTCGCCCATTATGCCAATGCGGCCTGTGATATCGAGTTTGAATTTCCATTTGGATTTAAGGAACTGGAAGGAATTCATTCCCGGACAGATTTCGATTTAAAGAGTCACGAAGTGTTCAGCGGTAAAAAGCAACAGTATTTTGATCCGGAGGACAATGAAAACTACATTCCCTATGTGGTTGAAACGTCCATCGGTTTGGATCGTCTCTTCTTAGCTACACTTTCACAAGCGTATGCTGAAGAAATACTGGAAGATGGAAGTTCACGTGTGGTATTGCGGATTCCTCCCTTTCTTGCTCCCTATAAAGTCGCCGTACTTCCCTTGCTGAAAAAGGACGGACTCCCTGAGAAAGCACGCGAAATTTTAGATCGCCTCAAATTCGACCATCTCTGCATTTACGAAGAGAAGGATTCTATCGGTAAGCGTTACCGAAGAATGGATGCCATCGGTACACCGCTCTGCATAACGATAGATCATCAGACACTCGAGGACAATATGGTGACCATCCGCGATCGTGATACCATGCTGCAGGAACGGATCTCCATTGAGCAATTATCAGCAAGGGTGAATGATAAAGTGAGTTTGCACAATCAATTGATGAAGCTTTGTTGATTTGAGAGGATTGTAAAAGGGAGAGCGTGGGGGTTGCTATGGCGGGGATTAACTTAAATTATTATTAATAAAGCTACATTTCAAATGTAACTAAAGTTTGCCGTCCGAAATGATATGCTGTAGCTTGTCGCGTCTCCTCCTTTCATGACGATATATGGTGGTAGAGTATCTCAATCAAAGTTTACCACCGCGATCAAAGTTTACAACAGTGAGAAAGAGCAACGCTGCCTCGTGACAACAGGATTGTCAGAAATATCTTTAGCGAATGCTGATATTTTATCGTTCCCAATTCTTTATAATGCGCAGGCAGAGAGGGCTACCCTGTTAGGGGCTGGACAACTACTTTTAACCAGGATGTAATTTCATTTTTTGTGGATTTTGTCTGCAGTCAAAAATGTCCACAATGTAAATTTCATCATTAATTAATCTATAAATAATTTTATAGTTGCCATCAACCAGATAGCGATGCCCTTGTTTAAGTTCTGTTAAATTCTCTTCTATGTGGCCAAGTAGAGGATTTTTAGAGAGTTTTTTAGTAGTAAGGAAAATAGATTTTTTTATCTTGTCTGCAACCCTTTTATTAGCTACTAATTTATAGTACAGGTAAATATTTTTGAGCTCTAATGTTGCAAAATAGGTCCAGATAATTTGTGCCATTCAGACTACCAGTTTTTAGATTGCTGCTCTAATTCTTTTTGAGTTAAAGTGTGCCCTTTTTTTATTTGCTTGTTAGTGAATTCTACTCTTTCGATCAGGTCGTTTTTGGTGAACACAACATCGCCTGGTTTCACATTTTTAATGCTTTTTTGAATGGTCGATTCGATTTTATCAAAAACTTTTTCGTCTTGAACACCTAGTAGGTATTCAATAAGGTTCAATTTTCTTAACTGGAGGCTCATTGATTTCATGGTTTGAAACTTTGTCTAAAGATAAGAACATTGAAGCGTTGTGCAAAAAAGTTCTTTTATTGGAAGAAATTTGCCTTAAGTTTTTATATGGCATTTGCCTAGCCCTGCCGCTCCCGGCAAGTCCCCGCCTGGCTAGACCGGCTACCTTCTTGTCAGGAAAGACGAAATAGGAACAAGCCCCCATCACAAATAAGCAATAGTTTTTCCTGTTCAACCAATGCTTATTCTTATCTTGTCTTTCTTTTTTAATTTCGACATACTTCCATTTTCAGTATCTAGTTAATGAATTTATAAATAGTTGCTTCCTGTGGCCGGCTTATCTTAACCTACTTCTTCGTAAAACCTCTCGCCAATCTCTTCCCGTTTTGTTCCAGTATCAGATAATAAATTCCACTGCGAAGTGCTTGCACGGGAACGGTGAATTTTCCTTCTGATGAGGGAGTGGGTGAGGATTGCCAAACGTTACGTCCTAATTCATCTGTGATACGTGCCTGTAATGGACCGGAGTTGAAAGAGGTAGGAAGTAGAACAGCTATTTCTCTGGCTGCCGGATTGGGAAAAAGTTGAAACGTCTCTAAATCGTCGGTTGAATTCAAGGAGGTGATATCGTTGAGGGAAGTAATATTTGCACTGTACATTCCATTTCCATGTGTAGCCACCGCCACCAATCCATCTGCATAACGCGCTGCAATCATATTCACAATGGAGGTGCCTATATTCCCTGCGCCTTGTTGTATCCAGACAGTGGATGTATTGTTCAGCGTTGTCGTTGCATACAATCCTGTACTTCCTCCGGCAAAATATACCGTTCCGCCGCTCTGCAATGGTAATATACTTGCCCAACGCATAGAGGGTCCATTGCCGGTACCTGAAATATTTGCTTCCAGATTCCCACCCGCTTTTGCCCATGTAGTGCCTCCGTCTGTTGAATGCCACAGACTATACACACTGTAGTTACTAAAAACCACCATCAACTCATCGGCGTTTTGAGGGTTCACGGCAATGCAACTCACATATCCTGAAGCGGGAAATAAATTAGAAGTAATGGTAGTACGAACCGGTGTTCCGGTATTCGCATTGTCCAGACGGTAAATATTCTTTCTGTTAGTGCCATAATAGAGCCGATGTGCCGGAACCGTGCTGATGCTGACCGCTGTGATCACCTCTCCTGCTGTAATAAGCGTGTCGGGAAGCTGTGTCCAGTTGATGGAGATGGTATCAAATTCATTCGTCAACGGAATTCCGCTGAGATCATCATTGCGCCAGATGTATTCTCCGGCGGCCAGATACATGATGTTTTGATTGTTGGGATCCAATACGAAAGGAGCGATGAATTGATAGTTCGTGGCACCGATAGGATCTATTCTTCGATAGGAAGTAACATTTCCGTTGGCGTCAAGCAATGTTTTATACACACGTCCCTGTTGTTTTGAGAAATAATAATCCGTGCTGTTGCCGATGGCAGAATAAGAACCATCACCATCAAAGGAATGTACCCATGGATCAAGAGGATTCACGGAGTTCGTAGTGTAGGTACCGTTATCTTGTAATCCACCTAAAATTAAATTGCTTGTCGTATTCATGTCCAATGTCACCGTATAAAACTGTGAGGAGATATAGCTGCTATTCTTATCATTCCAAACTACATTTGATGCTGTATTGTCGTCGCAACGGGAGATACCACCATCACAAGCCGAATACATGATATCCGGATTGGAAGGTAGAAAGAAGAGTCCATGCTGATCAGGATGGTGACCCGGATATTCATCTACAAAGGGCAATGCCGCGCCGATGGCGTACCCTCCAATAACAGTTGTATTTAATGAATCGTTGAATCCGGAAGTGGATCGAAAAATATTAGTACCGCCAAGGAAAATTATATTCGGATTACCCGGCTTAACTTTTACTACTACATCGTATCCTCCCTGTGTATTCATCCCGTTGAAAACATCAATATTTCCCGGGAGATTCTGTGAAAGATCTGTCCATACTCCACCTGCTCCTGCACCGGTTCCTGATACATATTCATAACGCCACAAACTATTGTATAAAGTGTCGCCTTGAAAGTCGGTGCTGACTCTGCCGAAGCCGGGAGTAGGTCCGAAAAAGTAAACTGTATTTTCATTGTTGGGATCAATACCGATCACTTGTCGGTCATATACTGCCGGAAAGTTAGGCGGGAGAATATTGGTCCAGGTAACGCCATCGGGTGACCGCCAGATGCCTTTTTGAGCAACGGTTCCATCACTGCTGACAGTGGCAAATACAACTCCTGTAGGCGAAACGGCCACATCGGTGAAATACGCCTGCAAGGATTGTGTACCGGCATTTCCTTTTACCAAAGACCATGAAGTACCCCCGTTGACACTGCGGTAGATGGCATCATACATGGCAGCATACACTTCTTCTTGTGTGGTATTGGATGGATCAGTGACAATATTCCAGGTCACATCCCAAACATTATCGAAGGTTTGTGGTGTATTTGAAGTAGTAGATGCCAGTGAGTTCCAGGTTAAGCCTCCATCCGTAGATTTATAAACTCCATTTCCCAGATAAAATGCAGCTCCTCCGCTGGCAGAAGTACCATAAGCCTCACCGGTCAGGTAATACCAGGTATCGGTATGTCCGGTGCGGGTATCCTGTGCAATGGCATTGATGCCTTGATAACTTGCCACAGAGGTGACTCTGTTCCACGTATTCCCGCCATCGCTACTCTTCCAGAGTCCACCGGAAACAGCTCCGGCGAACAGTACATTTTCGTTGGTGACATCTATCGCAAATGCCCTTGTGCGACCACCCAGATTAGATGGACCACGGAATTGCCACGGAACCTGTTGCGTACTTGTTCGGGCGGCCGAATAATTTCCGGGAAGTGTTGCCGCAAAAGCCTGCTCCTTTTCTTTCATCATAAAAGGAATCTTTCCTGTTTTCGGATCCGCCTGACGTTCCAGCTCCCATAATTTCCTCGCACTCAGATTCTCTGAAGATCCCTCTCCGCTAAATTGTTGTTTTCGTACAGCCGCTGTTTTTGTGGATTGACACGACGTCATGACCATGACGGCCATCGCGAATAGAAATAGAATTTTTTTCATTTTATGGAGGGTTGATAAAACGAAGATAATCATATTGATGAAATGAAGATCGTGTTTCCGTTAAATTGTAAGAATGATCACTGCGCCGCGGTTTTTAATTAGAGATGCAGCCGGTTTAAGAAATGGAAAATTATACTTCCGGATTTTAATAGAAAGATTTTAGCAAACAGGAAGTTGTGGGAGTTAAGTCGAGGTGAGAGGACTCGAACCTCCGGCCCCCACGTCCCGAACGTGGTACGCTACCAACTGCGCCACACCCCGTATATTTAGTTAAAAGCTTAAAATTAGTACTTATTATTTTCGAAATACAAAAATAATGATACCATGACATGAAACACTTGCATTGGGCTTTTTTTTGAAGTATATTTGTACAAGCTCCCAATAAACGGGGAGCTTTTTTTGTCATGCATGAACGAGGACTAAACTCTATTAAATAAGTATTGATCTATAGGTTCGCAGAAACAGCGAACAGAACTCACACAACAAAAATGGATAGCAAGCCAACTAACCCGGAGGAGCAAATGAATCCGGAAATCACAGCAGACAATTCAGCTGCTTTATCAAATGAAAAGTCTGAATTACAGGAAGAAAACAGCTCTTCAAATCCCGAGACACCTAATGCAGTTCATGCAGCATCGGAGGTGCAAATCACGGAGGAGACGGTAAGCCCGGTAACAGTGAAGGCCGAGACCCCCGTCGCGGAGGTAGCAGATACTCCGTTAGAGCAACCGGTGAAAGAAGCTGAAATTCCTGCTGAAGAGACGCTTGTGCCTCATCATGAAGAAGAAATAGCGCATCTTGATGTCATAGCGGAGCACCATGAAGAAGTGGAAGCTTTGCCATTAGAGAGCTTCGGGCATATGTCAAAGGAAGAGCTCGTGACTAAAATGGAAGCGCTTAGTAAGGAGAATGACCTGAATGCTGTAAAGAATAGTGTGTATGCTGCACGTGAAGCCTTTTTAACCATTTTTAATCAGGAAAAAGATCTTGCCTTCGCCTCTTTCATAGAAGCAGGTGGAGTGAAAGAAGATTTTGATTATAAAGATGCGCTGGAAGAACGCCTTTCAGAAGCCTATAAATATTTCCAGAAACGTCGCTCTGAGTTTGTGCTCGGTCAGGAAAAAATCCGCACAGAGAATCTTCGACAAAAGAATGAGATTTTGCAACAGATGAAAAACATCTTGCAGAAAGAAGAAGATATGTCGAAGGCTTTTAATGAATTTCATGACCTGCAGGCGAAGTGGAGAAGTATCGGTCCCGTGCCTCCGCAAAACGTGAATGATTTATGGATGACCTATAAACTCTACAGCGATCGGTTTTATGAGTTTATCCGTCTGAATCGGGAGTTGCAGGATCTCGAGATGAAGAAAAATCTCGAAATGAAAATGCATTTATGTGAAAAAGCAGAAGAATTGCTGCTCGAGCCATCTTTGAACAAAGCCCTGCAGGATATTCAGGCCTTGCAACATAAATGGCGCGAAATAGGTGCTGTCCCAAGAGAGAAGAGAACGGAAATATGGGTGCGATTTAAAGCAGCTGTCGATAAAATATTTGAAAATAAGCGTTCTTACCTCGACTCGCAAAAGAAATTCTTTGATGATAATTTCAATGCGAAGAATGAGTTGGTTGCTAAAGTGGAGGAGTTTTTAAAGGAGAAGTTTGATAAACATCAGCAATGGCAGGATGGATTGAAGCGATTGCTGGAACTTCAGGGCGAGTGGAGAAAAATTGGTCCCGCCGGGAAGGAGCATAACGATTCCATCTGGCATAAATTCAAAACTTCCTGTGATCAGTTCTTTAAGAATAAGGATGAGTTTTATAAGAGTAAAAAGCAGGAATATGCTACGAATCTGCAAGCCAAAACAGAACTCTGTATTCAGGCAGAAAGTTTAAAGGAAAGCAGCGACTGGAAAAATACGGCCAATGAGTTGATTCGCCTGCAACAGGAATGGAAGAAATTAGGACCTGCCGGGTCGCAGAATGAAAAGATCTGGCACCGCTTTAAGGCAGCATGTGATGATTTCTTCGGTCGTAAAACAGCTCATTTCTCGGATCAGGATCAGGCGCAGTCCGGAAATCTGGAACAGAAGAATGAATTGATAAAAGCTGTTGAAGAATTCGCACTTCCGGCTGATCCTAATGAAGCCATCGAGCAATTGAAGACATTCCAGAGGAAATTCACTGAAATCGGATTGGTTCCTCTAAAGCAGAAAGATGATATCCAGCAACGTTTTCGTGCAGCGATTCAAGTGCATTTCGATGCCTTAAAAGCCAAGCCGGAGTACAAGCAATCCTACCGTCAGCGTCAGGATCGTCCGGAGCGCAATGAGCGTTCAGAACGTAGCTATAAGCCACAGCATCAGGATGGTGGAGGAAATGACGAGCAGCGCAACCTCTTGAGTAAAGTCAATAAGCTGACCGGTGAAGTGCAATTATGGGAGAATAATCTGGGATTCTTTGCGAACTCAAAAAATGCTGCGGCTTTGCGTCAGGAGTATGAAGATAAGATTCAGCAGGCTAAAGATGAAATAAACAAGTTGAAAGTCAAGCTGCAGGAACTGAAGAGCGCTTCCTAAAAGAGTCATATAATTGTAAATAATCAAGGTTTTGTAGCCCTTACTGAAGATTTTTTTCAGTGAGGGCTATCTTTTTTATAATTTATCTGTTTCGTATTCAGGCAATTTATAAATTCGCATTCCCGTAACGGTTCAGCTACTGCAACTTATGTAACCTAAAAACGAGGTATCTTATCCGTATCTTAGTGCTTCCAAAACAAAAAAACGAATTCAAATAGCATGAAAAAAATTATAACTATAGTAATGTCGCTGCTTGTAAGTGCAGGCGGTAGTTTGTTTGCCCAGGAAAAGTGTCTTACTGAAATTATGTTTCAGGAGGCTGCTGCAAAAGATCCTCAACTTTTAAGAAACAGAGAGGCGATGGAACTGTGGACGCAACAGTATCTCGAACAACAACAAAATCAATCCGCCACAGAGAAAGGTGCTGCGGTAGTAAAAGTTATTCCGGTAGTAGTGCATGTGATCCATTTTAACGGTTCGGAGAACATTTCAAAAGCACAAATTCAGAATCAGATTGATATTCTTAATGAAGATTTTAATGCGTTGAATGCAGATACAACAAATTGTCCTGCCGTTTTTCAACCCTTGATTGGAAATACACAAGTTGAATTCCGACTCGCGCAGTTGGATCCAAATGGCAATTGTACCGATGGTATCGTTCGTGTTTATTCTCCTTTAACAGTGAATGCCCGAAACAATGTGAAAGCATTGAGTTATTGGCCAAGCAACCAATATCTGAACATGTGGGTAGTCAACAGTATTGAGAATTCAGGTGGTTCGCCCGGTCAGGTAATCGGTTTTGCGCAGTTCCCCGGTACAGGATCCCCATTGACAGATGGTGTGGTGATTAAACATGATTTTATGGGCAATATCGGAACTGCTGCCGGTACAGGGAATGCAGGAAGAACGGCGACACATGAGGTAGGTCACTGGTTAAATCTTCGTCATATTTGGGGAGACAATACCTGTGGAAATGATTTCGTTTCTGATACCCCTCCTCATTATGAGGCCAATTTATCTATCTGCCCAACATGGCCCTATCTAAGCAGTTGCCCGGGTAATGCTCCTAATGGCGACATGTATGTGAATTATATGGATTATACCAATGGCGATTGCCAGAATATGTTTTCTGTTGGACAGTCTGCCAGAATGAATGCAGCATTGGCCAGTGCCACCAGCGGAAGAAATAATTTATGGAATGCTAATAACCTTGTCTTAACGGGTACGGATGGCTCACCTGCCGTCCTTTGCGCACCAAAAGCGGATTTCATTCCCCGCCCTCGCTTGATTTGTGAAGGTGGTTCCACTCAATTTGTTGATATTTCATGGAGAGGTGAAGTGGCTTCCAGGGTATGGACATTCCCTGGCGGATCTCCGGCAACAGATACATCAAGAAATCCGCTGGTAGTATATAATACTCCCGGTGTATATGATGTTACTTTAACTGTAACTAATGCTTCAGGAACAGATTCTAAAACGGAAACCGGAATTGTGATTGTCAGTCCGAATAATGTGACGACCTCTGTACCTTACTCTGAAGGTTTTGAAGGTGGATTATTTCCAACTGCCAACAGTTGGGTAAATATAAATGCCAATGGCGGTAGCGAATGGGAAGTAAATAATGTAGCCGCAGCCACCGGTCAATATTCCATCAACCTTTATAATTTTTCAAATAATGATAAAGGTCCGGATGAGTTTATAACGAATGCATTCAACTTCACGGGTGTTACCGGAACCATCATGACTTTTGACATGGCTTTTGCTTATCCTACTTCAACCGGAACCAATGACGATAAACTGACTGTGTATTTCTCTTCCAATTGCGGACAAACCTGGATGCCGCGTTATGCCAAGCAGGGCGCAAGTCTTGCAACAACTACAACTGCTATCGCAAATGACTTTTATCCATCTTCTACTCAATGGAGAACGGAAACAGTCAGTCTTACACCAACCTCCATCTCTACCCGACCCAATATCAGATTCCGTTTTGAGTTTAACCACGATACCGGAAATAATATTTTCATTGATAATATCAATATCAACGGTACAGTGGGGATAGACGAGGTGAATGCCGACAATTCTAACGTTATCGTCTATCCGAATCCTTCTTCATCTTTCACCTATGTGGATTTCAACATGACCTATACCGGTCTTGTGAAAATTGATGTGACAGATGCTCAGGGACGTTTGATCAGCACGTTCACTGATGAATTACCCGCAGGAGAACACCAGTACACCATGAGTCAGGATCTGGCCAAGGGTGTATATTTTGTTCGATTGACTTTCGGTGATAAAGCAGTAACAAAGAAAGTAGTAATAAAGTAAGCCATCATTTAGTTAAGGTTTAAAATAGCGCCCGGATATTCTGTTCGGGCGTTATTTATTGCATAAATTGAAAAAATCAACATGAAAAATATCATTGGAATAGTTATAGTTTTCTCGCTGTTTATCACGAGGGTGAATGGTCAGGATATTCCGTTTCGGAGTTGTGATACGGATGTAAAGTGGTTGGAGGCAGTAAATGCTGATCCGGATGCAGCAGTTCGTAACGCTGCGTTGAGGTCCTTTAGAAGTGAATTCTTGAAACAAGCCAACCGGTCCATCTCCACTGCAGGAACTGTGATTTATAAGATTCCTGTAGTGTTTCATGTGATTCATACTTATGGAACAGAAAATATCAGTAAGGCGCAGATTTTGGATGCGGTGGATATTATGAATAAGAGTTTTCAAAAGCTGAATCCTGACACGGGAATGGTGATTCCTTTATTCCAACCCATTTTTGCGGATTGTCAGATTGAATTGGTGTTACCGAATGTGGATCCCTTCGGGAATTGTACGGATGGAATTACACGTACCTATTCTCCGCTTACGGCATCTGCCAGTGACAATGTGAAGGCACTCGTCGGTTGGCCGTCTAATAAGTATTTTAATATTTGGGTGGTAAAGAATATCGAAAGTGGTGCCGCAGGGTACGCCTATTATCCCGGAATTTCTGCAGCTATTGATGGTGTGGTGATCCGGCATGATTATGTAGGTGGTATAGGTACCAGCAGCGGATCAAATTATACGGAGCGTTCACTGACGCATGAAGTCGGACATTGGCTGGATCTGCCGCATACCTGGGGCTCTACTAACAGTCCGGGCATTGCTTCCAATTGTAATTCAGATGATGGAATTTCAGATACACCGAACACGATCGGAACGAGTGATTTTTCCTGCAATACCGCTCAATCGACCTGCGGTGCCATTGACAATGTTCAGAATTATATGGATTATGCCAGTTGCCATTATATGTTTACAGAAGGTCAGAAAATGGCGATGCATGCTGCTTTGAATTCTTCGATCGGTAACCGGAATAACCTCTGGACCAATTCAAATCTGATAAGTACCGGAACCAACACCGGACATGTCACTCCAAACTTGTGCTCCTGTTGCTGATTTTAATGTACAGAAATATGCTATTTGTCAGGGCGGTATCGTGTATTTTAAAGATGTGTCCTGGGGAGGAACGGTCACTTCAAGATCATGGCAGTTTCCGGGAGGAAATCCAGCTACCGATACTTCGGCTAACCCCATAGTGAGTTATAGCACACCAGGCGTGTATGATGTGACTTTGACAGTATCAAATGGTGTTGGTGGAGATGTAATTACCAGAAACGGGATCGTAGAAGTATTCCCAAATCCGGGAACTAATCCTGCACCCTATGCTGAGAGTTTTGAATCCATTTCATTTCCCGGAGGCGAATGGTCTGTTGAAAATTTCGGGAACACAAATGCATGGTCGTTGAGTACACTTACGGGCGCTACAGGAACAAAATCACTGCGTTTAACAAACCAAAGTGGTAATCCGGGTGGAAGTGTTGATGCTGTCATTACACCAACGCTTAACCTTAACGGAGTAAACGGAGCGCAGGTGAGCTTTAAATATGCTTTTGCATCAAAGAATAATAGCGATAGTAGTATGCTGCGGGTCTTCGTTTCCACAAACTGCGGCTCATCGTGGCAGATGAGGTATTCGTTTCAAGGTGCAGCATTGCGAACTGCGCCAAATACAAGCAGTAATTTTATTCCTTCATCTGCAGAATGGAATACTCTGGTTGTAAACCTGCCCAATGCATCCAACAGACCCTCTGTCAGAGTGAAATTTGAATTTACCAATGTGAATGGGAATAATATTTATATCGATGATATTAATGTGTCGGGTGTAACAGCTGTCAATGAATTAACAGCTCAACAGTTCGGTTTTGAAGCCTATCCGAATCCTGCTCAGGGAAAGATGAATGTTAAAATGGATTTGGAGAAATCGGCCCCGGTACAATTGGAAGTGCTGGACATGCAAGGTCGCTTACTTCAGCGCGTAGATCTTGGAAACAAAACAGGGCAGATGGTGTACGAATTAGATGGTGCAGCCTACCATGGTGTCTACCTGTTGCGCATGACCGTAGATGGACAAAAGTTCACTCAAAGAATAAGTTTTATTCAATAGAAGATCGTCTTATAGATAATCCGGCTTACGATAATCTGAAGAATTCCGGTAAGCCATGCAACAATTAATTTAGCAGACATACAATGGCAGCATTTACATTCAGAACAACCTTTGTTGTTTACGCCACACCCGATGAGGTGTTTGAAGCGATGACAGATCCCGGCATCATTGCCGCATGGGGTGGAGGACTCTCGGTGATCGAACCAAAACCCGGTGGACATTTTGAAATGTTTGACGGTTGGGTAAAAGGAGAGGTTAGGCATTTTGTTTTCGGCAAAGAGCTCGGCTTTACCTGGAAGCCTACAGAATGGGAGAAGAAAGCAAAACCCTCTTCCGTGCACATGCGATTCATTGCACATGCTGCCGGTACTGATGTGGTTTTAATTCATACCGGTTTTCCTTCACAGGAAGAAGCCGACAAACATGGCAATGGCTGGATCGATTATGTGTTCGATCCGATGAATGATTATTTTACGCTGGACAGAGAGTGATGGCCTTTTCTTCTGAAGTGTTCTCTATAAAACGCACCATCCAAAACCTCGACATCCTATTGTTTCCTGATAAACGCCAAATACACATCGTTGAGCGTTCCCGTTCCTAATAAATTATTGGCACTATCGTAAATAGTACATGGCCCATTGAAATGTACTTGTGTTAATGTCCCGACTGCTCCGGCATTGAGAATGGAAAGATTCGCCGGAACTTGTGGCCGGATAATATATTCCGTTCCATTTAAATAATAAGTGATTTTAGCATTAAGGTATCCGGGTGTATTTGAAATGGAATGTACTCCAATGTAATTGGGAACTTCTTCCAAAACAATTTTCATGGCGGTGTCGGGCGGTGGTACTCCTCCGATATAGGGCCAGCTATAGCAAAAGGCATCGAACTTCGTCTGTGTAGAATCCCAGACCTGATACAGGAGAATATTCTCTTCAGCTAAAACAATATTGCCGGTCACAGTGCTGCTTAAGTCTACGCGCATGATCTCCGTGTTTGGATATAAATCGCCACATACTTTTATTGGACCTGTTAAATTAACTACCGGTACCGGTTGAATATTTAAATTACGTATGGTGGATGCAGTTCCATTCATATTGGTTGCCTTTACGGTAATAGGTCCTTCCGGACATGGAGTGTTTAATTTCCCATTTTGCGCAACAACAAAAGAAGAATAGCCCAATGCAGTAATAGTAACATAAGCTGTAGTCAGTTGATTGTTACAATTGGTGAATTCAGCTTCCAGAATACCAACATTGGTACACGGGACAACCATGTCAGGGAAGGTTTGGGCAGAGGAACCGCCTGATGTTAACATCACGGTCATGGGAGCTGTGGTATTATCAGAATAAGTGGCAGTGATAATTAATGGAACATTTG